>CAZIGH010000004.1:0-166330 GCA_964538625.1 uncultured Verrucomicrobiaceae bacterium
AACCACACCACCACCAGCAGCAACACCGGCACCCCCATACCCCCACTGCGCTTCAGCACCAAATACACAGACGAAGCAATCGGCTTAGTGTACTTCGGCTACCGCTTTTATTCCCCGGAGATGGGGCGATGGCTGAGCAGGGATCCCATAGCTGAGCGTGGGGGAATCAACCTTTATGGGATGGTCGGAAATGATCCGGTGAACAAGTGCGACTACTTGGGTCTAGCAGATCCCAGAGTTACACCGATTCCGGGCGGCGACCCGTATGACGTTAATGTCAAAGTGAACAGTTGTGAGGTCGTAATCATTGACGGCCACGGAAGACCAGAGACCGTGAATCACTTTGAACCGCCAAAAGAACCTGGTTGTGGGTGGTTCGCTGGTCAGGATACATGCGGCAACACTCCGACGAACAACGCTATCCCCGAGGGGAATCGTATCCCTGGCGTTCCTGACAGTCCAGGGGATCGGGATAGCATGGACATGGACAAGAATCGGAGGATGGTCGCAGCCGAGAAAGCTGCCATCGCCAAGCTCTGCGAGTGTTGCAAAGAGGTAACCGTGGTTCGGATCTTTATCGGCAAAGGTGGTTACGGTGAGGAATCATGGGAAGATTGGTGGTCCCGCGATACCACACCGACAAAGGAGGAAAAAAGGCCATGCAAAAAGTAGGGCAGACTTCAAGCCTTGTTCTCGCTGGAACCATCTTACTGGTCACGTTCTTCTGGCTTCAAGGTTCCTATGAATTGATTTTCGGACCTTTGATGGAGCGATACACACCCAGATACATCAAATGGGCGCTGACCTTCATTCGTCCGTCAATCGTGGCCTTAGCGATAGTATCTTTCGTGGTCCCAATTTTATCAGCATCAATGAAACGCGAGATCAAAGTGCCAGTGAGTCCTGTCACTAGCGCTCTTGTGATTGCGTTGATCGCTCACGCTGTTGTGGTCTGGGCATTTCGAGATCATGGCTACTTCGGCGTTGTCGGCGAACCATGACCTATGCTGATGTGCCGCCTCGCAAAGCTTGCGGCCCACCCTTCCCATCACTGACATGCTCTGCACCGCTCCCACCGCCTGCCCGATGAGTGGCAAAACGGGGTCAGCAGTTTCAGAGTGATCAAGGGGATTTTTTGTTGGCTTGAGATTTGGGCATGAGGTGGGGTGGCCGCGATGTGGAGCTTCAACGCACCATTAACTCGCCCGCTTCCTCCGCACTCAACGCACGATCGAACACCGCTACTTCGTCGATGCGACCTTCCCAGTTGGAGTCGTTGTCGCTGCGCCCGGCGAAGAACCATTGTGGGATGCTGCTCTGCGGGGCTTCGGCTTCGAGGTCCAGGGTGCCATTCAAGTACACCCGTACCTTGCCACCTTCCCGCACATAGACGAGATGCTGCCACTGCCAGCGCGGGACGAGCGCCTTGCCGAGTGCCCACTTGCCCGCATCCAGCCCAGCTTGGAAAATGAGACGGGAGGTCTGTCCGCTCTTCCCACCCAGGCCCAGATGTTCACCCTGAGCGCTTAGGCCGTGGTCGTGATCCCTTGAAATCAGCCAGCCAGTGACGTCTCGGGCCCCTTCCGGCATGCCGTTCCAGAACCAAAGTGAGACGGACACATCGCCCTTGAGATCGGCCAGCCGTGCACGCAGTCTGCTGCCTACGAAGTGAGGGGCGCGGTTCACTTGGCCGTCCGAACAGAAGGCGGTGGAGTGCGGCCCTTCCAGGTAGAAGGTGTTTGCGTTCTCGTAGGTGGCATCTCGATTGCCGCCCGTTGCGTCTTCGGCGTGTGGTCCCTCGAACTCGTTAAGCCGCCACCAGGCGAAGGGCCGGGCGGTTCGAAGGGCATTGGAAGCAGTTCCCTCGCTCAGGTGCCATGGCCGTCGTGGCTGTCCGCTGACACGCTCCAGCAGGGTGATGCCCGCTTGCGTGATCCTAGGTTCCGCCATCACTTCCAGCCCCGCAGAACGCGCGGCCCAGGTGTTGTAACCGCCGAATGCATGCATCTCTGGCGGTGGTATGTAGCCGTCTCCGCCGTTTGCCAGTTCGATGACCATCGTATTCTGCAAGGGGGATGCGGCTTTAATCTTCAGTCCGGTGATGGCATAAGTCTCGCACGGTGTGGTGGCGATGCCTATGTCTCCGATGCGTAGCCCCTGGACCACGACTTCGGTCTGCTGAAGCTCGTGCAGGATGATCTGCTCTCTGGCATAAACTTCTGTGGGTGTCTTCGCCGGGCGGTCGCCCATCTCCGCCACAGTCCGCTGTGCCCATTCCAGCATTTGTTTGTTAGGCGTGCGGTATTTCATGGGCAGCCTGGCCTCTGCCATTTTCAGGTCCGCTGCGTCCGCGTGCTTGATGCTGCCATACACTTGCATGGCGATGTCCAGCAGGCCTTCGGTGTATTCCTCAATGGTCGGGTTCCACCGTTCTTTCTCGGGTACGGTGTAGTCGGTCCGGTAGATGTCACCACTGCATCCGTGCGACATGAGACCTACAAAGTCGCCCTCGGGCGCGATGCGCTTCTTCAGGCCCTCGCAGAAGAGGCCAAAGTAGTCCGCGCTGATGTCCTTGTCTCCAAAGTAGTGCATGGAGAAGTTTCCGATGACGGCCAGCGGTCTGCCGTCTGCATGTTGGAAAGAGATGAGACTCAAGTCTGGATCTTCCGGGCCGGATTCGCCGGTGACATCGTCCCAGTTGCGCCCGGCGTGCATGTTGGCCCGTACGGTCATGTTGCCGAAGGGATCCTCCACCACTCTGTCAGGCCGGCGTATCCACTGCCGCAGTGCGGTGAAGCTGGCCGCGTTCCCTTTTCCAAAGCCGATTTTCGCCGGCTGGAGCTTCTTTTGTGCAGCTGCGATCACTTCCACCAGTTTCTCCCTGAGGTAGGGGACGTAGTTTGGATCTGCGTCGGTACCCAGGCACCCCATCGATGCCGGTGCGGTGTGCGTGTGAGTGGCGGAGATCAGCTGGTGATCGGCTGGGATGCCGGTCTTTTCGGCGGCGATCTTTTTCGCCTCGTCCAGCAATACCCGGCCCATCATGCAACTGTCCACCACCACGATGGCGAGTTGTGTGCTGCCATCGCTGACCACGACGGCCCGTGCGTGAACGGGGGTTTTGATTTTGTCAATGTAGCGGCTGAGCATTCCGCCGTTCACCAGCACGGGCAGTTTCGGAGGTGAGACATCCACCACTGCGGCGCCGGCCTGGATGGCTGCGTTGGCTGTGGGCAGACAGAGAAACAGACAAAGAGGCAGAAGAATCGCGCGAAGTGAACTCATGACGGATGCCTTCTACGGTCTTTGCGCCAGCAGTCTCTCTCTCAGAAGCAGTGCTCGCTTGCGGTCCACACCCCAGCGGTAGCCTGCCAGACCTCCATCCCGCCGCACGATGCGGTGACAGGGAACGATGACTGCCAGGGTATTGGCCGCGCAAGCCCTGGCCACAGCCCGCACGGCATTCGGTCTGCCGAGACGCTTCGCCAGTTCGGAGTAGGTCAGTGTCTCTCCGGGAGGCAGCCTTTGTAGCGCCCGCCATACTTGTTGCTGAAAAAGCGTGCCTCTGAGGTCGAGCGGCAGGGATGAGGCTACGGTGGGCTCATCTACGAAGGTGATGACCTGTGCCGCTCTATGACGAAACGCTGCGTCTCCTGGCCTTAGCCTCGCTTTTGGAAAGCGCTCACACACCTCGCGGATGAGGAGCTCGGCGTCGTCACCCAGCAGTACGGCACAGAGGCCTTTGGTGGTGGAGGCTACCAATACGGCTCCCAGCGAACACTCACCTATGGCGAACTCGATCTGTTCTCCACTGCCTCCAGCCTGATAGGTGGCGGGCAACATGCCGAGCAAGGCGGCAGTGGATTCATAGAAGCGGCCTGATGAGTTGTGCCCTGTCTGGTAGATGGCTTCCGTCACTGAGTGTGCCTTGGATAGTTCCTGGCGCGTTCGCGCTGCTCGGATAGCCATGGCGAAGGCTTTTGGTGTGGTGCCGGTCACTTCTTTGAAACGACGCAAAAAGTGGAACCGGCTCATTCCCACTGCGTCCGCCAGTTCCTGAAGCGAAGGTGGTTCTTCAGCGGACTCGATGCGTCGGCAGCTCGCAGCGATACGCTCCGTGGTGTCCAGTGCGGGGTGCGGAAGGTCTGGACGGCAGCGCTTGCAGGGCCTGAAGCCGGCACGGACGGCGAGTGTGCTGGTATCGAAAAGGCGTACATTCTCTGGTTTTGGGATTCGGGAGGGACAGCCTGGTCGGCAGAACACGCCCGTGGTGGTGACTGCGAAGACGAAACACCCAGCGGCATTCACGTTGCGGGTGAGCACAGCCTGCATGCGGCTGGCGTTGGTGGTGAATGGGACAGAGCGTGTGGACATGACACCGGCATCTTAGATGACGGCCCGGACTGCGCACTCCGGTTGTTGCTGCCGCATTCCGATTCCTGGAGCCAACTAGCCCGTTTTCAGAACAACTCGGCTTGGGCGCTTGTCGGTGGGATGAGGCCTAGCTTGCGGTAGGCGGAGGGCATGGCTACGCGGCCTCTGGGCGTGCGTTTGACGTAGCCTTGCATGACGAGGTAGGGCTCATGCACTTCTTCCAGTGAGGATGCGTCTTCACCCACGGCCACGGCGATGGAGTTGAGCCCCACGGGGCCGCCTTCAAACTTGCTGATGAGCGCCTCCAGCACACGCTTGTCCATTTCATCCAGCCCGTCCTCGTCGATGTCTCTCATGCCCAGCGCTTGTGAGGCGACATCTTCAGTGATGACGTTGCCGGCTTTCACCTGTGCGTAGTCTCGTACCCAGCGGAGGAGATGGTTGGCGATGCGGGGCGTACCCCGGGCGCGGCGTGCGATTTCCCGGGCACCCGGCGGCTGCATTTCCACGCGGAGCAGCCGGGCTGAGCGCATGAGGATGTGCTGGAGTTCTTCTACGGTGTAGTAGTCCAGCCGGTTGGGGATGCCAAAGCGGCTGCGCATGGGGGCGGTGAGCTTGCCGGCGCGCGTGGTGGCACCCACTAGCGTGAATGGGGGGAGGTCGATGCGGATGGTGCGGGCTTTGGGTCCCTGGTCGATGATGATGTCCAGCCGGAAGTCTTCGATGGCCGGGTAGAGGTATTCTTCGATGCTGGGGTGTAGGCGGTGAATCTCGTCGATGAAGAGGATGTCCCGCTCCTGAAGGTTGGTCAGGATGCCGGCTAGGTCTCCGGCGCGTTCGATCTGCGGGCCGCTGGTGGTGTGCAGCTTTGAGCCGACCGAGGAGGCGATGAGATTGGCGAGCGTGGTTTTGCCCAAGCCGGGTGGGCCGCAGAGCAGGACGTGATCCAGCGCCTCATTCCGGAGCTTCGCAGCTTCTACCATGACGAGGAGCTGCTCTTTGACCTTGGTCTGACCATGGAACTCGGCAAAGTCCGCCGGACGCAGGGCGAGGTCGAAGGGTGAGTCTGGTTCGTTGAGGGTGGGGTTCACGCGAAGGAGCGTTTACATTCGCGTAGGCTAGCGGGCAAACGGGATGTTCAGGACACAGACGGGCGGTGCCCGAGACTGGACGCGGAGTGGTACCCCCGGTAGGATTCGAACCTACGACCCAAAGATTAAGAGTCTTCTGCTCTACCAACTGAGCTACGGAGGCGTCCGTCTTGGCGGGATGAAACCGTAGTCATGGGTAGGGGAAGCGCAAGTTTTGTTTGATACGCACACTCTCTGACAGAAGCGTTGACTTCTGTGTGCGGATTTCTAATATCGCGTTCATAAAGACCCGCTAAAATCAATCAACGGAAGCATGTGCGGAGGAGCCAAGGAAAATGAGAGACTTTGACCAAGGAGAAGAGAGGCGGCATGACGCGCTCCACTCGGAGAAGATCGTGAGTGACAGGAAGATTTTCTTTCTGGATCTCAAAGAGAATGACAGGGGCCGGTTCATCAAGATCACGGAGGATGTGCGCGGCAGACGGGATACGATCATGCTGCCCATGGAAACAGCGCATGAGTTTGCCCAGGCGCTGGACCGCATTCTTGAAGCGGAGTCCCAGATGGGCTGAGCCAAGTGCTGGGACCTCCATTTGGATCGTGGCCTGCGCTCTTTGTTGCCGCTGACTGGCCGCTTTGAACTTCGCGAACGCCTGCGGATTGGCGAGTGCTTGGCTTGCCTTGGGTTGGTTACGGTACGCGAGTGCTGGTGACCCAGGCGGGACCTTCCCCGCAAGTGTAAGTTTTGACGACCTCTAGTCTGCCTGTGACGGAGTCGCGCCTATACACGACGAGACTGGCGGCGCCTTCTCCGGCTGAGACGAGGTAGGCGTCCCCTGGCGTCAGGCAGAACGAGCGTGGCGTCTTTGCCGTGGGTTCTTGTCCAAGAGAGGTGAGTGTGCCATCCGCTTCGTTGACAGCGAACATGGCGATGCTGTCGTGACCTCGGTTGGAGGCATAGACAAACTGCCCATCCGCCGTGATGTGGATGTCTGCGCAAGAACCCTGACTGAGGTCCCAGTCTGGCGGCACGGTAGGCACGGTCTGGCGCGGTGTCATGGTGCCTTTGGCGGCATCGTAGTCACAGAGGGAGACGCTTTGCCCCTGTTCGTTGACGAAGTAAGCCCACTTGCCGTTGGGATGAAACTGCATGTGCCGCGGTCCCTGGCCTTCGCCGGCTGCCATGTGAGGTGGCTCATTGGATAGGAGCTTACCCGTGTCCGCATCAAAGTGGAACTGCTCGACCTTGTTGAGTTCTCCGACATGTGGAACAAAGGCAAAACGATTGTCTGGCGATACTTGGATGCAGTGGGCCTTTTTGCCCGTTTCAATGACTTGAAGTGGCTCTCCGGAGACTCGGCCGTTTTCCACCTTCGATACGCCTGTTACACCTTCGCTGTAGGAGGCGGAGAGCAGCCAGCCGCCTGTCTTGTCGAGCGTGATGTAAGCGGCATTGAATCCCGCAGGTGCCAGAGAGAGCTCAGACAGCTCGCCGGTTTTGGGTTTGATTTGAAAGCTGGCGAACTGCTTCGAGGTGCGGATGGCGGCGTGAAGCTGCCTGCCGCCGGTGCTGACAGCCAAGCTGCCTGGCGAGCCTGGCAGAGGGGTCTCACTGCGGCGGCTCAACTCTCCGGTTGATTCGTCCAGGTGCCAGCAGACGATGCGGTTCTCCCCTCGTTCAGAGACGTAAACGGCTACTGGGGCGGCTGTGAGCAGGGGGCTGCCGGTGAGGGCTGCGAGAAGGATGGCCTTCATGTGGTGGTCAGGGATTGAGAAGATTCGGTGCCCAGGTGCCGGTTTTCAGCTCTGGCGTTACTCCACTTTCGGGGAAGGTGGACTTCGCCGCTTCGCGCAGCGCGGCGCTGAGTTCCTTCACTGTGGTGGCGTGTTCTGGCTTGGCTGCGAGATTGACGAGTTCTTTCGGGTCGTTGTCGTGGTCATAGAGTTCGGTTCCGGCGGCACCTTCATCCCACTCGGTGTAGCGCCAGCGTTCCGTACGGAGGCTGTAGCCGAAGAAGCGTTTGCCTTTGTCCATGATGGCGGCGGCGGCACCTTGGCGGTTGAAGTTGCCGCCCCGGACGACCTGGGTGATGGCCCAACCGCGGCCTTTCTCTTCTGGGTTTTTCAGGAGTGGTACCAGGCTCTGGCCCTGGAGATTGTCGGGCCCTTTGACTCCGGCCAGTTCAATGAGCGTGGGGTAGAGGTCGAGGTGACTGACGGGTGATTTGGCAACGGAGCCTTCTTTGGAGACGCCGGGTGCAACGATGAGTAGGGGCACGCGGGCGCTGCCTTCAAAGAGGCTCTGCTTCTGCCACAAGCCGTGCTCGCCCATGTGATAACCGTGGTCGCTGGTGAAGACGATGATGGTGTTATCCGCTAGGCCCAGGCGCTCCAGGGCATCCACCACGCGGCCGACTTGCGCATCCATGAAACTGATACTCGCATAGTAGGCCTGCAAGGCCTCGCGGCGCAGTTCATCCGTGAGCTTGTCCTGTTCCTTTTTGTAACTGCCAAGTGCAGCCTGCGGAACTTCTGGTGGGTTCTTGTCGAGCGTGGGATGCAGAGGCATTTCTTCGCGATCATACCAGCCGAAGTAGGGCTTCTCAGGCGCTACGTAGGGTGTGTGGGGTCGGAAAAAGCCAACGGCCAGGAAGAAGGGGCGTTCCTTTTGTCTGGCGCAACGCTCTAGCACCCACTCGGCATCGGCGGCAAGCTTGCCGTCCGTGTGATGCTCGTCGCTTTTCGGGGAGGCATACCAACTCAGGGTGCCACCGAACTGGCCTGGGGTCAGTGTGGTGATCATAGGTTCTTCCTCGCTGCGGTCCACGCCGATGGGGTTGAGTTCCAGCTCCCAGGAGCCAGGGTCATCATGTCCGTCCGTGCCTACGGAGTTGGGCACATTGTAATGATAGAGCTTGCCGATGCGCCCCGCAAAGTAGCCGCTGAGACGGAAGGCCTGCGGCAGGCTGATGTGAGACGGGATGGTCTGGCGGAAGATTTGCGCGTTGCTCAGAATGCCGGTGCTGTTCGGGTAGAGCCCGGTCAGCATGGAGTTACGGCTCGGGCCGCAGAGGGGGAAGGTGCAGTAGGCTCGGTCGAAGCGCACACCTCGAGCAGCGAGCTTGTCGATGTTCGGCGTCTTCGCACGCGGGTCACCGTAGCAGCCGAGGTAGTTGTTCAGGTCATCGGAAATCATGAACAGGACGTTGGGCTTTCCAGCAAATGAGGAGTGGGGATTAGCAAATGCTGACAGCAGGGCGAAAGCGAGGAGGATGCGGTTCATGGTAGGGATAGTGGGTCGTTACTTCTTGCCTTTGGTGTTTTTGCCTTGGGGTTGCCAGTTGGGTTCCCACTCGGGAAGCGGCGAACGGGCGGTCTTGAGGTAATCTCCGATCTTGGCGGCGATCTCCGGGTGCTTGGCGGCTACGTCGTTTTCTTCTGCGGTATCGTTTTGTTGGTCGTAGAGCTTGATGGTGGCGTCTGGTCCTCCCATGCGAATGCCCTTCCAGCGGCCTTGGTAAAGCGCAGCCTGCTTGAAGCCGCCTTCATGAAACTCCCAGTACATGAACTCATGCTTCTTCTGTTCGGAGGTTTTGCCCTTCAAGAGCGGCACGAGGCTGATGCCATCTGTCTTTTCTGGCACAGCCGCGCCCGCGAGTTCTGCGGCAGTGGGCAGCCAGTCCGGGAAGTAGCCGGGATGATCTGACACACCGGGCTTCGCGGTGCCTGGCCACCAGGCGATGAAGGGCACACGGATGCCGCCGTCTGTGAGGCTACGCTTGATGCCAGTGTAGGGACCGGAGGGATTAAAGCGGGTGAGGTCGTGCTTGCTTTCATTGTGAGGTCCGTTGTCGCTGGTGAAGATGAGGAGCGTGTTCTCTGCAAGTCCTTCGGTTTTGAGATGTTCCATCATGCGGCCCACGTATCCGTCCAGCCGGGTGATCATGGCTGCCTGCCCTTTGTCTTGTGGAGGCCAGTCTTTATCTGCGTATGGACCGTAGTCTGGCACGTGGGCTCCATCGCCGAGTTCTTTGGTCCGCTCGTTGTTCGCATGGGGAATGACCATGCTCCAGTAGAGAAAGAAGGGCTTGCCTTTGTTCTCCGTGACGTAGTTCAGCGCTTCATCGGCAAAGAGGTCGTCTGCGTAATGAATGGCTGTGGTGGCGTAGCCCGCTCCCTCATCTCCCACGGGGACGATGATGTTCGAGAGCGGTTCTTTGGTCTCGTTTCGCCAAAGGTAGTCGGGGAAGTGATTGTGCGCGTGCTTCTGGTTGAGGTAGCCGTAGAAGTAGTCGAAGCCATGTTTGCGCGGCAGTCCGCTCTCTGCCTCGCCCACATCTCCTAGTCCCCATTTGCCAATCAGCGCGGTGGTGTAGCCCGCGCTTTTCAGTACACTCGCCACGGTCACGTCACCCTCCCTCAGAGCCTGGGCGGCGGGGTTCTCTTTTCCGGCGTTGCCACGCACCCGGGTATGACCATGGTGTAGGCCGGTCATCAACACGCTGCGAGAAGGCGCACACACGGTGGCTCCAGCGTAGAAATGAGTGAAACGGATACCTTCGGCGGCCATGCGGTCGAGGTGCGGTGTCTGGATGACCTTCTGCCCGTAGCTGCCGAGATCACCCCAGCCTAGGTCGTCTGCCATGATCCAGATGAGGTTAGGCTGGGCGGCATGGGACGAGGCGGCTGCGAGTCCGAGAAGGAGGGTGTGAAGAATGATGCGGATGCGTGGCATGTCGAGTCAGCGATCTTGCTTTTTACGTTTGTCTTTGCCCTTTGGCAGGGGTTTTCCGGAGCGGTCAAAGTAGCCTTGATAGGCCCAGTAGGTGCCCCACTGCTCCAGATAGGGGCGATAACGCTCCGTCTCGAACCAGTTCACGGACTCTGGGTCTGGCGGGTTGAGCTTTCCTTCTGGGTAGTCCTTGCCCTGGAAGCTGGCGCTGACGCTCTCATTCCACGCGAGGAAGCGCTTCTTTATGGCTTCAAACGCTTCAGGCTTGGTTTTCGAGATGTCATGCGTCTCCCGGTCATCGGTCTCCAGATCGTAGAGTTCAAACTCACCGCGGCTGAGGGCATTGGTCACCAGCTTGTAGCGTCCGTCTGTATAAGCGGCTTTCTCGCCGTAACGAAAACCAAGCGGCTGCTGCCTAGGTGCCGTCTCACCATCAAAGAGCTTTCGAAGGCTGATGCCGTCCAGAGGTTTTACAAACGCGTCGTCGGTGATGCCCACGATCTCTGCCACGGTGGGAAACAAATCCACCACACAGGCACGAAACTCGGTAACGCGCGGCTTGATGACCGCAGGCCACTCGATGATGCCAGGCACGCGCAGGCCGCCTTCGTACACGGTGCCCTTGTTTCCGCGCAGCCCACCTGTGGTGTTGGGCGTGATGTCCGGAAGTCCGCCGTTGTCGCTGTTGAACACCACCAGTGTATCCTGTGCGATGCCCCACTCTTTTAGTGTGTTGCGGAGGTGCCCGATACCCCTGTCCATGGCTACGAGTTCGCCGTGGTGATCAGCCGATTTTTCTGGCAGTTCGGCGAAGTCCTTCTTGTCCTGCTCGGACGCGAGGAAGGGGCCGTGCGGGGTGCCAAACCAGATGATCGAAAAGGTGGGTTTCCCTGCCTGATGCTGAGTTTTGATAAACCGCAGCGCCTCGGCTATGATGAGTTCAGAGGATTCACCAG
The DNA here is from genome assembly GCA_964538625.1 of uncultured Verrucomicrobiaceae bacterium. Taxonomy (GTDB): domain Bacteria; phylum Verrucomicrobiota; class Verrucomicrobiia; order Verrucomicrobiales; family Verrucomicrobiaceae; genus JAEUHM01. Next base: position 11,154 of record CAZIGH010000004.1, read on the forward strand.
TGAGTTTCTCGGGGACGCCGTTGCGTCCAAGCCAGGGATCCATGTCGATGAAGTTGGTCGCTGACACATACTCATCGAAACCAAAAGCGGCTGGGCTGTATGGATCGTCTTTCAGGATGGGGGCGCCGGGTCCTTTCAATCCATTGAGGTGCCACTTGCCGAAGTGACCGGTGGCATAGCCTGCCTTTTTCAGAGCTTGTGCGATGGTCTTCTCCTGTAAACGGAGAGCGTAGCCGTGGCTGAGCACTCCGGCGCGTTCATTGGTGCGGCCCGTGAGCACCGCTGCGCGTGTGGGTGAGCACACGGGGTTTCCTGCATAAAAGTTCTCAAACCGCAGTCCGTTCGCTGCCATGGCATCCAGGTTCGGCGTCTTCAAAATGGGGTGCCCGCGGTAGCTAGTCTGCCCCCAGCCCATGTCATCCGCCATGATGAAGATGATGTGCGGCTTTTCCGCAGAGGCCAGAGACACCCAACCGAGGATGAAGAGGAGTAGGAACGGTTTCATGGCCTGTGTGAACGTGATAAAGGAACTCATCTCGCAAAAAGCCGCGCTCAACGCGATGGCGTGACAAACTCGTCGCGGCTCAGCATTCCGTCGCTGTTGCAGTCGAAGTTTTTGAACCTCGCCTCGGCATTACTTTTATCGGTCAGACCGTTGCGGTATTCGTCAAGCGAGAGATGTCCGTCTTCGTCCTTATCCCAGTTCTTGAAGACGCGGGCGCGCGTCTCGGAGATGGTCTGTGCCTTCAGAGTGGGCCGTGTTTGCTGAGGGGTGGCGGTGGACTGTAGGCTGGGACGGACGACGGTCGGCAAGGTGGCCACCCATTGTTCGATGGAGGCTGTCATACGCTTGACTCGGTCTGGCTCTTTGTCCGCTAGGTTGATAGCCTGGGCGCGATCCGTCAGGACGTTGTGCAGCTCGATCCTGGTCTTTGTTTCATCCAGGATCAGCATCCACTCCTCCTCACGCATGGCGTATGCAGGCCAGTCGTCACCGGAGTGCTTTCCCTGCCACCACCAGAAGACGGGCTTGGTGCGATGCTGTGGTTCGCCTTTGAATGCGGCGAGCATGTTTTCACCGTCAGACTCTCCCGCTTCGGGTGTGTTGATGCGTGCTGCGGCGAGTAGGGTGGGCATGACGTCCACTGCGGCGAGCGCTGTCGTTTGATCCACATGACCTGCAGGCACTACGCCGGGCCAGCGGACGAGGAATGGCACGTTGACGCCGCCCAGCAACAGGCTGCGCTTCCGTCCTCGCAGGCCGCCGGTATCCCCTTGGCTGAAGTAAAACTTCTGCCCGGGTTGGGTATGGCTGTTCTCTGGCCCGTTGTCACTGGAAAAGATGACGATGGTGTTCTCTGCGAGTTTGAGTTCATCCAGCAGATCAAGGATGCGGCCTACCTGGTGGTCTGCGCGAGTCACGGCTGCGTAGTAGGTGCGCTGGGGCTCGGCGATGTTGGGGTAGGGCTTCTTGTCTTCCTCTGTGGCGCTCACGAGATGGTGTGTCTCATGCAGCCACAAGTTGATGTAAAACGGGTCTCCCTCGGTCTCGCGAATGAAGCGGAGCGCGTGATCTGTGGCCGCTACGCTGATCCATGAGGCTGCGGTGGCATCGTGAGCGGAAGCGTCACCCTTCTGCATGGCGGCGTAACTCGTGCCGTCGAAGACGTGCCTTCCAGGCCCAGTCCACACGGCTGCGTCATCGTATCCATACTCTGAAGGCAGCGGTGCGTCTTCGATGTTGCCTCCGGAGAGGTGCCACTTGCCATAGTGCGCCGTTTTGTAGCCAGCGTTTTTCATGATGCGCGGCAGCAAGGGTGCCTTCGGATCCAGCCAGTCAGGCATGTTGCGCTCCACGTTCTGCTCATGCGTAGCAAAGTGCTGATGCACGCCCCAGCGGGAGGGATACTGGCCCGTCACGATGCCGGTGCGGCTGGGCGAACAAACCGGGTTCACCACCGTGAAACTCCAGAAGTCAGTGCCCTCACGCGCCAAGCGATCAAGGTTCGGCGTCTTGATGTGCGGGTGACCGTGGCAGGCGAGGTCTCCAAACCCGAGGTCATCGGCGTAGATGAACACGATGTTCGGCTTTGACTCGGCAAGCGCAAGGCAAGGTGAGAGCAGGAGCGCAATGATGAGTCGAACGTTCATAAACGTGGCCTACTTCTTTGACTTTTTCGCTCTTGGCTGGGGCTGCTCATTGAGGGTCTTCTGCACCAGTGCCGTGAACTCGTTTGTCTGCATTTGCCACATGGTTTCCAGTTCCTTCACTTTTTCCGGCATGGATGGAGCCAAGTCGTGCTGCTCGGTGCGGTCCTTGCCCAGGTCATAGAGTTCCCACGGCTTGTTGTTGTCTGCTACGAGCTTCCAGTTTCCTGCGCGGAGGGCTTTGTTACCCTCATGCAACCACCACAGGCTCTCCCGCAGCAGAGGCTGATCCTTTTCAAAAAGGGAAACGAGGCTCTTGCCAGGCGCTGGAGGAATGGCCTCGCCTTCCCAGGCAGTAGGCTTTTCGATCCCAGCCAGTTCTAGCGCAGTGGGCACGAAGTCGATGACGTGGGCTGGTGTATGACGAAGCTCGTTCTTTGCTTTGATGCCTGCTGGCCAATGGGCGATGAACGGTGTGGCGATGCCGCCTTCATGAGCCCAGGTTTTGTGGCGGCGGAAGGGGGTGTTGCAGGCGCTGGAAAAGCCTGGTCCCAGGCACAGGTAGCTGGCCGCACTTCCCGGAGGAGCTGCGGGATCATGACCTCCGTGGCGTACCATGATCTCGGCGCTTGCGCCGTTGTCTGAGGCGAAAAGGATGAGCGTATTCTCGAAGGCGCCCATCTCTTTGAGTTGCGCAAGAATACGTCCGATCTCCCGGTCCATGCGGTCCACCATGGCGGCATGGATGGCCATTTTGGTGGCCTGGAAGCGTTTTTGCTCGTCGGTCAGAGTGTCCCAGGACAAGGGACGGTTGATCTCTCCGGCACCAAGTTTTTCCATGGCGTTCGGGAAGTCGTAGGGCGGTCCTATGTCTGACTCGAGTTTGCTCAGAGACGCATGGATGAGGCCCATTTGTTGCTGCTTTGCGAAGCGGGCCTCGCGCATCTTGTCCCAGCCACTAAGGTATTTGTCCTGATACTTCGCTATGTCCTCCGGCAGAGCGTGCAGAGGGAAGTGCGGCGCTATGAATGCGATGTAATGGAAGAAGGGCTTGCCATTGTGATGCACTGCGTGGTCCTTCAGGCACTCGATGGCGTGATCTGCGGTGGCTATGGTGGCGTAGTACCCAGATTCGTCTTCAGCGGGTGTGATTGGCTTGTCGTCGATGGAGTTGCCCTTGGCCGTGAAGAAGCTGCCTTGGTTGCGCATGTCGAGAGATTTGTCGAAGCCGGATGCGAGTACGGGCCCGTCGATGTGCCACTTGCCTGTGTGGTAGCTGCGGTAACCTGCAGGCTTGAGAAAGTCCGGCAGCAGACGTGCCCATTTTTGCCGTACACCCTGTCCACCACCGCCGATGCCCGGCAGCTCATCACGGTGAATTTGCTGTGCGTAGTAGCCGGAGAGCAGGGCGGACCGCGTGGGCCAGCAGCGCGTGGTGTTGTAGAATTGCGTGAATCGAAGTCCGTTCTTCGCCAGCGTATCGAGGTTCGGGGTTTCGATTTCGCCCCCGTAGCATCCTAGGTCAGACCAGCCCATGTCATCGGCCAGGATGAAAACGATGTTTGGCTTTGCTGCGGTGAGCAGCGTGCAGGGGGCAAGGAGCAGGGTGAGGATGAGTGACCGCATGGTGATGAGGGGTGCTATTCTTTGACTGGAGGAAGGGAGTCCACCATCTTTGCTCCCGTGCGCTTGAGTTCGGCTATGGCGGCGGCGCGAAGGCGCAGCAAGGTCTCCCTGTGTTCAGAAAGTGGTGCCAAGTTTGTGAGTTCCTCAGGGTCGACGGCTAGGTCATAGAGTTCTTCTGGCTCGTTGGCATTGAGCGTGCGGATGTATTTCAGATGCTTCTCCACGAGCATGACATACCAGGGCACCCCGGCTTTGTGTTGATTGCCTGGCGGCGGTGGAACCAAGTCGCAGTCCGCGCCGAACTTGTCCGCCGTGAAGGGCATGATGGTCGTGTGCGGCCAGGCCGCGTCTGGGTTTTTGAGCAAGGGAGACAGGTCATGGCCATGCATGGACCAAGGCTGCTCAATGCCTGCGAAGGCAAGCAACGTGGGAGCCAGGTCTGCACCTCCTACCGGCGTGCGGCAAACGGTGCCTTCGGGTAGTTCCCCCGGTTTGGAAATGATGAGTGGACCGCGGATGTTCGCATCATACGGCGCGAGTTTGGCACGAAATCCATGCTGTCCCCAGGCGTAACCTTGGTCTGCGGCCAGCACGACCAAGGTATTGGAAAGCTGGCCAGTCTCCTCAAGCGCAGCCATGAGCTGGCCCACGCCTTCATCCAGCGCCTTGACCGCTTGATGATACTGACGGGACCACTGCGAAAGGTTACGTCCTTGATCTCGCTCTTTGTGATCGCCCACCTCGCTGCCAAGTGCCTTGTCACTCAGTACGGGCTGACCATCCTCGCCCGGCTGCCACGCCGCCACGCTTTGCATGTATCCTGGCTTGCCGGGGCGTGGCGGGTAAATGTCTTGCGGTGTGGCCACTTGGGCATCGTGGTACGCCTCCAGATGGCGGTCCGCCGGGGTGTAGGGCGCATGGACTCCGCCGTAGCAGAGCCAGAGGTACCAGGGCTTGGATTTGTCCCGGTTCTCACCCTTGATGTAGTCCACGGCCCAGCGGGTGTAGTTGTCAGTGGAGTAGCCCTTCACCACATGCGGTTCGCCGCCGTTGATGGAGAGTAGTTGGTCATGGTAGTAGTTCGGCGCGTTCTCCGGATGACGTGGGCGGTTCCAGACGATCTGATAATCCCAGTCACGTCCAAAGCCCGCGTCGTTGCCCGAATGCCATTTTCCTATGTGGGCGGTGTGGTATCCATTTTGACGAAAGACTGCGGGCAAAAAGCGGCACTTCTCGGGGTCATAAGTGGCACCGGGATACGGTGGGGTCATGCGCATGGTCTGCACTCCGTATTGGTGAAGTCCGGTGAGCACCGTGGTACGTGAGGGCATGCACCAGGTGCCTATGTAAGCGTGGCTAAAGCGCACGCCTTTCGTTGCGAGCTGGTCCATGTGTGGCGTGCTAGCCCAGGACTCTGCCTCTTCGTAGCAGGAAAGGGTGCGGTAGGAATGATCATCCGTGAAGATGAAGAGGATATTCGGCCTCGCCGTAGCGAACAGCGTGGGGAGAATAAAGAGCAGAGCTGGGAGGAGTTGCTTCATGGTTGTGAGTTCGCCGGTTCAGGGTTCCACCACGCATCCAGCTTTTGACGAAGGGATTGCAGCATGTCGGGCTGGGCGGAGGCAAGGTTTTCTTTTTCCTCAGGATCGTTGCGCAAGTTGAACAAGGCAGGTTCTCTCAAGTAGCTGCCCCAGGGTTCCTGAGAGCGCTGGAAATAAGGCACGATGAGTTTGTAGTCGCCTTGGCGAAGCCAACGGTAGGCAATGTGTCTCTCCGGCTGACCAAGGGTACTTGCGTCTCCAGGATACACTTCACCGTACACGGGCTGCACTTTCAGCGTCTCTTCACCGAGCGCTGCCTTCCAGAGGCTGCGACCGGGGAGGTTTGGGTTCGCCTCTGCTAGTCCACAGGCTTCGAGCACGGTGGGCAGCAGATCCACACTGCTCACGGGCTGCTCATGGGTGAAGGATTTCACTTTGCCGGGAAGGCTAATGAGGATGGGCGTGCGCAGACCGTCCTCGAACGGTGAGTATTTGCTTTCTTTGGTGCCATCAAACTCTTTGGGGTTCTTCTTGGATGGCTTGTTGCTTGGTGTCCATCCATTGTCAGAGCACAGAACCACCAGCGTCCTGTCGGTGAGTCCGCTTGTCTCCAGCATTCCCATCAACTCGCCCACCGTGTCATCCAGCTGACTGATGGCGGCTAGGTAAGGGATGCGATGCGGCGCTGCTCCACGCTCTCGATGCAGCTTGTGGTAGCGTTCGGGAGAGTCGTGTGGAAGATGCGGCAGGTAAGGTGCATACCAGATAAAGAACGGCTTCTTCATCTCGGTGACGCGGGTTAGAAAATCCGCGATGGGCTTCATCGTTTCGCGTCCTATCTGCAATCCATGGTCACCGTTTCCATGGGCTGCAAGCGCGCCGGACTTGAGCCTTCGATTTCCCCCGTAATCCTGACCGAGACGGGGTTTGAAAAGGGTCATGCCCTCACTGAAGCCCGCGTTGGAAAAGTGTCCCTCCCAGAACTTGCCTGTCTGCAAGGACAGGTATCCGCGCTCACCGAGAAGGCGTGGCAGCGTCGGCAGTTTGCGGATGATCTCAAAGGCACCACTCCGCGCTGCTTCGTATTCGGTGGCGCTAGTCATGCGGTTGAATGCGCTGTTTCCCGGTGGCGGATGATTGTAGTGCAGGCCGCTCTGGTGCGGATACAATCCTGTGAGCAGCACTGCCAGCGAAGGGCTGCACAGGCTGGAGGGCACGTAACCGTGTACAAACCGTGCCGAACGCTCCGCTAGCCGGTCCATGTGAGGCGTGAGCGCATCTTCACTGCCCATGAATCCGAAGTCACGAAACGTGTGATCGTCCGGGATGATGTAAACGACGTTGAGCGGTGGAACGGAAGACGCGCTTGCACAAGCCATCCCAAACACCCATAGGGCAGCCAGCGCTTTCATGCGACTCAGCGTTTATAGTCCGCACCGGTTAGACTGTTCAACACGCTGGCTTGCCACTCACGCAGCTTCTGGCCCAGTGTCTGTACCAGTTCCGGATGTTGCTTTGCGAGGTTTCGCTTTTCTGCGGGGTCAGTCTTGAGGTCGAATAGCTCGCTCCTGGGCTTTCCATCCTTCGCTTCCTGAATGACGAGTTTGTAGTCACCTTCGATAATGGAGCGGGGGCCTCGGTAATCTGCCTCCTTGAGTTCCGGGTGATGAAAGTTGGTGAAATCTCGGGTGGCTTTACCACCCATCTTTTTCACCAGTGGAGTGGTGCCTTCTTGCAGCGTGGGGTCCAGGTAAGGCATTGCATGACCCTGCTTCTGCGGTTGGAACTCCCAAAAGAGCAGCGCACTGGGACGCTTGGTTACACGGGCTTCGATCATAGGGGAAAGGTCCATGCCGTCCAGCGGGCGGTCAGGAAGTGGCTGTCCAACCAGTGCGGCTACCGTGGGCAGCAGGTCACTGGTGCTCGCACGCAAACTGGTAGTCATCGGTTCTTTGATGCGTGCTGGCCATTCCACCACGCCGGGTACCAGCGTTCCACCCTCATAGATGGATGCCTTTGCCGCCCGGTGCGGACTCGCCACCACGGATTCGGGTGAGGTGCCATTGTCACCGCAGTAAAGCAGGAGAGTGTTGTCACGCAGGTTGTTCTCACCCAGCCAGGTGCGCAGCTTGCCTATGGCGCGGTCCATAGCAGTGATCTCTGCATACCGCTCGCGCAGCACTTCACCTTGCGGACGGGTCACGGTTTCACCCGTCTCGTTTGAAGTCAGCTTCACTGGCTTGGTGTACTTCGCCGGCAGGTCGTTATACAACGCCAGATCCTCCGGAAGCCCGCTATAGGGTTCATGCGGTGAACCAAACCAGATGACTTGCAGGAAGGGTTTGCCTGCCACTTTCGCTCGCGCAGCCACCGCCATCGCTTCTCGAACAAGGATTTCCGAACTCTCGCCTTCGATCACCTGAGGGGGGCCGCCATTTCGGGAGAGAGAGGGATTCATTTCAAAGAAGTTGTCGTGCGCCAGACACTCGTGAAATCCCATAGCCAGCGGTCCCACCGGAGACTCCTTCTTCACCGCTCCCACATGCCACTTGCCTAGATGCGCACAGTGGTAGCCTGCCTTGGATGCAAGATGGGCTAGGGTGATCTCCTCCGGCCGGAAGGACCAGCCGGGAGCAAAGGTACCCATGCGATTCGGATGACGCCCGGTCAGGAAACTCGCACGAGTCGGTGAGCAACTCGAGTGTGCGGCGTAGAAGCGCTCAAACTTCAAGCCCTGTGCCGCCATCTCATCCAGAACCGGTGTTTTGACATGCGGATGCCCGTTGTAACCGGTCTCTTCCCAGCCGTGGTCATCACCCATCATGAGGATGATGTTGGGCGGCTGTGAGTATGAAGAATGGAGAAGGAAGAACGTTGAGGCTAGGAGAAGCAGCTTCATGTCGGCATTAGTCAGCTTGTTTCTTTTTGCGGTTGCCTTTTGGTTTGGCATCCGTGTCGTCGGTTGGGCCTGAGAGCGGCGGGTTCTCGAAGTAGCTTCCGTTGTCGATGAGTCGGGGGTCGCCGGTGCGCTGGAGTTCGGCAATGAGTTCCTTTTCGAGCGCCGCTTTGATCTCTGCGTGGGCAGGATCATCCGCAAGATTCTTCGTCTCATGCGGGTCTTTCTTGAGGTCGTAGAGCTCGTACTTTGGCCGCTTGCCATAGACCCACTCGTAGTGCGCTGCCCAAGCTGGATCCGTGCGGTTGCGCACGAGCCATGACTTCGTGGGTCCCGAGTCTTCATCCGGATGCGTGATACGCGTTTCGTTTTCGAGGTCGTCTTCACTGGGCGACTTGCCATCTTCCAGTCCGTAAGGATCTCCCATGGGCCAGCGGTCAGGCCGGAAGTTGATGATCAAAACATGATCCGCCGTGCGGATGGCCCGCTGGGGGTAGGGCGAGTAGTCGGCACGCGCATTTTCCACATGCCGCTCACGACCGGTGAAGACGCGTGTGCGGGTTTGATCTACCAAGCCCTGCTTGTCTGACTTCAGCACATTCCACAAGCTACGCCCCGTCATGACTTCAGGAATGGCCACACCCGCCGCCTCGAGGAACGTCGGACAGAGATCCGGCAGGCAGACAAAGTCATCCACGACCCGTCCACCGACCACCCCCGGTCCGGTGATGGAGAGTGAGACCCCGGTGCCGAAGCCGTAGAGATTGCACTTCCCATGGGGGAAGCCTGGCGCGCCGTGGTCACCGCTGATGACGATGAGTGTGTCCTCACGCTGTCCGGATTTTTCCAGCTCATCCAGAAGTACACCTATGGACGCGTCCCAAGCCTGCACCTCACCAAAGTAATCCGCTAGGTCTTCGCGCACCTCATGCACATCCGGCAGGTAAGGTGGCATCTTGCCCTTCAGAGAATCAGGGTCCAGGTTCCACAGCGCCTTCCCGCTGCCCTTGGTCCACTTGCGATGCACGTTCGTAGGGCCGAACCAGTAGCAGAAGGGTTTCCCTTCTGTATTGGCGGACAGAAAGTCGCGGAAGTTGCCACGCGCTTCATTGTAGAGTTCCTCCTTGGCAGCGTCCACACTCTTACCCTCCGCTACCATTTTGGTCACGTTCTGGGAGAAGTTGTTGATACGTCCGCCAGCCTTTTGATACGCATACTGCTGCTCGCCGTAGGGTGCGTCTCCAGGTGTGCCTGGCCCCCAGACTTTGAAGGTCTTGCCTATGTGATAGCCCGCGTCACGCAGCATCAGAGGGTAGGCCGGTATCTTGTCATCCCACACTGCCCCGCGCAGGATGGCTCCACGCCCCGTACGCCAGAAATACTGCCCGGAGAGCAGCGAACTCCGGCACGGCGTGCAGGACGGCGCATTCACGTGAGCGTTGCGGAATAGCACGCCCTGTTTCGCCACCTTGTCAAAGTTCGGCGTCTTGAGCACATCATTGATACCACCCCGGCCCTCCACCTCAGCGTAAATGCTTGCATACTTGCCCCAGTCATCAGCGAAGAGAAAAAGAATGTTTGGCCGTTTGGCGTGAGCCGCAGACACAGTGAAAAGCGCGAGACAGAAAAGAAATACAGACTTCATGGGCGGCGGTGAAAACGTGGAGGATAGCCCCGTCTTGCCATGGATTAGCCTTCAAAAGTTGCCGCTGGCCGAACGAAGGGATTTGGATTGAGTTCACCGCATGCAAGAACCCAAATACCACTTCGCGTCCGACAACACTGCCGGCATCTGCCCAGAAGCCTGGCAGGCACTGACCGAGGCCAATGAAGGCTATGTGCCATCTTACGGAGATGACTCCATCACCCGGGCCGCTTGCGATGCTTTCCGCGAGTTCTTTGCCACAGACTGCGACATCTATTTTGTTTTCAACGGCACCGCCGCTAACTCGCTCGCTCTAGCTACTCTTTGCCAGAGCTACCACAGCGTCATCTGTCATGATCGCGCTCACATTGAGACAGACGAGTGCGGTGCACCAGAGTTCTTTTCCAACGGCTCGAAGCTCCTCATAGCCGGAGGTGATGGGGGTAAGCTGGACCCCGCGCGCGTAGAGCACCTCATCACCCACCGGCGGGATCTACATTATCCACGCCCCCATGGTCTAAGCCTCAGTCAGAGCACCGAACTCGGCACTGTTTACAGCGTGCAGGAAGTGCGCGCGCTGTGTGAGCTGGCTCATCGCCACGATCTGCGCGTTCACATGGACGGTGCCCGCTTTGGGAATGCCCTCGCCGCGCTCGGCTGCCACCCGTCCGAAGTCACCTGGAAAGCCGGCGTTGACGTGCTCTGTTTTGGCGGCACCAAGCTCGGCATGGCCGTCACCGAAGCCGTGGTGTTCTTTGATCGCGAACTGGGAGGCGAGTTCGCCTACCGCTGCAAACAAGCTGGTCAGCTCTGCTCCAAAATGCGCTACATCTCCGCCCAGTGGCTGCGGATCCTCAAGGATGAAGTCTGGCGCAAACACGCCGGTCATGCCAACGCCATGGCTCGTCAGCTCGCTGAGGGCTTCTCTCAAATCGAAGGAGTGGAAATCCTCCACTCCACCCAGGCAAATGCCGTCTTCTGCCGCCTCCCGCAGGCCGTGGAAGAACGCCTCCAAGCCGCAGGCTGGAAATACTACAACTTCATCGCCGGCGGCGGCTCAAGGTTCATGTGCTCATGGAAGACCACCAAGGAAGATGTAAACAATCTTCTTGCCGCTGCCCGGAACTGACTCACCCCACTCCGTAAAGGCCCCAGGACTCCCTTCACCTCTGCTCGCGCTGACGAGCCTCCTCGGGCGATCAGACCTGTCCGTCCTACCGGCCTGATCCTCCTCCCGCCGCAGACACCCTGGATGAAATGGCCATCGCCCAAGGCCATGACATGGAGGGAAACCAGCGCGCGATGCAACTCAGCACCGCCCGCGGCATCATGAGCATGGGCTGGGATCGTGAATCGAAGCGTCCGGCGGATGCGATGATAGACTGCGCAAATCGCAGCCCGGAGGGGAGAGACGAGCGTGAGGAGCGAGCGAGTCAAAATCGAATGACCAGCACCCAGAACGGCGCAGCCACAAGAGTCGCCGACATCGACAACCACTACGACCCGTTCCACCGCTGTGTGTTGAAATAAGTCTCGGCTTGGAACGCCAGGGCGTTTTCATTCTCTGGGGTCGTGTAGGAGGAGGGGGAGGGCGGTGGCTGGGTTGTGGCTGAGGCTGAGGCGTTGGGCTTGTTGGCTGGTGGGCGATGAGTCGTTGATTAGCGTTTTCAATGAGGGCGAGTTGAGGGCCACTGCCTGCGGTCAGGCCGAGTGGCTGCCAGTTGGTCGCTCTGTAACGGGTGTCCTGCGCATAGTCAGGGTCCACGAAGGTTTCCTTCAGTCCCCGCCTCACGGGGACTTCGCCCTTCGGGCAGCCTACGGCTGGCTATCTCGCCCGCTTGGTTCGGCGATGAGCGGCATTTGGCCGAAGTGCTCCAGCCGATCTAGTTGTCGCAGTCCTTGAGCCTGTAAGCCGCAACGCCCTAGCCTGACTTATTCATGAAACGCTATTGCGACTTGCTTCAAGCCCGCATTCGCGGCGTTGGGCTTGTTTTGAAAGGCATCGAGCATTCACCCCTGCACTCAGCCTTTCAAAACTGCGCCCGCTTTACCACTGCGGGCTTTCACTGCGTCTTGCTGCGACTTTCATGAATAAGTCAGGCTAGCGCAGCAGGCCCATCTTGCGGCCATTGATGAGCGTGATGTAGAGCGAGGTGTCACGCGCACTGCGTCCGCCCTTGAGGTAAAGAAATTTGAAATCAAATGAGTCCATCCCACCTCATCGGAACCCACTGTGGCATGTTGTTTAGCAAAAAGTGCCAGGCCTTTTCCCATCTGCACATACTGCCTCACATGAAAACGCTCTGAGGAACATCATAACGGGAAGTCTGACGACTTCCTCTACGCTGGGGCTAAAAGTTCCAGCCGAGGCCGAGCATGGCTGAGAAGCCGCCGAGGGCGAGGTCGAATTTGCTGGGGCCGATTTGGCCGCTGAGGTCTTGGCTCCAGTCGTAGCGGGCGGTGGCGTTGAGACTCCATCTGGGCAGGAACTGCCAGCTCGCACCTAGCTCTGCATAGGCTCCCAGCAGGAGTTCGGTTTCGTTGGTGCTGTCACTCCACTGCTTGATGACTTTCCCGCTGCGCTGGTTGCTCAGCGTCTCCTGTGATTGCGCCTCCCAGTCGGCGATGTTCACAGCGAGTCCGACGCCGAGAATGGCTTGCACCGTGCCCCACTTTGCGGCCACCTTCGGCCCCAGTGACAGGGTGTGCAGCCGCACTTCCACGCTCTGCTCGATGCGGCTGGTGTAGCGTTCTTCCTCGATCAGCTTTTTCGCTCCGCTACCTCCTCCGCCGGTGCTGCTTACAGGGTTCAAACTGATGACCGGACCCGGGCCGTTGAACGTGCCGTTGTGCGGTGCTCCGGGGATGGGTGCGATGGCGCTGATGTCATACACGTCGGTGCCGCCGCTGCTCTGCTGATACGCGCGGCTCGCGGCGCGGAAGACTTCCCCTTCATAGCTGCTCTCATCCTGCACGAAGCTGTAACTCCCGCTGAGGCTGAGGCTGAAGTTTTTCCACTTCCGCAGATCGGGAGTTTCGAGGCTCAAATACACGCCGGTGCCTTCGAGATCATCGCTCCAGCCGTGCGCGATGTGCGCAGCGCTGACGTCGTGTGTGATGACGCTGCGCTGACTGCTGAAGCTGAGGTTATTCCCGCTCACTTGGCTGGCGCTGTTGTAGCCCCAGTTCCAGGTTTGCAGGCCGCCGGTGCTGTCGGGCAGAACATACCCATCGCTGTAGTTGCCACCGCTGCCGCCACCTCCGGTGCTGTGCGCTTTGCTCTTCAACTTGGGCACGTGACCGCTGTGGGCGCGGTGTCCGCCTCTAAACTCCAGTTCGCCGATTTGCCGCCAGATGACTCCGGCTCCGATGGTCCAGCCCGGTGCCACAGGTGGTGGCTCGATGGCTTCAAGCGGGGCCTTGGGGTTCTTGGTTGCAGCAGTTTGTATGGGTGACGTTGGCGTGCCGGCTTGAGCAAGCGCGGTGAGCAGGAGTGTGGCGAGCAGTGTGCGAGTCATCGGGAGATGGTGCGGTGGAAGAGGCGATGGGACTTAAACCACTAATGGACACCAATGAACACGAATGGTTTGGCTTGTGATACCTTCGGTAGATTCGGTTCTGTTCGTGTCTATTCGTGTCTATTCGAGTCTATTCGTGGTTAATACTTGGTGCGTTGGATCACGGCGGGCTGTCATCAAAGAACTCCACTGCGCCGCTTAGCTTGGGCACGGTGCTGAGCGTTTGCGGTGCCACGGGGATTTGAGGTAACAGGAAGTAGCCGTAACCCAGCGCACAGCCGCAGGCGGGGACGATGAGACCACGGAAGGGGACGGTGCGCTTGACTACGGGTGAGGTGCCTGGCAGCGGGAGCTTGTAGCTGCCGGTAAAGATGCCGGTGCTACTGTCAAAGGAGGTGATGGTCACTGAGTTGGTAACGGAGCCTATGACTTGCAGGCGGTTAATGCGTGAGGTGGAGGTGGGGTTGTAGAGTCGGGTGCTTTGACCAAACTCTGCTCCTTCCTCGTCCAGTCCGCCGAGGAAGAAGTCCAGCCCGGTATTGAAACTGCCTGCGGCGACGGGTGTGACGCCCCCGATGAGTTGCCCGGGTGCGGGGCGTTCATAGTAGGCGCCTTCACAGAGCATTTGAAGTGTGCCAAAGCCTTCTTTGTAAACGGTGTCCCTGCTGGTGCTTGGCTGCTTGGGCTTGAACCAGTCCATGAGGCCGAAGACGAAGTTGGTTTGTGGTGCACCGATGGCGGCGGTGATTTGCAGCACACCCTGGGCTGAGCCTTTGTTCCCATACAGCGACTTGTAAACACGCATTTGGCCCTGTGGTCCGACGAAGGTGCTTCCTGTGATGGCGCTACCATCTGGCAGGCGCCCGCTGACGGCGACATTGCCCGCAAGGCTGGTCACGTTTGCTGTGAGCGTGCCGTATCCCTGAGGCCCCGATGAGCTGGTGTTTTCGGCATAAAGGTTGTGCCGTCCTTTGAAGGCGGTGGCGGGTTTGCTCCTGACATTCCACACCTTGCGCCAGCCATAGCCGATGGCGGCGGCGGTGGCGGTTTTAGCTGGGGATGCGGCATCTGCGGAGGCGGTGCTGAGCTGGGCGAGGAAGCTGTTGTTGGCTGCATTGAAGGTGAGTTTCAGCTGGCGGCTGCCACGCATGAGGGACACAATGAGTTGCGGTGAGGCGAGATTGCCCGGGAGTGAGCTGAGGCGCGCGGTGAAGCTGCGGCGTGCGATGCCTTCGATGATGACGCCGGTGACTGAACCCGATTTGCTGACGCTGAGGTTGAGGATGGAACCCACTTGCGGATGCGGCCCGACGTAGCTGATGGCGGATCTACCGATAAAACCGTGCCAGGTACCGCTGAGGTCTCCGGGCAGTGGGTCTGGTTCGGCGGAGAGGTTTTCCACTTCATAAATGGGCACCCAGCCGCCGATGCGTCGTGTGCTGATGTAGTAGCTGACAAGCACATCGCGGAAGCCACCTGCGGGAAGCACGGTGGTGTCCTCGATGACGGGCAGGAAGGGGTGGGTGCGGTTCCACATGAGCACGTCTGGTGGCAGGTTGGTCACGGCGAGGCGGAAGCCGTTCATGGGGATGCTATGCGGATTGCTTACCCGCACCACATGCTCAAAGAGGCCACTGCGAAGGTTCAGCACCAGCGGCCCTTGCACGGCAATGACTGGTACTGGGTGCTGCACTTGAATATTGGCGGTCACCACGCCGCTGGCTCCAGTGCCTGAACTGTCGAGAGCGGCTTGCACATCGAAGCTGGCGGTGCCGGTGTAGCCCGGTGCTGGGGTGAACTTTAGCCCTAACGTTCCCTGCGCGATGGTGATGGAGTCGCCGTTGTTGATGAGAGTGGAGCCGTTGTTCTGGTAGAGCGTGCCGTTCTGGATGTTGGTGATGAGGAAGACGGTCACATCAGCGTCGTCCACTACGTTTTTGGTGAGCACGAGGCCGGTTGTGGTTTGCACATCCACGATCGTGGTAGCGTTCGTCACGCCTGGTAGATCAGCGATAGAAGCCACGGGGATGACGGTGGTGACAGTGGCACCTCGCAGGTCTGCTGCGGCACTGCTCATGGCGGCCTGCACGGTGAAGCCGAAGCCTGCGGGAGTATTGAAGTCGTTCGCATCCGCATGAGGCAGGAACTTCAAGCCTGCAGTACCTTCGGCGAGAGTGATGAAGTCTCCGTTGTGGATTTCAGTGACGCCGTCGGCGCGGAACAAGGCACCATTGAGGATGGAGGTGATCTGGAAGTGCGTGGTGAGGCCTCCGTCGGCGGTGTTGGCGCTGATGACTAGGCCACTTGCAGTCACTTCATCTTCACTGGTCGATGCGGCACTGATCGTCGGCTCGAAGGCGAAGGTTTCGTAAGCACCGGAGTCTGGTTTTGGGCCACGAACGCGGAGGTTAGGATCGCCGCGTTGGTCAAATGGGATGGCCTCGGTGAGGTCGAGGTCGCCATCGAGGTCGAGGCTGTCGGCGGGCAGGTTGGCTACGAGGCCGTTGTTGATGGCGGGGCTGCCGTTGAGCAGAGCGTGGGTGTCCGTGGGGCCACCGTTGTCGGCGAGGGGGCCGAGGAGCGGGTTCAACGGGTTGGCAAGGGTGCCAGTCAAGTCGCTGGGCGCGTAAGCAGTGAAGGTTCCACGGACCAAGGAAACACCGTTCCCGAAGACGTTCCCTCCCTCCGAAGTCAATGTGCCACCTGCGCGCCACACGTCCCTACTGTCGCTTGGAGCCTCATTTGCGGCGATAAGGGTATTGCGGAGTACCACGTTGCCGCTGACTGTTATTAGCAGACCAGCAAAAATGTCTGTGTTGACGTTTTTGGTAATGGTGGAGTGACTGATGGTAACGGTGCCTTGTTCCACATAGATACCGGCTCCTCTCTGCGAAGAGTTCCCCGAGAACGTGGAGTTTACAAAGGTCCCTGTGCCCGAGGAGAACATCTTGAGTCCACCGCCAGAGAAGGTGGCACTGTTTCCATTGATGGTGCTATTGGCGATCGTGAGGTTGCCAGCACTCACGTGGATACCACCACCTTCAGAGCCAGGGCCGTTAGCGCCATTTCCACGGACTGCCACCTCAATGAGCGTGAGATTACCTTGGCTGAGGATGCCGCCGCCGTGGCTGTAAAAAGATGTCAAGCTGCCACCCGTGATGGTGACGCCTCGGATGAGCACGGTGCCGGTAGTGATGTTGAGCACCCGGCTGTTGGTGGCAGTGTTGCGTAGAGTCAGGACTCTGGCTCCCAGACCCTGAAGCGTGATGTCGGAGGAAAGGGTGAGTTGCCCACCGGAGAGAGTGATCTCGTCCGCGGTCGCATCCGTGAACACCGCACCGGCGAAGGTGATGGTGTTCGCTCCAGCGATGGCGTTGGCATTGAGGATGGCCTGACGCAGCGAGCCGTCGCCAGCGTCGTTGGTGTTGACCACGACGAAACCGTTTTGCGCGATGGTGACTGTGGCGTTGTTTGGTGTGCCTGCGGTGTAGTCCGTGCCGCGTGGGAGGACGTTGAGGCGGATGGTTTCGGATGGCTCGGCGGCTTGACCTCCGCCGATGTCGGCTTCTGGAATGGCGGTGAGGGTGAGTGCCACGCTGGTCTGTCCTGCGGGGATGGTGACGCTGCCTGCGCCGGTGACGGGGTCGAAGCTCACGGAGGCTCCGCTGAGGCTATAGTCGTCTGCGCTAGCGATGGTGGAGGCATCGAGTTGGAAGTCCACGACCAACGCTGCGGTGGTGTTGGTGCGGCTGAAGGTGTAGGTGCCGGTGGCTCCGCCTTCCACCGCAGTGGCGGTGGTGGCGGTGATGCTGACGGCGTCGATGATGGTGCGGCTGAGCTGGGTGGCGGCGGTGTTGCCGTTGCCTGCGGCGTCGCTGGCTACGCTGGCGGCGATGTCGGCGGTGACGACTAGGCCGGGACCGTTGGGCGTGAGGTCAAAGGTGTAGGTGTCTCCGTCCACGGCGGTGAAGTTGCTGAGCACGGCGTTAACCACGGTGATGTCAGTGGCGATGAAGTTAAGGACGTCCTCGCTGAACTGCGCGGTGACGGTGAAGAGGGCGTTGGGCGCGGGCGATGCTGCGGGTGTGGTCAACTCCACCGTGGGCGGAACGGTGTCCACGGTCCAAGTGTAAGAGGCCGGAGTGCTGTCCACATTACCTGCGGCATCAATGGCGCGAACTCGGAAGGTGTGAGGGCCATCGGACAGACCGGTGTAGGTTTGCGGGCTGGTGGCAGTAGTGAAAGCTGCGCCGTCCAAGGAAGCCTGGTAGGATGCCACGGCGCTGCCGGTGCCGTTGCCAGTGAAAGTGAACGTGGCGCTGGCGCTGTTGCTGGGGCTGACGGGATTGCCGGTGATGGTGGTGTCTGGCTCCACGGTGTCCACTGTGATGGTGTTCGTGCTGGAGTCTGGGCTGGTGTTGCTGGCGGCATCGGTGGCACGGGCGCGGAAGGTGCGGGAGCCGTCGGCCAGCGGTATGGTGGGGGTAAAGCTCCAGTTGCCCGCTCCATCAGCTTGCGTGTTGCCTGCCATGCTGCCGTCGATGAAGATGGTGACGGTGGAGCCAGGTTCTGCTGTGCCTGACACGACGGGCAACGGGTTGTTGGTGACTGAGGCATTGGCGGGCGTGACCACGACAGGGGCTGGCGGCGGTGTGGTGTCGATCGTCCAAGTGTAGCTGGCTGGTGTGGCATCGGCATTGCCAGCGGCATCAATGGCACGGACGCGGAAGGTGTGGTCTCCGTCGGCCAATCCGGTGTAAGTGCGCGGGCTGGTGGATGAGGTAAAGGGTCCGCTGTCCAAGGAGACCTGGAAGGAGGCCACGCCGCTGCCGTCACCGTCATCGCCTATGAAGCTGAAGGTGGCGCTGGAACTGGAACTGAGAGATGGCGGGTTGCTGATGATGGTGGTGTCTGGGGCGATGGTGTCCACCACCCAGGTGTAGCTGGCCGGTGTGGGGTCCACGTTGCCTGCGGCATCCACGGCACGAACCTGGAAGGTGTGCGAACCCTGGGCCAGGCCGGTGAAGGTCTGCGGGCTGGTGGCCGTGGCGAAGCTGCCGCCGTCGATACGCGTCTCAAACCTGGCGATGCCGGTTCCTACGTCGCTGCCGGTGAAGGTAAAGGTGGCGCTGCTGCTGGAGGATGGGTTGGTGGGATTGCCGGTGATGGTGGAATCCGGAGCGGTGGCGTCATAGGTCACGGTGTTATCCGTGCTGGTGGATGCTTGGTTGGCGGCGCTGCCTGCGCTGAGAGCCGCTGCGGCGGGGATGCTGGCCATGACGGTGCCATGGGTGGACATGCCACTGACGGCGACGTTGTAAGTGCTGGGGCCACCGGTAATGACACTGGCGGTAGGCAGCGCGGTGCCGCTGAGAGTGACATCTGCTGCGGAGTCAAAGCCCGTTACCGGCTCACTGAAGATCACGGTGAAGTTGACCGGGCTGGTGTTGGCGGGATCAGCCTGTGCGGCGGCCTGGTTGATTGCTACGGTGAGCAGGTCGTCATTGATGATGGTGCCTGTGGCAGTGGCTGTGGTGAGGAGGTAGCCGCTGCTCGGGTTGCTGAGTGTGACGGTGAAGTTCTCGTCCAGCTCGGCTAGGGTGTCCTGCGTCACGTTGATGGTCAGTGTGGTGCTGGCGTTGCCGTTGGTGATGGTGACCTGACCGGAGGGCAGCGTGCCTCCGAAGTCGGCTGCATTCACCGCAGCGCCGGTGACCGCGTAGTCCACAGTGGCATCACCCGTGGTGTCGCCGGTGCGGGAGACGGTGAAGGTGAAGGCCGTGGTGCCTGCGCCCGTGCCTTCTGCTTTGTTGGAGTCCAGCGCGGCGATGGAAACGGACTTCTGCAACTCAAAAGCTCCGATGTCCACCGTGCCAATCGCACGTGCGAAGCCAGTGCCGCGTTGGTCGAAGGGAATCGCCTCAGTGGTATTCGTGTCGCCATCGAGATCGAGGGTGTCTGCGGGGAGGAGTGCGTTATTGCCCGCATTGATAGCAGGGCTGCTGGGGAGCAAGGCGCGGGTCTGCGTAGGGCCACCGTTGTCGGCAAGAGGGGCAAGTTGAGGATTGAGCGGCGAGGCGTTTGTTCCCGTAAGGTCGCTCCCCGCCCAAGTCACCGCGTTCAGTGTATCCTGCCCGTTACCGATGAGGTTGCCACCATTGGAAGTCAGCGTGCCACCGCTGCCGCGAAACACATCCGGCTGCGCGGTCGAGGCTGTATTGCCAGCGACGATGCAGTTCGCCAGGGTCAATGTGTTGGTGTCTGCGGCAATACCACCTCCTCGATGATTGGCGGTATTGCCGCTGATGGTCGTGTTGTAGAGGGAAGTTGTGCCATTGTTTAACACCGCACCGCCGCTGCTTAGAGTGGTATTGCCGCTGAAGGTGCAGTTGATAAGAGTGAGGTTATTCGAGACGGCAGTATAAACACCGCCTCCCGAACTGGCAGAATTGCCGCTGAAAGTGGAGTTCACCACCGTGGTTACAGCACCCGCGGCAAAAATATTTCCACTACTCAATCCGCCTCCAGGTCCCGTGCCTGTGTTGGCATTGCCCGTGATGGCAGAGTCCAGCACCACGAGCGTGCCGTTGTTCAAGATGCCGCCTCCTGCCGTGCCAGTGCCAACAGTGCCGCCGGTAACCGTGAGGCCGCTCATGCGGACGGTGGCTCCGGCATTCACGAGAAAGACACGGCTAGCATTGTTGCCAGAAACGGCCAGCTTTCTAGCCCCGGTGCCCTGGATGATGGCGTTAGAGGAAAGGGACAACTGCCCACTGGTCAGCGTGATGGTGTCTGCCGTGGTATCCGTGAAGTTCACCGTGCCACCAGTGCCGTCGGAGAAGGTGATGGTGTCCGTGCCTGCGATGGTGTTGGCATTGAGCACTGCCTGACGCAGCGAGCCTGTGCCGCTGTCGTTCGTGGTGGTGACGAGGAAGCTGTTCTCCGTGATGGTGACCGTGGCGTTTTCGTTCGGCGCAGCGGCGGCCACGTAGCCGGTGCCAGAGGTGACATTGAGACGCGCGGTCTCGGCGGCTTCGGCGGGGTTGGGGCTTTCAACCAGCGCTGTCAGAGTGATGGTGGCGCTGGTGGAACCATTTGGGATCACAATACTACCGAGGCCTGTGCCGTTGTCGAAGGAGACACCCGTGCCGGTGAGGGTGAAGTCTGTGGCCGCGACGGCGCTGCTGGAGAGGTCCAACTCGAAGTTCACGGTCAACGCCCCTGTGCTGAGAATACGCGTGAAGGTGTAGAGTCCGGTGGCTCCGCCTTCCACCGCAGTGGCGGTGGTAGCAGCGATGCTGACCTGATCCACAATGGTGCGGCTGAACTGCGTGGCGGCGCTGTTGCCATTTCCCGCGGCGTCGGCGGCTACATCAGCGGGGATGTCTGCGGTGGCGGTGACGCCGGGGCCGCTGGGCACGAGATCGAAGGTATAGACAGAGCCGCTACCTGCGAAGTTCTGCACGGTGGCGTTGGCCACCACGATGTCTCCGACAGCGAAGCCACTGACGCTTTCGCTGAACTCGACCGTGACGGGGATCGGTGCATTGGTCGTCGGATTGCCCGTGGAGCTGCTCATGGCCACGGTGGGGGCGGTGTTGTCCATCGAGTAAGTTTGGTCCGTGGCGGGCTCAGTTTTGGGCAGGTTGTTCAGAACTAGATCGGTGATGAAGCCCGCAGGTGCTGCGGAGTTCAAGTTGAGGCCAACGGTGCCATTGAAGCTGGCGAGATCACCGCCGGAGACGGAGAGATCAAATACGGAATCTGCGGTGAAAGTGGCAACGTTGGTAACGGTGGCGGTGGTGCCGGTGACGGTGAAGTCAGTGGCATCCACGCCGGTGACGTTCTCGCTGAAGGTCACTCGGAAGACCAAAAGATCCGCGTTGGTATCTGGCGAGGCGGGAGTCAGCCGGGTGAAGGAGATGGTGCTGGGAGGTGTCTTGTCGATGGTGAACATCTGACCAGCGAACGGAAGCGGGGTGGTCACATCATGCGAGACATTGGTGTCGTTGATGAAGTTCACGCTCAGCGTGCCGTCGCCCGAGCCGGTGCTGGCGGTGATGTTCCAGGTGGTGTAAGCACCGCTGCCGGGAGGGGTTTCCGTCCCGGACTCGGTAACGCCAGTGATGGTAGGAGTTGTCAGCCCGCCATTGACGAGCGCAAAGTTGCTGGCAGTGATGCCTTTCACCGGAGAGGAGAAGACGATCTGCCAGGTGACGGTTGGGTTTTTCGTCGGATTGCCGCTGGAGCGATTGAGGGAGACGATGGTTGCATCAGGACGGTCCAGCAGGGTGATGGTGGCATCGTTGGCGGCGGGAGTTTCGGGATCGTTGGTGACGACGGAGGGGAAGTAGCCTGCGGTGCCGACACCGTTGGTGGTGGAGACAGTGGCCTGACTGTGGAGTGTGGTGCCGACCCAGGTGAGCGGGTCGTTGTTGACGGTCACGCTGTACTTGATGGTCAGGGACTTGCCTGGAGGCAGATTTGCGATGGTGATGGGTGAACCAAGGTGATGCGGTGATGCGTGTAGGTGGGGTTTTGCCCCGGCTGCCTGACCCTTCGCGGGCAGACGACGCTCCCCTTTGGTGAGGAAGCCGTGCATTAGACCGCCGCGCTGGTGTTTGTTGTAATGATCACACAGGCCGAGAGCGTGGCCCATCTCGTGCATGATGGTGGTCAGCAGGTCGATGCGGTCTTTTGCGCTGCTGTTTGCCACGCCACCGTTGAACTCTTCATCCTCCAGCGGCGTGGTGTCTATGAACCAACCGTTGCCCCCGGCTGTAACGTCAAGCCGGACGATGTCACCGCTGTTTTCACCCAGATACCAGCCGGGGAGATCGACGACTTCAAAGCTGACGTGATCGAGAATGCGGAGCTGTTCATCGGTGAGGCCAGTCGCCGCCCAGCGCTCACGGGCAGCTGTGACGATAGGATCAAGCTGGCCCTGGGTAAGGATCGAAACTGCCCCGCCCGCAACAGGTTCGTTGTTGTCCGTAGCTTGAGGTGATGAGGACTCAGTCTTGGGATTCACCACTGGGCTGTGATGACGTGCGGTCTCAGTCCAAGCGATGGCAGTCGCGACGGTGTCGGGTGTGCCAAAGCTGAAGTCCTCGGGCTCGCCAGGCGCAAAGAGAAGAGGTGCAGGAGGTTCGGTAACGGATGCGATGTTAAGGAAGCCGGCGGAACCTGTGGCGGCGTTATCCGCCGTAAACGTATTGGCGCCAGTAGTCGCGGGATTGCGAGTGGCGAGGTAGGCGATGGCCGTGGCGGCGTTGTTGGTGGTGCCGCCGATGTTCTCCAGGCGGTAGGTGGTGCCGAAACGCTGCCTGATGCGCACGTCGTAGAGACCCGTGTCGTCTGGGGTCTCGGCATTGTTGCCTGCGAGATCCAGATTGATGAATCCACTGTCCGGAACTCCGGTACCAGCGGCGGTTGACGTCGCTCCTGCATCGACACGAATGGCTTCGGCGGCACCATTGCCCGGGATGAGAGGTCCGTCGTTGGTGGTCACCGTGTTGTTAGTGATCGTGGCGTTGATGCCTGCATTGCCATCACGGGTGAGGACTTGCAGACCGAAGTTCTCGCCGCCAGTGACGGTGTTGCTGTCGAACTTGAAGGTGATGGTGTTGCCGCCAGTGTTGTCGGTGCCGTTGGCGATGATGCGTACGGCTGGACCGGTGGCAGAGCCGTTCATGTTCACTGAGTTGTTGAGGATGTTCCCCGTGATGGCTCCACGCTCCGCCACTACAGCATCTCCGCCCATGTTGATGTTGATCTGCGAAGAAGCGCCGCCGGCGTTGAAGAGCGTGGGGAAGTTCGGTACGGTGAAGCTGGCGTGCAAGATGTCGAAGTTCGTGGCACCGCTGTCATTGCCGACGATGTGCACGCCGATGGTGTTGTCTGTGAAGGTGCCGCCGCTGCCGGGAGAGCCAGGAGTACCGAGATCAAAGTTTACGGTACCGGTGCTCTGGTTGATGACATGGATGCCGTTCGCGCGGTTGCGCAGGAAGGAGCTGCCCTGGACGCTGATGTTCATGTTGGACGATCCCTCAGCATAGAAGGCAAGACCTTCGTTGCCCGGCGAGACGGTGCTGGTGTCCCGCACGGTCGATCCGGTCATGGTGAAGTTCATCGTGCCGGTGTGATTGCTGACGACGAAGTTGTCCTCATGACCGTTGGCGATGACACAGTTGGAGATGGTCACGGTGCCCGAGAGACCACTCAAGCTTGAGTTGAGCTGATCCCCGAAGGCGATCGACCCCTCATTAGAAGCAGCGTCATTGCCGTTGGTGCCAGAGGTGGCGTTCACGGTGCAGTTGGCCATGGCAAAGCCGCTGACGTTGAAGCCGCGTATGGCGAAGTTTTGAAAGTTCTGCAGCAACATGCGATTCAGCGAGACATTGCTGGTGTTGCTCAGGTAGATCCCGATGCCATCCGTGTTGCTTCCGTTGGAACCCGTCTTGCCGGAGATCGTGCCACCACTGTTTGCACTGCCGTCGCCAGTCACCGTGAGGCCACCGGCGGTGCCCGTGCTGACGAGCGTGATGCCATTGTTGGCTCCTGCCCCGGAGGAGATGCTTCGAAAGGTCAATCCGGATGCGCCTATGTTGGTGTTGCTGACATTGAGAGCCTGACCGCTGGTGGTGGTGATGACGTTGGCCTCGTTAGCCTCATCCGTGCTGCCGTCACCATCATTGTCGATGGCATCACTGCCACCGTTGGTGATGTTGAGAGTCCCGCCGCTGATGGCTGTCAGGGCCGTGTTGGAGCTGGTGTTAAGCACCAGACAGCGCAGGTTCAAAGTGGCTCCTGTGTTGCTGGAAAGTAAGACGCCACTGCCATTGTCTGTCACCTTGCCGATAATGGACAGCGTACCGCCGGTGCGGTCACTGATGTTGAGAGATCTGCCCACAGTGGCCGAGATCTGAGCGGTCACGTTCACATTTCCGCTGGCCGCTCCGGTCAGGGAGAGACAGCCTAGGCTCGTGCCGGTGGATGTCAGTTGGGTGTCGGCGGCTGCGCCTGGAGCTGCATTACCGATCTGAAGTGTAGTGATGGCATTACCGATAACCGCATACCCACCTCCGACGTTCGCGATGGTGCAGCCGACGATGGTATTACCATTAGACAGCGTTACGGTGTTGCCGCCGGACAAGCGGGCAATGATGGGTTTGGTTCCGTTGATGGCTGGCCTAGCGTGAGTGGTGTCTGCGCTAGGTGTGCCACCAAGCACCACGGCATCAAACGATGTGCCCACGACCCCTTGGCCGATCAGCATCTCGTTTGTGTCCAGTGTGATGCTAGTGCCATTGTAGGTGCCGGATGCCACAAAAATCCTGTGGCCCGCAGCAGACGCAGTGGCGGCTCTGTTTACGGTAGCATAGGGTGAGCTGAGCGTGCCTTTGCCGGTGGTGTCACTGCCTGTTGCGACATTGACATACCATACGACAGGACCGGTGACGGTGATGGAGACCACGCCGCTGTCAGTCATGCCCGCACTGTTGGTGATGGTATAGCTAAAGGTGTCTATGCCCGTAAAGCCAGGGGCTGGTTCGTAGCTGAACTTGCCCATGTCCGCACCACTGGTCACCATGGCGACGGTTCCATTGCCGGAACTCGTCACATCGAATGCCGTGATGGTGATGGTGGCCGGGTTGTCTGCGTTGATGCCCACGTAGTCATTCGCCGTCACGCTGAACTCGGAAGTGTTGTTGGTGTTGATGCTAGTGTTAGCAAAAACGGTCCCGACGGTGTAGGCATCGTTGTAGGCGATCGGGGAAACCTGAAGCGAACCCGGTACCATGGATGCATTGGTGATATCCGGGTCGGTGATGGACAGGTTCGTCGCTGCATTGGACCCGGTGTTGGTGATCGTGTTCGTGTAGTTCACCGTTCCGCCTGCGGGCACCTTGGTGGCGGCAGGTGTGCCGTCATCTTTGGTAGCGGTAACAGTGGTGGTTTGTGCAGACACGAACTGACAGGTCAGCAGCCAAGCTGACAGGAGGCGGAAAAATCGCTTCATGGGAGGGGGATGATGAAAATGGGGACCAGACAGCCTTAGCTGCGTGGCGGAAAGACGCCTTGTAGGGCAATGCAAAAGTAAAAAGTAAGGTAAGGCATCATGTTGTTATGCGACTGGTCCCCGCCCGCAGGCACCAGCGCCTGTCCACTCATGCCGGTCAAGTTCTGAGTGGTGTTCGACTGATAGGCCACTGCGTTTTGCGAGCGAGCCAGTGAACGATTGGAAGAGGGGATCTGGGTATCACCAAAGTCGCTGTTCGCGCGCAAGGTGTGGCTGTGACTTGGAATCTCGGATTCGAGCAAAGTGACGGTATCCGACCCGCCGGTCTCGCCCAGGTCATGCAGAGACAAACCTGGCCCCTGTCCAGGTTGCATGGGTGCGCGACCCTGAAGATCAGGTAGAGCGAAGTTCGATTTGCCATTGCCACCGTATGTGGTGCCCAGGAGAGAAAACAACGCGGTGTTTTGGGACAGCGGAAGGAGTTGCCCATCACACCATGCCCAGCCTCTGGGAGCGAAGTTGAAGGGGAATATGCGGATTTCCGCGACAAACGGGTCAGCCATAATGAATCAGGTAGGTGAGGGGAAGATGCCGAACGTAGAAATGATGAAGTTTACGCACAGGTAGGGCTGGAAGTTGGTGTGTGGCTGGCTGCCACCCACGGGATTGATCGCACTCAATCCGAGGCTCACGTTCGGTGTGTCCTCAATGTAAAGATCGGCCGCAGTGGATTGGGCGATCACCGCATTTGCAGGAGAAGTCTGGTTGGCCACCGAAGTCGAAGCTAAAAAGGGGTGCCCGTGGCTGGGAATCTGGCTTACCGTCAGCGTAATCTCCTCGGCTCCACCAGTTTCTGCGAGGATAAAGCTATTGCCTTGATGAATGGGTATGCGACCCCGCAGATCGGGAAGAGCGAAGGTGCTTTGCCCATCGCCCCCATAAGTGGTTCCGATGAGATTGAACAGGGTCTCGTTCTCCGAGATGGGCACCAACTGGCCCTCACATAACATCCAGCCTGCGGGAGCGAAGTTCCCCGCGAACATGCGTATTTCACCGACATAAGGTTGAGCCATGGCGTGCGATCAGGTGGGGGATGGGAAAATGCCCTGTAAGGCAATGCAAAAAGAAAGCGTCAAGAACGGCTGCATATTGAGGTGAGCCTGGCTACCGCCAGTGTTGGTCACAGTGCCCGAAGGCAGCGCGACAAAATTGCCCGGCGGGCCATAAAGCTGTGCAGGCGAATCAGCCAGCACGCTGCCCGAAGGCAGCGGGGTGTTGCCGTTTGAGGTAGAAGCGTTCACCACATGAGTGTGTGTCGGCAGTTCCGCGATGCTCAACGTGTGCGCCTGCTCACCCCCGCGTTCACCAAGCGTGTGTCCGCTGCCGACATGGATGGGAGTGCGGCCACGGAGATCAGGCAAGGCGAAGTTCACCCGTCCATCGCCACCAAAGGTCGTGCCAAGCAACGAGAACAATGCTTGGTTCTGGTTGATCGGCAGGAGTTGTCCATTACACAGTGCCCAGCCCTTAGGCGGGAAGTTGAACGACATCAGACGTATCTCGGAAAGAAACGGTTCAGCCATGGGGGGGGGAGGGGATAGGGGGGGAATGAAATGTCGTTAAGGGTCGGATATCATCGACACTCAGGAACAGTGCCAAAGTGAGCGAGATTCGCTCACCGTCCACCGACGGTTTGTGAAAAGTTAGTTTTCTCCCCCCAGCGGGGCGACATTCCGTTCGCGCAGAATGCGAAGAGGTGGTTTAATGTCGGTGGTGGCCATCACCGTTCTCTCCAGTGAAAACTCCGTCTGACTCTCCTTCCCCGCAGTCGGTCCGCCGACGCTCCATCCTTGGATATACTGGCATTGGAGCCGCAAGCGCCGTCATGACTGCCATCGGCTGGCGGATGGCGAAGGAACGTGGTTTTGACCTCACCCCTTGGTCATCAGAGAAGGTTCGTGCGCCTGCGTCTGATGGCGCTTCCTCAGCCAAAGAAGTGCCGCCAACTCTGCCAGACAGAGAGGCGCTCATTCCACATTTGCGAAGTGAGTTTCAGATTCGCGAGGAGTCTGGTGTTTCACGTGTTGCGATTCTGGCGGACGTCAGTCCCGTGCAAGTGATGAGGGGCCATCTCGGAACCTTCGCCTCATACAGTGTTCTGTTTGAAGGCCCGCCCGGCCTTCTCAAAGATTCTGCCAACTGTCTGCTCGAACATCCTCAACTCGGCCGGATGGAGTTCTTCCTCACCGCCGTCGGCAAGCCGGGAGCGAAGTCGTTCCTCGAAGCAGTGTTCAGCCAGCGCATCACCTGAGCACCCCAAGCATGGCAGCTGCGAAGGTGAGCTTGCGCGATGCGGTTCCAGGCGATCGTGACTTTCTGCTGCGGGTTTACAGTTCCACGCGGGCTGAAGAACTGGCCACTACCGGATGGACCGACGAGCAGAAGGCCACCTTCTGCCTGATGCAGTTCGAAGCACAGGATTCTCACTATAGGGCGCACTATCCGGGGGCCACGTATCAAGTCATCGAATCGGGAAACTCACCCGCAGGCCGCCTTTACGTGGATCGCTGGACAAAGGAGATCCGCATCATGGACATCGCGCTTCTGCCGGAGTTTCGCGGGCGAGGCATTGGTGCCCACGTTTTGGAAAGTCTGATGAACGAGGCCACAAGCTCGAAGCGCACGCTGTCCATCCATGTGGAGCGCTACAATCCCGCACTGCGCCTCTACGACAGGCTCGGCTTCCGGCTGGTCGAGGACAAGGGCGTGTACCTGCTGCTGGAGTTTCGCCCGGAGAACCTCAAGTAAAAATCGCCTCAAACGAACTGTTGCCCGCGCTGAGTCCGATTTGCGTGATGAACACTTCGAGCGTTCCGAGCGTGGGATGTTCCAGCGCAACGATGCCCTGCGGAAGCCGGACTCCGGCAGGTCCGTGAAACTCCAGCGAGAAGGGATCACGCGAAGCATCCGTCCGCCGATGCCCCAGCAGCTTCACTTCGCGCAGTGTGAGCACCAGATCCATCTCGCCGGCCTTCAGCGGAAACGGCTGTCCGACGTGCGCGCTGAAGTCGGTTGATTGAAGGGAGTCGAGTGAAGTCATGGCAGGTTTGTTGACACAGCCCACCGTCTGCTGCCAGCCAAATCCATAGCCCTACTTCCTCGTGCGCTTCGCTGCGATGATCTCATCCATCTTCGCCACCATTTCTTTTAGCTTCTCTGGATGTTGCGCGCCGAGGTTGGTAGTCTCTCCGGGATCGTTGGTGAGATGATAAAGGCGGTGAAGTGGCCCGCCCTCAGCCTGCTTCTTCTTTGTCACTACGGCCTTGGTTCTGCCGGGGTTCTTCGCGCGGACCAGCTTCCATTCACCCATGCGCAGGCCGAAGTTGATGCCGTTGTTGTCTTGCTGGAGCAGGTGGTCACGCCCTTTGGCACCGTTTTCACCGAGCAAGACAGGAAGCAGGTTGAAGCTGTCCAGAAAGGCATCATCAGGAACGCTGGCTCCGGCGAGCGCGGCGAGGCTTGAGGGCAAGTCCACGGTGCAGACCACCTCGTCCGACACTGCTGGCTTGATGCGGCCCGCCCACTTCACGATGAATGGTGTGCGCGTGCCGCCCTCCAGTACGCTGTATTTTCCTCCGCTGTATGGACCAGCAGGTTCGTGATCGCCGAGTTTCTCCACGGCGCCATCAGCGTAGCCATCATCCAGCACGGGGCCATTGTCTGAGCAGAGCACGATGAGCGTTTTGTCCGTCAGATTCAGTCGGTCGAGCGTCTTCATGATCTCGCCGACGTTCCAGTCAAACTCCACGATGGCATCTCCGCGGTAACCCATTTGCGTCTGACCCTGGAACCGCTCATGCGGCATTCGTGGCACGTGAATGTCGTGGCTGGCAAAGAAGAGCATGAAGGGACGGTCCTTGTTTTTCTCGATCCATGCGTTGCTGCGCTTCGCCCATTCGTCTCCAAGGTCCTCATCGCGGAACCGGGCCGCGTGTCCACCGGTGTAAAACCCGATGCGCCCGATGCCGTTGTGGATGGTCTGGTTGTGCCCATGCGTCCAGTCCATGCGCAGGGTGTGGCGATGCGTGATGCCCGTCGGGTGATTTTCATCGGGTGCCTGATCTCCCACCCAGAGTGGGTCTTTCGGGTCCAGGTTCAGCACACGATGATCCTGTACATACACTTGAGGAACCCGGTCGTTCGTGGTGGGAAGGAGGAAGCAATGATCAAAACCAATCTCCAGAGGACCTGGTTTGAGTTCTCCATTCCAGTCCGGTTTGGGGTCGCCCAGGCCAAGATGCCACTTGCCGATGACGGCGGTCGCATAACCTGCTGACTTCAGCACGGAAGCCATGGTGTGCATACCGGGCTTCACAATGGCAGGTCCGTTGGGTGGAGCGATGCCGCTGCCCGGGATGCGGAAGGCGTAAGTGCCCGTGAGCAGGGACACCCGCGTGGGCGTGCAAGTGGAGGCGCTGCAATAGCCACTGGTGAAGCGAATGCCCTCTGCGGCCAATCTGTCGATGTTCGGCGTCTTGACTGCGGTAGCTCCATAGCAACCTACGTCACCGTAGCCCAGGTCGTCCGCCATGATGACGATGATGTTGGGTTTGTCTGCCGACCATGCGGACGGAGCCAGCGCAGAGAGGGAGCAAAGGAGAATGAGACGAAGCATAACCAGTGGAAACGCGATAGGTGCAGGTGGCATTGCGAAGAAAGTTCCCTGAATCGTTTCCGTCTCAAGTTGCAGCATGATTGCGCGCCTCTTTCTTTTCCTCCTACTTGGCACCTCGCTCGTGGCAGCACCGCGTCCGAACATCGTCATCATTCTCTGTGATGACGTGGGCTTCTCGGACCTGGGCTGCTACGGCGGTGAAATCGAAACGCCCGTGCTGGACTCGCTGGCGGCGGGCGGGCTTCGTTTCACGCAGTTTTACAATACCGGGCGCTGCTGCCCCACGCGAGCTGCCTTGCTGACGGGGCTCTATGCTCACCAAGCTGGCATCGGCCACATGGTGGACGGCGCGGGACCAAACACTGGTTCCCCGGCGTATGCTGGCGAGTTGAGCAAGAACGCCCTCACCATCGCGGAAGCACTGAAACCTGCGGGCTATGCTACTTACATGACCGGGAAGTGGCATGTGACCCAGAAGACAAAGCCGAACGGGGATGATGAAAAGCACAACTGGCCGCTCCAGCGTGGTTTCGATCGTTTTTATGGCACCATCCATGGTGCCGGCAGTTTCTTTGATCCGAACACATTGGTGAGGGACAACACCTCCATCTCACCCTTTGCGGACCCGGAGTATGAGCCAGAGGAGTTTTACTACACCGACGCTATCAACGACCAGGCAGCGCGTTTTGTAAACGAGCACGCGAAGAGCCAGCCGGACAAACCCTTCTTTCTCTACATGGCACACACCGCAGCCCACTGGCCCATGCACGCCAAGGAAAAGGACATAGCCAAATACCAAGGCCGCTACGACGGTGGGTACGAACCCATTCGCAGCGCCCGCCTTGCGAAGTTGAAGAAGCTCGGGTTGCTCGATGAGCGCTGGTCCTTGCCACCGCCCGCCGAAGACTGGAACAACGTGGAAGACAAGGCCTGGGAGAGCCGTTGCATGGAAGTGTACGCCGCCATGGTTGACTGCATGGACCAAGGCATAGGCCGCTTCGTGGACGCCCTGAAGGCCAATGGCCAGTATGAAAACACTCTCATCTTTTTCATGCAGGACAATGGCGCTTGTGCGGAGGGGATGGGCCGCAATCAGCCCTTTGTGGCTCGAGCTGAAAGGCCGACGCTGCCGCCTTTGACCAAGGATTACCTCCAACCGGACATGATCCCCAAACAGACCCGTGACGGGTACCCCGTGCGGCAGGGTAAAGGTGTCATGCCGGGCGCGGCGGATACCTACATAGGCTACGGCAGAGGCTGGGCGAACGTGAGTAACACTCCGTTCCGCGAATACAAACACTGGGAGCACGAAGGCGGCATCAGCACCCCGCTCATCGCTCACTGGCCAAAAGGCATCAGTTCTAACAATGAACTGCGTCACGAAGCAACACATCTCATTGATCTCATGGCTACCTGCGTGGAACTCGCTGGTGTCACCTACCCTGCCGAACATCAGGGCAGAAAGATCCAGCCGCTGGAAGGCATCAGCCTCACCGCCTCATTCAAGGGCGAACCTCTCAAGCGCCCTGGCCCTCTTTATTGGGAGCACGAGGGCAACCGCGCCATCCGCGACGGCGACTGGAAGCTTGTCTCCAAGCACCCCGGTGGTTGGGAGCTCTATCACCTACCGACGGATCGCACGGAGATGAATGACTTGGCAGCCCAGGAGCCAGACCGCGTGAAAGCCATGTCTGCTCAGTGGGAGGCGTGGGCACAGCGGGTCGGCGTGCTTCCGTGGCCGCTGGGTGGTGAGAAGCCGAAAGGCAAAGGTAAGAAAAAGGGTGCTTGAGCCACCGGCCTCTCAGGTTTGCAATCGCACCCAATGTGCGCCGGAGGGCAGATGGCGGCGGCTGCCATGCTGGTCATGTGCCGTGGTCAGCACGGAGAAGACCGTGTGAAAAATTGATGAAGCATGTGTTTCCTTTTGCGGGGTGGCAGCGGGCAGGGAAGAAGGTGGAGCATGACACACGCTTTCCGCCGCCGCTGGCTGATGCTGCTCCTCGTCCTGTGTATCGTCGTGCCGGTGGGTGCCGTGCTTCTCTGTGACGGCCTGATTTCCTCCGCAGCGAAGGGTCGCACTTTTGACCGGGTGGAGGACGTTCCTATGACCTACGCAGCGCTTGTGTTGGGCACCTCTCCGACGCGTGCGGATGGAGCGCCGAACCGCTTCTTCGTCCCGCGCATGAAGGCAGCTGCCAGGCTCTACCACGCGGGGCGGGTGACAAGCCTGATTGTGAGCGGAGACAACAGCAGTCAGGACTACGATGAACCCACAGCGATGAAGAATGCGCTCATGGCGCTCGGTGTGCCAGAGGACCGTATCGTGTGCGACTACGCTGGGTTACGCACGCTGGACTCTGTGGTGCGAGCGCGAGAGGTGTTTGGCCAAAGGCGTTTCACCATCGTCTCCCAGCGGTTTCACAATGAACGCGCCATTTACCTGGCTCTCGGGCATGGCTTGGATGCTTATGGACTGAACGCCAGCAGCGTGCCCGTTTCAGAGTCGCCAAAGGCTCACGTGAGGGAAGTCTTTGCCAGGGTGAAGGCGGTGTTGGATGTGCATGTGCTGGGGACGCGACCGAGGCATCTCGGCCCACAGGTGCCTGTGCCTTAAGGACGATCAGGTGACGTTGTGGGCCTGGAGAAATGGCACCAGCTCTTCCACGCCGAAGTCTGCGAGCACCTCGCCATCCCAGTCCATGGTAGGAGCCTTGGACTGGCCGGAAAGGGCCACCATTTCGTTCATCGCAGCCGCGTTGCCAGAGACCACTACACGCTTGTAGGCGATTTGATGGGAATCCAGATAGTCGATGACATCGTCACACCAAGGACAACCAATCTTGACGTATAAAGTGGGAACCACGCGCTGAGCCATGACGCATCTTCACCTCATCTGGCTACATTTCAACAATGAGGCGAGAATGTTTTTGCGGGGTTCGTTTTGAGCGTGATGAAACTCTTCCTCACCTCTTTGTGCTCCGCTGTGTGTGTGCAAGCACTCGCCGCTCCGGACTTCATTTTTCACGGTGGTAAGGTGGTGACTATGGACGCCGGACAGCAGATCGCAGAGGCCATGGCGGTGGAGGGAAATCGTATCGTCGCGGTCGGTAGCAGCGCGCAAGTGCTGGCGCTGGCAGGTGGTTCGACGCAGGTGCATGATCTCAACGGACGGATGCTGCTGCCCGGCCTCATGGACAGCCACTCCCATCCGGTGGGTGCGGCTACCTTTGAGTTTGATCACCCCATTCCTGACATTGCCGATATTCCACAGCTTCTGGACTACATTCGTCAGCGGACGAAGTCGGTGCCGGAGGGTTCTCTTATTTTCGTGCGGCAGGTGTTCATTACCCGGCTGAAGGAGCAGCGGTATCCTACCCGTGAGGAGCTGGATGCCGTGGCACCGAAGCACCCCGTCCATTTCAGCACCGGACCAGACAGCATGTTGAACAGCCTAGCTCTGGAGCTGGCCGGTATAGGCCCGGACTTCGCACTGCCTGCCGGTTCCACCGGGCGCGTGGAGCGGGATGCACAGGGGCGGCTCACGGGTATGGTGCGGGGCTTCACGCCCAAGATCAACGCACCATCACCGCTGAAGACGCCCAGTCCGGAACAGACGCTGGACCTGGTGAAGAAGCTCTTCGCCGACTGCAACCGCGTCGGTTACACCACGCTGGCTGACCGTGGATCCAATGCGTCGAACCTCAGCATCTACCAGCAGCTTCGGGACAGCGGAAGCCTTACCCTTCGTCTCCGGGCCAGCCACACTTTTGGCATAGGGAACCTCTGGCCCGCAGTGGAGAGCGCCATCGACCAGATAGCCGCTCATCCGCTGTGCAACGGGGATGATATGCTGAAAATCATTGGCACCAAGGTGTGGTTGGATGGTGGTATGCTGACTGGCAGTGCCCTCATGCTGGAGCCGTGGGGCGTGAGCGAGATGTATGGCATCATCGACCCCGGCTACCGCGGCGTTCAGAACATTCCACGGGAGCCCCTGAAGCGTGCTGTGGAAAAGGTAAGCTCGCTGGGTTTGCAGTTCACCGCCCACGCCGTGGGGGATGGTGCCACCCAGTTGCTGGTGGACATCTACGAGGGGCTGAGTCCTGCCGTACGTGAGGCCACGCGCCCTTGTGTGACGCACTGCAATTTCATGGCACCGGACACTATCGAAAAGGCGGCTCGCCTTGGTGTCGTAGTGGATCTGCAGCCCATCTGGTTCTATCTGGATGGGCGCACACTGTTGAAACAGTTCGGCATGGAGCGCATGAAGCGCTTCCAGCCGCTCCGCGCTATGGTGGATGCTGGCATTCCTGTCGGAGGGGGCAGTGACCACATGCAGAAGATCGGCAGTCTGCGCTCCATCAATCCCTACGATCCCTGGCTGGGCATGTGGATCGCTGTCTCCCGCCAATGTCGATTCCTCGACGCGCCACTGCATCCCGGGTCTGGCCTCACCCGAATGGAAGCGCTGAGGATGTACACCCTGGATAATGCCAAAATCCTTTTCATGGAAAAGGAATGCGGCTCGCTGGAGAAGGGAAAGAGGGCTGATTTTATCCTCATCGACCGCGACATCTTGGAGTGCCCGCTCGACGAGATACGCGAAACGAAGGTGCTCGGCACTTGGGTAGATGGCAGGAAGGTGTGGGATGCCGCCAAGTGAACGTGAGCAGGCAGGGTGAAAGCCTTGCGCATCTCTGCCCAGTTTGCAAAAATGGTGATGCGTATGAAACGTGGCTTCCGACTCTTCGCTGCGCTCTGGCTCTTTGGTGGGCTAGCGTCTGCTGATTGGCGGGAGGACTCTGGCTTTTACTTGCTGCAGGCTGAGCTGGGCGCCGCCATACCGGATGGGGCGGGGATCAGCGTATTGCAGAGCGAGGCGAATGCAGGGGGCTATCTACCCCAGGCTACGGCTGGCACCGCGCCCTTTGCAGGCACCGGGGCATTCTTGGGTAAAACCTTCACTCCACACTCCGGAGCGAGCGGGCTGTCCAACCACGCCAACTCGGTGGGTGCCTTCTTTTATTCCAACACGGACAGCCTCTCACCAGGGGTGACGGAGATTCACTGCTGGCTGGCGGATGATTACGCAGTGAGCCTGGCCACCGGGACACCGCCGGTTTATGAAGGGGCGGTGCAGAATCATAGCTGGGTGGGCAGCTTCGGTGTGACAGCCTGGGATGAGGCTGTTTTGCGTCGGCTGGACTACATGATAGGGCGCGATGGCAGGGTGGTGATCACCCCGCTGAACAATGGCGGAAGTATGGTGCCGCTGCTGGGGAACGCTTGGCACTCCATCAGCGTGGGCCTGCGGAGCGGCAACCATCCTACCTCGGGCACGAATACTGACGGCAATGGGCGGATGAAGCCTGACCTCGTGGTCAATCAGCCGCTCACGAGTTACGCCGGGCCTTCGGTAGCGTCTGCTGCTGTCTTGTTGCTTGATGTCATCAGACCTGCCTTCCCCGCAGCTGATGATCCTCGTGTGGTGAAGGCCCTGCTGCTCGCCGGAACGTCGAAGGAGCGCATTCCGGCCTGGAAAAGAGATTCCGCCGAGAAGCCCTACGATGCGGTCTGGGGTGCTGGCGAGATGAACGTCCACCAATCTTACCACATCCTGACGGCGGGTCAGAGCCTGCCCTCTGCCACTCAGGAGGTGAACTTGCAGGGCTGGGACTTGCACACTTCTGCCGCCTTACCTGCGAAGTACTTTTTCACCGTACCGCACGGTCAGTGGGCAGCCACATTCTCCGCCGTCCTCACTTGGCATCGCCAGCTTGCGCCACCCACGTTCATCCCCACGACAGCCGATCTCAACCTGAGACTTTATGCCGCCGATGGCTTCGTGATCCAGGGAGAGGCTCTGGATGAGAGCCGCAGCACCGTGGATAACGTGGAGCACCTTTTTCTTCGAAACCTGCCCGCTGGACAGTATGTCCTGGAGGTCTCAGCTGGCACGCCCGGCGTCACCTACGGCTTGGCTTGGCAGGTGCAGACAGGACCCGGCCCCGGATTGTCCATCCGGCGAGGAACGGGCGGCGAGGTGAATCTGGACCTCTCGCAGCTGGATCCGTACGTGACCTATACGATCGAGCAAAGCGCCACGCTCAGCGTGGACTCATGGGTGCCGGTGGCGACCCTTCGCACTGCGGATTCCGCAGCTTCCACCTCGGCTACGTGGCAGGATGCTTCAGCTCCGCTACCGTCCTCCAGGTTTTACCGCTTGAAGTGGACAAGCATCAGGTAGAAGCCATTCTAGGAGACTTCATGTCACCACTGCCCACGCTTTTCCTCTGCATGGTCCTTTTGTTGTCGCTCTCTGGATGCGACTCTGAGACGACTGACCCCTATCCCCATGTGGAGTTGGTGGTGAAAGCCCGCCGAGTGGCTGCGGCGCGGCCCCTGACAGCGGAGGAAGCCAAGCCCTACGATGAAGCTCTGGCCTGGAACCAATATGAGCTTGTGGAGGTGGAAAAGGGCAGCCTGCCAAAGAAGGTGAAGTCTTTCCTCGTGGGTCACTGGTCAGTCATTCAGGAGGAAGATCGGGTAGTGGACGTGGGACTGGGAGCCACGGTCACTCTGGCACTGGTGCCCACTTTTCCTGGCTATGCCGATGTGAAGTCCACCGTCCCCGACGAATATGACGATGATTTACCTCGGTTCATCGAGGCCTACAGGGGGACGGGAGCGGTGCCCACGCAGATGAGGATGGACTACGGGAGCAGTTTCTCCCGGCTCATGTCCATCTATTGGGAACTTAGGCCTCAGGTGAAGATGGTCATCATGGGGAACTCCCATGCTGGTGTAGGAGTGGCACCCAGGATGCTGATGTTACCTGAGAACGCTGAGGCCCCCTGTGTCATTAACCTCGCCGCAGCAGGTTCTCACATACCCTACCAGTGCTTTTTGCTTCGCGAATACGTGAAAGATCTGCCCAAGCTGGAGTGGGTAATATGGGGCGTGAGCACCCGGTCATTCAATCGCGAGCGAAGCCTCAACCACCGGCTCAACAGCTTCACGATGAGTCCCGGGCGACAGTGGGATGAGGAGCACTGGCAAGAACTCTGGCCGGTGAAGGACGAACCGGTTAAAACCTTCGCTTCGCTCGCCACCAAAGGGTGGACCCCTCAGACCGTGTGGGAGTATTGGTCTCCGAAAAAAAAGCGCACGTTTCCCGTGCCGCTTGATGAGCAGACCAAGGCCCGGTTCCTGAAAATGATGGGCAAGGAAGATTCCGTGTGGTGGGATGAAGCGTGGAGTGAGTTTGAGGCCACCGTGAAGCTTCTCACTGACAAAGGAATCAAAGTCATGCTGTTCACTCCGCCTACTCATCCCGTCTCAAAGGAGGCGGTGGCCGTGGACGCGGACCGCACCTCCAGGGCGGATCATCAACGTTTGATCGAAAGCCTCAACGCACTTGCGGCTGCCGCTCCGCTGGCCTGGTTCCACGATTACAACCGAGCTGGAGACCATGGCCTGCTGCACGAGGACTTCTACGACGTGGATCACCTGTGGCCAACGGGCACGGAAAAGCTCACACGCCAGCTGGATGCGTGGATCAAGGAGGCGGATGCCGAGGCCAAGGTGCAGCGTTGAGGGCAGGGGCGAAAGCACCCGGCAGAAGCTGCTGATTTGCACCTCTCTGGGCCACGCGGCAGCGCGTGAACCCCGGCGGCGATGAAAACCGCACCGAGAAGAGACTTCTCGAGAAATTTCAGTTGCAGAATCCGGCTTCAAGGCCACTCTACTGGCCCGCCAAAACAAGACCCATTCGTCTAGCGGTTAGGACACATCCCTTTCACGGATGCGACACGAGTTCGATTCTCGTATGGGTCGCCAGCTTCAGGAAATGCTGGTTCAGGACTGAAGAAAGTCATGGCGAGCTCACGCTGGCTCCGGGCTTCCGGATTTAGAGTGGCGTTCGGATGGAGCGGGCAGTCTGTGGAGCAATCCGGTTGGACATCAGACACTTGGTGGGTGACACCCCGCTTATTTGTGTTTCCTTTACGAATGAAACCCAAGTCCGCCTCCCGCGCTGCCATCCGCCCAAAGTCGGCCACGCTTGGGGTGACGCGCCCGATGATCTGGAGGATGGATCACATTCACCGAAGAATCCTGGAGGGCGGATATCCGAACTGCTCGGTACTGGCGCAGGAGATGGAGGTCACTGCGAAGACGGTGCAGCGAGACATCACCTTCATGCAAACTCAGCGGAATATGCCGATTGAGTATGATCCGGTGAAGCACGGGTACTACTACGCGGAGCCCGTGAGTCAGTTTCCCCAGTTGAAGATCACTCGCGGCGAACTGGTGGCACTCTTTGTGGCCAAGCAGGCGCTGCCGCTGCTCAGGGGCGGTTCACTCCATAAGCTCGTCGCAGAGAGTTTTGCGAAGATAGCCGAAGCCTGCCCGGAAGAGGTGACACTGGACTGGGAGGAGCTCAGCGATGCGTTTTCAGTCTCTGCCTCGGGAGAGGTGGCTGCGGATGCGGTGCTCTTTGGTCACTTGGTGGATGCCGTGCTGCAAAGGCGGGAAATCACCTTTGATTACCGTGCCCTCAATGGACGCTTGTCGAAAGATCGAAGGGTGAGGCCATACCATGTGGGCAGGCTGAACCAAGGCTGGTATGTGGTGGGGCTGGATGCAGGAAGTGATGAGTTGAGAACCTTTGCACTGCCGCGGATGTCAGGACTTGTGCTGACAAGCGTAAAGTTCAAGCGTCCGGAAGACTTCAACATCCATGAGCAGCTCGCCGGGGGCTTCGGCGTGTGGAGCTATGGGAGGGATGCACACGTTTTCGACGTGAAACTGCGCTTTGCGGGCTGGGCGGCTCGGGTGGTAAGCGAGCGCCGCTGGCACCACACACAACAGATTGCAGCGAATGAAGATGGTTCGGTTACCTTCTCAGCCCGCCTGTCGGGGTTGGAGGAGATCACCCGTTGGGTGCTGGGTTTCGGCAGCCAAGCGGAGGTGCTGGCACCCGCCGCACTGAAGCAACGCGTGCATGAAGAGGTGTTGGCCATCTGCCGCCGATTGAACGATAGCCAGGGAAGCACGAGTGGCGATTGACAGCAGACGCGGTGCGGAGATAGATTGCCGCCGCGCTAGGTGCGATGGGGTTATAGCTCAGTTGGTAGAGCGTCTCGTTCGCAATGAGAAGGTCAGGGGTTCGAATCCCCTTAGCTCCACCAGCGTCGGCGGTGGGCGTTTCAGCGCTGAAGCCACCGTATGGCGGGGCCGGGGTGGTCGGTGAAAAGACCGTCGGCTTTGGCTTGGTTTAGCAAGAGGTCCAGACCGTCTTCAAAGGACTTGAAGGTCTTCGGCAGGTCATCCTTGCGCAGTGTGTAGGGATGCACCTTGAGTCCGTGCTGATGAGCCAGCGCTATGAGATCGGTCAGTGCGCGGTCTGCGGGTGTTTGGCCTTTGACGATGCTGCCTAAATCCGGGCCAATACCATCCACTACCCGCGCCGCTTCCGCCATGCCGGCGGCGGTGCGGAAGCGTGCATACGGAGTTCCATCTTTTCCTATTGCGCCGCCGCCCAGCAGGAGCAGGAGTTTTCCCTCCCACTCCAGTTCGTTGCGAATGCGCTGTACTTCGTCCCACTCGAAGCACTGAAGCCAACAGGGGTCGGATTTGGTCCTGTAGCCGTGCCGATGCAGCACTGCGAGCACGATGGCGCTGATGTCGCGGCCTTGCTCTCGATGCCATTTGGGCTGTTTGACTTCAGGGTAGATGCCCGCCCGGCGTCCAGTGCTGACGTTGAGACCTTCAATCAACTCCAGCTCCTCCTCCAGCGTGACGATACTGAATCGGGATTTCCACAGGGGAAACCTCTTCGGGTAAACCGGCTTGCCCGTTTTGTAGTCGAACCGTTCGGTGAGTCTGAGCATTCGAAGCTCGGCAAGGGTGAAGTCCAAGGCGTAGTACCTGCCGTCTTCGCGGTGTCGCCCCGGGAAAACCTTCGCCACGTCTGAGACGGTATCCACGTGGATGTCATGCAGTACCACGGGAATGTCATCTTTGGTCAGCACTACATCCTGCTCAAGGTAGTGGGCACCCTGTGCATGAGCGGCGGCTTTGGCCGCAAGGGTGTGTTCCGGAAGTTCTCCGCTGGCTCCGCGGTGAGCGATGACTACGGGTTCGGCATAGAGGCTGGCGGTGAGAAGAGTGAAGACGACAGGCGCTTTCATGACCCTCACGTTGTGCCGGAGACTCGATGGTGCAAACTTGAACTGGTGATGTCGTACTGCATGGAAGAAGCCTGTGGTTCGTTCCCGTCATCATATCCTCGTGCCCATGAGCACTTTCATGACGTCATCCATGGTGACCCAGCCGATGATGAAACCAGAAGAGTTGTCCACAAGCGAGGCTATTTCCGCCTTCTCAAGGAAGAGGGTGAGCAGTTGGGTGAGGGAGCTTTTGTCACTGATGTGGAGCACAGGACGGATGAGCTGATGCCAGTCAGCACCATCGGGGTCGGCCAAGTGCTGCACAAAGAGCTCCCGCACGCGGATGTAGCCGGTGATGTGCTCCAGGGTGCCGTCGGCGCTGACCGGGTAGCTGCGGTGGAGCTTCGGGCCGAGGTGTTCCACGTTTTCCTTTAGCGATTTACGCTGGTCAAACACCTTCATGCCGTCCCGTGGTACCATAGCGGACTTAATGCGCCGTGCGCTGAGGGTAGCGGCGTGGATCATGATGATCTCCTCCCGGTTGTGCAGGAGCTGCTCCGCGCGGGCGGACTGGACGAGGGTGATGATGTCCATGATCTGGTCACTCGGTGACTCGCGCTGTGCACCCGACTTGAGGACCTTGCTCAATCTCTCAATGAGGGAGATGACAGGCTCACAGACTGTGACCGCCGCTCCCAGTGGCGTGATGAGATGCGGCGCAAAACGCCCTGCGTGATGCACACCCAGAATCTTCGGAGCGAGTTCGCCGGCAAAGAGTACTGCCACGCACATGACGGCGGAGAAGAGCCAGAGCCATTCCGCACCTGCGGTCTGTGCGAAGATAGCCCCCGCCAGGGTGGCAAGTCCAGTGTTTGCAAGAGTGTTGATGATGAGAATGGCCGTGACTGGGCGCTCGATGTGGTTTTTCATCTGAAGCCACCTTGCGGCGGCACTCCGTGCTCCCTGCTGTTTCTCCTGAACCTTGAGCTGGAGAGGGTTCAGGCTCAGCAGCACGGCCTCCGTGAGCGAACAGATAAACGACATGGCGAGCACGGTCAGACAGGTGAGAAGAAGGATGGAGAGCATTGACAGTTGTCCTGCCTACATGCAGTACCAATGCCAGAACCAGCCGGACTGCACGGCTAGGCACGGCTAGGCACGGCTAGGCACGGCTTTGGTGGGCTAGAGATTCGCCGCGTAGGCTTGTAGCTCCCGGTATTCAGAGAGGATGCGCTTCACCGCGGCCACGCTGGCTTGGACTTGGAGGGACATGGGGGAGAGTGCCGGTGTTTCGAAGACAATCTCCAGCGCGCGCGGACGCTGCTCCGGTGGGGCGCTGAGAATGCCAAGGTAGCCCTCTTTGATGATTCCTTGAGAAGCGGGAAAACCATCGATGACGGGATGCGTGTTGCGTGGAAGATACGCAGCGGCAGCCTGAAGCGCCGGCTCCAGCAGATGCTCGCTGAGCAGGTCGCCGCTAACGAAACCGTAGCAGCCCTCCGAGGTATCGTCGGAGTGCAAGGCTATGATGCCATCATAACGCTCGTGCCGCAGCTGGGCTTCGAGATACACCACCTCGGGTTCCTGTGAGCCACACCAGAATTCCCGGTTCAAATCTAGACCGCTGTGGCTGTGCCGTGTCCCTAGGGCGCAGCCGGTGGGATTGCAGACAGGGTAGAAGTGCAGTTCGTAATCATGTAGAAGATCTGGCTTGCCAGCCGCCCAGGAAATCAACTCTTGGGCGGCCAGCGTGCCCGCTTCCTCGTCGCCGTGGATGCCGGCGAAGATGCCGAACTTCATTCCCTGACCGGGCTTTAACGGCTTGCTGATGAGTTTGGAAAGGGGGGGCTGTGACACGAACGAAAGGGAAGGTGTGCAGGACCGGCCCTGATTCAAGCCACATGGCGGACTCAGGCCAGCAGGGGTGTCAGCACGTGACCATGGACATCCGTCAGACGGCGGCGTGCGCCGTTATGATACCAGGTGAGCCTTTCGTGGTCGAGGCCCAGTAGGTGAAGCACCGTGGCGTAGAAGTCATAGACGGTCGTCACGTCCACTTCACTGCGTCGGCCGAAGTCATCGGTAGCTCCGTGGCTGAGGCCGCCCTTTACCCCCGCGCCCATCATCCAGGTGGTGAAGGCGTCCGGATTGTGATCGCGTCCACTGGTTCCTTCCTGATGGGTGGGCATGCGACCAAACTCTGTGCACCAGATCACCAGCACGTCGTTTAACATACCGCGCTGCTTGAGGTCAGTGAGCAATGCGGCGGTGGGTTGATCAAAGATGGGGCAGTGTCGCTCGTAGTCGGCCTTCAGTGTTTTGTGTGCATCCCAGTTGAGGAGACCATCCACGGCGCTGGCGCGAGAGGCGCAGTAGAGACTCACGTAGCGCACGCCTTGCTCAAGGAAACGGCGCGCGAGAAGGCAGTTGCGTGCATAGGCCGCCTTGAGCTTATTGGCATCACCGGTGCCGTAGAGGCGGTGAATGTGCTCCGGCTCGTGGGTGAGGTCACTCACTTCCGGAGCGGTGAGCTGCATTTTTGCGGCCATTTCATACGCAGCCATGCGGGCGGTCAGCTCGCTTTGGCCGCTGCGTTGTTTGGCGTGCTCCATATTGATGTAGCTGAGAAACGCCTGCGTAGCTTGCTCCGCCTCAGTGCTAATGTGAGAGGGACGCGACAAGTTGCGTAGCGGCTGCTGCGCGGACATGGTCACGGCCTGGTATTGTGCAGGAAGGAATCCGTTGCTCCAGTTCGCCTTGCCATTCGGCGGTTCTCCTCTGATGTCCTGTATGGCTACGTAGGTGGGCAGATTGTCATTGAGGCTGCCGAGTGCATAGCTGACCCAGGAGCCGGCGCTGGGGAAGCCCTCGCGGGTGAAGCAGCTGTTCATGTTGATGCAGCCGGGTCCGTGCGTGTTCGTACGGCTGGTCATGCTGTGAATGAACGCGATGTCGTCTGCGTGCCTGGACATGTGAGGCAGCATGGAGGACCACATTTTGCCGCATTGTCCCGCTGGGGCGAACGGCCACGGTGACTTCATGAGGTTGCCGTTCTTGCCTTGGAATGAAACCTCTGCCTGTCCACCCGGGAGCGGTGTGCCGTGATACTTGTCCAGCATGGGTTTGTGTTCCCAGAGATCTACGTGGGAGGCTCCGCCTGGGCAGAATATTTGGAGCACCTGCTTTGCCTTGGGTGCAAAGTGGGGGCGGCCCAGGCTTACAGACTCTGCCGTCAGAAGTCGGGAAAGCGCTATGCCGGTGAGGCCGGTGGTCATCTGCCCCAGGAACTGGCGACGGGAAAGGTCAAGAGCGGCGTTCATTCGATGTAAAGAAGTTCGTTTGAGTTCAGCAGGGCGCGGGTGAATGCTTCCTTGCCGTGGCGCTGGATGAGCTGCTTCGCTGCCTGCTCCTCACCGGCTGTGGGAAGCCTCTGGAAGGCAAGCTGGTATGCGAGTTTCACCGGATTTGAATCCTGGAGGCGTTTTGCAAAGGCCTGCGCCATGTCCACGGTGAACTGATGATTCATCAAGGTGAGCGCCTGGAGCGGGGTGGTGGTGTTTGCTCGGACAGGAGCGGCGAAGGCGATGTCCGGAAGATCAAAGTCGCTCAGCAGGTCCACCACACTGGCCCGAGCGTTCTGGTGATAGACGGCGCGTCGGTAGGTCTCGGGCCCGTGCACATCCAGCGGGAAGTAGGTGCAGACGTTATTCTGGGTAAACTTGTAAAGCCGGAACCCAGGGCCGCCCATGGGTTCGAGCTTGAGCACGCCTGCCACGCTCAGTATCGTATCCCTCAGTTCTTCCGCACTGAGCCTGCGAGGCGGATAGCGCCAGAGCAGCCGTGAACCGGCGTCAGCTTTGAATCCATCTTCGCTACTGCTTGCAGATTGCTGGTAGGCACGGGACAGCATGATTTCTCGATGTAGCGCTTTCAATCTCCAGCCGTTGGCCACCAGTTTTGCGGCCAGGTAGTCAAGCAGTTCGGGGTGAGAAGGCTTGCCCCCCAGGAAGCCGAAGTCACTCGGCGTGTCCACGATGCCTGTGCCAAAGTGGTGCTGCCAGACGCGGTTGGCCAGCACGCGAGGCGTTAAGGGATTGTCTGCGGAGACGATCCACTTGGCGAGTGCCAGCCTCCGTTCACCTTCAGGTGTGGATGGAGCGAGTTGATAGGGTTTGGTCACTGCATCCAGCAGGCTGAGGGACGCTGCCACCACTTCTTCACCGGGTTTCATTGGATCGCCGCCACGGTGAAGAAAGGTCTTGGCCTTGGGCTGTGCAAAGTGGCCGGCCCAGACTTGTGGGAGCTTTGGCACCCGGGCCAGCTCGGCTTCCACTTCGCGGAGTTTCGTTTCTAAAGTGGCGAGCTGGGC
Source organism: uncultured Verrucomicrobiaceae bacterium (assembly GCA_964538625.1). Classification (GTDB taxonomy): domain Bacteria; phylum Verrucomicrobiota; class Verrucomicrobiia; order Verrucomicrobiales; family Verrucomicrobiaceae; genus JAEUHM01. The sequence continues at coordinate 55,766 of CAZIGH010000004.1, forward strand.
TTTCTCTTCTGGTGTCATCACGACGCCTCGCATTTTGGCTGCTCCATGAGCAGGCGACCAGGGTTCACGGCCTTCGTCAGTAGCTACCGTGATCCAGGCACTGCCGTTTTGGGAGACCTGCACTTCGTATTCCACCGGGGTGGCCCCTCGCACCTTGCTCTCATCCGTGTCCCTGTCTCCGCGTGCGTTGACAAAGGTGATCCGCTCAATTTTCTCCGTCTTCGCAAAGGTGAGCGTGAGGACTGGTGGCTCGCCTATGAACCAGGCTTCTCCCGTGGCACCGTCGATGCAATACTGCGGACCATAGGCTTCAGGGAAGTCCTCAGCCGTGGCGGACTTTGCTCCCTCAGCGGTGGTTCCGTTTGAAGCCAATGCCACATTCCTGCCGTCGGTGCTCCACACGCGGAACTCTGTGAGCTTACCGCCTGCTGCCCCCTGGCCCGGGGCGTTGCTGAAGCGGTGCATGATGAAACGCACCTGCTTCGCTTCTATTGGCTCAAAGGTTTCATCTGTCCCGAGGGGATCGACTTTCGAACGTGTTGGCTTGAATGCGGCATGGGCTTGAGTAGCACGTTGGTCGATGACTCTGTTCAGCGCATTGCGCTCTCGGGTGAGGGCGGCTCGACGCTCTTCCAGAGGTTTCGTGGCAGCTTGGTAAGCCGCGTGCTGCTCAGGTGTGGCGAGCACGCGTCGTCCATGGGTGACGCCTTCAAACGCTGCTCGAATCCGGTAGTAGTCTTCTGCGGGAATGGGGTCAAACTTGTGGTTGTGACAGCGGGCACAGTTGATGGTCATCCCAAGAAATGCGCTACCGGTGGCGGTGATCATGTCATCCAGCGTCGCTGCGCGTATGTTCGCCTGCGCTGTGGGGTCCTGATTGCCCACATCATCATAGGGTCCGGCCACGAGGAAAGCGCTGCCTACCTCCACTTCGGGATTTCCCTTCCCAACGACATCTCCTGCGAGGTGCTCGATGATGAACTGGTCGAAGGGTTTATCCTCATTGATGGACCGGATGACGAAGTCCCGAAATGGCCAGAGGTCGTCGATGATGAAGTTGCGCTCAAAGCCGTTGGACTCACCAAAGCGAATGACATCCAGCCAGTGCCTGCCCCAGCGTTCTCCGTAACGTGGGGATGCAAGCAGGCGATCGATCAAGTCCCTGACAGCTCGGGTGTTGGTAGCGTGTTCCGCCACGAAGGCTTCCACTTCCTCCGGAGACGGTGGAAGTCCGTGCAGATCATACGTCATGCGCCGGATGAGAGTGCGTGGATCAGCAGGTGGGTTAAAGTCCAGTCCTTGGATCCTGAGCTTGGCTTGGATGAACTCGTCAATGCTGGGTGCCGTGACAAGGTCCGTTCTGTTCGGTTGAAGGGACCACCAGGTTTTGTCTGCTCGCTTAGCTTCCAAAGGCACGCCTTCACGCGGGTCCGGTGCTCCCATGTTGATCCAGGTAGCAAAGTCCGATATGAGCGCGGCCGACAGCTTTGGCTTTTTCGGCGGCATTTCGAGGTCAGGCTCTAGGTGGCGGATGGTGCGCAGAAGCAGGCTCTGCTCCGCGTTGCCCGGAATGATGGCAGGCTGGCCGCTATCGCCGCCTTTTTGCCAGCCAGCCTTGGAGTCGAGGTAGAGATTTCCCCTCAGCTTTCTGGCTTCGGCGCTGTGGCACTCGTAACAATGTTCTATGAGTGCAGGGCGGATCTTTTGTTCAAAGAATGCCAAGTCTGCTCTGGCCAAGGCTGTGAGAGACAGCATGATGAAGAGAAGTGCCTTCATGCGCTTTTGGGACGTGAGGATTTCTTGGGTTCAAAGCCGTGGTCTGCCTTCGCGTTCAGCAGGTGCTGCTTCATTGCTTCTGCGGAAGCCTCTTCGTCCCGCGACTCAATGGCCGCCAGGATGCGCTCGTGATCCTCAAGAGCACGCGCTGAAGTGACCCGACGATAACCACGCAAAAGACTTGTCTGCATCAGCTCTGAGAGCGAGTGGATCAGGAGTGTGGAGATCTGGTTTCTGGAGGCGATGGCGATGCTGCGGTGAAACTCCATGTCCGCCGCTGCGCTGTCCTCAATGTCCGTTGCCGTCTGATGGCGGGAGAGGATGCGCCGGAGTTCTTGGATTTGGGCACCGCTGGCACGTGCTGCTGCGAGTCTTGCGTTCTCTGGCTCCAGGGCAAGCCGGACCTCAGTGAGCTGGCGGAGGCGCTCCTTGATGTCGGGAATCAACAGAGCGAGCGAGCTGTTGAGAGGTTTATGAAGTTTGTCCACCACGCGAGTGCCGACACCGTGCTGTACTTCGAGCAAGCCCTGCATTTCTAGGCGTTTGGTCGCCTCTCGGACCACTGGTCTGCTGACACCCAGCTTCTCAGCCAGTTCGCGCTCAGGCGGTAGCCAGCCATCGCCGCGAGTTTGCTCGTTGCGGATGATGTCGGAGAGCCGGGCACACACACCTTCGACAAGAGAGGGCTGGCGTTCGAGTGTTGGAATGTTCATGAAGTTGAGAGGTAAGAGGTCTTACCACTGGAGAAACGCGACGAAACCACTGACTTCTTTCGATCAAGTAGCCGGGTTGCGTGTTTTTAGCGGCCCAAGGTGGCCAAGTAGGCCACGAGGTCGCGAAGCTCCTCCCGAGTCATAAGTCCCGTCAGGCCCTCTGGCATGAGAGAACCGGCGTCAGTGCGGGCGGTGAGGTCAGCGGTCTGGAACTTGTGAATGGTGGCGCCCAGCAAGTCGCGGAGTTGGAGTTCGCCATTGGCTTCGCTGATCTTGTATCCCTGCATGATGCGGCCATCTTTGGTGGTGATGGTCGTGGCCAAGTAACCCTCTTTGATTTGACGATTTGGGAAGGCAACCGCTTCGATGAGTAGCTCAACGGGAATGCCTCGCCCCACGGCATCAAGCTCAGGGCCGATGGTGCCTCCGACTTTGCCTATGGCGTGACAGGCGGTGCAGTTGGTGAGAGTGGAGGCATATACGGCCTTTCCTTTTTCAGGATTGCCCTTGGCTTTCACCTCGGCGGTGAGGGCGTTCACCCAGGCGGGATCGTAGGGTTGTAAGGTGGTGGTCTGGCCCAGTGCGGCGGTGAGTTCGGGGTCGTTGCGACCAGTGGATGTGAGCACGCGAATGACGAGTTTGCTGGCGTCGGGGGAGGGGGGATTGGTTTTAACGGCGGCGGTCAGCGCTTTGGTTGCGGCGCTGATCGGCAGGATGGGGGACAGCCACTGCCGCATGGTGTCGAGCTCGGTCATGCTGTCGAGTTGTGCTGCGGCGAGCGCTCCAGCGCGTGCGGGATCCATGGAGGCAAGCTTGGCGAGTGCGGCGCTGCGGAGTTTCATGCCCGACGTGGATTGCTTAGCGAGCGCTGAGAGTTTTTCTGCATCCTTGCCGACGTTGAAAAGTTTGGTTCGCTCTTCTCTGGTGAGTCCGTCACTGTTGTCTTCTTCTTTGGCCAGGGCGAGGGTGAGACCCTCTTTGATCGAGTTGCGTAAACCTTCCTGTTTCAAAAGAGCAGCGGCAGCCTCGCGGACTTCTTTGCTGCCATGTCGCTTGATGAGGAAGGCGATGTGCTCCGGTGCCATGGCGCTGAGGAAATCTTCCGTGAGGGGTAGCCACTGTTTTTCCGTAGCGTGAACCGCCAGCCATAGAGCGCGTTCAATGAAGCTGTCCATTGGCTTGTCGAGCACTCTCAAGGCCACACGGATGGCGTCGGGGCGTTTGATCTTCGCTGCTGCTATGACGGCTTCAAGGCGGACGCGGGGAGAGTCGTCGTGGATGAAGCTTTCGATTTTTTCCAGGGCTGCGCGAGGTTCCGCGATTGATACGGCTCGCAGGAGCCGGACTTTGCCCGTGGGTCCGGCTCCTTTGGCCATCTGGAAAACTTGCTCCGGTAGGGTCTCGGTGGTTCTCATCAAGGCTTCCGCGAAGTGCGCTGCATGATCTGCATCCTGACGCTTCGTCTTTTCCCAAAGCGCTGTAGCTTCGGGATCGCGTTTGGCAGCTTCGATTAGCTTGTGGTCATCATCCATGTTGCGGTTTGACATTTGTATTTGTGGGCGACCCGCTGCCATCTCGGCGATGGAACGTTGATACTGTCCCCAGCGTCCGTCTTTGTTGGCTGCGGGTCTTCCCTTCGCTACTACCCGCCAGATCCTGCCGTGCTTCATGTCCCGATTCGGGTGGCGGAAGCTGGCCTGGTAGTGGCCGATGATGGGGTCATACCAGTCTGCGATGTAGAGCGCGCCTTCTGGGCCGAAGCGGATGTCCACTGGGCGAAAGGCGATGCTGCTGGAGGTGAGGAGTGGCGCTTGCTCGGTGGCGACCATGCCGCTGGGGAACTCCTTGTCATCGCTGAGCGTGTAACGAAAGACTGCATTCTCAAAGAAGCCGCCGCAGATGATTTCGCCCTGCATGTCTTCCGGCCAATGCGAGTTGCCTACAAGGTCGATGCCGCAGAACTTACGCAGCCCCTCTGTCTTGAGGATCTGGCCGCCGTAGGGAAGCTGGAAGCGTTCCAGCAGGAAGTGAGGGATACCGTGGACCTGCCCGTCTTTGGCGGCGGAGTTGTCGCCCACGTTGGTGTCAGACGTGCTGACCTCCATGGGGCGCGCCCAGTACATGCCTGCGGCACCGGCCACCATGATGGGCTGGCCTTCATCCGTGAACACGGTGCCCCAAGCATTGAGCGGCATCCCGGTGGGGTAGGCCTCCAGCTTGCCGCTGCGGGGGCGGTAGTGCCAGAATCCTGCTCCGTAGAGTGTCTTTACGCCCCAAGCGGTCGCCACCCTGGAGTAGCAATGCAGTCCCTGGTGCATGACGAGAGCGCCGTCTGGCGACCAGATGAAACTGTTGATGTTTTGGTGCGTGTCACCAGTGCCGAATCCGCTGAAGACGACCTCCCTCTCGTCCATCTTGTCATCGCCATCAAGGTCATGCATCAGGAGCAGCTTTTCACCTTCTCCTACATAGACGCTGTGACCTTTTGGTGACTTGGGGGGAGCTATCTCCAGCCCTGTCGGCATGCGCAAGCCATCCGCGAACACGGTCTTTTTGTCTGCGCGTCCATCGCCGTCCGTGTCTTCGAGAATGAGGATTTTATCTTCCAGCTTCTGACCGGGTACCGGCTGAGGATAAGATAGCGGACAAACGCACCATAGACGACCGCGTTCATCCCAGCGAATGACGAGCGGATTGGCCACGCCATCTTCTTCGCTGGCGAAGAGGTTTACTTCAAAGCCGTCCAGAACGCTAAAGGTAGCCAGTTCAGCGGCGGGAGACACATCGGCATCGGGTTCGCCGACGGAGATGGGTTTGTTTTGGCCAAATGATGGATGAGGTATGACCAGTGCTGAAAGAACCGCGATAATGAGCTTTGCATTACTCATGGCAGCTTCCTCCCCAGTTCGTCTCTGCGCTTCCATAGTTCGTTCTCCTTTTGGGTGATGAGGGTTCGGTAATGCTCCAGCTCCTGGGGAAACCAGCGCACAGTGGGATCCATGTGATCCCTGCTGCTGGGCTGCCCGGTACGGTCGCCATAGAGGAAGGCCCAGTTGGCGGGGCGCCAGTAGTCTTTCCAGAGGAGATTCTTCTCCTGAACGAGGCGAAGGACCAAGGGATCTGGAGGATCGAGGGGCGCGCCTGCGATGTGTTGGACGATGATGGCAGCAAGTGTGCGGCATCCTTTGTCTGTGAGAGTGAGGCCATCTCGGGTGAGGTCCGTGGCTCCTTTCGGCCATGCCGTGATGACATCGACGAACTGCATCTGCTTTTCCGCAGCGACTTGCTTCAGAGCTTCGTTGTAAGAGGAGAGGGCGTCGTTCAATGCAGACAGGTCTGGCAAGGGGGGCGATCTTTTTTCGAATGGAACCGGTCCGATGATCGAGCCGCCCAGCTTCCACTGACCCAGTTGCTCCGTGAGTCTGCCGACAAAGGTCTCGACACCTGAGTTCCCGCTTTCCAGGCACTCCTGACGCCCGAAAAAGAGCATGACGGACTTCGGATTCACCCGCTTCAACTGCTGATCAAGGCTACCGAAGTTCAAAGGGCGATCCTGGCGGAGCGCGGTGTCACCTTCCCAGGCAAGCGAGCGCAACCGTGGGGCCGTCGGCCACATCGCCTCGAAGTAGCCGGACTCGACCAGCGCCACCGCCTCCGTGCCGCCCACGACGGCGAGGCCCTCGGGTTCCGTTTGGGAAAGGCCCCATTCCAGGATTTCTGGCCGAGTGAGTGCGCGGGCAAACAGCGCTGGCTCACCAGAAGACTTGGCACCCTGGAGAGAGAGACTACCCGGAGCGACCTGACAGGTTACAAGTTCCACGCCATCTACCCAGAGGCCGCTGAGGGACTGCCGAGCATCCCGTTTCACAGAGAGTATGACTGAGCGAGCCGCGCCGGCAGGCAGAATGGCGGACATCGCCGCTTTGCCATAGGAGAAGTGGATTTTCCCGTCAGATTGGAGTGAGAAACGAAGGTCTTCTGCCTCCAGCCAAATTGCAGGAGCGGAATCGGACGACACCCGCACGGCGACCGAGAAGTCGTTTACTTTCTCCGCAGAAGGGAGGGTCAGGCGACCGACTGACAAATCAACCGGGCGCGGGGTCTCTACCTGAGCATTCAGCAGAAGAGCAGCAAAGAGGAAAGGAAACAGCCTGCGAAACATGGGAGGGGCGGAGGGAACAGCATTCCACCGCACTGTCTTGCGGACAACCAGCGAAGAGCGTGAGAAGAAAATGGAAAAGGAGTTGAATGAGTCCAGGTCCCACCCATATTTATGGCCATATCAAATGAACATCGTCAAGACCACTATCGAGATCGACGAAGACAAGCTCGAGCGTGTCATGAGACTCGGCAACTTCAAAACCAGAAAGGACGCCATGGACTGGGCACTTACCGAAGCGGAACGGCTGGCCACACTGAACCACATCGCTGAGAATCCTTGGAGTGCAGACATTCTGAAGGATGCCGTGGATGAAGACTATGACCCGATCGCGCTTCGCGGTGAGCCTGTGAAGTATTCCGAAGTGTTTCGCAAGGAGCGCCGCAGGAAGTCGGGTGACAAGTAAGCCGCCGAGCCATGGTTATTCTCATCGACTCCTGCTGGTACATTTCCCGAATCAAAAGAGGCATCGACTTTCGCCAGCAACTGCTGTCCGCCCTGCGCGCTGGAGAACTCTATAACTGCGGCGTAGTGAGGGCGGAAGTGCTTCGGGGCATCGGCAATCCAAGGCTCTACTCAGAGGTCGAAGCGTTCTTCAACATCATTCCGGAAGTGCCTGCGGATGCGAAACTCTGGCAACATGTGAGCCGCATGGCATGGGAGGTGGCGCGAGCTGGATTTTCACCTCCGCTCATGGACTTTGTCATCGCGGCCTGTGCACAGCGTGCGAGGGCGGCGATCATCACGTATGACAAACATTTTGAGCAAATCCCCGGTGCCAGGGTGCTGGGGGATCTGCCATAGCTGGGCGGGATCCAACGATGAAGCTCTTTTCCAAGATTCAGCAAGCCGCACTGAACGCACTCGTGATCGGAGGTCATGCGGCCATCTCTTACGGCGTTCCGCGCTCAACGTTCGACCTGGATTTTTTGGCTAGGAAGGCGCAACGCGAGGAGTGGCGCAGCTTCATGCGATCTCTAGGCTACACCTTATTCCACGAGACTGATCCGTTTCAGCAGTGGACACCGCCCGGCTCGGAGATTGCTGTGGACCTGATGCTGGTGGATGAAGGCACCTGGGCCAAAATGGACATGGCCGCACGTACGATTCAAATGGGCGACACCTCCTTCCGTGTGGTCGCGCCGGCTCATCTGATCGCATTGAAGCTGCACGCCATGAAGTTTCGGCCCGGTGAGGAATCGAATAAAGACTGGAGCGATGTGGTGGAGTTGATTAAAGCCTGCCGCCTGGACCCCGGGTCTGAAGAACTGCTTTCCATCGTTCAACGATATGCGAATGAGTTGACGCGTTCTCGGTACAATCAGCACTTTCATATACATGAATGAAGCATCCACACCCACGAAAAATGTGGTGGCAGACTTCGATCTGCCAGAGCCGCCTGCGGATATGCCGCTGCGCCCGGTGCAGCCCGTAGAATGGTCTGCGGTGGAAGAGCATTTCAGGCCATGGGTGCAGATGTGGCAGGAGCGCCCGGAATCCGAGGCCGATCGCCTACGCCGCAAGGTAGATGCGCCGTTTGAAATGTAGCCTCAGTTCGCCGCGCCCTTCACGTGGTCCTCGCCGGCCTGCCTACGGGCACGAGCATCGGCAAAGAAGCTCTTGAGCAAATGAACAGACTCATCTGAGAGAACGCCACTGGTGATCTCGCTACGGTGATTCAGATTGGGTGCCTGGAGCAAGTTCCAGAAGCCTCCCGCAGCACCGCCTTTCGGATCGACACAACCGAACACAACCCTGCGGATACGGCAATGAACGATGGCACCTGCGCACATGGGGCAGGGTTCCTTGGTCACGTAAAGGTCGCAGTTCTCGAGCCGCCAGTCCCCTATGGCACTCTCCGCCTGCGTCAGGGCCAGCATCTCGGCGTGGGCGGTGGCGTCTTTGAGCGTTTCCACCTGGTTCCACGCACGGGCGATGATACGCCCTGAGTGAACGATGACCGCCCCTATGGGCACCTCGTGCTGCGAGGCAGCTTTCCGCGCCTGACGCAGCGCCTCCCTCATGAAGTGCTCGTCGTCGCTGGGGGTAATGATGGTGCTTTCCACCACCCATGATGAAACGGCGGCTGGCAGGTTGCAATCAGCTTCCAGCGGGGCATGATCGAGATGCATGGATTGCAAAACACCGATCATCCTTCCGTCATTGCTGGCCGCCGACTGGGCCAAGGCTGGCGCAGAAGTAGCCCGCGCCGAGGCAGCGGGTGCCACTTGGCTTCACTTGGACGTGATGGACGGCAACTTTGTGGACAACATCAGCTTCGGCCCGCAGATGATCGCCTCCATTCGCAAACAGACGAAGATGATCTTTGACGTGCATCTTATGATTCAGCGCGCGGACCACTACCTGGAGCGCTTTGTCAAAGCCGGAGCCGATAGCATCACCATCCATGTGGAGGCAGATTACGACAGTGATGTGGAGAAGACCCTGAAGCGGATCCGCGCCAGTGGCATCAAGTGCGGACTGGCCATCAATCCCGCCACTCCTTTCGAGGCCACCATCCCGTTTCTCAAAGACATCGACCTCTTTCTGGTCATGACCGTTCTGCCGGGCTTCGGCGGCCAGCCATTCATGGAAAAAGAAACCATGCCCAAGCTCCAGGCCGCTCACGATTATCGGGAGTCACACGGTCTATCCTATCATCTGCAGGTCGATGGCGGCATCTACACCCACACTGCCCCCATAGCCCGGAAGCACGGCGCCAACCTCTTCGTCTGCGGCACTTCATCCTTTGGCCCACCGGACATGAAGTCCGCCATGGCCGAGCTGGCAGCCGCAGTCGCATGAGCTATGGCCAGAACGCTCAAAGTGCTTCACGTCAGGGAGGGAGACGGCACGGACGTCCGCAGGCTGGGACCTTATCAGATCGAGTCACTTATCCCCGAGGCGGATGAAGCAGCAGGCACGGCGTATCGTGTCCGCATCGAGCCACACCAGCGCACCAGCGTGAGCTATCATCAAGTGGCCGAAGAGTATTACTACGTGCTCAGTGGCAGCGGCACCGCCATACTGAATGGCGTGGAGTATGAGCTGCGTGCGGGCGACTTCCTGCGCCTCCCCCCGGGCACCACTCATGGATTTGTGACAGGTGAGGAACCCCTGTTGATGTTGGACATTCACTCACCCGGTTCGCGCCCAAATCGGGATGTGTACTTCGTGGGTGAAACGCCGGAGGGGTTCACCGCACAATGAGAGCACTCATGCTGTTGTTGGCAGGCACCCTTTTGCATGCTCAGCAGAACTTGAACGAACTCGCAGCGGATCTCACCGTGCCGCTGCTGTCAGAAGGCAAACCGTCCCCAGGGAAGAGGGTGAAGCTCCTCGATGCCAAGGCTGCGCCCCTGCTTTACCTCCCCGTGGACTGGACCCCACAGAGAAAATGGCCGGTCATCTTCGAGTACCCAGGAAACGGCGGCTACTCCAACCCCCTGGGGGATACCAGTGACGGCTTAGCCGAGGGCTGCGTTATGGGTTATGGGCTTAGTGGCGGTGAAGGCATCATCTGGGTGAGCCTTCCATTCGTGAACGCAGACGGCACGGAGGCGACCACATGGTGGGGAGACATTCCATCCACCAAGCGTCTGTGCCTGGACGCAGTGGGAAGAGTCCTGAGAGACTTCGCCGGCGATGAAAAGAGGCTCATCCTCGCTGGGTTCTCGCGTGGAGCCATCGCTTGCAACTACATCGGACTGCATGATGACGAAATGGCCGCCCTGTGGTGCGGCATGATCTGCCACAGCCATTACGACGGAGTGAGGGAAACGTGGCCCTATCCTGAGGCGAATCGCGCCTCGGCTTTGGCGAGACTGAAAAGACTCGGCACACGCCCGCAGTGGATCAGCCATGAGCAATCGACTCACTCCATCGAAGTCTGGCTCAAAAGCACTGGCCTTCCGGGAAGGTGGACGTTTGAGCCTCTGCCATTTCCCAATCACACCGCCAAGTGGACGCTGTGTGAAACGGAACTCCGACGCAAGGCAAGAACTTGGTTGCAACAGATTATCGAATAGGCCAGCAGGGCGAGAGCGAGGGACAAATAAGCCCAGTGGCAGAGTCAGACCACCATTGAGATGGAAGATCTCCATCTCTCAGGGCGCCAGCAACAAGACACGCCACAGTGAAGTGCCAAAGACGCGGGCTGGGGATGATCCCATCATGTCAAACCTTGATGCCTGACCCGCATGGTGCCCCCTACTCACTCATGCCGCTGCGGCACCTTGGCGAACTTACTGGTTTCATAACCGGTTACCTTCAACCGCTGCATGATGCCCGCATACGTCGCCTCGTCCATCTGCGGCTTGCGGCTGAGCACCCAGCCCAGCTTGCGGTTTGGGTAGCCTATGACGGCCCATTCATAGTTCTTGTCGAGGTCGATGACCAGAAACGGAACGCGGAAAGGCCACAGGAACTGCACACGCCACTCGGCATTGGTCTCCTTGTTCTTCACCCAGGCGATGCCCTTCCACTCTTCCAGCGGGGCATCCAACGTGCCGCGGCGGAAGAGGTAAGTGTTGTCAATACGCCCATCCTCCCGGAGCTTGTAACGATCCAGAGTGCCCACTTTGCCCTTCTCCAAAGAGTAGGGAATGTGGGCAATCACATACCAGTCGCCCATGAAACGCGGGAGATCGAGATGAGGCACGGTAGGTGGTGGCTTCATGGTAGAGGAGCAGGAGATGAGGCCAGCACAGAGCACTAGCGCGAGGATAAACATCCACTTCATGAAATGTGGAACGAACCCGGCGCACGACGGGAAACGTTCGCTTTCAATGAACCATGAATGGAGTGAAGAAAGCCAACCTGCCCGTGAAGACCTGCGTTCATTGTGGCCGCCCGTTCACCTGGCGGAAGAAATGGGAGCGCTGCTGGGATGACGTGCGCTTTTGCAGTGAGGCCTGCCGCAGAGGCAAAACACCGCGCCGCGCATGAAGGATTTCGTATGCCACTTTGCAGCAAGTACGGTCGTGAACGCCACGCCCGAGGCGCTCTTTGCTTTTCATCGTAATCCCATCAACCTCACGGAGGTCATGCCTCCCACTCTTCAACTCGTGAATCTCACAACGGACGGTCCGGCGGAAGAGGGCCGACTGATTGAGATTCACTGCCGGGACTGGTTCATCATCCCCATGCACTGGCGTTGTCGCTGGAAGAAGGTCAATGCTCCCCATCTCCTCGTGGATGAAATGCTTTCCGGGCCGTTCCGCGTCTTCGAGCACGAACATCACTTTGAGCGTCTGGACCCAAACCGCACCCGGCTCACAGACCGCCTTACGTTCGCATGGGGTCGCGGTTGGTGGGGACGAGTCATCTCGGAAGTCTTTGTCCGCAGCTACCTGATCTTGTTGTTCAAATGGCGTCACTTTAAGACGCGCCGCTGGGCGATGCGCCGTATGGAGGGTCCAGGAGCTGGCTGAATGCGCTGAGATGCCGGTCCGGTGAGTGGTGGCAGGTTCGGCGTGTCTTGGCCTTGTTGGCGGGTTCCGCCGCTGATCCGAGTGAAGTGAGTTCCTGACCTCAAAGATGATGGAGCCGTTTGAAAAGCTGGAAAATATAAATAACGCTTGATATTACAGCTGACAGTGTTATTATCACTAGGCATGATCGCCGCTCGTCCCATTTCAGAAGTTCAGCGAGTCGAAAGCACCGCCGCTCAGGTGCGTCGGGGGCGTTCATTCCAGCGTCGCTATCGGCTGCTGATAGGGGCGGCATCGTTGCTTCTCGCATTCATTTCGCTCTTCGCCTTCGTTGGGGTGATGGGTTGGATGTTTGTCGTCGGGGATCGGAGTCTTGGTTATCTGTCACTGGGCTTTCTGGGAGGGTTCTTGTTTTTCCGTGCATTGACGTGGTGTCTCACTCACCATCTCCGCTGCCAGCTCTGTCATGGGCATGTGTTGCGAGATCGTGGATGCCACAAACATCGGGACGCAACTAAGCTCCCGCTGCTCAGTCATCGTCTTTCCGTGGCGTGGATGGTGGTCGTGAAGCGTGCTTTCACCTGCATGTATTGTGGCACGGCCTTTCGATTGAAGAGGAGAGATTGACCTTGGCGAATCTGGTTGGCAGGGCTAAGGGGAGGTCATGTCTTTTGCCGAATTTGCTTCATGGTTGTCGGGACTGGTCTGGGGCGTGCCGCTGATCGTACTGTTGTTTGGGACGCACCTTTTTCTGACCATTCGCACCGGTTTCATACAGAAACATATAGGGAGGGCGATTCGCATTTCTTTTTCCGGGGAGAAGGACGGTCAGGGTGATGTATCGCAGTTCGGAGCACTGGCCACGGCGCTTGCGGCCACTATTGGAACAGGAAACATCATCGGTGTCTCGAGTGCCATCGTAGCCGGTGGCCCGGGAGCCGTGTTCTGGATGTGGCTCACGGGCGTTTTCGGCATAGCCACCAAATACTCTGAGGCCGTGCTATCGGTGAAGTATCGGGTGCAGATGCCGGATGGCACTTACGCTGGCGGGCCCATGTATGTGCTGGAACGCGGGCTTGGTATGAAGTGGCTCGGTGTGATCTTCGCCATCTTCACCGCCATCGCGGCATTCGGCATTGGCAACATGGCGCAGGCGAACTCCGTCGTAGAGTTGCTCAAAGAAAAGCTCAATCCCTCCTCCGAGATGACGCTGCGCTGGATCGCTGGTTCGGTGCTTGCGGCGCTCACGGCGGTGACCGTTCTGGGCGGTGTAAAAAGCATCGCAAAGGTGTGCAGCGTGCTGGTTCCTTTCATGGCCGCAGGTTACGTTATCGGTTGTCTCATCGTGCTCATCCACAACTTCGGTGCACTGCCTCAAGCCTTCTCGGACATCTGGAACGGCGCGTGGGGAGGGCAGGCCGCAGTGGGAGGTTTCCTGGGTGCCACGATCAAGCAAGCCGTGCAGGCAGGCATCGCACGCGGACTGTTTTCCAATGAGTCCGGTCTTGGCAGTGCACCCATTGTAGCCGCAGCGGCACAGACGCGAAATCCCGTGCGGCAGGCGCTTGTCTCCGCCACGGGCACCTTCTGGGACACGGTGGTGATTTGCGCACTGACTGGGCTGGTCATCGTGAGCAGCGGTCACTGGAAGGAGGGACTGAGCAAGGCAGCGCTTACCAGTGCAGCTTTCGGTGATTTGGGTGCCCTGGGAGGAACCTTTCTCGTTTTCGGGCTGGCCACGTTTGTCTTTTCCACCATTCTCGGCTGGAGCTACTACGGGGAAAGGGCAGTGGAATATCTGCTGGGTCAGAGGGCCATCAAGCCCTACCGCGTTCTCTGGGTGGCGGTGGTGCTCTTTGGAGCCGTGCAACCGGCCAGCGCCGTGTGGGATTTTTCGGATGCTGCGAATGGTCTGATGGCCATCCCCAACCTCATCGCCCTCATCGCGCTCAGTAGCGTCATCGCTGCCGAGACGAGGGCGCATAAAGACGAGTTCAAGTGACAGGGCAGATGCACCACATCGCCTACGTCTTCGAACGCTTCCCCTCTTTCACGCAGACGTTCTGTGTGCGCGAGGTGGAGCAGCTCATGCGCATGGGGGTAAAACCGCTGATTTTCTCCATCCGCGACACGCGCACCGAGGAGATTCAGCACTTCCCGAGCGAACTCTTTGACATGGTTCACTTTCTGCCGGGGAAGGAGGAGCTGACACGCATCGTTCGAAAGTGGAAAGACGAGCACAAGCTGCCGCGCGCCGCTGCGTTAACGCTCCGAGAGTGGGGTGACAGGCCCGACAAGGCGCGGGCGTATGAGGCGGCCTACATCGCCAAAGTGCTGAACGACATGCCAAGGTCGGAACGTCCCGCGCATGTGCATTCGCACTTCGCTGGCGTGGGTGCACGCACCTGCTGGTGGATGCGCAAGTTCTGTGGCACCAGCTTCAGCTTCACCGCGCACGCTAATGACATCTTCTGCAAACCAGAGGATGAGACCGTGCCGTTTCACAGGTTGTTTGAAGATGCGGCGCTCGTTGTCACCGTGAGTGACTTCACTGCACGTCAGCTCCGCGAGCAGTTCCCATTTGCTGCCAAGAGGGTGCGGCGGGTTTACAACGGCATGGACTTGGAACCGTTCAAGAAAGCCCGCGCCAACGCCAACCGCAGCTGGTCCGCTGGCGGCATCACCAGTGTCGGGCGCTTGATTGAGAAAAAGGGGTATCCAGATCTCATCACTGCCTGTGGCATGCTTCGAGATCGCGGAGTGACCTTTCGCTGCCGCATCGTCGGTGAGGGCCCACTGGAGGACGAACTGCGAATGCAGATCACAACCTTGAATCTCGAAGAAATGGTGCGGCTCACCGGCCCTCTTGGGATCAATGAAATTCGCAGACTCCTTGCGGAAGAGACTCAAGTCTTCGCACTCGCTTGCGCTACCGAGCGGGACGGCGGCATGGACAACTTGCCCACTGTGCTCATGGAGGCCATGGCTGCCTCCCTTCCGTGCGTCTCCACCCGTCTTGCAGGTGTGCCAGAGATGGTGCTGGATGCAGAGACTGGTTATCTGGTGAATGAGCGTGACCCAGCGGCGCTTGCTGACCGGCTGCAAACGCTACTCTCCGACGAGTCCTCTTGCGAACGAATGGGCGCAGCAGGTCTCCAGCACGCAGAAACACACTTCACACGAGATGCCACCGGCCGGGCGCTGCTCACCGCGTTTGCTGAACTCAGCGGCATTCGCACAGACGCCGCCCTGCGGACTTCGCATCCCTGGATCAGTACAGCGCTTCGAAAAAGGTTCTGGCGGCAGTGGAGCAGGCAGCTGCGTCATCGTGCTCCGAGAGTCAGCGGCAAGAGCTTCGACCTTGCTCAGTTCATCGGATCTTGATCTCTTCCAAACCGTGGAAGTCCGTCTGGTCATTCGCAACCACTTTGTGACGCAAAGTTTTTCTTGCGCGAATCACTTTGCGTGGCAAAGTCACTTTCATGAGCACTGCCGAAGCCGCAATGGAGAACCTCCGCATCATCCGTTCCCTCATGGAAAGGGCTCACATCTATCGGTCCATTTCCGCTCCCGCCGCTCTTACTGGAGGCATCATGGCCATGGTAGCGTCTGCCTGGCCGCTGACCTACGCATTGGGAACCAGCGGTGGGGCAGCCATGAGTGAGCTTGCCTTCCTCAGCCTATGGCTCTGCATTTTGTGCCTCACGTCGGCGTTGAACTTCATCCTACTGGCAAAGGAGGCGGCCCGCCGCGGCCAAGCCTTCGTTTCACCGGGAATGCGCTTGGCGCTGAAAGCCTTCGCTCCACCCATGCTGGTAGGCGGATGTGTCGGCATAGGTCTCATCCTGTGGCTGCACAACTTCACACTTGCCGCGCTGATGTGGATCCTCTGTTACGGTCTGGCGCTACTGGGCACCGCCAGCTTCTCGCCGCGTTCATTGATTCGTCTCGGTTGGGCCTTCGTCATTACGGGACTCGCCTTGTTCTTCGCTTGGGCAGTGAACCGTGATGTGGATCTGCTCCCGAGCGACCAAGCGCCTGCATCCGCTGCACTGGGGCTCACCTTCGGCCTTTTGCACGTGATCTACGCATTGGCGGTACTCCTCGGCGCCAAACACTCGGAGGTGGAAACCGAATGATCAACTTCGACCAGCTGGACAAACTCATCCACGAAAAGGGGCGTCTTTCCATCATGACGCTGCTCTCAACACGCGGAGAGTGGGCCTTTCAGGATCTCAAGTCGGAGCTAGGCATGAGCGATGGCAATCTCATCTCCCACCTGCGGACGTTGGGTGCAGCGGGTTATCTCAAAGAGACGAGGGACGACTCCGGCAACCGCCCGCGCACCAGTTACACCCTCACAGCGACAGGACGCAAGGCCTTCAAGAACTATGTCAATGTGCTGGGGGAAATCATTAAGGCTGCCCGTGGCGACTGAACCTCCCTTTATTTTGCTCACTCACTTTGCACCACAAAGCTAAAACCAACATGAACCTCATCCTCGCATCCCACCATGGCATGTGCTTCGGCGTCCGGGACGCCCTGCGCGTGACTCACGCCGCTGCCCAGCGCGCTCCGCTAACCATCCTCGGCCAGCTCGTTCACAATCCGCTCGTCGATCGCCATCTCGACGCCGTGGGAGCCAGACGTGGCAGTCTTGATGATCTCAGCTCATCTTCCACGCAGCAAGTAGCCATCACCGCGCACGGTGCTTCAGACAAAGACCGCCGTGCTTGGCAAGCCGCCGGACACAGCATCATCGACACCACGTGCCCGCTGGTTAAGAAAGCCCACCACGCGCTTTCCGCCCTCGTGGAGGAAGGCTATCTGCCTGTGGTCGTCGGACAACGCGAACATGTGGAAGTGCGCGGCCTGGTGGGAGACTTTCCCCAAGCTGTGGTAGTGCTTGAGGCGACTGAACTGAAACACCTGCCACCGCATCCAAAGTTTGGTCTGATCTCGCAGACCACTCAACCGGTGGAAAGGGCACTGGGTCTTGTCGATGCGCTGAAGCGTCTGCACCCCCAGTCCGAGGTTCGCTTCATTGATACGATCTGCCATCCCACCAAACAGCGACAGACAGCCATGGAGGAACTCATCAAGACCTGCGACCATTTGGTGGTCATTGGCGGTCGGAACAGCAACAACACCCGACAGCTCACCAACAAGGCAGAAGCACACGGACTGAGGACCGTTCAAGTCGAACGCGCCGAAGAGCTGGATCCCGAATGGTTCAGCGACGCCAACAACGTAGGCATCACGGCCGGCACCTCGACGCTGGATGAGACCGTACAGGCCGTGATGGAACGCCTCCGTCAAATCGCTGCCGAAGCACCAACCCACGGTCGTAACGCCTGACCCATCAGCTCCCGACCCCATGAACACTTCCTATTGGATCCAGCGTTTTGAAGCCAGCACACGGCTTAATCACGAACTCAAACTGCCCGACATGCCTTGCCGACTAACGGAGGATGAGCGCTTGGCCGTGGGCCGCTCACTCGCCATCTTCCAACTTGGCGAAAGCGGTGGCGGCACGCGGCTGAGACGCTATACCCGCAGCATTGCCACCTTAGAGAACCTGAGGGGGTATCGAAGTGCCGTGGATCGCTTTGTGGCGGAGGAACAGAGTCACGCCGCACTGCTCGCCCGAGTTGTTCAGCATTTGGGTGGGACTCTGCTTCAGAAGCAGTGGACCAACTCGGTTTTTCGCTGGATGAGGAATCTCGTCAACTTGGAGTTTAACATTCAGGTGCTGCTTACCGCTGAGCTGATTGCTGAGGCCTACTTCGGCATTCTGGCACTGCGCTGCAAGGATCCCGTAGTACAGACTGTGGCGAGAAAGCTACTGCGAGATGAGACCGGTCATCTTGCCTTCCAGCGAGACTTTCTGTTTGAACGCCTGAAGGCACTTTCTCCCCAGATGCAGCGCCTCTGGCGCTGGCAGTTCCAGCTCATTCACGCGGGCACCGCCCTGGTGGTGGCTTGGGACCACCGCGACTGCCTGCGCAGCATGGGTATCGGGCAGGTGGCATTTCGCGCACGGGCGCACCGCTGCTGGGTGAGCTTTCAGTCCCGTCTTGAACGCAGGCTGTCTAGTCCGCCAGCACCTCCACTTTCTCATCCGCATCATGCTCAGGCAGAAGGAGTGCGATGAGTGCTGCCGGAAGGAAGAGAAATCCAGCGTAGAGCAGTGCCGAGCGGAAGTCATCCACCTTGTTGAAGATGCCAAAAAAGACGGTGCCGCCTGCCGCTACGATGCGGCCAATGTTGTAACCAAAACCCGCCCCGGTGGTGCGCAACAGCGTGGGGAAAAGCGGTGGCAGACACATGGTGAACAGGCCAAACACGCCCTGGCATACGCCGATGAGAGCGAACCACAGCAGCGTCATGTCAAGACTCCACGTGGTGCTGAAGGCAATCATCATGAGCACAAAGTAACCGAAGAGAATCGAAGAGATAGCTTTCCGGTAACCAATCATCTTCGCCACAAAGCCAGCGAAAAAGTTTCCGATAATAGAGCCGAGCATGATCCACATCAGCGCCACGACGACGACATGACTTTTCTCCGGTGCAGTGAGATCCCTCACCTCGGGCAGTGAGAGCATGTGACGCTGCTGCCAGAAAAGAAAGGTCCAGTGGGCCGTCAATGAAACGGCGCAGATGGCGATGACACGCCACGTGGTGCGTTTGACCTCCGGTCCGAACAGGGCTGAGATGCCTGGCACCTTCCTGCCTTCACGAGCCTTTTCCCACGTCTCCGTCTCCGGCACGGCGTGTCGGATCCAGAGTGTGATGAAAGCGGGGAGAACGCCCACGAGGAAGATCCACTTTGGCTCATAAGGAGCGAGCAGCCAACCCGCGAGACAGGCCAACAGGACACCGCAGTTCACGGCGGATTGCAGGGTGGCGGCGATCCATGGACGCCAGGCCTTTGGCCAAGTCTCCGAGAGCAGGGAGGCACCCACAGCCCATTCCCCGCCGATACCAAGAGCGGCCATGAAACGGAAAATCATCAGTTGCCACCAAGTCTCGGCAAAGAAGGATAGCCCAGTGAAACAGGCGTAGGTAAGTATGGTGAGAACCAGGGTGCGACTGCGCCCGAGCAGATCCCCCACGCGGCCGAAGAACGCACCACCCAACGCCCAACCGACAAGGAAGGCCGCGTTGATGATGGAGCCATTGGTGCCCACAGCGGGATCATCCGGGGAGACTGCCATGAGCTGCGCCACGAACGCCGTGGCCACCAGAGTGTAGAGGTGCATGTCCAGACCGTCGAACAACCAGCCAAGCCACGCGGCGATGCCGCTCTTCCACTGATGAGGCGAGAGGTCACGCAGGCTGCGCACTTCTTTGCTGGGTACGGGAATGGAACTCATGGGCCGCGAGAGTGAAGCAAACGGTGCAGTTGTGCAAGAGGCTCGTTCTAGGAGAGAACCGCCGTACTGTCACTGCGGAGGGAAATTCACCTCTTTTTCACTGGCGATTCATCACGGTTTCACACGCGTTTGCGAGAAAAGTGGCGTTATGAAAACCAAGCTGCTGCCACTCATCATCGGCGGTGGAGGGTTGGCGCTCAGCGCGTCAACCCTGCCACCGGTATCTCCTGCGGACAAGCCCGCCACCTCATACGCCAGCGGTACCGCCACTGTGCCGCTGGATGACCTCAAAGTGCTCTGGGAGAGAGCCCAAGAAAGAAAAGCGACAGAGCCTGATCATCCCCCCTTGCCAGCGCTGCTGCAAAAGCTGGAGCTGGAAATCCAGCTTCATCCTGAACGCTGCACTGGAGTGGCCAGAGCCGTGGTTCGTTCACTTGCGGACGGCTGGCGTGACGTGGCTCTCTTTGGCGGTGACTTGTCGATCGATTCCACAGCAGATGACATCTTGCTCAAGGCCACCCCGGAGTGCTATGTGCTCATGGTGGAAAAAGCGGGCCCTCAGACCCTGGAGTTTGCGGTCTCCATGCCGGGCACAAGCCAGTGGACAGACGGTGTGACTCCAAAGATTCACCTTCCAGAGGCCGCCATTCGAAAGGCAGTTTTCAAAAACATTCCTGCGGGATTTGGTTTGCTGCATGGCGACAATAAGCAAGCCGCCGACAGCAGCGGTGAACTGAGACTTTCCATACCGCCTCTGGCAAAAAGTCTGGAGCTCCGGCTTGAATCCCTGAATCCCGCAGCGACCGACGGAAAGGTGATGGAACTGAGTCAGGTCACCGTGCCTAGTGTGAAGTGCACCCAGCGCCTAGTTACGGATGGTGGACTTCTCACCGCTGCGGAGTTCAGCTTCAGATACCGCACTATGGCCAATCTGACGCTTACCCTCCCGCCGGGAGCGGAGATTCTTCAGTGCGTGCTGGAAGACAGTGCCGTCAAACCGATTCTCCGGGAGAATGAGATCGACATCACCCTTAGCGGCACCGCCGGAGAAGAAACGACCAGCCGACTTCAACTGAACTACTTCACCAAGCTGGATCCGCTCGCCCAGACCTCTGGGAGCGTCAGACTCTCCCTGCCAGGCACGGCCCTCTTCCACGAACGACTGGACTGGGCCATCTCACTGCCAGAGGGCATCACCGCCACTGCGCTGGAGAGCAATGCGGACTCCCCAGCCGCAGTGCAGGGCGCGCAACAGCTCACCTTGCGAAGGGAGTTCTGGAGGGGAGGCCCAGTCACCGCAGAGATCTTTTACCAGAGGCAGAAACCCTGAAAGCTCAGTCTATCAACCACAAACATCCAACTCATCATTGATATGAAAACGTCACCCTATCGCATCTCTCAGTTCATCAGTTTTTTCGCCATGTTTGGCAGTGTTACCCTTCTTTGGCTCATGCTCGGTGGCACCGTAGCCTCTCGCTCCGTGGCAGTCTCTCAAAAACTTGCCTCCCAAGTGGCGGGCAACTGGGGCCCGCCACTGGAGCATACGCATCCGCACGGAATCGCCCGCGCCGTCCGCACCGGCGACCTCATGGGTATAGTACTTCCAGAAATGAGTAAGGTGCAGGTGAAGCTGGACTTCAAACCTCAGAAGAAGGGTCTCATCACGCACCGGACCTACACGGTGATCTTCGAAGGATCCTACGAGTGGGTAAACCCTGAGCCTGTTGAGCAAAGTGTAGAAGTCACTTTCAAGGTACCCTCCCATCTTACGCGTGTGGATGGCTTCAAGGCGAGTCTGGGTGACAGGACCCTCCGCGATGCACCAGCAGACGGCGTGGTCACCCTCACCGCCATCTTGCCCGCACAGGGAAAGGCGGTGATGACGGTCGAATACAGCGCACTGGGCAAAGATGCCTGGCGGTACCGCTTCGGAGAAGCAGGAAGAACCAGAAACTTCGAACTCACTCTGGAGACAAACTTTCGGGATTACAACATTCCGCAGGATGGTGAATCTCCCACCTCGCAGCTGGAAGGCGCGGCAGGCACGACGCATGTGTGGAACCTGCCGAGTGTCACCGGGGTGAATGCCATCGGGATCGAGGTCCCGGCCTTCGTTGACGCAGCTCGTGTGGCCAGCAGGATGAGCTTCTTTGGCCCTCTCTCACTGGGGCTCTTCTTTGCCGTGCTCATCATCGCTGCGCTGCGCATGGGCGTGCGACTGCATGTGATGCACTTCGTCCTACTCGCCGCAGCCTGTTTCGCATTTCAGCTGCTGTTTGCGTACAGTGTAGATGTGGTTCCGGCAGCGGTTGCCTTCGTCATCTCCGCTGCGGTATCCATGGCGCTGGTGGGCGGGTATCTCAAGCTCGTAGCCGGCGTGGCTTACATGCGTGTGGCGATACTTGCCCAGCTTGCCTACATTGTGGTATTCAATGCCACCTTCTTTCTCGACGGCTACACTGGCCTCACTTTGACTGTAGTGGGCATCGTGACACTGGCCCTGGTCATGGCGGGCACGGCACAAATGGACTGGTCGAAGATCCTGCTTTTCAGAGCAAGCGCCGAACCTGCTGCTCCGCCGCCGCTGCCGGTGAGATGAAACCCCGCCACCCCGCTCTAGCCCGCAACGCATGGTTCACTTTGTCTTGCGTTGCGGGCTCGTTTTGCGCTCTAAATAGGCCCTGCCGCAAAATAGCGGTAAAAAAACACAAACCACAGTCATACACACCCCATGAAAACCATCCAAATCACCGCTGTCGCAGCGGTTCTGGGCCTCTCTTCCGTCTTTGCGGATGAGGGCGTGATCGCTGAAGCCATGAAGAAGTATCACAAGGGAGAGACCTCCGTGAGCAAGCACGTCGGTGCTGGTGACGCTTCGGCTGCAGATATCAACGCCATTCTGAAAGCTTATCAGGACATGGCCAAAGAGACTCCGCCAAAAGGCACAGCCGCGAGCTGGAAGGAAAAGACTGACGCGCTCATCAAGGCCGTGACCGCCATCAAGAACGGCAACAAGGCAGCCACCAGCGATTACAAAAAGGCGGTGAACTGCAAAGCCTGCCACGACGTGCATCGCGAGTCCTAATCTCTCGCGCCAGTTACAGCGCCCGCCCCTGCCGCCGGAAGGTGAGCACAGGGCGGGCGTATTTTTTTGGCACGTGTCTGCCGAGATCGAGAGGGGAGGGGATCGGACTCGGCAGATGTGGCCATGGACTGCGGCAGACCGCCGCCGCCCTACTGCCGGTAGCAGCCTGCTGCGGTGGCCGGGCGTTTTGCTCCGCTTGCCGTTCTGACACTGCCGGTCTGGCTCACTTGCTCCTCCAGATCTTCACGTCATCCACCACCGCATTTCGAGGCACCGCGAGTCGAAGCATGCGCTTGGTGGGGTGCGCAATGCCGGGTGATCTGAGGCTGCCGACGAGCTGACCATTGATGCGGACTGAGAGTTCATCTCCAGAGACGGTGACAAGCAGATCATGCCATGTGCCTGTGGCAAGCTTGTGGGGAACGCTTTTTTCTTTTCCCTTCAGAGCCGCCTGTTGTTCGTCGGAGAGCTTGGCTTTGGCCAGTCTTGCCTCACGAATATCAAGCCGCATGTTGCCCGTCTTGAGATCTTGGAATCTCACTTTATCCGTGCCGACACTTGCGGCGAAAAGATGGCCGGCGTGGACCTCCTTGAACTGGAGGTCCGCAAAGTTCAGCCCCAGACTGTCCTTCTCATCTTCCAGCATGAAGCGCAGACCCACGGCACCATCCGTAAAAACGGCGTCATGAGTGACGCTCACAGCATGGTCAGCCTCCGGATGGATGAAGATGCGCATGGCCCCATCTTTCAGATCCACCTGCTTGTTTCCTTTTGCACGGCTTTTGCTGTTGGTGCCCCAGCCGTTGCCAGGCTCATCCTTAAGCTCCTGCGACTCCGACCGCTCAAAGTCGTCTTGAAAAATCAGCTGACCAAGATCACCGGCGAAGGACTTGGAGACCACCAGAATGCAGAGAAGAAAAGAGAGACGATTCATGAGGCGTTAAGAACGCAGGACGGACCGGCCATGTGTCAATCGTTTGCGCCGCAGCCGGTGGTGGATTGTCGATAGGAAAACGTGCCCTCTGGATGCAATGAATGGCACTTTATCTCGTCTGGTATGGCATACATGATGAGGGTTCTTCTTTTGCTTTCGATGCTTCTTGCTGCGGTCTCGCAGGCAGCGCCACCGAATGTGGTGGTGGTTTTCATCGACGATCTCGGCTGGGGTGACTTCTCCTGTTTTGGCAACAGGGAGGCCTCCACACCGAACATTGACCGTCTTGCCACCGAAGGCATTCGGTTTGAGCAGTTTTATGTCAACTCACCTATCTGCTCGCCATCCCGGTGTGCGCTGACCACAGGGCAGTATCCCCAGCGCTGGAAAATCACGTCGTTTCTGAACAACAGGGCGGATAATGAACGGCGCGGTATGGCGCAATGGCTTGACACCGGCGCTCAGACCATCTCCTCCTTTTTGCAGAAGGGCGGCTATGCCACTGGACACTTCGGCAAGTGGCATCTCGGTGGACAGCGGGATGTAGCTGATGCACCAGCCATCAGTGCCTACGGATTCGACGAATCGCTCACCAACTTCGAAGGCATGGGGGCCAAGCTGCTGCCCATGACGTTGCGTCCAGGGGATAAAGACCCCGGGCGTATCTGGCAGGATGCCGAGCGCCTGGGTGGTCCCGTGATCTGGATGCAACGCAGCGAGATTACGGGCGGATTCGTGAACGCCGCTATCCCCTTCATCAATCGAGCCTTGAACGCGGGGAAGCCATTTTATATCAACCTGTGGCCGGACGATGTGCATGGGCCCTGGTGGCCGCCAGTGGATCAGTGGAGAGATGGCAAACGCGGGTTGTATCTCGCCGTGCTGGAGGCCATGGACAGGCAAATGGGCAGGCTGTTCGATCACCTGCGCAACACTCCCGCACTGCGGGACAATACGCTGCTCCTGCTCTGTTCTGATAATGGGCCTGAGCCAGGCGTAGGTCATGCAGGACCGTTTCGCGGCACAAAGGGGACACTGTATGAAGGCGGCATACGCTCACCGCTCATCGTGTGGGGACCTGGATTGCTGAAACAAGGGAGCGCTGGCACGGTGAATACCGAGTCTGTCTTTGCCGCCTTCGACCTAGTTCCATCTCTGCTGAAGATCACGGGGGCCAAGGTAGATGGCACAGTCTTCGATGGTGAGGACGTGTCTGAGACCCTTCTCGGACACAGCGCAGCCTCGCGCACCGAGCCGATCTTCTGGCGTCGCCCGCCGGACCGCAAGACCATGGCCCCTTCCCAAGAGCGCCTGCCAGACCTAGCCATGCGTGAAGGGCGGTGGAAGCTGCTCTGTGAGTTCGATGGCAGCCTACCGCAACTTTATGACCTCACCAATGACAGAGAGGAAACGAACAGTCTTGTGGCGGACCAACCGGAAGTCATTCAAAGAATGGTCCGTCAAGTAGTTGCTTGGCACCAGTCCATGCCACCCGATAACGGTGCCGCCATCGCCGAAGAAAAGCCAAAGTCGAAAGGCAAAAAGAAAACTCCCCAGTGAACCCATGAGAACCATCTTCCTGCTGCTTTCATCCCTCTGCATCCTGCATTCCTCACTCGCAGAGAAGCCCAACATCATTGTCATCTTGGTGGACGACATGGGCTACTCCGACATCGGCTGCTACGGCGGAGAGATACCCACCCCCAACCTCGACGCACTGGCTGCGGGTGGGCTGCGCTTCACGCAGTTTTACAACACCGGGCGCTGCTGTCCTACACGAGCCTCACTGCTCACTGGTCTGTATCCTCATCAAGCCGGCGTAGGCCACATGACGGACGACAAGGGCGTGCCTGGATATGCCGGGCGGTTGAATGATTCCTGTGTAACCCTGGCCGAGGTGCTCAAGCCTGCGGGTTACTTCACCGCCATGTCCGGAAAGTGGCACGTAGGCCAGAACCTTGGCGTCACTCCATGGGGCAGAGGTTTTGACCGCAGTCTCAACGCAGCGGCAGGTGGGTTCTACTTCCCCGAGTCCGACCGCGCGAAATTGTTTCTCAATGGGGAAGCGATTGAAAACCATGATCCGCGTTTGCCTCAGGGCTGGTACTCCACGGACTTGTGGACCACTTTCGGCCTGAAGTTTATCGACGAAGCACTTGCGGAGAAGAAGCCATTTTACCTGCATCTCTGTCACAACGCACCCCACTTTCCGCTGCAAGCCACGGCGGAAGACATCGCTAAGTTCCGCAATCAATATAAAGCGGGCTGGGGTGTGGTGCGTGACAGGCGTTACGCCCGCATGATTGAGCTTGGCATCATTGATCCAAAGTGGGCCAAGTCCCCCCGTCCTCAGGACGTGAGGCCCTGGAGCCAGTTGAACGAGGAGGAGAAAGACCGCTTCGACCACTTGATGGCCGTCTATGCGGCCACCGTATGGCGCATGGACAAGGCAGTGGGAGACCTCGTGGCCGGCCTCAAGCAGCGCGGTGTTTTTGAGAACACACTCATCCTCTTCATGAGTGACAATGGCGGCAATGCGGAGGCTGGACCGAACGGTCGGACTAACGGAGATCCTACCAAAAGCGACTCCGACTGGTTCTGTGGAGAGAGCTGGGCCTTCCCTCAAAACACCCCCTTCCGTCTGTACAAACACTACAATCATGAAGGCGGTATCTCCACACCGCTCATCGCGCACTGGCCCGCCGGCATTGCTGCCAGGAATGAACTGCGTCACCAGCCCGGCCACCTCATTGATGTCATGGCTACCTGCGTGGAAGTGGGAGGAGCGGAGTACCCAAAAACCTTCAACGGAAAGCCCATCCAGCCCATGGAAGGACAGAGCCTGCTCCCCGTGTTCAAGAGCAAGGAGCTGGCACCAAGAACCTTGTACTGGGAGCACGAGGGAAATGCAGCCGTGCGGGTGGGAGACATGAAGCTCGTCCGCAAAGGGCTGGAGAGCGCATGGGAATTGTACGACATGCAGACCGACCGAACCGAGTTGAACGACTTGGCACCATCCCAGCCCGAGAAGGTGAAGGAACTCTCGGAACTCTGGGAAGCCTGGGCCACCCGTGCCAATGTAAAACCCTACCCCGGCAACTACGACCTCAACCGCGGCGGCGGCAAAAAGAAGAAGGGCAAGACCGCGAAGTGAAAGCTATGGAACAGGAGCGAATTTCACTACGCCACTCAGGATGGAAGTACGGGTGGAGTCCGGTTCGGCGGCAGATGGGAGCAAGGGAAGGTTGAAGTGGCCGGATCCAGCCCTTAGCCGCTCAATCATCACGCCAGAGTAGGAGGCCTTCCGAACCACGGTTTCGCCGCCGAGGATCGGATTTGGATCTATGCTGGTGAACGAACCTTGGAACTCGCCTGTGGTAAGATTAAGGGAGAAAGTGATACCACCGGGTGCTGGTGTGGTGGAAAACGAGATGGCGGCGAACGGCGACTTCTTGAGGTACACAGGTGCTGCGAAGATACCGCCGGCTTGCAGAGAACTGGTGTCGATGAAAGCCTTCCTGAACTCTAGCCAAGCATTGTGCTGGCCGTTGTCTTGAAGACCGAGAGGAAGGTTTGGAGCCGTTGGCTTTGTCCACCTTCCGCCGGTCAGCGAGAGAGTGTGAAGTGGCACTCCGGCCTTGTAGCTTCGGGATGAACTGGAGGCAGGTAGTGGAGTTTGATAATAGGTGGCGGTGCCGTCGATGTGTACAGACTCCGAACTCTGAACAGAAAATGTTCCGTTTCCATGAAGGCTCGCTGCGGTGCTGGAGGAGGCCAGATACACCTTGGCAGCGCCATTTAGGCTAAGCGGGAATGAGAAGGTGTGAGGAGTGCCATCCTGAAGACGGACCACCCCTGAGAAAACGCCAAGGCTGCTTACGCGGCCCGCCATAGTTGCGTGGCCTTGCGGATACGTGGGTTCAGCGGTGACTAGGGGGGCAAACGACGCGGTGTATCGGTGGGCAAATGAGGTGGCCAGAGTCACTGGCGCGGAGTTGCGCCACGGGATGCGATGACCGATAAATGGGGTGATGATCTGGTTTTCGTCTGTCTCCTGCTCTAACTGGCCCTGAAGGTTACCGTTGAACGAAGTGATGAAAATCCTCAACTGGAGTAATGGCGACTTGCCGTCGCTCGTCTTCAGAAGTGCTTGAAAGTATGGGTTTGAAGTGGAAGCAATGTATTCCACGCCAATCATGGGGCGGGTAGTCGTTCCCGTCACCAGTTTGGCTGACATTGAACCGAGATTAGTGATGGAGAGGTCCACTCGGGAGCCAAGCTGCTCATTGAGCGTAGCGTGCCGGTTCACTAGACCCACAAACTTCCCGTAGCTTAACTCAGGCAGTCCTGTAAACGGCAGTGTCACTGCCACTGTATCTGCCCCCTTTGCGTTGGCGGCAGTGATAGTCAGCTTCACCTTCGTAAGCCCGGTGACTTTTGGAACACCGGTGATTCGCCCTGTGCTCCGGTCATAGGTCAGGCCCTTGGGCAAGCCGACGATGGTGTATCGCGTCGGACGATTCTCCTCTTGATCGTTTGTCTGGAAGATGAGCTGTGAGATATCCCATTCCACCGGGGCACTAGTCATCATGGTTGGCTGCGAGAACCAGGCCTCAATCTGCGGCGCATGTTGCACTCGAGCTTCGTAATCTCCCGTCACAAGTTCATTTTCGCCCAGACTGATCCTGCATGAGAAAAGTGCGCCTGCAGCTAGTTCCGTTGCTTTGAACCCTCGAATTTTGAGCGTGGCGGTCTTCGTTCCGGAGACGCGTCCGGCCAGATCGCCATCACTGAGCGGCACCCCTCCGCGCATCCACTGAAAAGCAAGGCCTTCACCCTTGTGACGGAGGGAAATCTCGAGGGCCTTGCCGTCAACAAAAGGGGCCACGCGTGCCTGCGTGTCCACTACGGCCAATTGAACCGGCTCTGAAGTAGTGGTGACGCCATTGTTGTTCACGGTGACGGTGTAGCGTCCTGCTTTTGTCCATTGCGCATTGAGGTATAGACTCGACGATTTGGCATCGGGAATCGGCTGGCCCTCAAAGAACCACTGGTAGGTCATTCTAGGGCCGCCCGTGGCCGCTACGTCCAGTGTGCCGCCGCCCCAGTTTTCACTCAGCAGCAGACTTTCCGGAGGAAGGGTGATCGACGGCTTGGCCACGGTATTGAGGAAAACGGGGCGAGTCTGTGTTTCGGATGTGTCAAGATCTGTGATGGTCAGGAAGTCGTGAACCTCTCCTGCGGGCAGAGTCTTCACACCGTCATTGAGAATCCACCGTACTCCGACGCGCTCGCCCGGTGCCACAGTGCCCGAGGAGGGCAGAATGGATGTCCACGCCTGCGTTTTGGACGCGCTCCAGCGCAGCGGGGTGCTTTTCCTGTTCTTCAGCGTATAGACCTTGCTGGTGGGGTTCGCAGCCTTTCCCTGCTCATTCTGCACTTCGACAACGCTGGTGGGAGTGAACTCCATGTCGCCAGGCTGATCATAGGCTTCAGTGACGGTCAGTGAAGAGGTGCGGCTGGGCATGTTGGCACTGAGGCCGAAGCCGCGATACGCGAATGCGGACCAGAGTTCGTGGGCGCTGTCGCCGCCGGTGAGCGCCACGTCTGCTTGGATGATGGCGTCTCTTGCTTCAAGGAATGTGGGATTCACCGGTGAGAGTTTCATGCCGTCGGTGACCAGCTGAATGGCCAGTGGAGATCCAATGTTGAAGCCGTGCTTTTTGATGAGCCGTCGGCGTACTTCCAGCAAAGCATTACACCACACCTCCCCGACATTGTGAATTCTTGTGGGGTTCACGTCAGGAAGGGTGGACCAAAAGGGATTGTATGAAACTCCGTGGTGAAGCCGTGGAGTCGAGGAGGTGTCCTGAAGTGTTAGTGGATTGATGGAAAACGAGGTGGAATAGGGATAGCGCCGGGACCCGAAGTAATAGTTTTGCTCGCTTCGGCCGACTAGATAGTAGGCGTACGGACTACTGGGCTGGGCCAGATCCACATTCGTGCTGGGCGTAGCGAGAAGAGCAATGGCGTAAAAGTCTGACCACCCTTCACCCATGCCTTGCGCTGGGGTGGCGCTGATGCCTACGCCACCTCCAACCAGGCGATTGCTCAGGCCGTGCACATATTCGTGAACGATGATCTGAGAATCCAGAGCACCGTCACGCTTGGGAGTGGGGTTGCTCCAGAGATACATCTGCATCCTCGGGGCTTGGCCGTCGGCAGGCGTGGAGAAGTTGGAACCGTTAAACCAAAGGCCATCCTGTGTCTCGGCCCTTACAAGGTCATTGTCCAGTCCACCACGTCCGAAGTTGCTCAACTGGAAGTTGCCAGACGTTTCGGTGAAGCCATAGCCGTAAAGCACATCGTGCAACCAGTTGGTTACGTAAAAGAGCTGGACGACCGAGGCATTGGTATAGGTTTCCGGCTCGGCTGCAAGGTTCATATGGTAGTCAAACCGCCGCAGGGCACCTCCACTGGGGCGGGGTTGGCCGGGGCTGTTGGTATTAAAAATGTCTGCGTAGGCATCCACATTGTTACCTGTGGTGACTGGGTTGGGCCCGTCTGCCACCCATCCGTCTGGCGAGGCGTAGGTGTCCAGAGCCGTGAGGGTGACTAGGCTTCGCCACACAAGCGGTGGCTGCACCGTGGATGGCTTCTGATGGGCAGGGAACATGGGCGACGGGCTGTTGAGCGGGGTCATTGTGAGCATATCGGCAAAAACCCGATAGCTCGCGTCGCTTGCACTGCTGGTGAGGTTGAGACGCACGAGCACCTCACCCGTTGCAGCATCCACCACCATGCGGTGCATCTCGTTGCGGGCATGGCTGGTTAGGGTGACGTCCCAGCCCAGCCGCACCTCTGTATCGTTCATGGGCAGATAGGTCAGGTAAGCCAGCAAATCGCTCAAGCCATCTGCGGTGAATGCCTGTCTGCGCTTTGTACCTTCCGCATTCCCCTCCGGCTTGATCATAGCCGCAGGCACTTGGTCACCCAACGACGCTGCTGCACGTGACACGGCTTCGGCAGCGTCCAGTTCGGGCATGCTCAGGTTGGGCTTCGGTGTCGGCAGAAGGTAACTGCTGATGCTGACCAACTCTCCACGTCGGGTGAGGTTTGCCTTGAAGATGGTCCGGTGCAGCGGGATGCCATGGAGTTCCTGTTCCCAAACCAGTGTCTTCAGTCCGCTGCGCTGGGTTACGTCGTCGCGTATCATGCGTGCCTGGTGAGTGAGCAGTGTGCGGTCATGGCCAAATATGGCGGAATGGCGGTCCACAAATGAGGCGACGACTTCTCTGGGATCTGCTCCAGTCTCCACGGCTGGAGTGAGCAGCCTCCCGGTTGCCTGCACCAGTGAGGGGGAGCCGCTAAGAGGGTCCAATGTGACCGTAACGCCAGGGATAAGCCGCTGTAGTTCCTTGATGGCGTTTGTTTGAGCAGCGGGGGCTTGCGAAGGGACTTCAGGCAACTTGCGCAAATCCCAGTTGTCAAGCGGTGGCGTTGTCCTTCGGATGAGCTTGGGTTTAGCCGCCATTGGAGCGCGGACACCGACTTCAGGACGACGCGCAGGGATTATCGTGTCCGAAGTCAGCCACAGCCACGACAACGCGCCAGCGGCAAGCAACAGTGGAACAACCAAAACCAAATCACGGACCTTCATGACTCGTGTTCAAGGATTCTCGGGACAATAGCTGTCCATTGTGACTTCATGGAGTTTTTCCAATTTAACTCCCCGAATCTTAGCGATTTTATGGCGGTAAGACAACCAATTCGTTGCTGCCGCGGTCACCGGTGATGGTGAGGACGATGTGACCGCTTTCACTGATGACCTCTCTCAGACCGCGCGCACCGACTCCCGTCGCATCCGGTGCGGGTTTGACAGTGATGCTTCGTATGGTGCCGGCCGGAGTATCTGCCGTAGAATAAACGGCACCTTTGCGCAGTGCGAGCGAGGGCTTCCGCAGCGGATAGGTGAAGGCGTCATCCCCTGTGGAGGTGCAGCCCCGGAAAAGAGCCAGGTTTCCACTGGCACCAGCACCCGCCAGAGTGGCTAGGATGAGGTAGTTTCCTTCACCATGTTCCACGTCCACCACATTGAACCTGCTTATGGTGACGCCAGGGTGCATTCCGGGAGCCACATCACCTTTGCGGAGGAGCTTCACGGCGAATCCATTTCCCTGGAGCAGGACGACGGCTTCGTTGTTTTTGGCAGTCACGCCGCTGCCAGCGAGCAGTAGGTGAACGACCACTTGATCGGCCCCCACTGCCCAGTAGCGAAGAACTTTGGACGGTGTAAGTGTGGGCTCGCCTGGCATAGGGCTCAGCGGCGCTCCCTTTTGCAAAAGACAGGTGAAGGAGGCGGTACCATCCGTGCGGTAGAGCGCTTCGTTTTGGGTTGACGGGGCGTTTCTCAATGCGTTGCGAAAAATGCCATGGGTGCTCTGAGCCGTCACCGAGAGCATGGTGCCGAGCGTGGCAGCGGGCGCGAGCGGAGTCGCAGCCGCAGTGCCTGGCGGGATCGGAACCGTGGCGGCATCGCGATACAGCGCATCGTAGGGCGCTCCGTCTTGGGGATTGTTGAAGACATACTTCGCTATGGACCATGCCTGCGCGTTGCTGGTGACGGATGCCACAGGGCGCACCTGACCTATTTTCCCGCTGGCATCGGCTGAGTTTCCTTCACGCATGGTGATGTCCTGAACGGTGCCCCAATGCGCGATGCGGAGGATGCCGGAATCTGTGCCTGACAGCACCTGGGAAGGTGGTGTGCTGCCGGTGCCAAGGCGATAGGGGATGACCACGCTATCGATGGCCTGATGCTGAAGCACTTCATAAAGCGTCCGCAGGCGGGAGCCATTGAAGGCAGGCATGTCCACGCCGCTGCGGAGCACAGCGTTCACACCGTCTGCCGTGTCATAGAATAGTACGCGATTGTTCGCTGCATGGAGTCCGCTGCCGGTGAAGGTGGCCAGGAACAGTCCGCCAGCGGACTGGTTTTGCACGGGATTGGAGAAGCCGGAGACCCTCGCGTTTGCAGGAAGTCCTAACCCACCGCTCCAGGGCGTGCCCTTTTGCAGCACCAGCGCCTGTTCCCCGCTAAGTCCGTAACCGGAGAAGATGCCCTGGTTTTTTCCACCTGCTGCACCTGCGCCGAGAAGCGGCACTTCAAACAAGACCTGCCCGCTATCCATCACGGCTGCGGCACCGGGCTTTCCGTAAAACAAATCGGTTCCACCGGGTGCACGGAAGCCGCTGTGGGCTATGGCATTCAAGTCGTTGGTGATCTGAAACACATACGCTGCACCTGCGAAGTTCGCCCTTTGATCTGGCTGAGGATTGATGCCGCCTCTACTGCTGTTCTCACCTTCAGCACTGACGACGATGATGTCCCCCGAAACGCCTACGCTGGTGCCAAAGTTATGATCTTCCCCGGGGGTGAAGGCCTTGAGGAAGGTGGCGTAGCTCCAGGAACTTCCACTGCGAACGAAGTGCATGGCCGCGCCAGAGTTGCTGAGTGCATCGTTTGCCGCGTTCCCGTTGACTCCAGAAGAGGCACTGTCCTCCAGAATGCTGCCTATGACGAGGTGGTCACCACTGATGCATACGGAAGTGCCGAAGAGATCTCCCGCAGTCGTCGCCGCTGGCTTGAGATAAGCCTGCTGTGTCCACACGATGCCGGTGCGCGTGAACACGTAAGCTGCGCCGGACTGGCTGGCACCATTATTGTTGCTCGGGTTCACGCCGTTTCCTGAGCCGTCTTCACCGGGGGCAGATACGACAATGCTGTCTGCTGAAATGGAAACGGCCGCCCCAAACTCATCCTCAGCCTCGGCATTGAAAGCCTTTAGATACGCCTGCTGTGTCCACGATAGGCCGCTGCGAACGAACACGTAGGCTGCACCCGCAGACGAGGCGCTATTGTTCGACTGATTACCGTTTACAGTGTTAGCATTGCTGTCCTCACCCTGCGCTCCCACGACGAGGGTTTCTCCATGCAAGGCGAGTGATCTGCCAAACAGGTCTTCCGCATTCGTGTTGCTGGCTTTGACGTATGCTTGCTGAGACCATGTGTCTCCGATGCGCTCGAACACATAAACCGCACCGGCGGCCATGAGACTGTCGTTCGCCTGGTTGCCATCTATGCCCACGGCGTTGCTTTGCTCAAACTGAGCGCCAATGGCGATGGTGTCTCCCCACACTGCTACAGAGCCGCCAAAGCCGTCATCCTCACCAGTATTGGAGGCCTTCAGGTAGGCCTGCTGGATCCAAGTGGTGCCGCTGCGCACGAAGACGTAAGCGGCTCCAGAGTTGGAGACATTGTCATTAGGCGTCGAGTTCACGCCGGTGGTGCCGCTGTCCTCACCCACGGCCCCCACGACGATGGTGTTGCCATGAATGGCCACTGCGTATCCAAACAGGTCCGACTCTCCGGGATTCGACGGCTTGAGATAAGCCTGCTGTTTCCACGTGCCCCCATCACGGACGTACACGTAAGCCGCGCCTGCACCATCCAGATTGTTGTCCGTTGGCGGATTGACGCCCGACCTGCTGCCTTGCTCAAAGAGCGCCCCTATCACCATGGTGTCGCCATCAATCGCTACACTGCGGCCAAAGGAGTCAAAGGAACTCGGGTTTGAGGCCTTGATGTAGGTGGAGGGGATGACGTAACCGCCGGCTGCCATCAGACACGGCACGAGACACAAGAGTGGGAGGAGCGCTTTCATAAGGGGAGATGCGGGACTCGTTGCGGTCAGTGCAGTTTACCTGTCGCAGGGAAAGCGGCAAGCCTGGTTCATGACGAAATCGTGGCTTCCCTAAATGCTTTTCTCGGCGTAAGTCATTCTGTGACTGCCACCGAACTTCACCACCTGCTCTCGGGCTCTGCCGCTCCCTTGCTCGTTCACGTTCTGCCTGAGGAGGTTTATGATTCTCAGCGAATTGCCGGTTCCCAAAATGCCTGTGTCTATGAAATGGTGTTCGGGGAGAAGATGGCGAGTCTTGCTCCAGACAAAGCGACTCCGCTCATTCTTTACGGCGCAGGCGCAGGCTCCCTGGATGCTCAGACCGCGAAAGAAAAGCTCACCGCGCTCGGGTACACGAAGGTCCAGGTTTATGACGAAGGTCTGGCCGGATGGAAAGCAGCCGGATTCCCGCTAGAGGGCGACCTCCGTGATTGCGAGCCGCCGTTGCAGGATGGAGAATACGTGGCGGACACAGAACAGAGTGTGATCCGGTGGACGGGACGCAACTTGTTCAATCATCATCACGGCACTGTGAAGCTCGCCGGCGGTGCGCTGTCAGTCGCTGACGGGAGGTTCCGCAGCGGGAGCTTTGATGTGGATATGAACTCCATCGTTTGCGAGGATCTCCTGGATCCGGAGTGGAATGCCATGCTCATTCGGCATCTTCGGGATGAGGATTTTTTCGATGTGGAGCAGCATCCGACAGCCACCTTTGTGGTGGAGTCTGCCGTGGTGCTGGAGAGCTGCACCCCTGGCACGCCGACGCACCGCATCACGGGGCGCTTCACTTTGCGTGGGATCACACAAACCCTGGAGCTGCCAGCTGTCATAGCGCAGGCGGGGCACCGCATCACGGCGCAGACGCAGTTTGAGCTGGATCGCACCCTCTACGGCAGCCTCTACGGCTCTGGGAAGTTCTTCCGCTTTCTTGGCAAGCACGTGGTGAATGATCACATTCACCTGCATCTGAAGATCCACTTGGATCGACTGGCATAGAATCATCCGTTGGGATTTTGCATCCCTTGTGCCACGCTAAAGCCAATCATGTCCACCATTCCACGCCTACTCGCATTCGGCGGCAGTCTGCGCCGCGATTCTTACAATCAGAAACTCGCTGCGGTGGTGGCGGACGGCGCACGGGAAGCCGGCGCTGAAGTGACGCTCATCGCACTGCGCGACTTCCCGCTACCGCTTTTCGATGCGGATGTGGAGGAGATGGACGGGATGCCGGAGAACGCGAAGAAGTTGAAGGCGCTGTTTCGTGAGCACCATGGGTTCGTCGTCGCTTCTCCCGAGTACAACAGCAGCATCACTGCCGCGCTGAAGAACGCCATCGACTGGGTCTCCCGTGCAGAATCCGACGATGAGCCGGCATGGTCCGCCTTTTCGGGAAAGACTGCGATTCTCTGCGCTGCCTCGCCAGGTGCTCTAGGTGGGCTTCGTGGACTGGTTCACATTCGCTCCATCTTGGGAAATCTTGGGATCACCGTGCTGCCGGATCAAGTCGCGGTTAGCAAGGCCTACGATGCTTTTGACGATAGCGGTGCTCTGAAGGATGCGAAGATGAACGCACGCGTCCGTGCTCTCGGTAATACTCTCGCGAAGCAGACGGCGAAACTCATTGCATGATCGCAGACAACCAGCCGCAGAATCGGGTGCTCGTGCTTTACGCGCATCCTGCACCTCACAAGTCGCGGGCCAATCGGGTGCTGACCCGCTCTGCTGCTTCCTCGCCGGGAGTCACCGTGCGTGAACTCTACGAGCTTTATCCAGATTTCATCATCGACGTGAAGACGGAGCAGCGACTGCTGGAAGCGCATGACGTCATCGTGATGCAGCATCCGTTTTATTGGTACAGTGCACCAGCTTTGCTCAAAGAGTGGCTGGACCTAGTCCTTGAAGATGGCTGGGCGTATGGAGACGGTGCCACTGCGCTGAAGGGAAAGCGCTGGCTGCAAGCCATCACCTGCGGTGGCTCGGCTCAGTCTTATGGTTCTGATGGGCGGCATGGTCACGCCGTCGCAGATTTTCTTTTGCCTTTCAAAGAGAGCGCTCGTCTCTGCGGCATGGAGTGGCTGGAGCCGTTTGCGGTTTATGATTCCACCAGTATCAGTGATGAGCATCTGGCCGCAGAAGCCGCACGCTATGCAGCGCGTCTCCAGCAGATCGCACAAGGAGGTGCATCATGAGCGAGGGCGGATTCTTTTCTTCGGCGCTGATTTATCTCGCCGCAGCAGTGGTGTCGGTGCCAGTGGCCAAGCGGCTGGGTCTTGGCTCGGTACTTGGGTATCTCGTCGCGGGGATGGCCATTGGTCCCCATCTGCTCGGCTGGGTGGGTGGTGGTGAGAAACAGCAGAGCGTCATGCACATCGCGGAATCCGGCGTGGTGGTGATGCTTTTTCTGATAGGCCTGGAACTCAAACTGCCCACACTGTGGCGAATGCGCGGCACGCTTCTTGGACTGGGGGGGCTGCAGGTGCTGGGCACGGGCCTCGTCGTGGGCCTAGCTGCTTGGCTTGCCTGGGGTGAGTGGAAGTCCTCACTGCTAGCTGGCTTCATCCTCTCCCTTAGTTCCACGGCCATCGTGCTGCAAAGCCTGCGTGAAAAGTCACTTCACAACACGCCTGGGGGACGCCACGCCTTCGCGACACTGCTTTTTCAGGACATCGCCGTCATTCCCATGCTGGCCATCTTGCCACTGCTGGCGGTGACGCAGGGCGCAGACGGGGGCTCACATGGCGGCAGCGCCATTTCTCACCTGCCTGGCTGGCTTCAAGGTCTCACAGTGCTGGGAGCTGTCGTGGGCGTGGTGCTGGCTGGGCGCTGGTTGTTGCCTCATGTTTTTGGCTACATCGCACGCTCTGGCCTGAGAGAAATCTTCACGGCCACAGCTCTGCTGCTGGTGCTCGTCATAGGGGGGCTGATGGCGGCGGTGGGACTGTCGCCCGCGCTTGGAGCGTTCATCGGCGGAGTCGTACTGGCAGGCAGTCCTTATCGACATGAGTTGGAGAGCGACTTGGAGCCGTTTAAGGGACTGCTGCTCGGCCTATTCTTTATCAGTGTGGGCGCGTCGATGGATCTTCGACTTGTGACCAGCGAGCCGTTGCACATTGCGGCCATGCTTGTTGTGTTTGTGTTGTTGAAGGGACTGGCGCTGGGTGCACTGGGAAAGCTCTTCCACTTTGACAGGCCAACCACAGCGCTTTACGCGCTTTCGATGTTTCAGGGTGGCGAGTTTGCCTTCGTGCTCCTGGGCCAGGCGCAAGGGTTTGGTATCTTTGACAGTGAGCGTGCGGCGAGTCTGAATGCGGTGGTAGCTCTCTCGATGGCCCTCACGCCGGTGGCGCTGCTGGTGTATCAGCGTGTCGTCCAGCCCTGCAACTCCACTGGCCAACCACTCCCCGCTCGCGAAGCCGATCACGTGGAGCATTCCTCACCGGTGATTCTAGCGGGCTTCGGCCGGTTCGGAAACTTCGTAGGTCGCATGTTGCGCACTCAGGGCTTCCGGCCCGTCGTTCTGGAAATGGATGCAGAGCATGTGGAACTGACCCGCCGTCTGGGCATGGAGGTCCATTACGGTGATGCTACCCGGCCAGAAGTTTTGCACGCAGCCGGAGCAGCAGAAGCCAAGCTGCTCGTCATCGCCCTAGATGATGAGGGTGCGATCGACCGTCTCGTGGCCACGGCGCGCACTCACTTCCCGAACCTGCAGTTGCTGGTTCGGGCGAAGGGGATGGATCACCGGTTTCGTCTCTTGCACAGCGGCGTGCAGCACGTCTTTCACGAGATGGCAGGCAGTGCGATCGATGCCGGTATTCAAACCCTGCGCTTGCTGGGGCTTCCCGCTTATCCTGCCGACCGTGTGGGCCGTCAGTTCCGCCGAATGGACATCGAGTCCGCACGCGAACTGGCACCGGTGCATGAGCAGGATGAAGCCGCCTACTACGCACTGGCTCGTCAGCGAGTGGAGGGACTGGAATCCCTGTTCCGTTCTGACACTGGGCGCGTTGAAACCGAAGGCTCCGTCTGGGGGCGGGATACGGGAACTCGCTGAAGATCGCCGCATCGCCTGACGTTTCTTGTGCTCCCTTTTCATGAAAAAACTTTTTGTCCTGTCATTGGCGCTGGCGACCCTCGTCAGCGCCGAGTTTCCCGCACCCTACAACACCGAGAAGGGGCAGCCCATGCCAGCCGAGGAAGCGGCTGCTTCCATGCAGCTTCCACCCGGTTTCAAGTGCGTGCTCTTCGCCTCTGAGCCGGACGTGCAACAGCCCATCGCCTGCGCTTGGGATCTCAAGGGCCGCCTCTGGGTGGCCGAGTGCTATACGTATGCCGAGAACCCCCACCGCTGGGATACCAAACTGAGAGACCGCATCCTCATCTTCGAGGATAAGGACAATGACGGCAAACACGACGTGAGGAAGGTGTTCTACGATGAAGCGACCTACCTAACCAGTGTAGAGATTGGCCGTGGTGGGGTGTGGATGCTCGCGGAAGGTGGCCTGAGTTTCATTCCGGACAAAGACCAAGACGACGTGCCTGACGGGCCGCCAGAGCTACTGCTGGATGGATTCAACACCAAGACCATCGGCCACAACATCGTCAACGGTCTGCGCTGGGGACCAGACGGCTGGCTCTACGGCCGGCACGGCATCACGGACACCAGTGCCATCGGTGCCCCGGGTACTCCGCCGGAAAAACGCATCAAGATGAACTGCGGCATCTGGCGCTACCACCCGGTGAGAAAGACCTTCGAGGTCGTCCTGAACGGCGGCACCAACTCCTGGGGCCACGACTGGGATAGCAATGGAGAACTGTTCTGGATCAATACCGTCATTGGTCACCTTTTCCACGGTGTTCCAGGCTCTTACACAGACCGCATGTTTGGGACCCATCTCAACCCCCATGTGTATGAAACCATCGGTCAGACGGCGGACCACTATCACTTCGACATCGGTAACGAAAAGTGGAGTGATGCCAAAAAGAGCCTCAGCAGCAAAACGCTCGAACTCGGCGGCGGCCATGCGCATGTGGGCATGATGATTTACAACGGCGCACTTTGGCCTGCACCCTACCGCGGTCGCGTGTTCACTGCCAACTTGCATGGCCGACGCCTCAATGTGGAGCGTCTGGATTACCAGGGGTGCGGCTTCGTGGGCAAACATGAGCCTGATTTCATGCAGGCCAAAGACCCCTGGTTCCGCGGCATCGAGATCACCGCCGGACCGGATGGAAACGTGTTTGTCCTCGACTGGTCGGACACTGGCGAGTGCCACGACAACGACGGTATTCACCGCACTAGCGGGAGGATTTACAAAATCGTGTATGGCGAAACGAAAAGCAGCTCACCGGACAAGGACTGGCTGGCCAGGATGGAAAGGTCCGCCAGGGTCGATGAGTCCTACCGCATCAGGCAAGCCACCGAAGGACTGAAGCGCCTGCATGAAGCCTCCGCACTTCAGCGTCTGTCCCTTGCAGAACGCTGGCCCATCGCCACCGCGCTGGCACAGCGAGAAGAAGACGCCCACGACAAACAGCAGCCCCTCATGATCTGGTATGGCATCGAGCCCGCCGTGGCGGCCGATCCGAAGCGCGGCGTAGAGTTAGTCGCTACGGCGAGGATTCCCACCGTTCGCCGTCTGGTGACGCGACGCATCACCGAGGACTTCGAGAAAAACAGTGCACTGGTGGATGCACTGGTGGCGCTGGCCTCCGCGAGCGACAACGCTCGCCCAGACATCCTCGCGGGCATGGCGGCGGCACTCAAAGGTGTGGCAAGTGCGCCCAAACCGAAAGGCTGGGACGAACTCGCGGCGAAAGCGGCCACGTCTCCCGAAGTTCCGGACCTGTCGCTCGTCTTCGGTAGCGGAAGGGCTATGGATGACTTGATCGTCATCATCAAAAACACTGAGGCAGACGCCAATGCTCGCAGCAGCGCCTTTGCCTCGCTGCTGCGCAACCCCAAGCCAGAGCACTACAGCCTCGTACGCGGTCTGATCAATGACAAGGTGCTCGGCGGTGCCGCACGTTTGGGCATGGCCAAGTTTGGAGATGAAGACGTGCCCAAGGCCCTTCTCAGCAACTGGCCAGAACGTAGCATCGAGTGGCGGGCGGCTAATGTGACCGCACTCGTTTCACGCCCTGCCTGGGCGAAGGCCTTGCTGGATGCAGTGGGTAGGCAGCCAGCCCTGCGAGCGGACATCTCCCCCTTCCAGGCAAGGCAGATCCGCACGCTTGGAGATGAGGCGCTCAATCGGCAGCTTGCCGAGGTCTGGGGCGAACTGCGAGACACTCCAGAAGCAAAACAGGCCGAACTGCTGAAGTGGCGTCAATCCCTCAGTGAAGCGACGCTTGCCAGAGCGGATGCAGAGAAAGGAAAAGTGCTCTTCACCGCCGTGTGTGGTTCCTGCCACAAGCTCTATGGGCAGGGTGGCCAAATCGGCCCGGACCTAACAGGCAGCGACCGCCACAATCTTGACTACCTTTTGGGTAACATCGTGGACCCCAATGCGCTCGTTCCGGCAGACTATCGCATCACCATCTTCAAGCTCAAAGACGGACGCACCATCTCAGGCGTCATCCCGGAGCAGAATGAACGAACTCTGACCGTGCAGACACCCGCCGAGCGTCTCACCATTGAGCGCAGTCAGATCCGTGAGCAAAGCCAGATGCCTGTCAGCCTCATGCCGGAAGGTTTGCTCACCGCCCTTGGTGATGAGAACACGGCGCACCTCATTAAGTTTCTGATGACCAAGTAGCAGGCGCTTGCAGGCGGTTCAGTCCATAAACATGAACTCGTTGCTCATCAGCAGCACTTGGGCGAGCTGGGAGATGACGCTCTGAGGTTTGGCACGATTCAGAGGCCAGCCCTCGCCATCACAGAAATCCGTATCTGACCTACTGATGAGCGTCACGCTGCCGTCTGCACTGAGACGTTCGATGCGCGGCGTCCAGTTGTAGCTGTCACTGTCTGTGCTGCCATCGATGCAATCGACCACAAAGTGAATGCTTTCGCCGCGCTGCGCTGTCACATCACATTCCACAACCACCGCAGCTTTCGGGGCGATGATCTGCTCTTTGAGTAGCCCTTTGGCCGAGCTGAAGATGAGGGCGCGCACGCCGTTGCCGCGTTCACTGGAGCGTTTCACCTCTCCGCCCACACGGAGTCTGGTTGCACTTTCAAATGGACTGGTCCATGACACGACGGATGCGGCGGTGCGTCCTGGGTGCCCGCCGCCCGGCTGCACGAACAGGTGTCCCCAAGGCTCGGAAGGAACCTTCTCCCCCGGCGACCATGCTTTGCGCTGTGGGTTGAAGTGTTTGAAGGGTGTTATCTCCCCGTGGGTCCACTTACCGCTTTCATCTTTGCTCACGGTGGCCATGCCGTAGCGCCATGAGAATGCCACCGGCCCACGGCGCAGAGTTTCCGCTTCTCCCACGAACTGACGCGCAAGTTCCAGTTCCTCCGGCCTCGGATCGCGCTGAAGCACGCGCCGGTAGAGGGCAGTGATGTCATTCCCGGCAGACTCCACCAGCTTGTCTGCCTGCTGCTTCATGAACGGACTGTTCATGAGGAAGAGCGCCTGCTGCGGCACGGTGGTGGCGTAGCGTTGCGGGCTGTGTGCATCTGGATTGGCAAAGTCGAACATGGCAGGCACGGTCGCCTGCTCATACCGGTCCACGAAGTGGTAAACGGTGCGCCGCGTGTCCAGATCAGCTGCGTTCAAAGGAACGGAACGTCCTCCCATCTTCGCGGTGTTCAGCGTCCCGGCGACAAAGTTGACCGCGTCTCGCATGGATTCATAATCCAGTCGCTGACGGTTGAATCTGCTGAGGAGAGCGTTGTCAGCGTCCTTGAGCTGCTTTTCTGGGGCTGAGGCGGTGCTTTGCTTGAAGGTGGTGCTGTTGAGGATGAGACGATGGAGGTGCTTCAAGCTCCAGCCGCTGTCCATGAACGAAGCTGCCAGCCAATCCAGCACGTCAGCCTGGAGCGGCTTGTCTGTCTGCACACCGAAGTCGCTGGTTTGATTGACGAGCGGCGAGCCAAAGTGCTGAAGCCAAACGCGGTTTACCATCACCCGGGCGGTCAGCGGATTGTCCTTGCTCGCAATGGCCTTGGCCAGCTCCAGGCGGCCAGAGCCGTCCGTGAACTTCTGCCCGCCGAGGATGCCCAAGTTTGCTCGCGGCGCTACTTCTCCGCGGCGTGCTGCGTTGCCGCGAATGAAGACGGCCACGTCGCTTGGCTTGGGTTTATCCAACATGACCATGGCGCGGGGCGGTGCGCCGACCATCTCCACCTCCAGCTTCTTCATTTCGTTCCGGATGCTGACCGTACGGTCCAGATCCTTGCGGGTGAAAAAGGCATCCACCTGCTCCACCGGTTTGGAGAGCGGACTCTCTGGCGTGGACAAAAGAGCCCTCACTTGGTCCCAGTCTGCATTGTTGTTGTTCGGATCCGCCAGAGCGCCATGGAATACATCGACGTAGAGCTTCACCAGTTCGGCGGGTGTTTTGGGCGCGCCACGCGCGGCGAGTTCATTGCGCACAGTTGGGTGCAGTTTGCTGTCAGCGGCAGTGAGAGCGTCTTTCACCGGCTGCGCCTTTGAGGCAAAGTCCTTGTCTTCAACGTCGGCGAGCTGCGTCCATGCCAGTAGGACGGGGTGGTCCTTATGCTTCTGGAGGAACTTGATCCACTCGGTCACCACCTTGTCCCGCACCTTCGCTTGGCCTGCCTTGCCGCGAAACTCCTCGCCCTGCCAGCCGTGCCGCACCGCGTCACGAGCGAAGGCCAGGTAGGACTGCAAATTCTCTGGTTTACGGATTTCTGCGTGGACCTCACGGTGGAAGGCCATGCGCTTCTCTTCCACCTTGGCCACGGCTGCTGCGTAAGCATCTGAGGCCGCCTTGTCCGGGCTGGATCCTATAACCGGAAGCTCTTCCGGGATCTCACTGCTGTTGAAGATGGAGTAGAGCGCGTAGTAGTCCTTGGTGGGGATGGGATCATACTTGTGATCGTGGCACCGTGCACAGCTCACGGTGAGACCGAGCATGCCCCGCGTGACGACGTCGATGCGGTCGTCGGTCTGCAAGTCGCGGTTGCCAATAAAGGTATCCCCCAAGGTCAAGTAGCCAAGTGCTGCGAGATTCAGAGATCCTTTCCCATCCACGGGCGGCTCCACCCGGTCAGCGGCGAGCTGGTAGGTGAGAAACTTGTCATACGGCATGTCTTCGTTGAGCGCACGAACCACCCAGTCGCGATAGGTATAGGCGTAAGGGTAGCGGATGTCCCTGCCTGCCACTTGGTAGCCCTCTGTATCAGAGTAGCGGGCCACATCCAGCCAGTAGCGCGCCCAGCGCTCGCCATAGTGAGGACTGGCGAGCAGCTTGTCCACGAGCCTTGCGACCTTGTCAGGGGTCTTGTCGTTGATGAATGCCTGGGCCTGGTCGTAAGTCGGCGGCAGACCGGTGAGGGTGAGGTGCAACCTGCGAACCAACGTGGCATCATCCGCTGCGGGGGCGAAGTTGAGGCCCGCAGCCTTGAGCTTAGCCTCCACCAGTTCATCCAGGTTCGCCGCAGCGGGTTTGACGACTTTCTGGAAAGCCCAGTGGGCTTCCGCAGAGGGACCGTGGGCGTGTTCGCTCTTCGCCGTCTTTTCCTCCGGCCAAGGCACCCCCATCGCGATCCACTTCTCCAACAGTGCTATCTCTCCATCACTGAGCTTTTCACCCTTTTTGGGCATTGGTTCTGCGCCCGGCTCACGCCGCACGGCCTTGATAAGCTTGCTTGCTCCAGGGTTACCAGGTTCCACCACCTTGCCGTAGTCCGTGCCGCGCAGCACGCCTGCGTGAGTGTCCAGCCGAAGGCCGCTCTCGTGGCGATGCCCTCCGTGGCAGTCAAAACACCGCTCGGCAAGCAGCGGGCGGATCTGTTTCTCGAAGAACTCGATCTGGTCCGGGGGAAACGCAGCCCTCGCCGCCACCGGCGCGCCGGTCAGCAAAACAAGAAGCCACGCTATGGGGGAAAGCGTGTGCATTGAAAAAGTGATGTTGGGAGTCTCCCAGAAGCTACGCCTGAACGGTCGGATTGCTATCTCAGAATCCACCGGGAT
Organism: uncultured Verrucomicrobiaceae bacterium; assembly: GCA_964538625.1. Lineage (GTDB taxonomy): Bacteria > Verrucomicrobiota > Verrucomicrobiia > Verrucomicrobiales > Verrucomicrobiaceae > JAEUHM01. Next base: position 100,092 of record CAZIGH010000004.1, read on the forward strand.
TGCGCCTTGTTTCCCGCTCTGGAGCGCTGGAAAATCAGGTCTATGGAACTCTATCAGCTTGGCTACTTCTTGGAGATCACGCGTCAGCGCAGTTTCACCCGCGCCGCGAAGCAACTCCGCATGGCGCAGCCTGCGCTCAGTCAGCAGATGAAGAACCTGGAAAATGAGCTGGGTACCGCACTATTTGTGCGTGGCCGCCGGGAAACGCATCTCACCGCCGCAGGCAGGGCGTTTTTACCAAGGGCAGAGAAGCTGCTGCTGGATGCGGAGTCAGCCCGTGCGGCAGTGTCTGACGTGACAAACCTGCGTGCAGGGCGACTGGCGGTAGCCGCTATTCCCAGCGTGGCCGCCGGTCTGCTGCCTCCGCTTCTCAAACTCTTCCGCGAGTCCCATCCACACGTGCAGTTGCAGTTAATAGAGGAGAGTTCAGAGCGGGTCTCTGATCTCATCTCGTCTGGCTTGGCGGACGTAGGGTTTCTTCAGCTCCCCTCAGGTGGCCCGGCTTTTGCGGTGAAGAAGCTGGTCGAGGAACCCTTCGTCCTGATGGTAGAAGCCAGGCATCCGCTGGCAAAACTGTCCAGTGTCAAACTGGCAGCGCTGGCGGCGGAAACCTTCATCTTTTACAGAGGACGTGCACGAGACACAGCCCTGCAAGCCTGTCGTAAGGCTGGGTTCGAACCGCAGAGCATGTGTGACGGCGGAGAGCTAGAAACGGTCCGCGCCCTCGTCTCAGCTGGGCTCGGCATCGCGCTGCTCCCGGCACTGGCTGCGGGCAGTCTGCCCAGAAGCCTACGCACTGTGGCATTGCGGGAACCCATGCTGCAACGTCAAATCGCAGCCGTTTGGCTAAAGAAAGGCGGCCTTTCGCCCGCTGCGGCGGCGCTCCTTCAGATCCAGAGCCAGCGGAAGTGACCACAGGTCGCCGAGGCCCGGAGCGGCACCCACATCGCCCACAACCCATCTCACCTCTGGCTCTCTCACCCGTTGCAGGCTGCGGACGGCACGCTAGACTCGGCCTATGGCAAGCTCAGCACAGAGTGCATTTCGTCGATTGCTCAGTGAGATCGGCACCGTGGATCAGGTCGGCATCGAAGAAAGGGTGTCGAAGTATGCGACCCGCAGCATCAAGAAGAATGCCAAGGTCTTCGGTCTGCGTCTCGCGGTCACCATGGTGGACCTCACCACGCTGGAGGGCAAGGACACGCCAGGAAAGGTGGCCTCCCTGTGCAGAAAGGCGCTCTCGCCGCATGACACGGGCGACATTCCGCCCACAGCCGCTGTTTGCGTGTACCCGGCCATGGTCAAACACGCAGCGAAGTTCGTGAAAGGCACGGGTGTGAAAATCGCCTCCGTGGCCACCGCATTCCCATCTGGCCAGGCACCCCTCAGCACCCGGCTGGCGGAAGTGAAGGCCGCAGTGGCGGACGGTGCCGATGAGATCGACATGGTGATCAATCGCGGAGCCTTCCTCTCCGGCGAGTTCGCGCTCGTGCAGGATGAAATCTCCGCCGTCGTGGAAGCCTGCGAAGAAGCCACGCTGAAAGTCATTCTCGAGACCAGTGAACTCGAAACCTATGACAACATCCGTGCTGCCAGCTTTCTGGCCATGCGCGTCATCCGTCCGGGGGATTTCATCAAAACCAGTACTGGAAAGACCTCCTCCAATGCCACCTTGGGCAACAACCAAGTCATGCTGGAGGCCATTCGCGATTACTTCCTCGAAACCGGTATCCAGATAGCCATGAAACCCGCCGGCGGCATTCGCACCGCCAAGCAAGCGCTTCAGTTCCTCATCGCCGTAAAGGAGACCCTAGGTGATGAATGGCTGACCCATACCCGCTACCGCTTCGGCGCTTCCGCATTGTTGAACGACCTCGTTCGCCAACTTGAGAAAGAACGCACCGGAGCCTACCAGGCACCCTGGAACTTCAGCGAAGCGACTGAAGGCTATTGACCCCATTTCCCGAGAGCACCACATGCCATCCAAACCCAAATCCAAACCCGCGCCCGCACGCGAACTCCTCTTCGGCGACCTGTGGGAATACGATCCCGCACCAGAGACGGCGGATCCGCATTTGAAGAGTCGCTACGACTTGTTCATCAACGGTAGGTTCGTCTCACCAAAAGCAGGACGCTACATGCCCTCCATCAGCCCGCGAAACGAGACGAAGCTGGCGGACATCGCCGTGGCCGATCCGGCGGACGTCGATGCGGCATGCAAAGCCGCAAAGAAAGCGTTCGACTCCGTTTGGTCCACCATGCCGGGAGCAGAACGCGGCAAGTACCTTTTCCGCATTGCGCGGCTGCTTCAGGATCGCTCGCGTGAGTTCGCCGTAGCCGAGACGCTGGATGGTGGAAAGCCCATCAAGGAATCCCGAGACTTTGACCTACCCATGGCTGCTGCCCACTTCTTCAACCACGCAGGCTGGGCGGACAAGCTGGAGTATGTGGCACCAGGCCGAAACGTGAAGCCCATCGGCGTCGTCGGACAGGTCATCCCATGGAACTTTCCCCTGCTCATGCTCGCGTGGAAAATAGCCCCGGCACTGGCCATGGGCAATACCGTAGTCATCAAGCCCGCCGAGACCACCAGCATCACCGCACTCAAGTTCGCCGAAATCCTGCAGGAGGCAGGGCTGCCGCCCGGCGTGGTGAACATTGTCAGCGGCGAGGGCGAAACCGGAGCCGCCGTGGTCAACCATCCGCTCACCGACAAAATCGCCTTCACCGGCTCCACCGAAGTCGGGAAGATCATCATGCGCTCGCTTGCCGGCACCGAGAAAAAGATGACCATGGAACTTGGCGGCAAGGCGGCAAACATCGTCTTCGACGACGCGCCGCTGGATCAGGCCGTGGAGGGCATCGTCAATGGCATCTTCTTCAACCAGGGTCACGTTTGCTGTGCCGGCTCTCGTCTGCTTGTCCAAGAATCCGTGGCCGATGCAGTGCTCGAAAAACTGAAGCGCCGCATCGCCGTGCTGCGAGTGGGCGACCCCATGGACAAGAATACCGACATCGGTGCCATCAACTCCAAGGAGCAACTCACCCGCATCGACCTGTTGGTGAAAAGCGGCATCAAGGAAGGAGCTCAGATGCACCAGGCAGCGTGCAAGCTCCCCGCCAAGGGCTTCTACTACCGGCCCACCCTCTTCAGCGGCGTCAGCATGAGCCATCGCATCGCCAGAGAAGAAATCTTTGGCCCAGTGCTCAGCATCCTCACCTTCCGCACCGTGGATGAAGCCGTGGAAAAAGCCAACAACACCGCCTACGGACTCAGCGCCGGCGTGTGGACAGACAAAGGAAGCCGCATCCTCAAAATGAGCACCGAGCTGAAAGCCGGCGTCGTCTGGGCCAACACCTACAACAAGTTCGATCCCACCTCCCCCTTCGGCGGCTACAAAGAAAGCGGCTTCGGACGCGAAGGCGGCCGCCAAGGCCTCATGGACTACTGCAAACTTGCATGAACTGCCGGGTTAACCACAAATGCACACGAATGAACACGAATATGGGACGCTGACTAACGTCAGAGCACCGCGCGTGCGCAGCCGCGTTCAGCAGGAGTGGTTCTCCGACAAGCTGCTTCATGGCGATCTGGTCTATTCCATTATTGGAGCGGCCTTGGAAGTTCTCAAGGTGCTTGGACACGGACTTCACGAGAAGCCGTATGAGAACGCACTAGTTCGGGAACGACTCATACGCGGCCATCCAGTCCACCAGCAACGCCACTTTGAGATTTGTTACAAGGGCCACGTAGTAGGAGACTTCGTGCCGGACTTGATTGTGGATGACCGGGTCATCATCGACGCCAAAACCATTGATACCATCGGCGGTCATGAACGCGGTCAGATGCTGAACTACTTGCGACTCGCCGAACTTCGGGTCGGCCTCATCATCAACTTCAAGCGTGCCCGATTGGAATGGGAGCGCGTGATTCTTTAATACCTTTTATTCGTGTCTATTCGTGTCCATTCGTGGTTAATCCAAAACAGATTTATGACCCGCATCCCCATCACCAAAACTCCCAAGTGCTACGTCGGTGGCGCGTTTATCCGCTCGGAATCGGGGCGGGTGCAGGCATTGCATGACGCCAGCGGCGCGTTCTACGCAAACATACCGCTCTGTACGCGCAAAGATCTCCGCAATGCCGTGGAAGCGGCAGCCAAGGCAGGGCCTGGCTGGGCCAAACGCACGGGCTACAATCGCGGCCAGATTCTTTATCGCATGGCCGAAATGCTGGAAGCGCGCGCCTCAGAAATGGCGGCGGCTATTTCCCTTTCCGGCGTTAAAGATGCCTCAGCCACCGCCCAAGTGCGCACTTCTATCGACCGCCTCATCCACTACGCAGGCTGGGCGGACAAATACGAACAACTGCTCGGCAACGTAAACCCCGTCGCTGCTCCTTACTTCAACTTCACGGTGACAGAACCCATGGGAGTCATCGGTGTCATCGCGCCGGATCAGCCCTCACTGCTCGGACTCATCAGCCTCATCGCACCCATCATCGTGAGCGGAAACACCGTGGTGGCAGCCGTGTCCGAGACCGCGCCATACCCATCCATTCTCCTCGGTGAAGTGCTGGCCACTAGCGACCTGCCGGGAGGTGTGGTCAATCTCCTCACCGGCAAACGCAGCGAACTCGTCCCCACCTTTGCCACTCATGAACATCTACGCGGGATCGTGGGCGTGGCAAATGCCAAGGAGCGTGAGACGCTGCGTAAGGGTGCCGCCGAGAGCATTAAACGCACTCACCTGCACCCCGCTGAAAACGCTGATGAATCCACCTCTGATGATGCCCAGGGTCTAGAGCACATCCGCCGTACACTGGAGTTCAAGACCACTTGGCACCCCATCGGCGCGTGAAAGCCGTTACCATTCTGTGCCTCACCTGCTCTGTGCTCGCTCACGGGGCCGGACTTTCCACTGCGGATTACCCATCCATCCAGGCCGCTTTGGATGCGAACCCAGACAAAGTCATTTTTGTCCCCGCGGGGGATCATCTCATTAGCGAAAAGATCCGCATCCGGGGCCAGCGCTCCGGACTCTTCGGCCCTGGCCGCATCATTCAACAGAATCCTGAGCAGCCCATTCTCGAGCTGGAAGGTGCGCACTCAGCAGAAGTTCGCGATCTTACGCTTACGCGTCCCGAAGGCAGACAAGTGACCGACAAAGAAGCCATCACAGCCATTCGCTGCCAGCATCTCGTCATCGAGAACATCAAGGTTATCGACAACCTGTCCCGTGCCGGTGCCATCAGCATTCGAGAATGCCGTGACAGCCGCGTGAGCCACTGCTTGGTGCGCAACTACATGCGCATTTCCGTAGATGATCGCACCGCAAGCGCGAACTGGGGCTACGCCTTCAACTGCACGGACGGCACCGGCATTTCCGTGTCCTACTCCACCGGTACCTTGCTGGAAGGGAACCGCATCGTGGAAGAAAACCTCATTCCCACGCCCGAAATCAAGTCTGCGCACAAGCTCGGAGACTGGGTGAAAAAGAATCCGGCCAAAGGCCTCATCGTCAGCCAGCAGACGTGGGACGCCGGTTACACCGACAACTGGCAGCAAGGCTCAGGCATTGTCGTGACCGCACCGAAAGTGAGTGATGCTACGCGAATCATCGGCAACCACATCGAGAATGCCGCCCAGGGAATGGATATCCACTGCGACCACGTCATCGTGGCAAACAACATCGTCATCAACTCCTTCGTGGGAATGAAGTCCATGCACGGCTCTCGCAACGTACTCATCAACGGAAACCAGTTTATCAAAAATTGCCTCTGGGCCATCGGCCTCATGCCAGGAGCGGGTTCTGATGCCGAGAATCGAGATGGCGGCTCCCTCATCGCCAACAACATCATATCGGACTTCGGCCATGGTGATGCCGCTTGGGTATGGGGGCAGAACCGCTCTCCATTCAAGTTTGAAAAGGGTCAGGAAGCGGACGATCCACCGCTCACCGACGTACTGGTCACGGGCAATGTGGTGCATCGCTTTGGCGAACCACGTTACGCGTATGCCGTCATCATCGAAGGCGGTCCAAACACGCCACAGGGTTTGCGCTTCACCGGCAACCACTTCATGCCCGGCACGCAGGGCCTCTCTAACAGACCGCTGAACGAAAACAGCGAACAGGCAAGGTAGTAGCCAGCTTCACTGCTTCACCCTCGCTTCCTTGACCCGCATCCAGCGGGTGCTGCTCAGTCCTGATGCAAGCTCCTCCACCTGCACCGTCCAGATGCCGGGTTCATCGTTGGTGGCGATGTCAAGATGCACGAGGAGTCTTCCCTGGACCGCCGCGTGGTAGCCGCTGCCCTCCGCAAGACGGCCATTGGCATCACGAACACTCACCTTCACTGGGATCACCGCATTCAACGCCGCGCTCTCACCATCTACAACGGTGGCGGTGATGGTGGCGCGTTCGCCCTGCAAGGCAAGCTCAGGCACCTTCACCTCCAGGCGAGAGATGGCCTTCGGGGTCACGAGGAAGAGTTTGCCATCTGCCGGTGAGAGTTCCACCGGCCACCACACCTTTCCATCGCCTCTGCTGGTGGTGACGGGGCGGCTGGTGGTGAGGTCATAGACGTGCGCATCTGGCCAGGTCGCCTCAAGTCTCGCACTTGAAGGAAGTCCATTTTCCATTACGAGCTGATGCTGACCCACGTAGCTACCGAACTCTCTGCGGTCATTGATTGCGAAAACGTAGGCAGCCTCACCGAATCTGCGGGTCACCGTGATGACTTCCGGCGAATCACTGCGAAACGGCGGGTCCACTCCCAGTGCGGCAAAAGCGGGACCAAGTGATGACGCAAGCCTGAGCACCGCTGCCTTGTCCTCATCCGCCTTCTTCACCCGTTTGAAACTGGTCACTACGCGATCCGCTTTCAGCGCCGGACAGAGAAACTCGTCTGCCACGATTTTCCCACCAGCGGCCTGCCACTGGGAAATGGCATCCACGACCGGCTGGGTGAGGACATCGCACTCCGGCATGACGATCACCTTTCTTCCCTGGAGCCCGTCTTTCAGGAGAGTCTCCTCGAAGAGAATGTCACAACTGATCTGCGAATGCTGCATGGCCAGCCACAGATCAGCAGACCAGTTCATGTTGTTTCCATAGCCACCGCGCCGCGCGAACATCTGGGAGGTGAAACTCTCCAGAAAGGCCACCTCCCTCCTTTCCCCCGGAACTTGCATGAGTGTGGGACCAAGCGGTTCCACCACCTCTTTGACCAGCCTCTTGAGCTCATGCTGCGTGTGTGGATTGGTATAGCGGTAGGAGCTGCTGCCATCCGTAGGCACCAGCGAGGCCCAACCATGATACATGATGCCCTTTACCGGTCTGGAAAGCTTGGTCCACAGAGCCTCACGCAAGTGCATGGGTGAGATGGTGATGTAGGCCGCGTCTGGATCTTGGTCCTGCCAGGCTACGGTATCTGCCACGGGCTTGTCAGACACAGGCGCGGTCTGAGAGCGGTACCAGATGAGTTGCGTCATCTTCATCACCTTCTGGTCGCGACCATTCGCCGCGCTCATGGCAAACAGCTGGTCGGCACACAGGCCGATGCGCTGTGGATCGGGATACGTGTAGGTCCAGTGAGAAAGCACATCCACGCTACCACCTGCGCCGCTGATGCTGGGCTGCCGCACTGCGGGATCAAAGAAAGTCCAGAACGGCGACCTTCCGGCGCTCTTGAAGCCGTTGCTCAGCGAACTGTGAAGCTGGTTCCAGCCGTCGCCCACCGTCCAGAACCAGCGGTAGTATTTCAGGATGGGATGATCCACCGGAAGCACCCGGTTCTGCGGAAAGTCCTTCAGCTTCGTCCACTCCACTCCCCAGCGGTTCTGCACTTCGGCAGGAATCTCTGTTTGCGCAAAGGCACGGTAGGCAGCCACGTCTTCCGGGTTGAATGAAGGGGCTGAAGCATCACGCACCTCGGTGTTCACGAGGGCAGCGGTGAACGCAGGGTGATCTCCAAAGGCGCTCGCCATGGTCTTCCCCACATTCTCAAAAAACGCAGGGAACTCTGGCTTGCCGGCGCAGATATCACGTCGTGCATACGCTTTGCCATCCCGACCCACCCGCAGATTTTCCACCCTCTCCTCGAGAAAGCGGGAGGGAGAAGCGCTGCAAATGAGTCCCACATCCATCGCCAGCGCCGCATCCAGTTCAGCGCGCTTCGCCGCCAAGTTTTCTGGCGTCACCGGCCCACCGGCCTTCCACACGCTCGCATATTCCGGAGTGACTCCGAGGCAGTGGGTAAAGCCGAGTTCCCGCATCAGACGCATCTGTTCTCCCGGCGCGCCCCACATGATTACAGGCATCCGCAGTGGTGGCCGCTGTACTAGTTTGAAAGCCCTGCCTGCCTTCGTCTGGTAGTCACCGGTCTGCAGCCTGACGTGTAACGTGTAGTCATCGGCACGCAAACGAGTGTCCACCGGCACTTGGATGATGGTTGCACCTCCCTGTTTGAGTTCGGGCAGGGGCGTGCTGATGCCATTTTCTCCGCTCCAGTTCACCTCCAGTGCAGCACCAGCAAGAGGCTGGTGGGACAGATTGGTTACATGGATCTCCACAGGCTTGGCTTTTTCCATCCTTTGCCACACCGTGCGCTCGGTCAGTAGCACCACTTTTACCCGCTCATACTCACGCACTCCCTGACAAATGCGGACTTCATCTATGAGCCCCGGAAATCCGGCGTAATGACTGCCCAGGCGGTCGCCAATCGAGAGCGCCAGTGAGTTTGCCACCACAGCGCCTCGCCCGGCGTGAGAGGTAGAACCCCGCGCTTCACCGTTCACAAAAAAGCGCCCAGTTCCCTGACCATCGTAAGTGAAGGCCACATGATGCCACTCACCCACGGGAAGCCTGACCGGCTCCGAGAGAAACACGGCGGTCTCGGACCCAAATCCAAGATTCACCCACATGCGGCGCAGTCCCGCCTTGTCCGCCTCTCCGAGCTGCCACTGGTAGCCCGTTGACTCCACGTACTTTTTGTCGAGGAGAAAACAGCGAAGGTTCTCAGTCAACTCAGGACCCGGAGCCATCCACATCTCCAGCGAAAAGGCCCCCATAGGATTCAGCGCCGCGCCGCGTTGAGTCACAGCTGCGTGACGCTTGTCCCGCACCGGATAACCAGGAAAGCACTTCAAGGCACCACCGAACTTCCCCTTCACTTCCATCTCAGCCCCATACAGTGTCAGCTGGTTGCCCTTGCCTGAGTCATCCCCCCGAGCAGCATCGCCCTCGCCATCAAACTTCCACAGGCCCAACACATGCGGGGCCGTGGTATCAGAGCCCGAGTAACCCTGCTGCCAGTTCTCCTGCATAAGCAGGTCATTTGCCGTGAGCGCCGTTGCGGTGGTCAGGACCAAGCCCATTGTCCATCTAATCATCCTCACAAGTAAACTCTCTGGGCACGCCATCTTCCATCAAATCGGACCAGTCGAAGAGACCACTTTCATCGCGCGAAAAATGTGTTCTAATGAACACACCATGGAGCTTCAGCGCAAACTCGAGATACTTGCAGACGCGGCGAAGTATGACGCGTCTTGTGCCAGCTCCGGCGCGGCGCGCAAGGACTCAAGAAGCGGCAAGGGCATCGGCTCCACCGGCGGCGCGGGCATTTGCCACAGCTACACCCCAGATGGGCGCTGCGTCTCTCTGCTGAAAGTGCTGTTGACGAATGTCTGCCTCTACGACTGCCACTACTGCATCAACCGCCGCTCCAGCAATGTGCAACGCGCACGCTTCACGCCGGACGAGGTGGTGAAGCTCACTCTGGACTTCTACAAACGGAACTACATTGAGGGACTCTTCCTCAGCTCCGGCATCGTGCAGAGCGCGGATCGCACGATGGAGCAGATCATCGAAGTCGCACGGCGGCTGCGCGAGGATCATGACTTTCGCGGTTACATCCATCTCAAAACCATCCCCGAGGCTTCGCAGGAACTCATCGAAAAAGCAGGCCGCTACGCCGACCGCATTAGCATCAATGTGGAGCTACCGACACAGGTGAGCCTGGATGAACTCGCCCCCGAGAAGAACCTAGAGGCCACCAAAACGGCGATGACCGGGATCAAAGAAAAGATTGAAGAGGCCAAAGCCGCCAGAAAGGAACGAAGCCGCGCCGCAGTGCCGGTTTTCGCTACCGGTCAGAGCACCCAGATGCTCGTGGGAGCGGACGAATCAACCGATGCGCTCATCCTGAGCCGGGCAGATGAACTCTATCGTGAGCAGAGGCTGCGGCGCGTTTATTACTCCGCCTTCAGCCCCATCCCGGAACCATCTGTGAAGCTCCCACTCAAAGCGCCACCGCTCGTGCGCGAACATCGGCTCTATCAGGCCGACTGGTTGCTTCGTTTTTATGGATTCGCCGTCGGTGAACTGCTGCCTGAAACGCAGCCGCAGCTTGACTTGGAAATCGATCCCAAGCTCGCTTGGGCACTCCGCTTTCGACAGAGTTTCCCAGTCGATGTGAACCGGGCACCAAAAGAGATGCTGCTGCGTGTGCCCGGTCTCGGAGTGCGCAACGTAGAGCGCATCGTGCAGGCCCGGCGCTACTCACGGCTTCGGTTGCATGATCTCATTCGATTGCGTGTGAGCTTGAAGAAAGTGTTGCCCTTCATCGAGACACCGGATCATAGGCCCGCGGCTTCGCTGCTAGAAGGTGACAGCCTCCGGCAGCGCTTCCTGCCACCGCCCAAACAGCTCGAGCTGAACTTTGATGCAGCTCCGCCAGTCGCACCCACTGACCACCTCATGACCCGCAGCGGCGAGCTATGATGACTGTGACGATAGAACCGGACTTCGACAGCTTTCGCAACGAGGCACGGAAGCTCCTCGCTCTCGGCGTACCACCGAGCCGCGTGCAGTGGAATGACGACGCAAGCCAGTCCATGCTGCTGAACGAAGAAGTGGCTGATTACGGAACACGCAGCGTTGTCAAGGTGCCTGCAGCCTTCATGGATCTGGCGAAAACCGTGGCCTGTCATCGTGATGCCCGCCGGTGGGCCATTCTCTACCGCATGGCCTACCGGCTCACACTGGGAGGTGAGAGGAACCTGCTTTCAATCACCACCGATCCTGACACCCGCCAGGCGAACCTTTGGGCCAAGGCGATCGGACGCGACGTACACAAGATGCACGCCTTTGTCCGGTTCCGCCTCGTGGGTGAAGATGAACTCACCGGACGCGAACAGTTTGTCGCCTGGTTCGAGCCAGAGCATCGAATCGTGAAGCTGGCGGTGCCGTTCTTTGTCAAACGCTTCACCAGCATGGACTGGTCCATTTTGACACCTGACGAATGCGCTCACTGGGATGGTGAACTACTGCGCTTCACTCCAGCATTAAGGCGTGAGGATGCACCAGCAGCGGACGCGCACGATGACCTCTGGCGCACCTATTATCGAAGCATCTTCAATCCCTCACGCATCAAGCTCCAGGCCATGCGCTCCGAGATGCCTCTGAAGTATTGGAAAAACCTTCCTGAGGCGGAAATCATCCACGAGCTCACCGCCAGCGGCGGTCAGCGCGTGAAGCAAATGATGGAGGAAGAGCTACGCCCCGAAACCCCTGTGCCCAACAACGCCTACCTCGCTAAGCTCCACAAGCGCCGGGAGCGCGGAGCTTCGTGAGGCTCACTCCCGCTTTATCCCAGCGGGCAGCTCCGTCAGGTGCTCCAGCTCGGTGATCTCATGGTAGAACCACGGCTTGCCCCCGGCTGCCTTGTAGATGATGCATTTCGCCGGATACTTGAAGCCAGCCTGCTCCCGGATTTCGGAGTATCGGTAGATGTCGCCGCGCCAGTCCATGCGAACGAGTGCACCAGTCTCACGATCAAAGTAGATGTCCATCTGCGGGTCGATGGCACCCGTGAGGCGCAGTCCAAAGGCTGGCCGGTCGCCTTCCGTGACATCGGGGATGATTTCTTTCTTCGTCCCTTCATCGAGCAGCGCCACCAGCGTCCAGGCCCAAACGTCGAACTTTGCCGGTTCGCCGGTACGGTCTTTGCCGCCGACCCACCAATGTTTCGGAGCGTCGAGGATTGATTCGCGGGTGGAGCGCTTCTTGCCCTCTGGCGGTTCAGGTTTGTCGCCAAAGTGGAAGATCTCTTTGATGCGAAAAAGCGTGGGCAGCTTGTCCTTGCCACCCGCAGCATCGACAGCGCGTTGCACCAGCTCATCCGCTGTTTCTGCGGCGAACAACAGCACGGAACCCAAACTAAGCGTCGCAACAACAAGCGCTCTCATATTCGTGAGCGCTTTACTGCCGCCGGTTCCAGCGCAACACACGGCCCCACTGGTTCCACTCCGTCTCGAGGATGTTGCCCTCGTTATCGAAGGTAATGCCGTGAGGGGAAGTCACGATGCCCTGCTGCCAGTCCTTGGGTTCGATTTTTGGGGTGTTCGTGAGTTCAGGTGTGGTCCCGAGATTGGCCACGTTTTGGTTCTCCTTGTCCCAGACGCTCACGTTGCCTGCGATCTCGGCCACACACATCAGGTCACCGTGAAAACTGGCGCTGCTTGGGTTGCGCATGTTTTCGGCAATGATGCCGATCAGCTTGCCTTCGAGATCCGTGTGCATCATGCGCTTATTGCCACGGTCACAAATCATCACCCGCGCAGGCTCAAAGCGGCGGTCGATGAAGATTTTGTGGGCATTCTTGAGTTCCAGCGGAGGATTCGGCCCACCGAAGACGGACTTGAACTTGCCCTCGCGGCTGAAGACGAAGATGTAGCTCTGACCGTAGCCATCCACCACATAGATGTCGCCATTTGGGGCCACGTCGCAGTTCGTCAGTTTCAGGCCTTTGCCGCGCTTGTCCTCCGGGAACTCGGAGGTGGGGATCTCCATGACCACACTGCCGTCCAGCTGGCACTTGATGACCCGCTGCTCGCCAAGCACAGCGGCAAAAATAAACTCGCCATCACCATCCTTGCGAATCACAAACCCATGCAGCGTCGGCGGCAGTGGCAGCGCCTTCACGAACGTGCCCGACTTGTCATACACCTGAATGCCAGCCCCCGGCTCCTGCACGCTCACATAAATGTTGCCCGCAGAGTCCACCGCGATCTCACCGTGGCCATTGCCTATCGTCTCCTTGCCGGGCGGCGGCTTGATAAAGTCTGGCTGGAACTCATAAGCGATCTCTGCGGAAGCAAAGGATGCCGTGAGAGCGAGGGCGGCGAGTGGTAGGAGTCGGTTCATGGTAAGGCTTCGATTTCAGCCGCCACGGCGGCCAGGGTCAAGCTCTTACGCACCGGGACACGCTTCTCTCGCATGTAGGAACCAGCCCTTGCCCATGAAAAAAAGCCCAGTATCCTCCGGCTCCCCTAAAAACAAGACCATGAATCAACTCGATCAGCTCAAGAAGCTTACCAAAGTGGTTGCCGACACTGGCGACTTTGAATCCATGAAGGCTTACAAGCCCAAGGATGCCACCACCAATCCCTCCCTCATTCTGGCCGCTGCGCAAAAGCCAGAATACAAATCGCTGGTCGATGCCGCCGTGGCCGATCACAAAGGCTCCAAGCTCAGCGGCGATGCGCTGGTGGACTCCGTCATGGACAGCATTCTGGTAAACTTCGGAAAGGCCATCCTCAAGATCGTTCCTGGCCGCGTCAGCACCGAGGTGGATGCCCGACTCTCCTTCGATACCAAGGGAACCATCGCCAAGGCGCGCAAGATCATCAAACTCTACGAGAAGGCCGGCATCCCGCGCGAGCGCATCCTCATCAAAATCGCCTCCACCTGGGAAGGGATCAAAGCTGCTGAGACCCTTCAGAAAGAAGGCATCAACTGCAACCTCACTCTTCTCTTCAGCCTTGCTCAAGCCATCGCCTGCGCTGAGGGCGGCATCAAGCTCATCAGCCCCTTCGTCGGCCGCATCCTCGACTGGTACAAGAAGAACACCGGCAAGGACTACACCGCAGCCGAAGACCCAGGCGTCGTCTCAGTGACCTCCATCTACAACTACTACAAGAAGTTTGGCTACAAGACCGAAGTCATGGGTGCCAGCTTCCGCAACAAGGGTGAGATCACCGAACTTGCCGGCTGTGACCTCCTCACCATCAGCCCCGCACTGCTTGGCGAACTCCAGGCTGCGAAGGAACCCATCACGCGCAAGCTAGACGCCAAGGCCGCGAAGAAGCTCAAGATCGACAAGATCGAGATGAACGAAAAAACCTTCCGCTGGATGATGAACGAGGACCCCATGGCCACCGAGAAAACCGCCGAAGGCATCCGCAAGTTCGGCGAGGACATCGTCAAACTGGAGCAACTGGTCAAAGCGGCGCTTTAATCACACACACCAAGGCAGGGGGCAGGCCAACTGCCTCCTGCTCAACTGGCAGCGCCAGGCCTGAGCCAGTAGAGCACGCTCATGCGGACGGCGATGCCGTTTTCCACCTGCTCATTGATGAGGCTGCGCTCATAGTTCATGCCCGCGTCAGTGATCTCCACACCGCGATTCACCGGGCCTGGGTGCATGAGCCAGAGCTTACGTTCCTTCATGATTTTCAAGCGCTCATCCGTCATGCCGAAGAGCTTGTGGTACTCTCCTATACTGGGAAAGAACTGCTCTCCCTGCCGCTCCATCTGCACACGCAGGAGATAGACCACATCAGGCTTCCACTGGAAGGCCTCGTCCCAGCAGCTGAACTGGGCCACTTCCTGAGGTGCCTCACGGGGCATGAGGGAACCCGGAGCCAGGTAGGCCACCGTCATCCCCAGTCTTCGCAGCAGGAGGCTCGTGCTGCGCGCCACCCGAGAGTGCTGAATGTCCCCAGCTATGACCACTCGCGCTCCGCGTAGGTCCTTGAACTTCTCTTTCAGCGTGAAAGCATCCAGCAGCGCTTGCGTGGGGTGAGCATGCCAGCCATCACCGGCGTTGATGACAGAGGCCCGGGTGTTCGCAGCGATCAGGTTGGGCGTACCACTTTGTTTGTGGCGCACAATGATGTAGTCCACCTTCATGGCCTCCAGGGTTTCCACCGTATCCAGCACGGACTCCCCTTTGACCACGCTGCTACTCTCCACATCAAAGTTCGTCACATCGGCGGAAAGTCGATTTGCCGCCACCTCAAAGGAGGACCGGGTGCGGGTGGAAGGCTCATAGAACAGGGTCAGCACGGACTGACCGCGCAGGGTGGGTACCTTTTTCACACTGCGTTTGAAGAGGTCCTTGAACGGCACCGCGTTCTCGAGAACGAAAGTAATTTCCTCATCTGAGAGGGAAGCAATGTCGAGCAGGTCTTTGCGCGGGGTCATGACGCTTTCTGTGGCACGTTGCGGATGAAGACTTCATCCCATCCATCACTTTCTTCAAATCTCACCGACACTCTCTGATCTGTCCGCAGTTCGCCCTCCTGGAGCTTCAGGCCCACGAAGTCCGGCTGAATGGGTAGCTCCCTACCTGGACGATCCACCAGAACAGCAAACTGCACGCAGCGCGCACGCCCATAATCAAGCAACTCCTCCAACGCCGCGCGTGAGGTGCGTCCAGTGTAGATCACTTCGTCACAAAGAATGATCACCGCGCCATCCACATCAAAACCAATCTCCGAACCCTCCAGCTTCGGCACTATGGCCATGGTCTGCAAGTCATCCCGGTACTGAGTGATATCCACCTTTCCCAGCTCAATGCGCTTCCCACGCCGCATCAGCAGCCTGGCAAGCCGCTCGGAGAAGGGGACTCCACGCCGGTGAACACCCACGAGCGCCAGGGTGGGTTCCTCAGCCCAACGGGACACGATTTGATCCGCCAACACTTCCAGACAGTGCCCCACCTGCTCGGCGTTGAGAAGCTGTCGGTCTTTGTCGGTTGGCGTCTGCACGTGAGATACTGAGAGGAGGAGAGGGTTCCCGTCAATGCCGAAGCCTCCATCACTCAAAATGGAGTTTCGCAATGTCCGTACGGTTCTGCCGTCCATCAAAACGGATCTTCTCCGCCGTGGCATACGCCTGCTCACGAGCTTCTTCGCGCGTCGCAGCCTGGGCCACGCAGGCCAGCACACGACCGCCATGGGTCTCAAACTGGCCAGCGGCGTTCCGCCGCGTACCGCAATGAAAGACTTGGCCGCCAGAGGCCAACTCCAAGCCGCTGATGACATCCCCGCTGCGAGAGGACGCCGGGTATCCCGCGCTGGCCAGGATCACGCACACGCTCCAGCCCGCCTTGAACCGGATCAATGCAGGATCCAGCTCCCCCTTCGCCCCCGCCATACAATAACCCGCAAAATCTCCCTGCACCATCGGCAGTACCGCCTCCGCCTCGGGGTCTCCAAAGCGGCAGTTGTACTCGATGACATGCGGTCCAACTGGCGTCAGCATGAGGCCAAAGTAGAGGAATCCGCGATAGCGAAGCCCGTCCTCCTGTAAACCCTGCACCGTAGGTCGTACAATGCGCTCCTCGATCTGCGCCATCACCTCCGGCGTGGCCAGTTCCATGGAAGCCACCGCACCCATTCCGCCTGTGTTCGGACCCTGGTCGTTGTCGCGGATGCGCTTGTAATCTCGTGCCGGCATGAGGATGTGGTATCTCCCTTCGCACACACTGGCGAAGACGCTGATCTCCGGCCCGGTCAGGCAGGTTTCAACGAGCAGCCTCCCCTCGCCGAACACTCGCTTCGTCATGACGTCGTCGATGAAGGACTCCGCCTCTTCCCGGTTCGGACACACCGCCACACCCTTGCCCGCTGCCAGACCATCAAACTTCAGCACGATGGGAAACCGCTCCAGTGCTGCCTTTGCAGATGCGGCATCGTCATGTACGCTGAAGGCCGCTGTGGGGATACCATGCCGCTGGAGGAACTCTTTTGCGAAGACCTTGCTAGCCTCCAGCTGTGCAGACTCCTTCTGCGGCCCCCAGCAGGGAATGCCCGCCTCCTCACAAAGATTTGCCAGCCCACGATCCTTCACTAGCCAAGCCTCCTCTCCAGCTACACAGAGGTCGATTTTGTGCTCCTTCATGAACGCCATCAGAGTGGGCAAATCTGCTGCCTCCACCCGCGTCGCCAGCTCGGCGGAAGCATCACTGCCCGGCCAGGCAAACAGCTCAGGCTTGCCCGGACTCGCGCTTAAAGCAGTGAGGAGAGCGTGCTCTCTGCCACCTTTTCCAGTAACCAAAATTTTCATCTCAGGTCGGTAGAACAATGAGCGCCAAGGCGCAAAGAGAATGATGAACGCTGCGAGTCTTCCGGTGTGGGATGGAGTATCGTTGTTGCGCGGCGTCACTTCATTCAGGGAATCAGCTGCCACCGTGAATCCAGGATTGGAGAATCGGTTCTCACTCCGCAGGAATGCGATGGGCTGAAACGCAAAGCTGAATCAGACCTCCTCTGCCTCGGACTCCAACTGAGCTTGGCGGAACCCTACGAACGCATGACCTGTAACGTACCCCGTGACGATGCGGGGGACTTGCGGCTACACAAAGAGGCTTGAACTTGAAGTCCGCAGATGCGCGTGAGTCTTGCAGTTGGAGATGATCTACCAGCTCGGATTTTTGAATGTCTGCACCGCTGCCTGCAAAGATGAATTGTTCTATAGATCCTGCCGTGGGGGCCATAAGGGGGGAGATTTCACCGCCACCATCAGACGGAAATGAAGGGCGCGGTTAAATCGCCACTGCCACCAAGCAAGCATCTTCCTGCATCAGGTGGTGCGATGCCTGGATCGGAGTTTGACGTTGAAACTTCCCGCCTTAATCATCATCGAATCGCAGTTCCACGATGTCCAGCACCTACTCAAGCTATACCATTGCCGAGTATCTCTCTCACTTTAGGGTTGATGCCACCCTTCGCCAAACCATAACGGTGGTGTTTGGGACAGGTATCTCCAAAGCCCTTTCGAGAAGTGATGCGGCAGACTGGCCCGGTCAAATCAGGCATTTAGCAGCACGCCTTAAGGACCTGAAGGGGCCAATTGGAGGTCTCGATGTCAACGCTCTCCTCCAGTGTGCGCGCTCCCACCATTACACAGGGCTGCTGCACATGATCCGTAGGGAGCTTGGAGACCTATGGGACAGAGAGCTGGACGCTTGCATCACAGAGGTTATGCGGAATCGCCGCTCCGACACAGACCCCGTCGTCCGGCGCTGGATAGACGTGCTCCAGGCCCTTGGCAAACTGGCCAAAGAGGGCCGAGCAAGGCTCGCGACCACCAACTTCGATCATATGGTGGCCTGCGAAGCTGGTCTCAATGTCATAACGCGAGAAGGGCAGGTCTTTGAGACTTCACCTCCCAACCGGCAGATTCATCTGCTGCCACAACTCGAACTGCAAACCGATGAAACACCCCCGTCCGGTTTGACTAGCGAGAACCGTTTGATTTTGGACATTTGGGGGAACCTGTGGATTGAGCCCGGCAAGCTGCAACGTGGTGTACTCGAGCGTACGGCGGGAGTGCTCCACCTCCATGGCTGGTATAAGAGGCCCAAGCAACTGATCGTTGACCCCGTCGAGTATCACTTAGCTGCCGTAAGGGCTCATTCTGCCGACCTCGCTGCATCCATGTTGTTGGAGCTGTTGCAGAAGCCCAACTCTGCGGTGATTCTCGTCGGTATGGGCGACACGATGCACGATGACCACTTTGAGAAGCTGCTTCAGTTGCTGGCGAAGCGGGACCCGCTGGACGAACAAGCAGCTGCCCAGAACGTGTGGCTGCTGCCCCACTCGGAAGCCCAAACCCGCGTCAGCAAGATGAGACTGCCTCAAGATGCCCATGGCAACCATCTAGAGCTCGGGCACCTGCTCCAAGTGGTCACTTACGACGATTCCGTTCCTGGCGGACCAGGTCAGGATCACTCAAAAACGCCCGAAGCTTTACAGGGATTGGTGAACCATTTTTCCCCTTCCGTCCAGAATCAGACGGTCATTAACTGGCCACTGCGATGAAAACGGGTGGCCAAGTCTTGACTTTTAGGGACTTTTCGTCTCTTTACGCCTTGCTTGCCACCAAGTCTAGCGTACCTTCGTAACCACGATATCCCATGATTGAATCGCCTCCACCTCCAATCGGCCTCGAACACGCCGTCCGGGTATGGCTGCAACGCAAGCGTCACCTTGCTTTGAGCCAAGTCAATGATCGAGTAAGGAGGGGGCTCCAGGGCGGTGATGAAAATTCACGACTGAAGGCGATGCGTTTGGTCCAAGCGACTGCCAAAGTTCTGGGAGAGGACTACGGGGACTGGCGGACCGACTTCGGCAAGGTCCTTCAGAAGCTGGAAATCGACGAATCAGCACTTTCGGAGTGCGATCCTTCCCTAGTCCGGGAGGTAATCGAACTGGCGGGTTTGAGTGACGCGCCTGTTGCCGAGGCACCAAGCCTGGGGAAGATGGTTTTTGTGAGCACTTTGGTCTCACCAACACCGCGGTGGGCGGAAAACACGGGACGAAGCGGAAAGTTCAGCAGCAATGACCTGCAAGTTTCCCGTGCGAATGATCCCATCTTCGCCAAGTAGTCTGCAGCGGACGGCTAATCTGATGCCGTCGGTGCCACGTCATACGGAACTTGCCGTCATCGCCCAACATGGATTCTTTAGTTGGCATCGAATATCACGATTACGTGATGATGATTGCCGCGCTGGATACGGAGTGGACAAGAGGTGTGCCTAAAGAGCAGACCGGTTTGTACGCCGGGGAGCCTCAAGCCCAGTGTGGCGAATACTTTTTTGACAAATCCTGCAAAGATTACAAAGCCTCGGTTCATCGCAATCAGCAAGCTTGGGCAAAGCGCGTGGGTTTGGCAGATCCAAGCCCGATTCCAAGTTGGTTCTTCTCGTCCCAAGAGTGGGTGCCTTGTGGCCACTCTGATGCCTTGTGCTTGGCCTTGAGCGATGACTTTGATGCGGTTCAGACCATCATCGAAACCTACCCCAAAACGGTTGAAGAACTTTCTGTGGCATTTTGTCCTCGAATGTCATCCCTACTTGGGGAGAGTGAAGTTGAGTTTCGGCAGATCTTTTTGGAACCCCACGAGTGGCTGGACGAAGGGTTCATCAAGCAGCGAGAGTGCTGCCCGTTACTACACTTTGCGAGATTGAAACTGCAGGGCGTCGTCACGCTTGGTAGAGCGCTGCCCATGCTTGGGGCGGCATATCGTGTTTTTGTGAGGCGCATCTTGGAAGGCATGAAAATCTTGCACGCAAACGCAAGCTCTCAAGACGCGATTGTAAGCAAAGCGGACCTAGCGAACCTGAAAGTGTGCTTTTTGGACCTTCAGGAGGAAGAAGAGATCGGCATCCTCTTCTTTACGTCCAATCTCAGCTTGCCTATGTCGTTGCTGAGCCATCTGCAGTCGCTGACGTATGGCAACTTGTTGGCGGACTACCCTCAGCTGAAGCAGCACATCGAAAAGACAAACCACTTCGAGCAACTGCTTGCCTTTGCAAAGAAAGCGAAGGTGTTGGAGCCTCAGTCTGGAGATGCCACGTTGGAGTGTCTTGCGGATTCTCATATTCTAAGGTGGACTCGCAGTACTGTGGCATTCTCAAGCAGGTTGAGGTCAGAAGGTGCGGCTTGGGATCACGTGAGGGGGTTCTGCCGCCCCTCCATCGCAGTCAATCACCCGCCCGGGCACCAGAACAACTTGGAGTCGATGCTGCATCAAGCTATTGGGCAGGTGCGCCTTGAACACCCAGATCGTCCAGCCGCCCCAAAAATCGACAGTTACCGAGAACACGTAGCGGGTACGACGGACTATTTTTTGCCGTTGATAGACCACTATCTGGAAGAGTCACGCCCAGCTTTGGTACCAACGGCTCACGTCATCCGAGGTTGGATGAGCGTGGAAAAGACTGTCAGCGAACAGTTCCAGAATAACGGTCGCTCCGCAGGCCGCCACCTCAGCGGTTGGACTGCCACACTGGCCATCCCGGTGCCGAAGGTGGACTATGGTAATCAGTGTGATGTTTTTCATCCGTTGGTTCCTGAGAGTCATTGCGCCCTTCTCAAGTTGGTTCTTGAGCACATCAAGAAGCATGTTTTTCCGGTGGCAAAGAACGAAGATCCTCAAGCCGACCACTCTGAACTCTACTCTTCGACAGGGGAGCCCAAATGGTCGTTCTGCCTAGATGAACTCCGGATGAAAACGCGAATGGTGGGCATCCCTGTCGAAACCCGGCGCTCGCTTATCTTGTTATATGAGAACTTTGCCTCGATCTTGAGCAATCCGTTGCTTTTCGACATCGTGCTCGATTTTTACGATGTGCTCGCTACGCTGTACGTTATGTTGGTCGATCTTGGGCCGAACAGATCAACGGTGGCGCACCCTGAGGATTACACACCGCGGATGAATGCGGCGAAAGTCGATGGCCTGAACGCAATCATCGAATCCATAGATGTGGCGTTGGAGTTGCGGCAGCGCCGTCTGTATCCTGAATCTCGCTTTCGAGACTGGGCACTGGACATACGTTCGAACATTTTGCAGATGACACTTTCTGCTGAAGCCGCCCTCAAGTGCAGCGTGGGTATTGTACGTAAGTTCGTGTACAAGAATGAGGACCTAATGGCTAACCTCGGAGTAGTTCATCAAGTTGGTTTTTCGGCGGGCATCGATGTGCCGCAAAATGCCTTCGGACGCGAGACAAACTCCCTGCGATTGCGTCAAGTCGCGCAGTTCCGCTCAGGTGTTGCCCATCTCACCTCCCTTAGTGGTTTTGCTGATTTTTTTCATGAGAGTTTTCATCTGGCAGCGGACAGAATCGTCAAGGGTAACCTGATTTCTCGCCTGAATACTCAGCTAGCTAAGCCCATTCTTTCCAACGGTCTTGGTGAAAGCGGGGTAGAGTCGAGCCTGGAGCCGCTAAAGCAACTCGTTATGGTCCGCCATGAGGAATTGTTCGTGCAGCTCTGCATGATTCTCTATGTTTACCATGGGGATTGGGAGTTGGCATTAAAGTGCCATGCTATGGATTACTCCAGCAGTGTACGGAGCGCTCATCATAGCCCTGAAGACGCGAGGGATGAGTTTGCCCTGCAGTTCTCGCCGATCTTGCTCGCATGCCTTGTGGTCCAAACGGCAAAGACTGAGGGCAACATAAGGAATCGTCCCTGGCAGACCGTTGATCTGACTCCAGAACACTGGCCAACCCTTGAGCAGATGGCAGGGTTTGTGGAACAGTGCATGAACCTAATCCGCCCTTATCTGGCAGATTATGCCTGGATGATGGCAGCAGATCCCTCCATGCGAGCGATGAATTCTGTCAAGCGAGCTTTCCAGCTCGCTTATCTAGGTGTGCATCCTAATCTCGAAGCCCTGTGGATGCCAGCGGCGTTGATGTTTTCCCGCTATATGAGCTATGTAGTGGAGAAGGTTGAAACGTCATCGGCTTCAATGGCCGAAAGTGCAGCGCTGGCTTCCGATGATTTTGCTGAAGACGAGACGATCAGGAAGTTTGAGTCAGTGTGCAAGGTCGTGGACAACCGCATTGATTCGGGCCTTGGCAAAGCTGCCTACACGCCACCGCTTGGGATCTTCTTTAGTGAAGAGCCACTATGCAAGATGCCTGATGGGAGTGCGATAGATGCTGCTCTGCTGGCGTGCCGGACTCTCCTGATGCACATCACGCGCACTTACCCAACTGCAGCTGAGGAATCAGACACTACCATCTTTCTTCGCCGTTCTCCCACCGACGGAAGAATCGACTGGGATGGCGGGCTTGTCCCTGGCGACATTCTCTTGGACCGCACGGCTACTGCTGCATTCTCATGCACTTCAGAATACAGGAGAAGACGAACAGGAATGCGAATCATGATGTTCAAAACTTTCTGGGATATAGCTTCACGGAACCGCGGGAGGCGGCTTCGGTCCTTGATGAGTCAGGCGCTTGCGTGCGAGGAGCGAGTTCAATGCGATCCTCGATGACGGGTTCGTTTACTCGCTCTACAAAAGCACTTCTCCGTACGCCCTGCCTTCTCTTCCTTTGCGGAACTGGATGTAGCTGCGGTTGCAGACGGAGTAGCCGCCGGGGGTGGGGTAGTCACCGCTGAAATACCAGTCTCCAAACTCGGCTCCCAGGGCTTCGTGCAGGCCGGTGATGCTTTGGTAGATGACTTTCAGCTCACCCTTCCATGGAGTGTTTTCTGGATAGACGAGTTGAGCCACTTTGGCGGCGATCTCTTCGTCGCTGAAAGGGGCGTAGATGGCTTTCACGGCGTTCTTCATCTGCTCTTTGGGCTTTTTAAGCTCGGCGATGGCTTGCTCCAGTGTCTCGTCGAGCACACGGCTCATTCCGCGTTCTTTGAGCAGAGCGGTGGCGGCCTGGAAGGCGATGAACTTGCCCAGCTCTGCCATGTCGATGCCGTAGCAGTCTGGGTAGCGGATCTGGGGGGCGGTGGAGACGACGACGATACGCCGTGGGTTGGTGCGCCCGAGGATGCGCAGCAGACTGTTCTTCAGGGTGGTGCCGCGGACGATGGAGTCGTCAATGACGACCAAGTTGTCCTGCGGGGTGACGACGCCATAGGTGATGTCGTACACGCTGGAGACCATTTTGTCCCGCCCGGTTTCTTGGGCGATGAAGGTGCGCATTTTGATGTCTTTGTGCGCGATCTTTTCGGATCGAGGCCAGTTGCGCAGCACCAGTTCGTCCAGCCGGGCCTCATCCAGCTGATTGTTCTGGATCATTTCCAGTAGGGCTGCTTTCACGTCCTGGCGACGACTTTTGCGCAGGCCATCGAGGAAGCCGTAATAGGCTGTCTCAGCGGTGTTGGGGATGAAGCTGAGCACGGTGTGCTCGAAGTCGTTCTCAATGGCGTGAATGAGCTGCGGTACTAGGGCCTCGCCGAGGGCTTTGCGCTGCTGGTAGATGCTGGCGTCGTTGCCACGTGAGAAGTAGATGCGCTCGAAGGAACAGGGCTTGTAGGTGCGCGGCTGGGTGAAGGGGGCAAGCATACGGCTACCGTCTGCCTTCATGACAAAGACGTGGGCGGGCTGAAGTTCCTGGATTTGATCCGCCTCCACTTCGAGTACGCTCTGTAGGGCGACGCGCTCGGAGGCGACGGCGAGGAGGTCCTCATTCTCGTAGAACCAGCAGGGGCGGATGCCATTGGGGTCCCGCATGAAGAAGAGATCTCCGTTTCCGATGGTGCCTACGATGGTGTAACCGCCGTCCCAGTTGAGGCTGGATTTTTTGATGACATCTACCACGTCCAGGCGTGCGCTGATGTGCTCGGGGATTTGTTCTCCGGGAATGCCGGCGTCTCGCAGCTCGTGGTAGAGCTGGGTGTGTGCTTCATCAAGCTGGAAGCCGATTTCTTCTAGCACGCTTTGCGTGTCCGTGCCGAAGACGGGGTGTTGGCCGCGCTGCATCATGGCGCGGTTAAGTTCGTCTGTGTTGGTGAGGTTGAAGTTCCCCATCACCATGAGGCTGCGGGTGGGCCAGGTGCTCCGACGCAGGTAGGGGTGCAGGCAGCCCTTGCCGAAGTCTCCGGAGGTGCCGTAGCGGAGGTGCCCCATATAGACTTCACCGGCTAGCTCGAACTCTCGCTTGATGGCTTCCGGGTCATCTTCGAAGGCGGTGAACTCCACGCCGTACTCATCTCGCTCATGTTTGCGCGCTTTGTCGATGCGGCGGGCGATGCGCTTGAACTCCTTCATTTCGTCCTCAAAGACCTCGCCAATACGCTCGGCGGAGACCATGGAGCGGACGCGGAACATGTAGGGCAGTCCGGCATCCATGCCGAGTTTGGTGCAGCCTACGCCCACGCCATCCTGACCACGGTTGCGCTGCTTGGTCATGAGGGTTTCCAGCAGGCGCAATCCGTAGAGCGCGCCTCTGCCTGTTTCATGGAAATACGCGAGCGGCTTCTTCAGCCGCACCACGGCTATGCCGCACTCGTGTTTGATCGGGTCACTCATTCAGAGATGCTAAAGTCCCATAGTGACCGGGCCGCGTGAGGATGCAAGAAGTGAGGGCAGAGAATTCTGCATTTGGACCAGGGAAACACTCTTTGACAGCAGGAGGACTTGCGTTTTCGCCTGCGTTTCTTTACTGGAACCCCCATGTGGAACCGTCGTGAGTGGCTGCGTTTGTCCCTTCTCTGTGGAGCCGGGGCGTTCTCGTCGTGCTCAGGCCCGGGACTTCGAAGCCAAAATGATCTGCTTGGACATCGACCGGGCCCCAAGGGATTCCGCACGGTGATTCTGGATGCTGGCCATGGTGGAATGGACTCCGGGGCAGTGCGCAACGGCATTCGAGAAAAGGACGTGGCGCTGGACGTGGTGAGGCGACTCAAGATGAAACTGGATGCTGGTTTCCGGGTCAAGTTGATAAGGGACGAGGATGAGTTCGTGCACTTGGATGAAAGGGTGCGGCGCGCTGATAGGAACAGGGACGCGGTGCTGATAAGCATTCACTTCAACTCGGGAACGCGACGTCTGGCTGGGCCTGAGACTTTTTTCTGGCGGGTGGACAGCTATGGGCTTGCGCGTCGCATTCAGCAGAACCTGACTGCTGTCACTCCCTGGCGAAACTCTCGCGGTCTGACCCGACGGCGGCTGCGTCTGACGCGGAACCCCACCATTCCATGTGTGTTGGTGGAGTGCGGTTATCTCTCGAACTCGAGAGAAGCGGCTCTGATTCGGCAAGCCGGGTATCGGGACAAGTTGGCAGAGGCTGTGGCGAATGCGGTCCGTGCCCAAGCGCGGGAGGGCGACGGTGTCGTGACGCTGCCACCGGCTCGCTGGGACCCGCCCAGCAGCGCTTCAGATGCGCGGGACAGGTGGTGATCTTAGCCTGACTGATTCATGAAACGCTACTGCGACTTGCTGCAAGCCCGCATTCGCGGCGTTGGGCTTGTTTTGAAAGGCATCGAGCATTCACCCATGCACTCAGCCTTTCAAAACTGCGCCCGCCTTGCCACTGCGGGCTTTCACTGCGTCTCGCTACGACTTTTATGAAGAAGGCAGGTTAGGGCTGCCGTGAGTCGTTGAGGGCTTTGAGTTTCAGCTCGTGGATTTTTTTGTCCGCTTCGGCAAGTAGGGGGTCGAACATGGGTATCTCCTTGGCGTTCTGGCCCTGTTCATGTTTGCGGAAGCCGAAGAGATAGGTCTCGTTCTGCGGGCGGTAGCGATTGAAAAAGAGGAAGTCTTTTCGGAGAATTTCTTTCCGCAGTGCTTCGGCGGCGGTGTTGGGCACGTCGGGTTGTTTGAGGCCGAGTGCACTGAGAGTCACTTGCACGAGCTTTTGGTAGCCCTCGCTGGTGTAGTGGATGCCGTTCTCCGTGAGCGGATGCTGGGTGCGCTCAGGCTTGGGAAGGCCGCCCATCAGCTCAAACCAATCAATGAAAAAGGCGTTCTGTGATTTGGCGAACTTGGCGAGTGCGTCTCTCAGCGACTCGAGATTCTTGTTCGCATCTGCCTGGTCTGGCAGTGGTGGACCCAGGTTCTCAAGCGGCGGTGGGCTGGTAAGGATGAGACGGACTCCCGGCGATACTTTGCGAATGAGGTCAATGAGATTGCGGTAGGCGGTGAGGAACTCCGGCAGCTGCTTGAGTCCGGAGTGGGCGAGGTCCGTGCCGTAGTTGAGCAGCACCACGGTGGGCTTGAGCAGCTCCAGTTGAGCCTCCAGACGCTGGAGTCCCTCGCTTGGTGGGCCGAAGTAGGAGCGTGCATCTCCATAAACGGTGTCCGCAGACCAGGCGAGATTGCGCACGGTGAGGTTTTTCTCTCCCAGAGCCAGGGTGAGAGCGGTTTCGAGGTGTGCATAGCGTTGCTCCCGCTCAAGATGAGTCCCTCCCAGCAGGACGAGCTTGTCCTGATCTTTGAACTCAAAGGCGGTGGTATCCGGCTGCGCGGGCACCGGCGCTTCCTGGGCCATGCCCGCAATGGCTGTAAGGACGAAGGTGGCGGCAATGCTGACGGAGCGTTTCATGCAGCGCAGAATGGAGCGCATCACTGCGAGATGTAAAGGCGCTTGCAGAGGGTCATACGCCGTGGTGCCATCAGTCGGCATCTGACCGCTGGAGCAGCGCATAGGCCCCGTCCGGTCCCACCCCAGAGGAGACTTCCTGCCAACCGGTCTTCAGATAAAACGCCATGGCCCGTTGATTGGCGAGCAAGCACTTGAGGCTCAGCATGCCGGGAACTCGCTGCATCACGGCTGACACCAGCATGTTCCCGAGTCCCCTGCCTTGATGCTCGCGGTGGATGTAGAGATGATGGATGAAGCGGTCCGGCACCCAGACCGATACGAAACCTACCACCTGACCCTGCTCCTCGGCCACGAGGATGAGCTCTCCGCGACTTTGCTCCGCGAAGTCATCTGAGGGTCGGTAAGGACTCAGCCATTTGACCTCTGGTCCTCGATTTGTCCTGAAGATGGCTTCCAGAGCGGGAAAATCCTGCTCGTTTTGCTCACGCACCCGCATCGCTAGCAGGATGCGCCGGGGTTTTCTGCTGCACAAGCCCATGATTTCGCACCCGGGAAAAAAGTAAACGAGTGCCGGGAGCGGGAGAGGGGAGTTGTCTTGCTGTTACTTTTTGCTTCCTTGGTGCGTTCTTTCTGGCATAGGCGTGACTTGGGTTCCGCCGGTTGTGATCCATTCCCTATGAAAAGCATCTCCATCTTTGCCCTTGCTGCCGTTATGTCCCTGCCATCCGCCCTGCCTGCCGAAGAAAAGCCCTCATCGAGTGTCGCCATCGTGGGCGGTGGCTGTTTCTGGTGCGTGGAGAGCACATACAAGCTGGTGCCTGGGATCAAGGCGCTGACCAGTGGCTATTCCGGTGGTCAGACGAAGAACCCCACGTATGAAGACATCTGCACGGGCAAGACGGGTCACGCCGAGGTGGTGAAGGTGGAGTTTGATCCTGCGGTCATCAGCTACCGCAAGGTGCTAGACCTGTTCTTTGAGATGCACGACCCGACCACGATCACGAAGGAGGATATGTTTAAGTACGGCAAGTTCATCCCCAAGGGTACGCCGTATCAGGGCAATGACTACGGCACGCAATACCGCAGCATCATCATGTATGCGAACGAGGAGGAGAAAAAGATCGCTGAGGAGGCGAAGGCAGCCGCGCAGAAGGACTGGAAGGACCCCATCGTGACGGAGATCGTGCCCGCAGCGGAGTTCTACCCAGCTGAGGAGTATCATCAGGACTTCGCAGACCGGAACCCAAACCAGGGATACGTGCGCGGTGTCGTGGTGCCCAAAACGGAAAAGTTCCGCGCGGTGCTGGAGAAGAAGGGCGAGAAAATAGCGGATCCAAGTCAGGTGAAGTGAGCCGAGAGCCGCCGTCACTTTGAATCTGCAATCCAAGCCACCCAGAAGAGCCAACGGGAGATGAGCGGATGCGCAGGCTGGCGGTGACGTGGCGGTGGGGTGCATTGCTGCTGTGGGTTCTCTACATGGTGGCTGGGTCGTTGGTTTGTCTGGCAGGTCAGAACTGGCCACCGGTGGCGAAGCTCGTTTACCTGCCCCCGCTTTTCGGCCCTTTGCTGCTGGCTTGTTACGCGCTGCCGGGCTGGTGGTTCGGCAGGAAGTGGGCGGCAGTTCTGATATGGACCGCTGTGATCGCCCTCGGGCCCGGACTTGGCTGGCGCAGTCACGCCCACGCAGCATTCAGGGCTAGGGATGACGGGCCTTTCACGCTAAATGTGGTGACGGTGAACCGTGGCCAGCATCATGGGCATGAGATCAGCCCCTTCCTCTGGCAGCAACAGCCGGACGTGGTGGCTATACAGGATGGGTTCACCCCGGTAGCCTACCCCGCAGGTGCGAAGGCGCTGCTGGAGCTGCCGCATGTGGTCCGGCTGGGGGAGTTCGTTTTAGTGAGCCGGTTTCCCGTGCGTGAGAGCAGCCTGCTCAAGTTAGTGGCTAGGCGGAAGGATGGCAGCGTGCGCACCTGGTTTCACAGCGCTCGCCATCTGCTGGAGACGCCGGGTGGCAAGGTGGTCGTCTTCAATGTCCATTTGCCCTCACCGCGCTTCGCTCTCACAGGTGGAAAGGGGCCCGAGGCACTGAGGGAGGACTACTGGGGCCTTCAGGGACAGGTCATGGAAGAGTTGCTGCGCCACATCGAGTCCGAAACGCTGCCCACGGTAGTGCTGGGAGACTGGAACATCCCGGCGCTGGGTCCGCGCTATCGACGCATGAGCAAGCGCCTGATCGACGCGCACGCCGTGGCCGGGCAAGGCTACGGATTTACAGTGCCGGGCGACGTGAAGCACTGGCTCGCCTTCTGGCGTCCCTGGCTGAGGCTGGATTACGTCTTCACCAACCGGCAGTGGGACGTCGAACGTTGCGTAACGGAACCAGAGAGCCAGGCCCAACACGCAGCCGTCTCAGCAAGGCTGCGCCTGAGATAGTTGCGAAAAGCGGCTCCGTGGTGCAACTTTCCCTCAAGCATGGGGTTGAACCCCATTAGACACCATGAATCCGCTCGAACCTAACGACCCTCTATGGAACCTGCTGGGCAAGGCCCGGAAGGTGGAGGTGCGTGGTAACTTCGTCCAAAACGTCGTCCGTGCCGCGCGTCAGGAGCCGCAGACGCTGGGTCTGTGGCAGCGTTTGGCGGAGTGGATACAGCGCTCAAGCGGGGGCGCTTTCCTTCGTCCGGCACTGGTGGCCGCTGCGGTAGCCGTAGCTGGTCTGGCAGTGTGGCATTCCTCTACCCCTGAGTTGGCTCAGGACGAGATGCCCCAAGTTCCCGCATTAGCAGCAAGCAATGTGTCAGATGAGGACTTGGAGTTACTGAACCTGGCGGAATCCCTGCCCACCATGCCGCTGGAGTCGGTCAACCAAATGGACGTGCTCCTTGCCATGGACAGCACTTCAGCGCTGACGGATACGGAGATCGCGTTCCTGCTTTATTGAACCGACATCACCACCGGCCAATCTTCCGCACATGGAAGACGGCGATGGGGATGAGTCCCGTGGCGCTCATGCCGAAGGCGCTCAGTGCCTCGGTGGAGTCCACCGCCAGCGCGGTGCTGATGAAGCCCAGCCCCACCAGCAGACCCGAGCCAAGGATAAACACCGACACCACGGAAACGCTGCCGTTGTAGGGCTCCAGCGTCTGAGTGAGCAGACCGTAGAATTGGTTGGCTAGCAGGGCCAGCAGGATGAGCGAGATGAGGTCCAGGTCTTGCCCATACTGAAGCCGGGCAGACGCCTCCGGTGCCCAGTTGTAGAATCCATGCAGCACCACGGCCATCATGAAGATCATGGCAAAGTGTGCCGCCGCTTGGAAACGCGTCCGCAGCATGAGATAGAGGGCATGCCCGGTGATGGCAGTGAGGGCAATGTGCAGAAAGTTCGCGGTGAGCAAGCGGCCCCAGGCATCGCTGCCGCGTGAGATGTAGTCCACATTCTCCTCAAGCGAGAACCCGAGCCCTATGAACCCTCCCGTCAGCGCGGCCAAGCCCGCATCCCGGCGCTTCAACAACCAAGGGAGGAAGGGCACAAAGAGCAGGAGCTTGGCGGACTCTTCACGCAGGCCGGTGCCAAGGATGTTCACATACAGATCCTCCGGAAAGACACTCGTCTCCATGAGCCCCATTTCATTGGTTTGATAGTTCAGCACCAGCAGCGTAGGCCAGATGCTCGCCACCCCTGCCAGCACCGGCAGCGCCGGCCACACCCAACGAAGGGGAGTGCGCTTTCCAGCCCTGACCAGCAGCACATACCAGAGCGCCGCTGCCAATGCGGAGATAGCCAGGACCGGCAAACTCACACTCTCCCACTGCCGGTGCAGTATGCCAGTCCACTGAAGCCAGAGATTCCCCATGATGGCCCCCGCCGCCTCTCGGTCCCTGATGGAAAGCTGCTCGCGATACTCCGGTATGCTCCACAACTTCTGAAGCACCGCTTTATCACGCAGAGTCAGTGCCACGCTCCACGCCTTGTCCCGGGAGTGAGACGCTGCGGGATCCCGCCCCTCCGCCATGAAAGCGGCCAGCGCTGGCTCGAGTTCGGAATCAGCCAGGTACAGATACCCCATAAGCTCATTCGCCAACTGCGGGGCCGGATCCAGCTCGGCAAGTGCCCGCACTTTCTCCGTGGAGGAAACTACAGCCTCCGCATCCACACTGAGTCTTCCGATCATGTAATCCGTGAGGATGGCCTTCTCATCCGTGCTCACGTCAGACTTGCTGATGGCGAGCAGCGCGTGCTCCAGCGCTCCGGTGCGCAGCACCTCATCGTCCACCCCAGAAGCATGATCCCCAAACCGGTGCAGCCAAAGCGCGAGCGGCCGCAGCCCCTGAGGCAGAGAAGTGGCACCGCTCTCCGCCAGTCTGTCCAGGTTTTGGAGGTTGGTGATGAGTTCCCGGTACTCATCCAGCGCCGCACTGCCACCCTCTCGCTGAATCAGGTAGGCAAGCTGCTCCTCAGGAGTGCGGTCGATGATTTTCACCAGAAGCCAGGCGATCAAAAAACCACCCAGTGCAAGGCCCACACCCCACTTCACCAACAGCGGGATGTCACGGGTGAGCCGATGCAGTCTGGAGCGTGAGATGGTAGGCATTTCAGCAGCCACGCTAGACGCGCCTTCCCGTCCCTGCTACATCGGCTTTATCACAGATCATGATAGGAACCGTCCCTCTACCAGAAGGCTGCGTCAGAGCCTGCCATGCTTGCAAGCATAGGCAGTGGTCTGTGGAGCAGAGCCTGGAGCAAAAGCAGTCCTTTCTGTCTGAAAAACTCGCCCCCTGGGCAGACTGCCTGCTGCCCGTTCGCTCTGTGCCACAGGGCCGCCGACTTCATTACCGTGACAAGGTCAAACTCAGCGCCCGCTGCTACGGTGGCCGCTGGGAGTTCGGCATGGAGCCACGGGATGAGTTCATTCCCATTCCACGCTGCCCCGTGCAGACAGAGCGCGTACGGCTCACGCTGGAAGCGCTGGGTCGTCACTTGCCTCCCTTCGAGAAACTGCCTCTACGCTACGTCGTGCAGAATGGAGCACTGGTCACACTGGTGGTGAAAGCACCCGCACTCACCTCAGACGATTGGGTGACGGAGGAACTCCGGACCGATCTCACCCATGCCGATGTCTCCGGCCTGCACGTGAATCTGCATCCCGCAGCTGGCCGCATTCTCTTCGCCGAAAAGGGCTGGCGCTGCCTGTGGGGCCAGAGTCGCGCACGAGATGCACGTGGATTATGGCACGGACCCGGAGTCTTCGGGCAGTTACTGCCGGAGCTGCACGAAGAGGCGCTCAGCGAAGCTCAGGCCTTCTTTCAACTCACGCCCGCCAGTGCCCTAGTGGACCTCTACTGCGGCATCGGCACCAGCCTGCGGCGTTGGAGCAGCATCAGCAGCCGTGTTTTGGGTGTGGAGTTTGATGGCCAAGCTGTGGAGTGTGCACGGAGCAATGCACCAGAGGCGAGCCTACTGCGTGGACCATGCGCACAAAGACTTCCACAGGTAAGGGGGTGGCTTTCACAGCAGGGCGGACCCCTGCACGCCGCGTACGTCAACCCTCCACGAACCGGACTTGAAGAGGCAGTGATTCAGTGGCTCTGCCGAGAGTCGCGGCCCGCACGCATCGCCTACCTCTCATGCAGTGCCGGCACCCTGCGCCGTGACCTGGAGCTTCTCAGTTCACAAGGCTACCAAGTGTCGTCGCTGCTACCCTACGACTTCTTTCCGCAAACCCACCACGTCGAAGTGCTGGCACTTCTCGAGCGGACGTGATTCGATAATCCATGCCTGAACTGCCAGAAGTCGAGACCACCCTACGCGGCGTGCTGCCACACATCGCAGACCGCCAGATCCTTCGCGTGCAGGTCCGCGACTCCCGGCTCCGCTGGCCGGTCAGTCCCAATCTCGCCCATCTGCTCACTGGCCGCAGCATCATCGACGGACGCCGGCGTGCCAAGTATTTGCTCTTCCAGCTCAGCCACGGCGGCGGCACGCTCCTGGTCCACCTCGGCATGTCTGGCAGCCTCCGCATTTCAGAGCCGGACATGCCCTTTCGCAAACATGACCACGTGGTGCTGGAGTTTGCCGACGGCACCCAGATGCGCTTTCACGATCCCAGACGCTTCGGAGCGGTGCTTCACCTGCCAGACCGGCCAGAGCAGCATGACCTCCTGCGAGAGCTGGGACCCGAACCACTCGGTGATGCCTTTTCACCCCAGCACCTCGCAGCAAGTTGCAAGGGCAAAACCGCCTCCATCAAGACCGTCATCATGGACTCACACGTCGTCGTGGGAGTGGGCAACATTTATGCCTGCGAGGCGCTTTTCATGGCAGGCATCCGTCCCTCCAAACCGGCAGGCAAAGTCACCAAACCAGCGCTCGCACGCTTGGTGGCAGCCATTCGCGAAGTCTTGGGCGCATCCATACAGCAAGGAGGCACCACCCTGCGAGACTTCCTGCGTGAGAAAGGCGAGCCCGGCTACTTCAAGCAAAGCCTCCGCGTCTATGATCGTGAAGGTCAGCCCTGCCGGAACTGCGCTACACCGATCAAGCGCATCGTGCTAGCCCAGCGCTCCACGTTCTACTGCCCACAGTGCCAGAAGTAGCAGTTCAGTTCCGCGAGCGCAGCTTGGCGAGCAGACGCAGGATTTCAATGTAGAGCCAGACCAGCGTCACCAGCAGACCAAAGGCACCATACCACTCCATGTGCTTCGGCGCTCCATGCCTCACCCCGTTCTCGATGAAGTCGAAATCCATCACCAAGTTCAGCGCGGCCACGATGACCACAAACACCGAGAACCCGATCGCAAAACCGCCACTGCCGTGGATAAGAGGCACCTGAATACCGAAGAACGACAGTATCCACGACACCAAGTAAAACACAAAGATCCCCCCCGTGGCCGCAAACACACCCAGCTTGAAATTTTCCGTGGGCTTGATGATGCCAGTGATGTAGGCACCCAGCAAGGCACAAAGCACCCCGCAGGTCAGCAGCACAGAAGTCAAAACAATTCCCTCGAACTGCTTCTCGAACACAAACGAAATCACCCCGACGATCACCCCCTTCGAGACGGCGTAAAGCGGGGAAAGCGTAGCGGCAAGGCGCGGCTTGAACGCGATCACCATCGCGATCACGCAGGGGATGATCCAGCCAAACTTCAGCATCGGAGTCAGCCAGGCAGGTTGCTGGCCGCTGCCGAGTTGGTTCCAGGTAAAAGCCGCCGATACGACGAGCAGAGCGGTCAGGACGAACGTTTTCGTCACCGTACCGTTCAACGTCATCACGTCCTCACCTGCGCGGGCCACAGCAGAATCAAAAACCTCAGGGCGAAGAGTCGGATTGGAAGTACGCAACATAGCCAGAAGCTAGCACGCACCCGCACGACAACCAAGCAGGAAGTCTTTACTCATTCCACAGATTGCAAGCCGCCCTTCCAGCGCTATGGCTTTCCACCAATGGCCAATCTCACCCCTGAACAACTCGCCTCCGTCAACCGCTGGGCGGCAGACGGTGCTACGCTCAATGACATCCAGCAGCGCCTGAAAACAGACTTTGGGCTGTCCATCACCTACATGGAGGCGCGCCTGCTCATGCTCGACTTGGGCGTGAAGCTCAAGGACAAACCCCGTGAACCAGATCCCGCCCAAAAGGCACCACCACCACCCACACCTGCTCCCGCCGAAATGGACGGTCAATCAGACGACGGCTTGGACTATGCTGACGAAGCGGCCAGCGCGCAATCCAGCAGCGGAAAAGTCACTGTTACCGTGGACGAGCTCATCATTCCAGGCGCACTCGTGTCAGGCAAAGCCACCTTCAGCGACGGCAAGACCATCTCCTGGTATGTCGATCAAATGGGCCGCCTCGGCATGAAAGCACCAGAACCCGGCTACAAGCCCCCGCCCGCAGATGTGCCCGCGTTTCAAAAGGAGCTGGATCGTGTCTTGATGCAGCAGGGGTTTTAGACGATGTTTCCGGCCTTAACGCCGGGTTCCCTCAAGTCCATGCCACCACCAGCCGCAAGCAACTACGAAGCACCAAGCGCCGAGCGCGCCCTCACACCGGCGCAGGTCTCAGCCATGATGCCGGGCGAGCGCTACCTCGCAGAGAGCATCCTCGGCGTAGGCGGCATGGGCGTCGTTTACCGTGGCATCCAGACCAGCCTCAGCCGCCCCGTAGCGCTGAAAGTGCTCCGCCGTGAAGACGGCGGTGACTACGGCTTCGAGAACCGCTTCAAGCGAGAAGCCCAGTCCATGGCCCTGCTCAACCACCCGAACATCGTCTCCATCTTCGACTTCGGTTCCCTGGGCAAAGATTACCTCTACTTCGCCATGGAACTCGTGGACGGCACAGACGTATCCGAGATCCTCCGAAGCGGAGCCATGACACCACAGCTCGTCATGCTGCTCATGCCCCAGATCTGTTACGCCCTCGAATACGCCCATGCCAAAGGCATCGTCCACCGCGACATCAAACCCGCAAACATCCTTGTCTCCCGCCAGGGGGAAGCAAAGGTGACAGACTTCGGCCTCGCCAAGAAGGTGGACCAGTTCAACTCCTTCGTCACCCAGACCCACATGGTCATGGGCACGCCAGAGTACGCCGCGCCAGAGCAATCCTCCGCACATCGAGAAGTGGATCACCGGGCAGACATCTACTCCCTGGGAGTACTCCTTTACCAAATGCTCACCCACCAGCTGCCCAAAGGTGCCTGGGCTCCGCCATCAGCCACCAAGGGTGTAGATTCACGCTTCGACGGCATCGTCACCAAGGCCATGATGGCCGACCGCAACCAGCGCTACCAAACCGTCACCGAGATGCGACGCGCCATCGAGCTGCTCGCCGCACCCGCACCCGTCTCCAAAAACTCCAGCCAACTGGCAGGTGAGTCCGCAGCCGACGGCGGCTCCCCCATAGCCACCTCCATGCTCCGTCGGCCCGTCACACCCCCAAACACAAGGCGCGTCCTGCTCCTGGAGGACGACGTGCTCGTGCGTGACATCATGCGCCGTTACCTCGAACTCGCAGGCTTCCAGGTGTGCGAGACCGCTGAGGGCCGCGAGACCATCCACAAATACGAGGAAGCCTTACGTTCCGGCAAACCCTTCGACCTCGTCATCATGGACCTCACCATCCCAGACGGCCTCAGCGGCGCGGAGACCATCCACTACCTCCGCAGCATGGACCCCCGCCTCGTCGCAGTCGTCTCCTCCGGTTACAAGGATGACCCCATCATGCGCAACCCCGCCCAGCACGGCTTCGTGGCCGCACTGCCCAAGCCCTACCAGCGGGAAGCCCTTCTCCAGCTCGTCAACGGCGTCCTTGCCTCTCACGGCCGTGCCGCCTGAGTGTTGGCTCCAAGCCGCAGGCACCAGCCATCTTCAGTCCACTACCGGCTTCTCCGCGTTCACAAAGAGCGCAAAGACCCCCGCCGCCACAAACGCAGCCGCGCACAGCCAGACCCCTTCGTGGAAGTCCCCGTTCGAATCGAAGGCCTTCAACACCGCAGCGAACAGTAGCGGCTGCAGGCCCGCCCCAAAATTCCCCCACATATTGCTCCAGCCAAACAGCTGCGCCTGGTGTTTCCCGCTAATGTCCTGCATGGCCGTCCACGTAGCAGGCAGACCAATGTCTGAGAAAAAGGCCACCGCTCCAAACGCAAGCGCCATCCCCCAAGGCGAGTCCATCCCCAGAGCCAGCACGTAGCAAGCGGCTGCGGCGAACTTCGTCACCGACATCGGAATCACGCGCCCCACACGCCGCCCATATCTCCGCGTGATCCAGTCCGTCATCCACCCGCCAAGCGGTATCGCCACCAGCCCCACCGTCAGCGCTACCGACGTGATCCAGCCCGTCTCCCCTTCGCCCAAATGCCGCACCTTCTTCAAGTAATCTGGCAGGGACAAAATGAGGAATGCCCAGCCAATGTTCGTGAAAAACTGCACCCCATTGGCCATCCAAAGATTCCCACTGCGCAGCGCCGCAGACCACGGAAAGCGCCGTGGTGGATCCTTCACTGGCAAGAAATCCCCACGCCCCTCCGCCAGCAGACTGATCTCCGCCTCATTGCACCGCGGATGCTCCCTCGGATGATCGCGAAACACATGCCAGAACAGCGCTGCCACCACAAGCCCCGCAAAACCGTAAATCCATCCCGCCCACCGCCAGTCCCCGAGTGCCAGGATCACGCTCGCCGTCAGCCAAGGCGCTATAGCACCTCCCACACGCCCACCCCACGAAATCGCCCCACTGGCCATCCCCCGGGCATTCACGTGCGCCCACCGCGTCACAAGCCCACTGCTGGCCGGGTAATAGCCCGCCTCCGCCAGCCCGCAGCCCAGCCGCGCAATGAGCAGCGTCCAAAACCCCCATGCAAAACTCGTGCCTGCGGTAAAAAGTGACCAAGAAGCGATGTAAAGCGTGATCAGCACCCGCGCCCCGAAGCGGTCACTCAGCATCCCCGCCGGCACCTGAGCCAGCGCATACGCCCAGAAAAAGCCGCCCTTCACCCAGTCTATCTCATGATCCGTGAGCCGTATGTGATTCTTGAATGAATCCGAAGCCACAATCTGCCCCAGACAAATCCGGTCCAGATACATGATGAACGCCACCAAAGTGGCCGTGATCAGGACCTGCTGCCTGACCTTCGTTGGATGCGAGGAAATAGCTGACACAATCCCCCTAACAGACCGGAAACCTCGCGCAGTGAAAAGAGAAAAAGCATCCCGTCACAAGAGCCCACTTCATCCAAAGCAGGAGAAGTCATCCAGAACCTTAGAGATCAAGCACCACCATTTGCCCATCGCCACAACCAGAAAGAACTCCTCCAAATAACTGCACGTCTGGGGTGTAGCATGGGAGAGCTGGAGCCAGCCGCGCCGTTTTGTGCACGACGAACTCGCACCAAGGATGCCGACACAACCAAACATGACTGCCATTTAGAGGAGCCACTCACCGACCTGCACGTCACGGTTTCACGCCGCCACCTACACCACCAGTGACTCGCCTTCGAGCAGGATATGGACCCGGTCCACGAGGTTGCGTTCAAGGGCTGCGTGGCGAAGGCGCTGGGCGGGCTCGTGCATGGGCTCGCTGCTCAGTGGGAATGTGTCGTGGTGCATGGGCACCATGCAACGCGCGCCCATCATCTCAAAGGCTTCCAGTGCCTCCTCCGGATTCATGTGCACGGGCCGACAGCTCGGATTGTCATACGCGCCGATCGGCATCAAGGCCGTATCGATGGCGGCGCGTTTCCCAATCTCCGCAAACCCGTCAAACATGGCGCTGTCTCCGCAGTGATAGACGGTGCGCTCGCCGCTTTGAATGAGGAAGCCACCGAAGTGGCGATGCGTGTCGTGAATCATCCGCGCACCCCAGTGCTTGGCCGGAGTCAACGTGACCGTCAAGTCGCGAAACGGAGCAGACTGCCAAGTGTCCAGTTCGATGATGCGGCCAAAATCTAGCTTCTTTACCACGTCGCCGACGCCTTTTGGGACAATGATGGGCTGGCCGTTCGCGATGCGTTTGAGGCTGGGGATATGCAGGTGATCAAAGTGGGCATGCGTGACGAGGACAAGGTCAATCTCAGGCAAGTCGTGCGCGAAGAGCGTCGGGTGGCGCACGCGCTTGACGGGGCCGTGCCAGAGTGCCCAGTTTGGGTCGATGAGGACATTGATACCCTCTAGCTGGACCAGGAATGCGGCATGGCCCAGCCAAGTGATGCCTATCTCATGATCCAGCGCGTCAGGCACGGCGGTGACGGCATGTCCCGGAAGCCTGGGTGTTAGCAGAGATGGGATGAGCACCTCCCCGAGGAACTGGAGATTCTTTTTTCTCCAGCCTTCGGACGGAAGAAGGCCCACCTGGTTTTCACGCTTCCGAAACCTCGCCATGATACGTCGTTGAATCGACGGCTTTGGCTGGAGTGAACCATGCCACGGTGAAGGCTGAGGATCGTTTACCATCGAAGGCAGTGGGATGACTCTTCAAGCGTACGACGCCAACGGCGCTGCGCAAGAGGGGATTTCGGGTGGCAGCACACCCAGCTCGCTATTTTTTGAAAGCGTCCGGTAGCCACTTTTCACCAATCTCGACGAACCTCCCTGCGAGAGGAGCGGGTAAATACCAATGCACGTCTTCAAGCCATTGCCCCAAAATCTTATGGTTCACCGTCTTGATGAGTTTGACACCCGGAGCTGTGGGAATGACCTGAAAGGATACTGTGGTGGTGGTGCTCCCTTGTCGTTTTTCGTTGATGAAGTCAAAGTATGGCTCCCGATTCTCCACCGGATAGTTAGGATCAAATCCATGGCGAGAGGCCGTCTGCGCGACGAACTGTACACTCACGAGTTGCTGCTTTGCGTCAGCGAGCAAGTAGCACAGGTTGAATCTCATGCCGCCGTCTCGGAACTCTCCTTGCAAGCCCTGAATGACCAATGACTCGTGAGGATAGGCGGCGTTGGTCATTTTGGTCCGAGGGAACTTGCTGACTCGTCCCAGCGAGTTGACCGCCTCATCAAGGGGCATCAGCCAGCGCAGATTGCCCCAGATGTTGCCGGGAGCAGGCTCCTCGCCCAGCTTGCCCTCACCTACGACTCGTTTGCCAAAGTACCAGAGGCCAGCCATGAACTTGGTATCCGTACCCAACCGCTCGGGCATCCATTTGGGTGAGAGCACCATGCCT
This sequence comes from uncultured Verrucomicrobiaceae bacterium, assembly GCA_964538625.1. Lineage (GTDB taxonomy): Bacteria > Verrucomicrobiota > Verrucomicrobiia > Verrucomicrobiales > Verrucomicrobiaceae > JAEUHM01. The sequence goes on from CAZIGH010000004.1 coordinate 139,636, forward strand.
TGGTAGTTGGTCTTCACGCCGGAGGGAGAGGGGGCCACTTGCGGGCTGGTAGTCGGCGGCGGCTGCGCTGGCTTGGCGGGCTGGGGTAGATTGCCCTGGCGACGAGCTGTAAGAAACGGCCTGTTACCTCTACCCATGCCCCACAGCTCGCTTCCACGCCCGCGAAGAGTGAGCTGATCGCGGGCAGCGCCATTCCCATACACGATCTGATAGACGGGTTCGGCAGCGGTTGGCGGTGAGACCCTACGCCATGCCGTGTCTGCCGGTCTGCCGGGAAGTCCACCCGTGCCATCTGCTCTCAACTCTCGAACGCTATTGTCAAAAAAGCGCCATGTACCCGTGATAGGATCCTGCGCGGCGGCAGATAGATACATGCCGCAGAAACAGGTGGTCAAGAGCAGGGTCAATCGGGAGGAGGTGATGGTTTTCATTTCGGGAGTGGAAGGGGAGTAAGAGCATCGACCGGGAGATCTCAACCTGGCTGCTGAGCAAGTCTATACCGATAACAGACGGATTGGTGCCGGGAAGTAAAAAAATCCCTACGCTCATTGAAAGGTGAGGGAGCAATAAGCCTCCAGCATTACGGACGGGTGACACCGTGCGTTTGACATTTCCATCCACTATCTTGAATCCTCTGGTGATGAGGGGCTCCTCGTAGGTCTGGCAGAGGCGGTTCAGCGCGGCGTTCGCGCCGGTCTGGTGCTCTGAGAGGGCGAGCCGGGCCATTCTCCACATCGTGGACGGGAATGAGTGGTCTGAGTGGATCGAATGACATTCAGGGCTAGAAGGAACGCCGCTTCGAACAAGAGGAGCCAACGGTCATGAGCACTCGAACGCAAGGGCTACGAAAGCGGATGAAAAAACAGCCTTAAGACTCAAGCAGACAGCCGTGGCAGGAAAAGCCGGCACCGAAACTGACGAGCCAGAGCGGATCCTCACAATCACTTTGCAGGGCGATCTCAAGCGCATGAAGCACGGATGGGCTGCTCATGTTTCCCCGGGTGCGAAGGACTTCGGTGGCCTCTGACAGGGGTTGCTCAGGGAATCGGGCACGGATGGCTTGAAGCACATCCCTGCCTCCGGCATGGGAGATGATGCGGGGAGCGCGGTCGTGCATGGGAAACAATGCTGCCACACTCTGCGCTGCCACATCTGGCACGGACCGATGCAACTGGTTGGCCAGCTTGCCTTCTCTGTTCACAAAACGGATCTTTTCTCGGTGCTCGGGAAGGTGGAGCGTCTCGAAGCCGCTGAATCGTGGGCCGGAGAGATCGGCGTTGTCCACAAGGACGGCCGCTGCGCCATCGCCAAAGAGGCAAAGGCTGATGAGCACGCCGGGATCATCACTCACATAAAACGCTGCCGAACAAATCTCTACAGCCACCACCAGCGCACGATGCTTGGGATGACTGGCGAGGTAGTTCGCCGCTGCTCGCAGCGTGGGGATGGCTGCGCCGCAACCCGCACCTGTGTGATCCATAAGAAAAGTGTTGGCCGAGAGGCCAAGTTTTTCGGCGATGTGGCTACTGAGACCCGGGCAGAGGAAGCCCGTGCAGGTGCAGACGAATAGAGCGTCCACGCCCCTCACGTCAGCTCGTTCCATGGCTTGACGTGCTGCGCGTGCGCCAAGGTCTGGGGCCTGTACTTCATACGTCTCGCTGAGGTCCTGCGCCGAGTGAGTGAAGATGCTCTCCAGCGAGCTGGTGGCAAAGTGTCTGCGTTCGATGCCGTTGTTCCCCAGCAACACTTTTTCCAGAAGCTCTCGTGAGCGGGGCTTGAGATGATGAAGGGCGGTGGAGTGACGCAGCGACGACCAGCACTCATGTTGTGACCATGAACGCTCTGGAACGGCGGTGGCTAGGCTGGCGAGTCGCATGAAAGGTCAAGGTGGGAGTCAGCGGAGCTTGTGATAGAGCCACTCAAAAGGCAACAAGTCATGGCCGAGTAGCGTGGCGACAAGACGCCTGCCCACAGGGTGCATGAGCATGGTTTGTAGCAAGTTCGCCCAGCGGAGCCGTTGAGAAAACCGCAGGCGCTGGGCCATCGCAATGCGCTTGGCGGTATCGTCCCACGTGCGATTTCCGCCACTCCACTCACGGAGCGGCTCGATGGCGGTGATGGCGCTTTGGAACGCCATGGTCATGCCATTGCCAGTGAAAGGGGGGATCATGGCTGCGGCATCACCTATACAAACGGCACCGGGCTTTCTTGCCTGCCAGCCAAGCGCAAGTTGATTGACCCCCTTGAGCGAAGTGGCGTTCATCTCAGCCTGCTGGAGGCGATCTGCGAGCTGGTGCATGCCAGTCTCTCGAATGGCAGTGTGGAGCGGACTGGATTTCTCATCCTTCATGACGGGTCGGTTCCGGCGGAAGAGGCCGCTTACGTTCACCAGTCCATTTTCCACTCGGGTGAGGCCCACGTATGCCGTGCGGGACAAATGCACTTCCAGATCTGCGCTCAAGGCGAGTCCTTTGAAATGTGCCTTCAGACCCACCCATGGAGAGGTGCCCTTCATTCGTCCACAGGCCCACACCACACCTTCACCTTCCTGCGAGTGCCGCTGGCCTGTGGTCAGTCTTCCCCCCAGCGAGCGGAACCGCCCGGCCAATGCCTCATCCAGACTGTAGCGACTCATGCCATGCGCTGGCTCGGGAAGGCTGCGTTGAATGAGCAGTCCGGTCTCATCATACCAGGCCGTGCTCCGGTGTTGTGGGGCGGAGTCAAACACTCCAGAGATGCCGAGAGCATCCAGTTCTTCATGGGTGATGCCGGAAATGAACTCCCCACAAACTCGGTGCCGGGGGTACGATCCAGCCTCACGCACCTCCACCGGCACACCGTGTCGCCGTAGCGCGATGCCAAGCGACAGCCCGGCGAGTCCTCCCCCTGCTATGATGACACCTCGCATGAATGAATCTCCCTCTTTTGCTTACGCTTGAGAACAGAAATGGGAAGAAACAAGTGGGAGGCGTGCTAGCTACAGGTCATGCCCCGCCCCCCTTTCCTCCGATGGTTAGACAGACCGGACTCGCGTGCAAAGGTCGCCATAAGAGGAAATCTCCTTTGAACTTTCGGCGGCGGGGCGTAGTCCTATCCTACCATGATGCGCTGCAGCTTCGTCCCTACTGTTGTAATGGTGCTCACCGCTTGGTGGGCCGGTGACTTAAACGCTGTCGCTGGTGATCTCACATTTCTCAAGCTGCACGGGCGTTGGACCCAGTCCCCGGTTGGTTACTTCCTCGGCGGAGATGAGGGTTCGGTGGCCATCAATGACAAGTGGATAGCGGCGGGTGCCTCTTTTGCCGATGAGCAGGCCAGCAATCAAGGTGCGGTGCAAATCTTCAATGCCGTCACTGGTGCCTGGGTGCGCAAGCTGCTTCCGCCCACCAACGCCGCAAACCAGCGCTTCGGGTGCTCCGTGCTGTTGAGCGGAGATCTGGTCATCGTTGGCGCAAGAGGCAGCGGCATCGCCGGCGCAGTGCATGTTTTCAACGCGGCTACGGGCAAGTTCCTGCGCACTCTCACGCCCACTGGGTCTGCTGCCGGGGACCTGTTTGGTTACGCCATGGCGGTGGAGGGTGACCTTCTCGCCGTCAGCTCACTGAACCTGCAGCGGGTCTGGCTCTTCCGCCTTTCCAGTGGCCAGCAGACCATGGGGGCCCTCATTCCCTCAGACCCGCAGGGGTCGGGGGAGTTTGGTATTTCCTTGAGTATGGAGGGTGATCTGCTGCTCGTAGGTGCTCCGGGGGTGGACACGGCCAAAGGGGCGGCCTACCTCTTCAGCGTAGCTTCTCCCACCACGGCGGTGCAGATTGCCAAGATCGTGCCAACGGGCGCATCCGCTGGAGACAACACGGCGCGCACCGTCGCCCTGCGGCAGGGCAGGGCCATCATGGGATGCACACTGGACGAGGCAGGCGTGGGGTCCGTGAAAGTGGTCAGCACACGTGACTTGGCCTTCCCCATACCCGTTGTGTTGACGCCGCAGGGCAGCACATCAGAGTTCGGCACCCACCTAGCAGTTTCAGACGGCACGGTGGTCGGCATCGGCTCCAGTGATGGCAGTGCAAGAGTGTTCCACCAGGGCTATACCGCTCAGGAGGCCATCATTACGCCTCCGGACCTGCCTGCCCAACTCGGTGCCGTGGCCCTGAACAATGGTACACTCGTGCTCTCGGATCCCTTTGACGACACACAGGCCAACAACAACGGTGCCCTCTACGTGGTGCGGCGCGTCACGGTCTCCCTGCCCTTTGTCACTGTGGCTGCCAGAGGGGATTCCGCACTTGGCGTGGAGGGCTGCACTTTTGCCAAGTTTGAGTCCACGGACCTCAACGGCGCATCCGTGTTTCTTGCAGGTCTGGCAGGTCCAGGTTCCGGTGGCGGCAGAGATAAAGGTCTCTGGCGGGAGAATGGCAGCAACACCCTACAAATGAAGAGTCGTACTCCACTGCTGCCCCAGCCTGCGCCCACCGTAGCCAGCATGGGTCCACCCCTGCTCAAGGGTTATGACGGAGTCAGCGCACCGCCCATCAACGAAGCCGTCATCTACCGCGCCACACTCTCAGGCACTGGCGTCAGCGCCTCCAATAACCAGGCCATTCTCCGCTCGCTCATCGCAGGCGGCACCAAGCTCCTCGTGCGCACAGGCTTTGACCTGCCCACCGCCATGGGCACGGGCCGCATCCCCAGCTCCATAGGCCAACTCAGCGTTCCAGACCGGGACAACAGCATCATCTTCACCGCAAAGCTGAAGGCCAATCCTCCGCTGGTGGACAAGCCCAATGACCGCATCCTCGTCTGGTACAATGACGGAAACCCTCCTGTGCTCCCGTCTCTGGCCTACATCTCTGAGGGAGAAGGTACCCCACTCGGGACCATGGGGGAGCCGACCGGTCACTTCGCTTATGAGAAGAACCAGATGCTCTTCTCTGCAGCCCTTACCTCCGGACCCACGACCCAGAACCAGGGCCTCTTCCGCAAGACGAGCCAAAGCGCTATCCTTACCGGCATCGCTACCAAAGGCCTGGACCTCGTTCCGGACAGCAATGGCAATCCACAGCCTGGAGTCACCTTCTCCTCCTTCCTAGCCGAGTCCATCGACCACAATGAAAGCGCCGTCATCCGCGCCACGATCCAAGGCCCCGGCATCACTGCTAAAAATCGTGAGGGTCTCTGGCTTGTAGGCAACATGAGCGTAACTAGGCGTCTCGCCCAGACCGGCAGCCCCATAGCCGGTGGCTCGGTGGCTGGGTTCCGGGCCTTCTGGGCCGCTGGTGAACAAGGGCTGACGTGGATCAAGCTCTCCGGCCCCGGTGTCACTGCCGCCAATGACCACGCCGTCGTCGTCACCCAGGTGGGAGGTGCTGTGGATGGAGAGCCACTCATCCTGCTGCGTGAGGGCGATCCTGCACCGGGGTGCGCACCTGCCAAGATTGGCACCATCAACGCCGTGGAAGTGGATCCCTCCAGCGGTCAATACCTCATCCTGGCCACCCTCACCGGCACGAGTCCGGCGAGGAATCTCGTACTGTTTCAGGGCAACAGTGCCGCCACCGTTTCCACCGCAGAGCGCAGCGTCATCCGGCGGCCCGCGCCCATCTTGAGAAAGGGTGACACTTTTAACAGCCAGCCTTCTCCCATCCAGTCCATCTCCATCTCCACCATGTCACGCACACCTGGAGGTGCCGGCAGCGTTGGCTGGGCCAGTGTCATTACCGGCGGCTCCAACTCCAGCGGCACCGTTCTCATCACCATCACTTACGCAAACGGCAGCACCCGCCTGGTCCGCACACGCGTCGTCTTCTAACTTCCCTCCCAGCGCCGTCCTCCATGCACAAGCCGCTCCTTCATCTCCTCCGCGTTCAGTACTGCATTGCATTGTTAGCAAGCTGCGCCCTCCAGGCCGCACCTGACCTGAGCCAAACCCAGTTGCTCGGAAAATGGACCGGCGACCCCACAGACAATCGCCTGGGCGGTGCCACTGCCATCAGTGACAAATGGGTGCTTCTAGGTGCCGACCAAGCCGACGAGCAGGCCACCGACCAGGGAGCTGTCCAGGTGTTCACTCCCACAGGTACCTTCGTGCGCAAGTTGCTGCCCCCCACCACGACAGCCAATCAGCGCTTCGGCAGTGCATTGGAGATCAGCGCCGACCTTGCCATCGTGGGTGCACCCGGCACCGTCACCCAGGCGGGAGGCGTTCATGTTTACAACCTGAAGACCGGTGCCCTCGTCCGCAGCCTAGCTTCCCCCACCAATGCGCCCGGAGATAGCTTTGGCGTCAGCTTGGCAGTGGAGGGTGACATCCTCGCCGTCGGAGCCAGCGGCGGCACCCAGCGCGTGTGCCTCTACCGCTTGTCCGACGGCCAGTTGCAAGGCCAGGCCTTCCCCTCAGATCCGCAGGCCAACGCTTTCTTCGGCCAGAGCGTGGACATCCTCGGCGGTCTCATGCTCGTGGGTGCACCGTTCCTGGATGATGGCGGAGCGGACCGCGGTGCGGTTTACTGGTATAGCGTAGCCACCCCCTCCAGCCCCGTTCAGTTGAGCCGCACCCTTATTCCTGGCAGTGGGGCCGGTGCCTACTGTGGCATCTCCGTGAAACTGCACCAAAACCTCGGCATCGTAGCCTGCGCCGGCATGGCGGTCAATGAGGGCCAGATTACGGTGCTTGATCCCCGTGCGAATGTGACCGCTCCCGTGGTGCTGAAAACCCTGTCCTCCTCAGGCTCATCCTTTCTTGGTGTCAGCCTTGATGTCGCGGATGGCCTCATCGTCGCCGGAGGACTGGACTATGACGTAGCCCTTTTCGACATCAGCGGCTCATCCAGCACTCCACTCCGCGTTATCAAGACGCCGGGTTTCCTCCAATGCAGCAGCGTGGCGCTGCACGACAGCACCTTGCTCATCGGCACCGAAGGGGATTCCACTCAGGGCAACTTCGCCGGCGCGGGGCATCTCCTCCGTCACGTCACCCGCTCATCTCCCCTGAAGAAAGTGGCCGGGAAGGGCGAGTTTGCACCCGGCGTGGTCGAGGCCAGCTTCGCCGCCTTTACAGACTGCCGAGTCAATGGGAATGGCCACCTCGCCATCTCAGGCAAGCTCGCTGGGCCAGGCTCTGGTGGTGGTAAGGATCTCGGCATTTGGGAGACGCTGGGAGGCTCGCCCCTCACCCTGGGCGGAAAGAGTCGCCTCATCGCGGACGGTGCCACCATCAACACGCTCAGCAACCCGCTCATCAAAGCGAGCGAGACCCTGCTCGTGCCCGCCACTACCATTCCCGCCACCACCCTTTTCCGAGCCACCATCAACAGCCCCGCCAAGCCCGCCCTCTTCCGGGATGATGGCACTGAAGTGAAACTCGTTTTCGCTGGGGGGTCCATCATCAGCGGGGCCGAGATACTCCGCTTCGGGCAGGTCAGCGTGCCTGCGGTGGACAACAGCGTCGCCTTTCAATCCAAGTTCAAACTCGGCAGTGGCACCACCGCCAACGACGACAGTGCCCTCGTCTGGCACCGCTTCCAGCACAACAGCGCACCGCCTATTAACAGCGAAACGGGCATCATCCGGGAAGGTGCAGCCTCCGGTTTCGCCGCAGCCTCGGGAGAGACCTCTGCGCCGCTCATTGGCGAAGTCAGCCAGCAGGCAGCCCTGACTGGCACCGGACTCTTTTCCATCCAGCAGCTCACTGGCCCTGCAGACAAAAACCAGGGCCTCATCTCCCGCTCCACCGTCTCTGGCGCACTTCAGCCCGGCTTTCGCAAAGGAGTCAGCACTCCGCCAGACTTCACGGGTATGCCTCTGTTCGGCACCCTGTTCCGCTCCTTCCTTGGCATCTCCTCAGACACGGACAACCGCATCCTCTTCCGCGCCACACTCTCAGGCCTTCCCTCTGCCAACAACGAAGGTCTCTGGGGCATGAAGAACCCCGCGCAAATCATCCAGCTCTTCAGCAAAGGCTCACCACTGACAGGTCTGGAAGCGCTTGTAGCAGGGTTCAGAGCGTACTGGGCCAGTGCCAACCAGCATCTCGCCCTCCTCACCCTCAAGGGTCCTTCGGTCAACGCCAGCAATGATCAAGCCCTCGTCCTCATGCAAATCGGCGGCCCCACCGACGGCACACCGCTTGTGCTGATGCGTGAGGGGGACCCCGCTCCCGGTCTTCATCCCGCCCGCATCGGGGTCATTCAACAAGTGGATGTGGAGCCCGCCAGCGGTCAGTACCTCATCCTTGCCACCCTGACAAACTGCCCTCCCGGGCGCAACCTCGCCCTCTTCCGCGGCCACTCCAAAGCACCACTTTCCGCAGCCAATCAGCGGCTCATGCGCCTGCCTTATCCCATTCTCCGCAAAGGCACCCTCTTTGCCGGGCAAACGAGCCGACTGAAGAGCTTCAACCTCCCAGCCAACACCCGCAGCCCTTCTGGCGCTGGTAACATCGGCCTTGGCAGCGCCATCCAGGGTTCCAGTAACACCGCCAGCACCGCTCTCACCAGCATCCTGGTTTTTGAGAACGGCAGCACCCAGGTCGCGGCAGGAACACCTTGAGGCGCAGTGCCCCCGGATTCGGCCGCCTTCGCCATGCTTGTGAACGGCTTTGCTTGGCGAAGGTGCATCACCGCTCCTTGGCACTCCCAAGGACGGGTCGCCTGCCTACACATCTACCAGCTCGGAGCGGCGGAAGAGGGAGGCCACGGGGTAGCCTTTGGACTCGATGTTGGCGCGGCCACCTTCTTCGCGATCGACAAGCACGAGGACGAAGGCGACTTTGGCCCCCTCTTCTTCCACGGCAGCGATGGCTTTCAGTGTGGAGTCGCCAGTGGTGATGACGTCGTCGATGACGACCACGGTGTCGCCAGTGGTGAAGTTACCGGCGATGCGGCCGCCGCGTCCGTGACCCTTTGCTTCCTTTCGCACCACGAAGCAGCGCATGACGGGAGAGTCTCCGGCCTGGCTGGAGGCGATGGCGGTGGCGAGCGAGATGGGGTCGGCTCCGAGGGTGAGGCCGCCGAGTGCGGCCACTTTAACTCCACGTCGCTGTTCCTGCTCACGAAGGAGCCGAAGCATGAGCTGTCCCACGAGCACGGCACCGCGTCCGTCGAGCGTGGTGACGCGACAGTCCACGTAGAGGTTGCTCTTTGCACCAGAGGCGAGGGTGAAGTCGCCGGTCTTGACGGATTTTTCGAGGAGGATGGAGCGGAGTTCTTCGCGGGCGGTGGCAGACATGATGTCTGTATTTGTCACGCGAGTGAGTCTGCGGCAAGTGCGGCGTTGCCGATGATGCCTGCTTCATTGCTATACCGTGCGGGGAGGATTTGTAGCTTCTCCCAGACGACGGTGGAGAGCATGGACTGGACCTTCCGTTCCAACGGAGCAAACAGCAGATCTCCCGCCTGTGCGACCCCGCCGCCGATGACGAAGGCGTCTGGATTCAGGAGCCAGGCGATGCTGGCCAGCGCGGTGCCGAGCCAGTCAGCCACTTCCTCCCAAATCTGGCGGGCGATGGCATCTCCCTCCTTCGCTGCGGCGGCGATGGCTTTGGGGGTGCAAGATTCCAAGCTCCGTGCCACGCCCGCTTCGGCGTAACGTTGCACGGCGTGCTCGGCTATTTCTTTGTTGCCGATGTATTTCTCCAGCGCTCCGAGATTGCCGTAGTGGCCGGCTTTGCCGTTGTGGTCCACACTCATCTGGCCTATCTCGCCTGCGGAGAAGGACCGTCCGCGGTACATGGTGTTGTTCAGCACCAATCCGCCGCCCACTCCGGTGCCTAGGGTGAGGGCCACGATGTTGCAGAGTCCACGGCCTGCGCCGTAGCGCCACTCGGCATAGGTCATTGCATTGGCGTCGTTCTCCACGATACAGGGCAGCCCCGTCTTTTCGCTGAGGATGGTGCGCAGGGGAACGTGCTTCCACCCCACGTTGGTCAGTTCATGAATGTAGCCGCTGTCAAAGTCCACCAGCCCCGGCACTCCGCAACCGATGGCTGCCACTTCTGGGAAGGCGGTGCGCAGCTCCGCCACACGGGCGGCCATGGCACCGATGAGGGCGGTGGGGCCGGGGTGCGCGGCGGTCTCGATGGGCTCGCAGGTGTGGAGCAACTCGGGTCCGCGAGCGACGCCGAGTTTGACACTGGTGCCGCCGAAGTCGATGCCGATGGCGGTGATGGAAGAGTCTTGCATTGGGAAAGGCTTCAGGTCGTGGGGGCGGTGAGATTCCCCAACAATCGCAGCCCGTGCAAGGTTAAATCTGGGTCGGTGAACTGCACCTCCTTCATTCCTCGCGTGATCCATTCCGCATCTCCGCCGGTGGCGACGATGACGGGCTGCTTTTTGCCGGGTAACTCTTTTCTTAAAGCATCAAGAATGCCACGGATCATGCCTCGATAGCCGATGGCGGCACCAGCAAGGATGGCGTGTTCCGTACTTTGACCGATGGCGCTCTCTGGCTCACGCAGTTCCACCTTGGGCAGCAGGGCGGTGCGTTCATGCAGGTAGTCGGTCATCAAGCGTAACCCGGGAGCAATGACGCCACCGATGTAGTGGTGGTCTGCGGAGAGGACGTTAAACGTGACGGCAGTGCCGAAGTCCAGCACGATGCCGGGCTGGCCCTTCTTAGCGTAAAGTGCGGCCATGGCGGCGACATCCGAAAGCCTGTCTGGCCCCACGCTTTCCGGCGATGGGTAGCGAATGCCTATGCCGAGGGGGCTGCGGTGGGTCAGCTCGGTGAGGAGTGAGCCAAAGTGTCGGCGCAGCACTTTGGCTGCTGCGGGGACGACAGAGCATGAGACGACGCGCTTCCAGGTCCAGCCTGACAGCGCTGCATCCAACGCTGCGGGGGACAAGCCTTTGGTGGGTAGTTCGCGCCGCTGGAGTAGTTTATCCGGGGAAGCAAGTGCGAGCTTGAGCCTGCCGTTGCCGACGTCGATGAGCAGATAGGCGGCGCGGCGGGTGGCCATGTTTAACGAAGCGGCGGGCCGAACCACACGTAGCACATGAGATAGACGATGACTCCGGTAACGGAGACGTAAAGCCAGACCGGCAGCGTCCACCGGGCCATGCGTTTGTGCTTGTCAAAGTGGGAGCGAAGTGCTGGGACGACGGTCATGATGATCATGGGTAGATTCACGACGGCCAGGATGACGTGACTGATGAGCAGTCCATAGTAGAAAACGCGCACGCCACCCTGTCCGGCGAACTTCACGTGCCCGACATGGTAGTGGTAGTAGAGGTAACAGGCGAGGAACGCGGCAGAGACGAGCAGGGCCAGCCCCATGGTGATGCCGTGAGCTTTGCGCTTGCCGGCCTTGATGAAGGCAAAACCTGCCACGAGCAAGACGGCAGCAGTGGCGTTGAGGCAGGAGTTGATGAAGGGGAGGTCGTTGACGGTCATTGGGGAGGTGGGTGAGTCACTTTGCCTTCTTGTCTGCGGCTTCTTGTTCTGCGAGGAGGTAGGTGAGGTCTTTGCGCAGTTTCTCTTTGTGGATGGCGCGGAACTCGGGGTCGGGATTCATCACTTCATACATGCCGCGCACGTGGCTTTCTCGGTCGATGAGCACGAGCCGCATGTCGTGCTCATACTTGTCCACGGGGCTGGTGCGTTTTTCTGGTGGCTTTTCTTTGAGTGCGATGAACTTGACGACGTAGGTGAGCCAGGTGCGCATGGCGGTCTGGTCCCCGTTGACGAACCACCAGTTGTCACCAGTGATTTCATGGCCTTCAGCAGCTTCCTTCAGCCGTTCTGGTGTGTCGTCTGGGTCGATGGCAAAGGAGACGAACTGCAATCCAGGGTGTTTGCTGGCGAACTCGTCATAGATGGCCTTCATTTCTTCTACCAGCACGCTGCAACCACTGGGGCAGGTGCTGTAAAAGTGCGCGGCAAGGATGACTTTTCCATCCAGGTCGCTGAACTTGACCTTCTTTCCGCTGCGTTCGACGAGGTCCAGATCCTTGCGAATCTGCGTGTAGTAGGGAGGGCGGTCTTTGTCCTTCCTCATGCTCTGAATGGTCACGTAGTTGTAGTAAACCACGATGCCGAGCATGATGAAGATGATGGGTACCCAGATGGTCCACGGGTTGATGCGAGGCTTTTCAGATGAGGGGTTCATTGGAGGCGGGTCCTGAAGTTACGCCTGCCGCTTCCAGGCGAGCACGGTGAATATGAGGATGAGCGGCAGGTAGGCGAGTGTGCAAAAAAAGAGCTTCCGTGCGTTGGCACGCTCCCGCTGGATGCGGAACTTCCAGGCCAGCCAGCACAGCCAGCCACTGATGAGGAGGGCTGGTGCCAGGAACCATTCATGCGCATTTCCTGTCCAGACGGGATAGAACATGAGCAGTAGGGTGGCGACTGCGTAGCCCAGGGCGTGCAGGGAGGTGCGTCGGCCCTGTTCGTCATCATTGGCCAACATGACGAAGCCACCACGCTGATACTCGTCCCGATACATCCAGTTGATGGCCAGGAAGTGCGGAAGCTGCCACACGAAGAGCAGTGCGAAGAGGTAGATGGCGCCGGGTTCCGTGATGAGGCTCCAGCGGAAATACGGTGCGTTGTCCACTGCAGGACCTGCCGCACCGGCCCAGCCGATGAGCGGCGGCAGCGCGCCTGATACTGCACCGACGAGCGTGTTTGTCGCAGATTGTTGTTTGAGTGGCGTGTAGATGAAGAGGTAGGTGGCTAGCGTGAGAGCAGTCAGGGCGGCGGATTCGATGTTCACCCGGGCGGCAAGATGAATCAGGGCAAACGCACTGAGCACCCAGCCCAGGCCGAACGCGGCCGGTGTGGAGATTCTTCCGGAGGGCAATGGACGGTCTGCAGTGCGGTGCATGCGGGAGTCAGGCTCGATCTCCATGAGCTGGTTGAAGACGGCGGCTCCGAATGCGGCGAGGGTGCTGCCTATGAGGGTGTGAATGAGCAGCCACACTGGGACGGGTCGGTCTGCCCGTAGCCAGAAGCCGACGAAGGTGGTGACGATGACTAGGGTGCTGAGCCGGAACTTTGTCAGCACCAGCAGATCTCCCAGCATGGTGGGTGAACCTTTTTCTGGGGTGCTGGCGGTATCGGGTGGCATAGAGGGGCGGCGATATTGGACGCGGAAAGGTCACCAATCAACCACGCGCCTCACTTTGCGCATGGGGCCGGGGGATCGACTTCCGGAAGGTCGCTGTGTGGTGTGGGTGCAGCTGCCCGGTTCAGCCAGGGCCGTCTTGGCTGAGGGAGGCTGAACGGCGCGGTGCAGGCTGCCTGGCGTTGAGATCGGTGCGGATGCGTTTGGCGCGGGCGATGCACTCTTCGGCCTGCTGGAAGTCTCCGACGGCTTTGTAAACGGCACCGAGGTTGATGTAGGTCTGAGACAGATCTGCGGGGTCCATTTCTCCACCGCTGAGGTTCTGCCGTATCTCCAGCGCTCGTTCGTGCATGGCTTGGGCACGCTCGATGTCGAGGTCCGTGTAGTAAAGGACGCCCAGGTTATTATAGACGCTGGCCACACGCGCGCTCTGCGCACCGTGCGCCTTGAGGAAGCCTTCCAGCGCCGCGTGGTAGTACTCCTCAGCCTTCGCATGATCTTTTTTGCTTTTGAAGATCATGGCCAAGTTGTTCTTGATGGTGGCTACTTTGTCATGGTCTGGTATCGGCTGGCTTTCGGCCATGCTGAGGGCTTTCTCGTAGAACTCGATGGCGAGGTCCATTTTCCCCCAGCGATCATAGAGGTAGGCGAGCAGGGAGTAGATGCCGGCGGTAAGGTCAGCATCTGGCTTTTTGAGATCCTGCACGCGGTAGAGTGCTTCGCGGTAGAGGGACTCTGCTTTGCGGAAGTCTCCTTCTTTCTGCCGGAGGTCTGCGAGCACGGAAATCTGCTCTACCAGTTCTCCGATGCGGGAATGGTCTCGGTAGGCGTAACGACGCGCTTCCTCCACATTACGGGTGGCGGCAGCAAGTTGTTTGTCCAGTGAGTCTTCCAAGGAGAAGGGGAGTCAGTTGGCTGGCGGCAGCGGCCTGCTAGGTGGCGTCGCGGTAGCTCTTGGCGAGTTCGGCCACGCTGTCGCGAGCGGCGGCCATCATGTCCCGGGAGACGCCGGCACCTTCATACCAGTGGGTGTAGGCGTGGTTTTCAAACATGATGTTGAACTGGCTGACGAGACGCTCGAAGACGGCGGCGATGCCGGTGTGGTTCACCAGCGCAAGGCCGGAGGAGGCGAATCCCTCAGGAGCTGTCTCTGCGAGGCCGAGCTTCACGCCTGTGGGGATGTAGCTCACGAAGTTCAGGCTTTTGCGGATGGAAGCCATGTTTTCCTCTACTTCCTTGGCCTTCACGTCGCCGCGGAAGAGGGCGCAGGCGGAGAGGTAGGCTCCGTTCTGCCAGTCGATGGCGGCGGTGAAGTTGTCCTGGGCAAAGGTCTCCCGGGCAAGGTCTGGGAAGGGGATGCGCACCTGGCCTTCGGAACCGGGTCCGCGCATGGGGGCGAATGAGGCTGTGAGGAAGTGGTTGCCAGGGAAGGGGACGAGATTGGTCACGAACTCGCCGAGGTCGGTGTTCAGCTTGCCAGGGAACCGCAGCGAGGCGGTGACGGAGGACATGATGAGACCTACGATGTGATTGAGGTCCATGTAGTTGGGCGAGCGGTGGAGCTTGCTCTTGGCAATGCGGAAGAGCGCCTCGTTGTCCAGGATGACGGCGGCATCTGCATTGTCCCGGATGCGCTGGAGGGTGAGGATGGCGTTGTAGGGTTCCACTGCGGCATCCGAGATGAGCGGTGAGGGTGCCACGGAGAAGGTGAAGATTTTTTTCTTCGGATAGGCTTGGCGCAGACGCTCGAGAATGAGGGAGCCGAGGCCGGAGCCGGAGCCGCCGCCGATGGAGTGCGTGAGCAGGAAGCCCTGCAGCGACTTGGTTTTCTCCACGGCGGAGTCGATGACGTTCATGATCTGATCGATCACGCGCTCGCCTTCTATATTGTAGCCGCGCGCCCAGTTGTTGGCTGCACCGGGGATTTTGCGGATGATGGAGCCTTCGTCGAAGAGCTGGGACATCTCGCCTTTTTCAATGCGGGAGATGACGCCGGGTTCCAGGTCCACGAGGACGGCACGGGGCGTGAACTTGCCTTCACGAATCTTGGTGAAGAACACGTCCATGTTCGCATTGGCGGCGGGAGCGGCTCCCTGCTTGGGCGCTCCGCTGTCATCCAGGCCATGCTCGCGAAGAATGAGCCGCCAGAAGCGGTCCGCGATTTGGTTGCCACACTGTCCGACATGAATGCTGACGATTTCTCTCACTTTGGGGTTCCTCCGAGGGCTGCTGTTTGGAAAAGGGATGTTTTGGGGGGAGCTGGTGGTAGTCTAGCTGTTGCGGCGGTCCACGAGGTCTCTGAGGCTGAGCGAGCCTCCGCTGCGGGAGGCGTCACCTGCGCTTGCGGCGGACGGGGGAGTTGAAGGCGGACTGAAGGTGCGGTGCACTTCTGGGCTGGCCTGCACCTTGGCCTTGGAGCCAGACTCCTCGGCCACTTGATAGGCCTGGATGAGTTCCTGAGCAGAGGCGCGGAGGGCGTTGATCTGCTCCTCGGACATGCCTTCGTTGAGATACCAGTTGGCAAAGGCTTTGCGCTGCCAGAGCTTGTCGAAGTTCGCGGTGATGCGGTCCAGCACTCGGGCGATCTCGGTGTTGTTGGCCAGCAGGACCATGCTCTTGCGGTGGGCTATGCCGGACTGCTCCACGTAGCCGATCTTGAACGCGGTGGGGATCCAGTAGGTGAGAGGGAGCTGCTCGCGCATGGCGGCGAGTGCGGCGTCTGCCTGGGGCTTGTCTTCCATGATGCCGCGGTAGAGCACTGCGGTGGAGAGGAAGCGGCCTTCCATGGGGTGGCAAGCGGCAAAGAAGGAGTCATTGCCAAACAGGGAGCGTATCATTTCGTCGATGCTCATTTCCTCGAACTTGCTGCGGTCCGGCGGGGTGAGCGGCGCAAAGGAGAGCATGAGGAAGTGCAGGGAGGGCTGCGGGACGAGATTGGTCAGCATCTCGCGGAGGCTGATTTCCACGGTGAGGAATCCGCTGAAACGCATGGAAGCGGTGAGTCCGGCAAGCGCCTCGGTGATGAGCAGGTTGAGGTCATCCACGGAGGGGCTGTCGATGTTCCACTTGCGGTGGGCGAGTTCGAAGAGTGCCTCGTTGTCAAAGATCAAGCAGGCATCTGCGGTGCGGCGCAGGGTGTTGAGCGCGAAGACGGTGTTGTAAGGCTCGGTGACGACGGAGGAAACCTGCGGAGAGGGTAGGATGGCGCAGGAGAGGATGGGGTGCTCGGGGTATTTCTCCTTGAGGCTTTCGATGATGAGACAGCCGAGGCCGGAGCCGGTGCCGCCGCCGGTGGAGTGGATGACAATGATGCCGCCCACGTTGTCGCACCGGTCAATCTCGATGTCGAGGCGCGCCATGATGTCCGGGAGGATCGTTCGGCCCTCGCCAAGGTAACCTACGGCAAAGTTGCCGCCGGAACCTTCGGAGCGGGAGATGAGGTTGGCCGGGTTGAAAAGGGATCCTGAACCGGCCTTGACGTTTTCGATGACGGAGGGTTCCAAGTCCACCATGACGGCACGCGGAACGTAGGAGCCGCCTGTTTCACCTAGGCGGGAGAAGAAGGCTCCCCAGTTGCCCCTCGGTTCAGCTCCGCCGACGGTCTGTCCGGTCTGGGGGTCGATGCCATGCTCCTGGCAGATGGTTTTCCAAAATGAGGCGGCGATCTGATTCCCCGCCTGACCTACCGATACCACTATGCAGTTGTTGACCTTCATGTGCCGCTTTGATGTTTCCTGAATGTTGAGTGTACGATGAGTGAGAAAAAGCTCCTGGAGTCTTCTGGCAGTTCTTGGTCAGGAAATCAACATCCGCTTGCGTGCGTGAAGGCATTGATACGATACACTCGGTTCAGTTCGGCGCTGTGGCATCCACCATGCCTTGAGACTTGCTCTTCATTTTGTCGTCTGCCGGAGCGGGGGCAGGGGCATCCTCGCCGCGCCGTAAACGCTCCACCTCCCAAACCGGCGGCACGATGGCCTTTTTGATCATCTCTGGCCCACGTGGCGGCGGTCTGCTGTTGGTGGGCAATGACTGATCCCCGACGACAGGGGTTACGCCGGTCTCTCTCACCGCAGGTGCTGCTGGAACATCCGCCGTGACTCCGGAGTCTGCCGCCGCACTTCGGAAAAGTGTGAACCAACCGAGCAGCAACAAGACCACGGTACCAAATGCCCACAAAGCCATGCCGACGGTTCCGCGGGAGCTTTTCCGACTTGTCTGGGAGGCAAACGAGGCAGCTCCAGTCTTGAAGAGAGCGGGCTTAACCGGGGTTCTGGGCACCGTGTAGTTTGGCAGAGGGTCAGGCTCCGGCTCATCTTCCGTCCAGTCCTCAGCGAAGTCTGAAACGGAACCGGCACTTTCCATTTCCTCGATGGGTATGGCAGACGCTGAAGCGAAGCTGCTGAGTGCACGGGGTTCCGGCACCGGCGCTGTCATGAGTTTTTCAAACTCTTCCAGAAAATCCCCCACCGAGGGAGTGGCACCGAGCTGGTGCCCCATCTCCGCCACGGAGCGTAGCCAGGCGGCAAGCGGCTCTGGCACGGCCTCTCCAAATACGAGACTGCGACTTCCCACATTCCGCTCTCCGCAAAGGAGGTAGATGGCGAGCGCGGCGAAGGAGCGGTTCTTCGAGTCGCGCTCGTGGACGAAAGAATCCTGGCTGGCGTCATCGAACAGCGGCTCTACGAGCTGCGGCTCGTAGAGCGACCTCATGGTGGCGTGCGTGCGGATCTTCACCGTGAAGGGCGGCCACACATCCATACGCTTCTGCATGAGACGCTCGTGCTCGCGGCCTTGCAACATTCCGTCTTTGCCCACTTTCAGAGTGAGGTTCGACGGATGGATGTCCGCTTTCATCACCCCACACTCCTTTGCCTGCTCCAGCCCGGCACGCACTTGTCGCAGGATGAGCGCTACCTCGGCTGGGTTGAGAGTGGAGCGCTCTGCCAGCAGGCGACTGAGGGGGAAGCCGGGCTCTCGCTCTTCAGTGAGAAAAGTCCAGTCCGGCGTCTCCCACAGGCTTAGGGAACGGAGGATGTTCGGATGCGCGGCGCTGTTGAACCTCCACATTTGGAGCGGCACGGCGTCGTATTGCTCCTTGTCTGCAATGCGGGACGGGGGCAGCACATGCACGGTCACCGGCAGCCGGTCCTTCGTCTGAACGGCTTGGATGACGAAGGGGTGCAACTCTCTTTCGGCCTCGTTCATGACCTCGAAGCGGCCCTTCAGGGCTTGATCCAGAGGTGCCATGTCAAGCAGGATGTTCTGCACGTGACTCCGCGGGTGCAGCGCTTCCTGAAGCATCAGGTGGCGCCGGGAGGAGCGCAGCTGAAGGTTCGGCACCTGCGTGGCGTAGGCCTCTCTAACATCATCCCGCAGCTTCTCCAGTGAACTCGGTGCGTGGTCAGCATCCGAGAGCGCGGCGCGCAGCGTGGTGCGGAGATTGGTGGGTAGGCTGGTGAGCGCCGGGAAGCGATCCGGGTTCTGCCCCTCGTAGCTCTGTCCCGCTAACAAATGGAAAAGCAGTTGGCAGCTATCCACCACCAGCCTGCGACCTGACTCCATGAGATCCACCGGCTCGGCTTGGTTCAGGCCAAAGTCTGTCAGCCGCAGCTGGAGAAACGCGTCCTCCTGAGTGGTCACCAGCGGGGAAGCCACATTCATGCAAGACATAAGTCTGGCCTGCTTTTTGGCCTCGACTAGGTCATCCAGGTAAGACTGCATCAAGGCGAAGGCCGTCACTGCCGACAGCGCACCCCGGCGCTGGATGTAACTCGCCACAGGTTCGCCATCGTTGAGGTTGGTGGAGTAATACAGGGCACCATCTTCCTCGCCATGCCCCAGCAGCCGCATGAAACTCAGTCCCCTCAACTCCCGTGCCTGCTCCATGCGGTCGAGCGCAGACTGTCTGCTTGCGGCATTTAGTGGCATCCCCTGGTTCAGCACGTGCAACTCCACCAGCCGCTTCCGGGTGGTGTCAAAAGCCAGCAACACGGTCTCGCCCACCGAGCGATCCAAGCGCACCGGTTCCCCGTCGGCTCGCTGGCCTATGAGATAAATTCCGAAACGCTGAGGACCTTGGGGCATGGAAAGGTTTAGAAGATGGGGCTTTCTCTTCGAATTACGTGAAAACTAGCACAATCGACGATGGAAGGGAATGGGGGATCTCTCTCAGTTTTACGAAAAGCCATCAAATGTGCAACGCAATTTTGTATTTTTGATAAAATTTTGCCATTTCAACATTATGGAATATCGATCATTTTAGATTTTTCAAAGCCACTGCGGGCGTCCAACCTCTTTTTTGCATCAACGGCATGACAATCGGATCCGCACCTGAGCGAAACGGTTGAGCGACTTCGTTGACGACCGTGATTTCAGTCATGATCTCCTCCACCATCCTTCGTTTTGCCCTATGCCCTGTCGTTTGCATGGCGTCTCTATGCATCCCATCTTTGCAAGCAGCAAGCAGGCCACCCAACGTGATCTTCATCATCGCGGATGACCTTGGTTACGGAGACTTGGGTTGTTATGGGCAGACCAAGATCAAGACGCCCCACGTGGATCGCATGGCAGCGGAGGGCATGAAGTTCACCCAGATGTATTCGGGAAATGCAGTCTGCGCGCCGTCGCGTTGCGTGCTCATGACGGGCAAGGATCCCGGCCGAGCCTACATCCGCGACAACCGCCAGTGGGAGAAGGCCTTGGGGCTGTCCAGGATAGGTAAGCCTGAGTTCGAAGGGCAAGAGCCCATTCCTGACGAGACGGTAGTGCTGCCTGAAGTGCTCCGAGCGGTGGGCTACGTCTCGGGCGGTTTTGGCAAGTGGGGCTTGGGAGGGCCAGGTTCCACAGGTGAACCTCTGAAGCAGGGGTTTGACCGCTGGTTTGGATTCAACTGCCAGTCTGTGGCGCACAACTTCTACCCCACCTATCTCTGGGACGATGACAAAGCCATCCCACTGAACAACCCGCCGTTTTCGTCTCACGATACCTTCCGCCCCGACGAGAACCCGGATGACCCGAAGTCCTACGCCCGTTTTCAGGGCAATGAGTATGCCTCAGATCGCATCGCAGACGAGGCGCTGGCCTTCGCGCGCAAGCACAAGGACCGTCCGTTTTTCCTCTACTGGCCCGTCACCGCTCCTCACGTAGCACTGCAAGTGCCGGATGACTCGCTGAACGAATACGCCGGAAAGTGGGACGATCCGCCTTACAAGGGAGGCAGAGGCTACATTCCCCACTTTCAGCCACGTGCAGCGTACGCCGCCATGATCACACGCACGGACCGCGATGTGGGCCGCATGATGACGCTGGTGGAGGAGCTGGGCCTGGACGAACAAACCATCTTCGTCTTCACCAGTGACAATGGTCCGCTTACCGGCACTCATCAGGGACTGGCCGGCACTGACGGTGCGTTCTTTAACTCGGCCGGAGGACTGCGTGACGGGAAGGGGACACTCTACGAGGGCGGCATCCGTGTGCCTGGCATCGTCCGTTGGAAGGGCCAAGTGAAACCAGGCAGTCTCTCGCACCGGGTGGTAGGCTTTGAGGACTGGCTGCCCACCCTTGCCGAACTCGCCGGGGCCGCAGCCCACACGCCTCAAGATGTGACGGGCGTCAGCTTCGCGCCGACCCTGCGGGGTGTGGAGCAAAAGGAGCGGGACTATCTCTACCGGGAGTTTCCTTCCTACGGCGGACAGCAAATGATCCGCGTCGGAAAGTGGAAACTCATCAAGACAGGACTCATACCCCGCAGTGGCAAAAAGAAAGTCGCCGCCGCTCCCAAGACCGAACTCTTTGACCTGGAGGCTGACCGCGCTGAGACCACGGATCTCTCTGCCAGCCATCCCGATGTGGTGGCGAAACTTGAAGCCATGATGAAAGCCCACCGCGCCCGAAGCACCGTGTTTCCATTCCCTGCACTGGATGGTTAGCGGAGCTTCAGCGGTCCGCCGGGACGCGCATCCGTGACCTCGCCAGCTTGGATCACCAGCCTTCCGTTCACCATCACGTGCACGAATCCCGTCGCGTAATGATGCGGGTCATTGAAGGTGGAGGGATCGCTCACCCTGGCGAGATCAAAAACCACCAGATCAGCCCAAGCTCCCGGTTTCACTACCCCTCGATCCTTTAACTGAAACGTCTGCGCCGGTAGCGAGGTCATCCGCCGCACACCTTCCTCCAGCGACAGAAGGTTTTCATCTCGCACATACCGGGCGAGCAGCCTGGCATTGTTCCCGTAACTGCGCGGGTGAGGCACCGCATCGCCGAACTTTCGGGGATTGCCATCGCTGGCGATCATCGTTTGCGGATGCTGAAGGAAGACACGCAGGTCCTCCTCGTTCATGCCGTGAAAAACAGCGCTCGCACCACCGTCACGTTCGATCTCCAGAATTACCTCTATTTGGGACTCCAGCGAGTCGTCGTCCTTCGCCAGCTTGGCCACCTCTGGCACGCTCATTCCGTTCCACTCTGGCCGGGCCCTGCATTGAGCTACGACCGCGTAGTGGTAGCTGTCACGCTTGCTGTTGCTCAGAATGGTCTTCATTCCCTCCACGATTTTCGCCTTCTCCGCCGGTTCGGCCAGCCGCTTCGCGAACTCACCCCGTCCTCCTTCACGAGCCGTATCGGGAATCAACTGCCCCAGACTCGTGCTGGACGCTGTATAGACGTACTGGTCATGCGTGATCCGTAGCCCCTCCGCCCGCGCCTTGTCCAGCGTCTCCAGCACCTCCTTCGCCTTTCCCCATGCGCTGGGGCCCGAGAGCTTGATGTGGGACAGCTCGGCGGGAATGTCTGCCTCCCTCGCGATGCGCAGCAGCTCGTCAATGGCACTGAAGATCTTGTGCGTCTCGGAACGCATGTGGCTGGCATAGATCCCACCATGAGCGGAGGCCACCTTGGCGAGTTCAATGATCTCCTCTGTCTTCGCAAAAGTGCCAGGCAGATAGATTAGACCCGTACTGAGACCTACCGCTCCATCCCTCATCGCCTTGTCCACCATGGCCTTCATTTCCTTCATCTGCTCCTCCGAGGGAGGCCGCAGGAAACTCCCGCCCATGGCCTTCTGGCGCACCGAGTTATGGCCTATGAGAGTCGCCACATTGACGGCCACTCTTGCCTCTGTGATGTCGCGGAAAAAGTCCGCCACATCCGTCTTGGAAGTGCCACAGTTCCCTGTGACGATGGTCGTCACCCCCATGCGCAGAAAATTTTCCGCCAGCGGCAGCTCCGCCACATTCTCGGAGTGCGTGTGCACGTCGATAAAGCCAGGTGCGACCACCAGCCCGTCAGCGTTAATTTCAAGCACCCCCTTCTCAGGAATGTCGCCGATGGCGCTCACACGCCCGTCCTTCACCGCCACATCCGCTTTCATCGCAGGTCCGCCGGTTCCATCCACCAAGGTCGCATGGCGGAAGATGACGTCATGCCCGGCACATGGAAGAGCGAGGCAACAAAATGCAGAAAGCAGGCAGGAGCGGACCATAAGCATTATCACGAAGCGGAGACAGAACTCCTTTCTTCTCACCGCTTGGCCAAACCACAATCTTGCCAGCGTGGCGGCATTCGGCTAGTCTCGTGCCAATGTCTTCTATGACCCGCTCCTTGACCCGTGCCGCACTCGTAGCGGTCGCCTCATGCCTTTCCGCTCAACAGCCCGAACAACGCACATGGACTGACGTGTCTGGGCGCACCATCCAGGCCGAGTTCCTGAGTGCTGATGCTGAGAAGGTAGTCGTCCGGATGAATGGCAATGAGTTCGGCATACCGCTGGCCAGGCTCTCGTCCCAAGATGTAGCTTGGGTGAAGTCACGGAGCATTCCGAGTGCGCCCGTGACGTCGCCTGCTTTGGATGCCGGTTCACCCATGCGGGTCGGAGGAGCCGAGGTGAAAGCCAATCAGCGAATCGAGTTTGAAATTCCCGTGCCGGAAACCATCCGGAAGCGCGGAGACCAGCTGACCACCGGTTTCGAAGAATACGCAGACGCAGACATGACGAAGGCACTTGTGGGACTCTTCGTTCCTCCAGCGTTCGACCCTGCGAAGACGTGGCCTGTGATGATTGTCAGTGTCACGAACAGCGGACGCGACAAAGGAAGGGATCCCTCCAGCGTTAAGTCCATGGGCGGTTACCTCGATGCGGCGCGTGAGCACGGCTGGGTAGTGCTCGCGGCGGACTGTCCTGGCTACAAAACACCGGGGTCACCCTTCAATCGCAGTGCACTCGTAGAGGCGGCATTGGAGGCATTGGGTGCCCAGTGGCCGACTTCAAAGGACTGGCCGCTGGCTACCGGCGGTTTTTCCGGAGGTGCTAAATACTCCGGCTGGATCGCTGGCTGGATGTGCGAGCGCGGCAGAAGGGTGGTCGGAATCTTCATGGGAGGTTGCAACGAAGACACCGCCACCAGCGCCATCAAAACCCTCAAACCGGACAAAAAAATCTTCACTGCGGCAAAAGTCTTTCTCAGCACGGGCAAGGCCGACAACATAGCGGGTCCAGAAGACACAGCCAAAGTGATGGACTCACTCAAAAGCAGTGGCTTCGAGGTGCAGGAGAGCATTCACCAGGGTGGGCACACCCTGGATCGTGCGCACGTGGCAGAAGCCATGAAGTGGTTCATGACGCAGTGAGCCGTGCGGGCGAGCCCGGTTTGTGCTCTCACGCAAGCGGCAACGGAGTGAATACAATGGACACAAAATCCGTCCATGACAGACGTTTGTTCTGTCCTCACCTACCCATCTACCATGACCTCCGTCTTTCCCCTCCACACCGGCACCGCCGCAGGGAGAATCGTGGCCGACGGACCAGATTTTCGTCTGAGTGGTGAAAAGTGGGAGCTGCGCGGAGTTACCTATGGCCCGTTCCAGCCGAACAACCGAGGAGAGCATTTCCCGCCGGATGAGCTACTCGCCCGGGACTTTGCCCACATCCGCAGACTGGGCTTCAACACCGTCCGCGTGTATGAACTACCCACCGAGGCCGTGCTGCGAGAGGCCCGCAGGCATGACTTGCGCCTCATCGCCGGCATCCCTTGGACCGACCACACAGACTTTCTGTCAGAGGCGGAGGCCTGGGCTGAGGTCAAACGCCGTATCGTCGAAGGAGCCGAGCGTTTCTCCCGCAGCGACCGCGTAGCCATCCTGCTAGTCGGCAATGAAGTCGAAAAGACACTCGTACGCTGGCTTGGGCCACCACGGGTAAAACGCGCCATCGAAGAACTCGTGCACCTGGCCCAAAAGGCCGCCCCGGACTGCCTCATCGGCTACGCCACCTATCCCAGCACGGAATACATCCTGCCCGACAATGCCGACCTCCTGGCGGTGAACGTGTATCTGGAGAACAAACAACCCTTCGAGCGCTACTTGCGCCGCCTCATCAACCGAGCCAACGGCAGACCACTGCTGCTCTCCGAGTTCGGCGCAGATGCCGGCACCCTCGGCGAAGAGCGGCAGGCAGAAATCTACCAGTGGATGCTGCCCACCTGTCGAGACCTCGGCGTCGCCGGCACCGTATGGTTCAGCTACACAGACGAATGGTTCCGCGGAGGAGAAGAGGTTACCGGTTGGTCATTCGGCCTCGTAGATGCCCAGCGCCACGAGCGGCCCATTTGCAAAGTGCTCAACCCTCCGCAGCCAGGGTACGCGACCAGCCCCCTCATGTCCGTCGTGGTCTGTACCCGCAATGGAGGTGCCACCCTGGCGGATTGTCTGTCCGCACTTCAGCGGCAGCGCCGCGTGAGCTATGAAGTCATCGTCATCGACGACGGCTCCACGGACGACGTGCCGCAAATCGCCGCACGCCATCCCAGCGTACGCTACGAACGCCAAGAGCACGCCGGCTTGAGTGCCGCAAGGAATCTTGGGCTGCACTTTGCCAAGGGAGAGGTCGTAGTCTATACGGATGACGATTGCCGACCTGATGAAGACTGGCTCTGGAGGCTCGCAAAAGCCATGCAAGATCCCAAATGGGTGGCGGCCGGTGGGCCCAATCTCCCTCCACCTCCGAGGAGTGAAGTCGAGCGCTGCGTAGCCGCTGCACCCGGCGGACCCTGCCACGTATTGCTTAATGACGAAGAGGCCGAGCACCTGCCCGGCTGCAACCTTGCCATCCGCAAGTCCGCCCTTGAGCAAATCGGCGGCTTTGATCCCATCTTCCGCGCCGCAGGCGATGACGTGGACATCTGCTGGCGTCTGCGCGAGGCAGGCGGAAAGCTTCACTTCGTCCCCGGAGCGTATGTATGGCATCACCGGCGGCTTACTGTTGGAGCCTACTTCAAGCAGCAGCGCGGCTACGGCCATGCCGAGGCCCTGCTCATGAAAAAGCATCCCGCACGCTTCGGCTCCTTTGGCGGTGCCCGTTGGCGCGGATTGATCTACGGAGACGGCAGTGGCGCACTCCCACCCACAGAGGGGCACATCTTCCACGGCCCCTATGGCACAGGGGCGTTTCAGGTGATCTACGCCACCGCAGGCTTTGGCTGGTGGCAGTGGCTGTCCGGCGTCTTGTGGATCGCGTTCGCAGCCCTCTGCCTGCTTCTCGGCTGGAGCACAGCCGCCGCCGCACTGGTCGTCGCCGCAGGGATCTTCGCCGCCCGCAGTGCCGCCAAACACTGGAAAAGCGCCCGCATGACCGGCCTCGTGCAGGCGCTCCGGCTGTGGATGCTCTGCCTCCTGCAGCCTGTCGTAAGAGAGTGGGCCAGACTTCGTGGAATGTGGACTACCGGTGCCAGACCTAGCTTCCGCACCACCCTACCAGACATCCTACCCCCCATCCGGCCCAAGAAGCGCACCCTCCGACTGGCAGTGCTCAACTACTGGAGCGCCACCGGAAAAGGCCGGGAAGAATGGCTCACCTCGCTCCGACACCTGCTTGCGGAGAAAAACCGACCCATGCGTGAAGACGACGGCTGGCGCTGGTTCGATGTCGAGTCCACCCCGCTTGCCTGGCTCACCGTCACCGAGTATCATGGCGGCCCACGCAAGCTCACCCGCATCGCCGTGCTCACCCGCATCGGATGGAAAAGCCTGCTACTGCCCGCGCTGGTCGCCGTCGCAGGCATCCTGGTAGATTGGCCACCACTCTGGTGGGCTGGCAGCGCATTGACCGCCGCCCTTCTCATTCTCTGGCATCACCGGCAGGCAGGCATCAAACTCGCCACCCTCGCCGCCGACCGCGCTGGTCTGCAAGCCATGCAAAATGGTGAGTGACCACCACCTGCACCTCAGCCTTCTGATGCGGATCTTCCGTGCTGCGTAACTGGCTACGGTCACTTGGCCGACCGATTCGTGCGAACGGGCGTCCACATTTCCGTCCGGACCGGGTGATGCCACTGACCGATTGACTTTTTTGGGCCTGAGTGTTGGATGCCCTTCCACGTTGAGGGGCACCGGCTTGGTGGCACCATGCAGCAGGCGTTTGCCAAGCCCGTTGAACGCAGCGACGTCGAGCCTGCCATCCACAATCAGGCACCGCAACTGCCCGCGTGGGTTTACCGCACGGATCATGTTGAAGCCTAAACGTGCCCCCGTGGCAGTGACTACCGGAGACACTCCGCAGGGACTCAACCGTGAATAATGGTGCAGGCTTTGAGTGCGTGTTTGTGAAGCTGGGCTCGGACCTCTGCGCGTGCATTGAGC
>CAZIGH010000005.1:0-159807 GCA_964538625.1 uncultured Verrucomicrobiaceae bacterium
GCCCCCTCACCCAACCATCTCAACCCCTCGCTGCAATACGGCCTTCATTGTTCGCTCTTCTTGTTATATCGCTTGCGAAGTGGGAACTTCCCGTCAGTCTCAACGTCATAATCGAGTCCGGGCATGGCAACCTGAGGATTGAATGGTGGAATGCCTCCACCACGGTGGTAAAGGTGCTTCTCCATGGCAGTGAAACGCCCGCAACACTCAAGCACCAGATAGGTGTAGTCCTCGTCAGCCGAGTCGGCCTGCAAGTTAATCCATTCAGGCACCTTCCCATTACGGTATAGGAAGTCGCAAACCTCGGATTCAGTCTTGGGAGCGAGGGTCTTAAACGGAGGCAATTCCTCCCCGGGATAAATCTCTTCGTCATCTTCCAATGGATTCCCGTCAAATGAGCAATTCGGCGCAATGAGCAACCTTACACGATCTGGAAGATTATCCGAAACGAACTCCCTTGTTGCCTCAAGGGTGCTCCGTATGGCCTCGCGAAGGTTGGTCTCAAAATTGGATCGCGTCATCGGCATCTATTTTTGGAGCGAACGATGAGGTGTGGCACAGCTAGGAGAGGGCAGACCCACAACGAAGCAATAGCAGATGCCACTACCGGTGACGATCATAAACATCGCGTCCTAGCTGTTGCCACCACTGGCTTGTTCTCCATGGTTTTCGTTAGAGGTCTGACGGCTGCAATCCTGTATGTTTAGCGATCCGCACAAGCATTCTTGGACCAATCTCGGTGCTGTCATGAAACGCAAAAACGAAATCTGGCCACCCTTCACGCTCCAATACACGATGGGAACCACCTGTCTCACGCTTGATGCTCCATCCAATCCTCAAAAGAGCTTTCAACACCATCTTGGCCTTCGCAGAGCCCCACGCACTCATGTCGATACGGTGAATACCTCTGCAAGTTCTTCTGACTCTTCGCCAGCATCGATTCGATCCGCTAGAATGCGCAACACCAACGACTCGACTCTCCGAATCGCTTCGTCTGCCGTGTCACCGTATGCCAGTGCTCCCGGAATATTCGCCACTTCGGCAATATAGCGCCCATCAATTTCAGTCTCTACTTCAATGCGCATGGAGAAGGACTACTCGATTAGGCCAGATGATCAAGATGGATTATAAGCCTCGATTTGCGAGGTTTCTTTGGAGAACGATGAGCACGTGCGCCACTACCAGCGGGCGCGCGCGTCGATCACGGGGTTGAGGTTGTAGTCAGGTGAAATCATCGAAACTGAACGGCTGGTAGGGGTTGTCACGGCGCGGCTTGTTCTCCGGTCTTCATTATTTTGGGACGGCTGCTCATCGGCTGTGAGAGTAGGAATACCAGATAATCCCGACCACCAGCACTACACGAATCGCGATACTGTATGCCGAATACTTCAGTCGTCCCTTCTGGCGTTCGACCTCGAAGGGCAAATCGCCGCCCCAAAACTTGCCTGGGTTGAGTCCGAATTGGAAGGCTGAATCTGCGGTCTGAATCTTCAGGATGTAGCATGGAATGAACCATTGCTTCGTCTCAAACAGCACAGCTTGCTCAATCGCTGAGTAGGGAATAGTCCAGTTGCCGCACTCAAGCCTGTCGCGAAAGACATTCAGCATGGCTCTCCGTGATGTAACCCAGCTCAGTCCATACTCGAACTGGTCAGATGCACCGTGGACGCCCTTGGTCATACAGCGATGTATCGGCTCGGTCTGGATGATCTTCTCATCGCTGTCGTCTACGGAGTGCATGTTTCTGGAGAACGTCCGCGATTACCGATGGCTGCCTGTGGCGCGCTTCCTGCCCAACGAGCAAAGCGAGTCAGCAGGAAGCGTGACGCGGGTAGCCATTCGGTGATCGCATTGTTGAACAAAGCCGCTGAGCGGCGCTCGTATTTCGGAGCGGTCTGAGCAGGCGGAGCGTGTGTGACATGCGCGTGCGGCATGGGGTGGGTTCTACGACATTGGCAGCCCATGAACAACACCAAAAGTACCACGCCACCGACATTCCAAACTCCCGCAAGCACCACCACCCCGTTGCCTGCAGGCAAGCTTTATACCACGTCGCCTGATGCAGTGCAGCGCATGCATCCAGACGTGCAGATGCGCTCTGGCAAGGCTTACCCGGACCCGGTCACGTATGCGCATCCCTGGCCTTCGATGCATGATTACGCGCGGCTGCTGGCCCTGCGTTACGAGGCCCTGCGCACGCGCCATTCGTACTATCGCGACATGCGTCTGCTGCATGAGCACTTCCAATGTGATCCGGCCACGCTTACTGAAGCACAGGTGACCGACTACCTCCTGCACGTGAAGATGGTGAAGGGTTGGAAGCCCAAGACCGTGCGCCAGACTTCAGCCGCAGCGCGATTGTTTTACATCGAGATGCAGGGTCATGCGCAGTGGAAGGTCTTCGATAACGTGCGAGCCAAAGATCACCATCATCTGCTTGCGGTGCTCACGCGTGAAGAGGTGCTGTGTGGACGCGGCACCACGCAACAGTGGGTGCAGCGACAAGAAGAGAAGCGCATCGCAGCACCGCACTTCATGGTCACCTTTTGATTCGGTCGCCTCCTCCGGCTCCTCTCACCCCTGCGGGGCTGCCTGTCGGCAGTCTGACTCGCGGCTACCGCCGTCGCTCGGCTGTGAAGCGTTACCTGCGCCACGTCCTGCCCAAAGGCCTGCACAGCGTGCGGTATCACGGGTTCCACCACCCCACCGCGAAGAAGACTCTGCACAAGATGCAACTCTACAGCGGCCAGTCACCAGTCCGCGCCACAACTACCAAGAACAAAGAACCAAGCACCAAGAACAACCTACCCAAGTGCCCCTGCTGCCAGCAACCCATGGAACGCATCGCCAGCATCCCGCCAGAGCGAAGCCGATTAGAGCGGTTCCTCAGCGCCCTCATGCGCGTCCGAGGACCACCATCCAAAGCCGCCACCGCATGAGCACACGAATCACAAGACAACGCAAAGCAAAGACCGCGAGACATGACGGTCAGGGAAGTCCACGCCCACGCAGCGAAAAAGCAGGAGCCAAACCCGTGTGGAATGAGGTCCGCAGCCACCTGTTAGCGGTTCAAAGCAACGAGATGAAAGGCCTGGGACGAGAAGTCCAGCCCAAGAAGATCGTGAGCAGCAACAACGAGCGAACACAAAACGCATAAGCAGGCCGGGCATGTTCAACCATGCCTGTAGTTGCAGGCTCGAAGAAGTCACCTCGCCACACGAACCTCACCACTCGCAGCAATACAGGCTTTATTGTTAGGCGACGGTTGGACTCGATTAAGCTGCTTCATGCCAGTTCAGTTCTTTGGGCAGCGTGAACGCTGCATACTCGATGTGCAAGACGCGTCGATGCTGTGCGCTGGTGGAACGACTGGAAGCGTGGAGCAATAACGGACGCATGAGCAATGCGTCGCCAGCGGACACGCTGCAAAGAAAGTCGGGATGCTCGCTGCGAAACTGCTGAATGCGCTCGGCTGAAAGACGGCCCAACCGATGTGAGCCGGGCAAGACACGCAAAGCTCCGTTGGACTCGTCGGCGTCGTCGAAGTGAAGTCGCACGGTGAGCATCTGCTGGAGAAGTTCGACCGGCGGCTGGACGTGCGGAATGCCGTCCTTCGTGCTCCACGGGCCGAAGCCGGGCACCTCGGCGCTGGCGCGAAGCGCCAGCGATAAGTCCTGGTGCCACGGAACCAGCCAGTTCGTCTCGGGAGACTTGTCGAAGTAGATGGCGCGAACGGGAAACGGTTCGGACGGCAGATGCGGACGAACGATGCCGAGGAGTCGCGGCGAACGAGCCAGCTCGGCAACAGCGGGTAAAGCGAGCAAGCCACGCCGCCCGGCGCCGGAAACAGGTCCGAGCGTAGCAAGCAACTCGCGCTGCTCGTCGGCGTCGAGCACACGAGGGACAACCGCAAATCCGTGTTGCTCGACATCGTGGTTCATGTGAGGATGCGCGAGTCGCATAACGCCCGCGATCACCGATGGCTGCCCGTGGCGTGACTCCTGCCCAAACGGAGCGAAGCGAAGTCAGCAGGAGGCATGACGCGGGTAGCCATTCGGTGGATCGCATTGTTGGGCATTATATTTTGCCGCTTGTTCAAGTAGTATCAACTGCTCGGGCTTGTGGCGGGTCCCATGATTGTGTGGGTCAAAACCATCGAGATCAAAATTGCAAATTAGTGCTTCGACGATAGACCGCCGATTCTCCTCTTTAGCACCAGAGTGGTAAAAGTGATCTCTTGTAAGGATATTAAAATCACTCCAATAGTCACCTATCGCCGTGTTTTCTCGATAATCATTGTGGTGCCATGAAGACATGATGAATTTCGCGGGGGTTGCGCGTAGCGCAACTGCGAGCCTTGCCTCATCAACCTCTGTCCAATTGTTAAAATAGTCCGTATAACGGCCAAGGTATGGAGGATCGCAATAAATCAGGTCTCCGGCTTGTGCTTGTGCGATAGTCGCAAGACAATCCTGGTGAACGAAAGACCATGAAGTCCTCATGCACTTTGAAATAGCATCAACCTGATTAACAATTTTTGTTACGTAAGCCTGAGCGAATCGATCAGGCTTCTTGCAAAAAGGTATGTTCCATCTTCCCTTCTTTGAAAATCGCATCATGCCATTAAATCCGGCGCGTGATAAGAATAAAAAATCAAGTGGGCTTCCCGTCTCGTTGAACCGGTCACGGACGAGGCGATAATGAGCGTAACCCGCATCATCTGCATTGCGCAGCAACTCGCCTTCCTCCCGCAGATATGTTTTGACAGACTGTGGAGTAATCTCTCCGGACTGGATACCCTGATAAAATGCAATTATGTGTGGGTTGGAATCAGCAAAAAGGGCAGATTTGGGCTGCATGTTGAATCCAACCACACCACTCCCCATAAATGGTTCGATCCATCGATCAAAGGCATCGCCGACTACTTCACGAATCCAAGGGACTAACTTTGTCTTGATCCCCTGACATTTTAGCGGGGGAACAATCGTCTTCACGATTCATCCTCCTCGCCAGATTCATCTTCACCAAGCCGCTTGATTTCGTCTTCGTGCTCAGTCAGAGTCGCAATGCCCTTCGT
Source organism: uncultured Verrucomicrobiaceae bacterium (assembly GCA_964538625.1). Taxonomy (GTDB): domain Bacteria; phylum Verrucomicrobiota; class Verrucomicrobiia; order Verrucomicrobiales; family Verrucomicrobiaceae; genus JAEUHM01. Next base: position 5,078 of record CAZIGH010000005.1, read on the forward strand.
CTTGTATTCCAGATATGTCTTGATCGATGTGTATGGACGCTCAATCTCCAAGGCTTTCGCCATGTCTTTCGTGAGATAATACATCCAGTAGTCATCATACACGTCTTCTCCAAGAGCGCTAAACGGGCCTGTGCCATTGACTAAATCCGCAATCTTCTGGCATGAGCCAATATTCTTAGTGTTACCACTCCCGGGCCTTCCAACTGCAATCTTATATTTAGGTTGGGCGAAAAACTGAAACGAATGGATTACGGAGGGAATCTTCTCTAGATCGGCAATTTCAAAAACGGCACGTTCATCAATAGCCTCAAGGCATTGGGTGTAGATGACACCAAGCACGAAATGTCCTTCATAGGCTTCGTAGGGGTATCGGATGTTTTTTGTGCTTTTCCGGTTGCGGAAGTAACCGGTAAAGGCTCCCAGAGTCATTCCGTTTACTGCGTCATCTGAGGTTCGATATGTGCTTTTGATGTCAACTGCATACTTCTTACCACTGGACTCTTCCACAAAAGAAACATCTGGATAGAAGTTTTGCTGCTGTGATAAATCCAACCGCAATCCATGCTTCTTCCCAAAATCCACGAAAAGCGGGAACAGGAGGAGTTCGAGAACTTTGGAAACGATCTTGGTATCAACGGAGATCGTGTAAATTCTCCTGTGAACATCGATGAAGCCCTTGATGATCCATTGACCTTCATCTGTGGCAACAGCCTTCGCAAAACCATCCGTTTCGGCCTGAAGGGCCGCTAGAAAATCGTCATTCGTCATGAGCTTTCAACTGTTGCGTAGATTTCGATGAGGTGCGATATATTTTTGCCCAACGTTGTATGGAGGCACTAAACTATCAATGATATTAGCAAAATGCAGATTCGCTGATAGATTTGATGGACTTCGATTCGTTTGCGAGGGGGCTACTCATGGTCGCAGGAGCTACGGGCAGGGGTGAGTTTTGGGGTTCGTAGTAGTGTCTTTATAGACAAGTTATCGCTGAGGATTCAATCAAAAATGCTCCTGAGGTGAAACCTTGGGTGCTGTGGGCTTGGGAGACTTACGTTAGTTGGATGAGGAGATTGGTGGCTTGGGTGCAGGAGGGGAGTCGGCAGCTTCTGCGGCAGTGCAGGGTTTTTTGACCTGGCTGGCAGTGGAGCGGAGGGTCAGGGTGAAGGTGGACTGCTTCCTTGCGCTGGGAGTCGTGGACCTGCTGGAGGTCACGCTTTGGAGTGTGGCTTGCTGGCGCAGGTGCCTGGCGAAAGGCAGGGGCGGGGGGGCGCAGCTTTGGTGGAACGCTGGTGCGGCGCTTGGTGTCGTGGAGGAGGTTGATCTTCTCTGCCTAGAGTTGCGGTTCCAGGGCTGAGGGTGAGCGGATGGCATGGTGGGTGCCAAGTCGCACTGTGCGATTCCAACCATTCGATCATGGTTTTGATGTCCTTGCGCATTTGTTCGGTGGGTGGAGCGAGCGCATTTCTTTCCCACTACCGCACATCGCCGCTCCTTTTTTGGTTCCGGCTTTGCTGGGTTGGGTTGGGTGAAGGGCGAGGGGGTGTGCGGCTTTGGCTTTTGACGATGGTGGGCTGGGGATCAGGGGGTGCCGATGGCGTAGAGGGTGCGGTTGGAGCGGAGGTAGAGGCGGTTTTTGTCGATGGCGGGGGTGGCGTTGAACTGGGTGGTGTCGAGGTCGATGAGGTTCTTGGCCAGTATTTCGAACTTGGGTTTGGCAGCGAGGACGAAGGTGCCGTTGGTGCGGGAGACGCAGTAGAGTTTGCCATCTGCAAGGATGGTGGAGGCGTAGAAGGGTTTGCCGCCGCCGCGGCGTCCTCCGCTTGCTCCGCTGCTGCTGGCGTCCATGACGCGTTCGCGGTACACTTGTGCGCCGGTGGTTGCGTCAAGGCAGAGGGCGAAGCCTTGATCGTTGACGACGTAGAGGTGGCCTTGGTGATAGACGGGTGTGGGGACGTAGGTGCTGTCGTTGACGGTCCAGGAGATGTTTTGGGTGATGTCGTTTTTGCCGCCGAGCTTGAGGGCGACGCTGGCGGTTCTGGGGAAGCCGCCGAAGATGAAGAGGTGATCTGCGCCTATGACGACGCCGGGGGAGACGTTTCCTGGGAGTTCGTGGGTGGCGTACCAGCGGAGTTTGCCGGTGGCGGGGTTGAGGCCCCAGATTTCTTGGGCGACTGCGAGGACGAGGTCTGTTTGGTCGCCGTTTTGGACGAGGATGGGTGTGCTGTAGGCGAGTTCGAGGCCTTCGGCGGGGGAGCGCCAGGCTTCTTTGCCGGTGGCTTTGTCTAGTGCGAAGATGGCGCCGCCTTCATCCAGTGCGTTGATGATGACGTGGTCTTGGGTGAGCATGACGCTGGCGGCGCTGCCCCAGCGGCGGCTGTTGGAGCGGGTGCCGAGGGGGGTGTGCCAGAGTTGGTTGCCTTGGAGATCGAAGGCGAGGGCACCGCTTTTGCCGAAGAAGGCGTACACTCGTTGGCCATCGGATGCGGGGGTGTTGCTGGCGTAGCCGTGCTCGGTGGCGAGGAAGCCGGTGAACTCGTCTTCTGGCTGGGTGGCTGGGATGGTTTTGTCCCAGAGGATGCGGCCATCTGCGGAGCTGAGGCAGATGAGGTGGCGCTGAAGGTGCTGGATGCCGTTTTCGATGCCTGAGTAGGCGGTGACGATGATTTTGTCTGCTACGACGATGGGGCTGGATGCTCCGGCTCCTGGGAGGTCTGTTTTCCAGGCTATGCCTTGGCTGCTGCTCCAGTGGAGGGGTGGTTTGGCATCTGGCGGAGCGATGCCTGTGCCGTTTTCTCCACGAAAGCGCAGCCAGTCTGCGCGGGTGGTGGTGGTGGTGAGGAGGGCGGCGGCAAGCAGGAGGGCGGCGGGTTTCATGGTGGCGTTGAAACCCGTGGGGTGGGGAAAAGTTGCCGTGGATCAGCCGAAGCGGCCGGTGATGTAGGCTTCTGTCTGGGGTTCTTTGGGGTTTTCGAAGAGCTGGGTGGTCTCTGCGTATTCGACGAGTTTGCCGAGGTACATGAAGGCGGTGCGGTCTGAGCAGCGGGTGGCTTGGCTCATGTTGTGGGTGACGATGACGATGGTGAACTCTTTTTTGAGTTCGAGCATGAGTTCTTCGACTTTGAGGGTGGCGATGGGGTCGAGCGCGGCGCAGGGTTCGTCCATGAGGAGGACTTGGGGGCGGTTGGCGATGGCGCGGGCGATGCAGAGGCGCTGCTGCTGGCCGCCGGAGAGGCCGAAGGCGGAGTCGTGGAGGCGGTCTTTGACTTCATCCCAGAGGGCGGCGCCGCGGAGGGAGCGCTCGACGACTTCATCGAGTTCTTTGCGGTGGTTGCGGCCTGCGACGCGGAGTGCGAAGGCGATGTTTTCGTAAATGCTTTTGGGGAAGGGGTTGTATTTTTGGAAGACCATGCCGACGCGCTTGCGGAGGGAGATGACTTCTACGGAGGGGTCGTAGAGGGAGGTGCCGTCGATGCGGATGTCTCCTTCATGCCGGACGTCGTCGATGAGGTCGTTGAGGCGGTTCATGTTCCGCAGGAGGGTGGACTTGCCGCAGCCGCTGGGGCCGATGAGGGCGGTGATCTGGCGCTCGGGGATGTCCATGGTGATGTTGTGGATCGCCTTCTTGGGCCCGTAGAAGAAGCTGAAGTCATCGACTTCGATCATCTTGGGATTGGTGGTGTGGGTGGCGGAACTCATGGGGGGAGGCGAGGGCTTAGAAGGCGCTGCCGGCGTATTTTTTGCGCAGGCGGTTGCGGAGGAGGATGGCGGAGAGGTTGAGGACGAGGACGAGGAGGATGAGGAGGAGGGTGGTGGCGAAGACCATGGGTTTTGCGGCCTCGGAGTCTGGGGACTGGAAGCCGAGGTCGTAGATGTGGAAGCCGAGGTGCATGAACTTGCGCTCGGCATGGATGAAGGGTGCGGAGAGGTCAATGGGGAGGGAGGGTGCGAGCTTGACGACGCCGACGAGCATGAGGGGGGCGACTTCTCCTGCGCCGCGTGCCATGCTGAGGATGACGCCGGTGAGGATGCCGGGCAGGGCGCTGGGGAGGACGATGCGCTGGATGCTCTGCCACTTGGATGCGCCGCAGGCGAGTGCGGCTTCACGTACGCCGCGGGGGACGGCGGAGAGGGCTTCCTCACTGGCGACGATGATGACTGGGAGGGTGAGGAGGGCGAGGGTGAAGGAGGCCCAGAGGATGCCGCCGGTGCCGAAGGTGGGTGTGGGGAGGGAGTCGCTGAAGAACCATTCGTCGATGGTGCCGCCGACGAGATAGACGAAGAAGCCGACGCCGAAGACGCCGAAGACGATGCTGGGTACGCCGGCAAGGTTGTTGACGCAGATGCGGACGGTGCGGACGAGGAGGCCTTGTTTTGCGTATTCGCGGAGGTAGATGGCGGCGATGACTCCGAAGGGTGTGACGAGTGCGCTCATGAGGATGGTCATGACGAAGGTGCCGAAGATGGCGGGGAAGATGCCGCCTTCGGTGTTGGCCTCACGCGGTTCTTCGCTGATGAGGGCCCAGGCGTTGCGGAGGAAGAGGGTGAACTTGCCGAACCAGGTGAGGGAGTTGGGGGCATCGACGTGGATGATTTCGGAGACGGCTTGACTGCGCTCGGTGCCGTCTGGGAGGCGGTAGGTGAGGGTGGAGAGCTGCTGCTGGTCGCGGAGTTTTTTGGCTTCTGAAGCTAGGCTTTCGTACTCGGCCTGCATGGTGGCGCGGGTGGTAGCGGCTTGTTCTTTGGTGATGCGTCCGGCTTTTTCATCCAGGGCGAGACGGGTCATCTGTTTGTTGATGCTGCCGATTTGATTTTTTTCGATGCTGGCGATTTGGCTGCGGCGCTGGTTGCCTTCGTGGATGCTGGCGTGCAGGGTGGGCAAGAACGTGGCGTCGGTGGCGGGGATGACGTTGCCTTGTGGGGTCTTGATGGAGACGGGATAGAAGATGCTGTCTCCGTACTCGATGCGCTCGGCGATGAGGATGTCTTTGGGTTCGGTGATTTCCTGGATGGCGTGGGCGTCGATGTAGCGGAAGGCGCTGCCGGTGGCGTCTTTGTTGCCGAGGAAGAGGAGGTATTCGTCGATGATGCTGCCGGTGGCGGAGTCTCGGCGGATTTGGTGTTTGCGGATTTCGCCGGCTAGGATTTTGCCGTCTGGCTGGTGTTTGAACTGGATGATGGTCTTTGGCCAGAGGACGGCGACGCCGTTGACGAGGATGAGGCCGAGGAGGAAGGCGATCATGCCTATGCCTGCGGTGAGGCCGAGGGCGGTGAGCCAGATTTTTGGCTCGCCCAGCATGGCATGATGGCGGGTGCGTGACATGGGTGCTGTGGCTTAGATGACTTTGAACTTTTCTCGGAGGCGCTGCCGCATGAGTTCGGCGGCGGTGTTGAGAATGAAGGTGAGTGCGAAGAGGAGGAGTGCGCCGAGGAAGAGTGCGCGGTAGTGGGTGGAGTGGACGGCGGCCTCTGGGAGCTCGACGGCGATGTTGGCGCTGAGGGTCCTCATGCCGGAGAAGATGTTGAAGTCCATGATGGGGGTGTTGCCAGTGGCCATGACGACGATCATGGTTTCTCCGACGGCGCGTCCGAAGCCGATCATGAGTGCGGAGAAGATGCCGGCGCTGGCGACGGGGAGGCTGACCATGCGGACGACTTGCCAGCGGGTGGCTCCGAGTGCCATGGCGGCGGCTTTGAGGGAGGTGGGTACGTTGCTGAGGGCGTCGTCTGCGATGGTGAAGATGACGGGGATGACGGCGAAGCCCATGATGAAGCCGACGACGAGGGAGTTGCGCTGGTCGTAGGGTAGGCCGGTGACGTGGGGCCACCAGAGGCGGAAGTCGGCTATGGATTTGCCGGTGGCGTCGGTGACGATGAAGGCCCAGCTTTCCAGCCATGGGCCTAGCATCCAGCCGCCGATCATGGCGGCGAGGGTGGGTGGGATGAGCAGCCACCACTCGCTGCCGGGACGTAGCTTGGAGCGGGTGGAGGGCTTGAGTTTGGTCCAGGCGTAGCCGCAGAGCAGCGCGGTGAGTGGGGTGAGGATGATGACGAGGATGATGCTGGGGACGCGATCTTCGACGATGGGAGCGAGCCAGAGGCCTGCGAGGAAGCCGAGGACGACGGAGGGAAGGGAGGCCATGAGTTCCATGGCGGGCTTGACGACACGCTTGATGTGGGGGGGAAGGAAGTTGGCGCTGTAGATGGCGGCGAGGAGGGCGATGGGGACGGCGAAGAGGAGGGCGTAGAAGGTGCCTTTGAGCGAGCCGATGATGAGCGGGGTGAGGGAGAGCTTGGGCTCAAACTCGTCGCTGCCGCCGGTGCTCTGCCAGGAGTAGTCTGGCTTGGAGGCACCCTCGTACCAGAGCTTGCCAAAGAAGGCGCGTGCTCCGGCTTCGGGGTGGGGGTCGTCGATGGCGTAACGGTGGAGGGTGCCGGTGTCATCCAGCAGGAGGAGGTGGTCGTTTTTGCTGTTGAGGGCGGCGAGGGTGATGGTGAAGGGGACTTGGTCTTCCCACCGTACGGTCTGGGTGGTGCTGTAACGGATGCTGGCGAAGTTGGGGGTGCCGGTGGCGAAGGATTTGTTTCGCTGGCTGGCGACGTACCAGGTGGGTGCGCCGGGGAGGTCGCCGAAGCGCTTGGTTTCCCCGAACATGCGCTGCTCTCCCTGCCCGCCGGGGATGGGCTGGTTGTAGAGGCTGAAGACGCGGTTGGCCCCGGTGCTGGCGGAGATGACGAGGGAGACGTCTCCGAATACGTAGTCTGCTCTTGCGATGGTGGCCTGCGGGAGGTCTGCGAAGGGCTTGAAGCGCTGGCGGAGCTTGAGTTCGGTGCCTTCCAGTGCGAAGTAGCAGACTTCCTGGGCGTCGGTGAGGACGAGTATGGAGTCTCCAACGGCGGAGGAGAGAAGCTGGAGGGGCTTGGCTCCGGTGAGATGGGGTGTGAGATCAAAGGTGCCTGCGACTTCGGGCTTGGCCTTGCCCATGAGGCTGCGCTTTTCCCGAATGAGGATGGCGTGGACGCTGGTGCCCTGGATGGCGGCGAGGAGCTTGCTGGTACCGCCATCTCCAAAGGCGGCGGCGGTGAGGGGCTGGCCTGGTGTGCCGATGCTGTGGATCTCTTCGGCGGTCACTTCGGGTTTGAGTGCTGCTGCTTCTGCGGTGTAGTTGATGCGGATGGAACCGATGCGGCCGTCACTGAAGCCGAGGGTGATGCGGTTCTTCGGCGCGGCGAGGGAGCTGGCGGTGACTTGTGCGTCTTGTGGGATGGGCAGCGGCAGGGTGGTGACGGTCTGGGTGGCGAGGTCGATGAACGTTAACTCTCGCCCGCCGTGGTAAACGAATGGCATCTTTGCGGCTTCGTCAGACCCGAGGAGGTGGGCTTTTTCGGAGGTGACAGGGGCTTGATCTTTCTGGGAGACGTCTGCGCTGGCGAAGAGCGGGAGGATTTCCGCCAGGATGAAGACGAGGATGCCCAGTACGGCGACGACGACGCCTACTCCTCCGATGCGGATGACCCAACTCATGAGGGCATCCAGCCGCAAGGTGGCGCGGGAGGCGACGAAGCGCTCTGGGACGGGTTTGGAGGGAGGTGAACCAGCCGGTGGCATGTGGGGCAGAGGGTGGCGTGGGACGGTGAATGTGCAGGTGGGGTAATGTGACAAAAGCGTCACTTGTGATGAATGGGAGGTGGAAAACGGGGATGATCGACCCGGCTCGAAAAGGGGATTCGGCGAGGGAGTAGGTGGGTCTCTTCCTGCGAGGAACGGTTTGGCCGATGAGTCGTGAGGAAAGGTGGCGCGCAGGGAGGTGGCGCGCTTTCAGCTGCGGTTTTTTTGCAGGTCAGCGGTCTGCTGTGGTGTGAGGCCCTTTTGCATCACTTTTCGGCGGGTGGGGACTGGCCTCAGTTGCCTGGGATCTCGTTGAGCGTGTAGTAGGCTTCTGTGTGGAGGAGGGGCTGGCCTTGGGCGCTTCTGATGCCGTGGAGGTGGAGTTCGTGGATGTGGCCTTGAGTGAGTTTGTCCAGGCGAAGGCGGAGGGATTTGTGGTCGGGTGCGACTTGGATTTTGGTAATGGTGGGCAGCACTTCATCGACCTCTGGGCCGCCGTAGTCCTCGCGGTAGGCGTAGGTGAAGGCACGGGTGGAGTAGCTTTTCACGTCGGCGGCGGTGTCTGGGTCCACGGGCTGGGTGAAGGTGATCTCGAAGCCGTCATGGAGGGCGCGGACTTGGTGCATCTCGAAGGGGTGTTTTCCTGTCCACTCGAGCTTTTCGAAGCAGTAGGGCTTACCTCCGCGTGCGCCCCAGCCGCGGTCACTGCCGCCAACGTAGATGCGGCCTTGAGCATCCATGCGGCCGCCGATGAGGCCGCTTTGGAATCCGGTGCGGAAGGGGATGATGACGCCCTGCCTGATGCCGTTGACGGTTTCCAGGAAGGCGCGGGAGATGTTGCTGTGGCTTTGATCGGCGATGAAGAGCTGCTTTTCGAAGGGGCCGAACTTGCCGCCGCTGAGGTCGCAGATGATGGCGGTGGCGGAGTTCCCTATTTTTCCATGCACGAGGTAGAGTGCGGGAGGGAGGAGTTGTTTGATGCGTTTGCGTTCGTTGACCATGCGGCCTGGGTCGCCTTTGGGGTTGGGCTGGCCGCGCTTGCGCTCGCCGAGGAAGGCTTCGGGGATGGGGTCCAGGGGGCGCGGACCCATGTTGGGAGCTTTGTCGTACCAGATGTTGCCGGCGGGATGGCCTTGAAAGGAGCCGGGGACGAGGTGCTGAAGGGTGCAGGAGCCGCGCCATGGGCCTTGGTTGTCGGTGAAGTAAGCCTCGCCATCGGCGTCGAAGCCGATGCCGCCGGGACTGCGCACTCCGGAGCAGGTGGGGATGGCGGTGCCGTCTGGCTTGATGCGCATGGCCCAGCCGCGGAAGGGGGCCTGGCTGCTGAAGGAGCCGGTGAGACAGAGGGTGACCCAGATGTCCCCATGCTTGTCAAAGGTGGAGCCGAAGGCGTACTCGTGGTAGTCGCCGGAGACGCCCCAGGGGGCTGAGAAGGTGTCGAAGACGTCGGCGCGTCCGTCCTTGTCGGTGTCGGTGATTTTGGTTACTTCATACCGTGTGGTGGCGTAGAGTGCGCCGTCCTTGTATGCGAGGCCGAGCACTTCATGCAAACCGGAGGCGAAGCGCTGGTAATGAATGGCAGCGGGGTCGCTGCCGTCCGCGCCGGTGACGATCCAGATTTCGCCTCGTCGGGTGCCGAGGGCGAGCTTGTTGTCCGGCAACAACTCAATGGAGCCAACTTCCATGGCCGTCTCCTGCGGTGTGGGGAAGGTGGTGATTTTGTAATAGTCTGCCTCTGTGGGTTGGGCGGCGAGGAGGGGAAGGGCGAAGTAGAGGGAGAGAAAGGCGGTGCGCATGGGGGTGCGGTTTACTTGGGCCACTGGTAGGTCAGGGTGGTGGTGCCGGATTGGAGGGGAAGGGTGAGACTGTCGCCTTGGAGGATGGCGTTGTCGCAGGTGAGCTGCCAACGGATGGGGCCGCTGGTGATGGTGTAGTGGGCGTGTTGTGGGGTGACTTTGTCTGACTTTGCGAGGAGGATCGCTGCTCCCGGGGGCAAGGTGCCGGTGACGTGAAGGGTGCGGAGGAGTTTGCCGCCATCTGGACGATAGGTTTCGCTGATGGTGGCCTGTCCCCATGTGTAGCGGAAGGTGGGGTAGCGGGCGGCAGCCAGGGTGTAGCCGAGGAAGCGGCGGTCTTCGACGGTGGTGACTTCGCTGACGGGCTTGATGACATCGTATCCGAGTGGTGGCTGGTGACCGCCGCCGCGAGAGTTCCAGTGGCGTGCGGCGTCCATGAAGGCTCCACGCCAGAGGAGGGCGAGGTTCATGCTCTCTGCGCTCCAGGCGATGTTGAGACCGCCGGGGTAGCCCACGGCGATGGCGCGGTTGCCGGCGCCTTCGATGAAGTTGCGGTAGAGGAGGGGCTCGTCCTTTACGGTGAGTGGCATGCCGGAGGTCTCGGGTTTCGTTTTGGCTCCGCCGTCTTCCCAGCGCTTGGGTTTCCAGGTGCTGAGCGGTGTGATGGTGAAGTCCGCTCCTTTCCATGCGAGGAAGAGCTGGCTCTCGCCCTGGTTTTGGAAGTATTCGAGACGGACATTGTGCTCGCCGGCGGTGAGCTGGATGGCTTTTTCTCTGATGTCGCTAGCGGGATGGATGCCGTCGTTGAGCAGGAGTTCGGTGCCGTCGATGAGGAGGCGGGCACCGTCGTCGCTGGCGAGGTAGAAGCGATACGATCCTGTCCTGGGTGCGAGCAGGACGCCCTCGTAAACGATGCCGAAGTGGTGCTTGTAGTCGTCGAGTTTGATTTCGACCAGGTTGCTGTCGATGCTGCCCTCTCGGTGGGGCTTAAGTTTGGAGAAGTCTGGAAGCAAAGCCCAATCGCCGAGGTAGAGCTTGAAGGAGAGACGCTCAAAAATGCTGCCCTGGGGCTGCACGCGGATGCGTCCGTTCATGATCAGTGCATGGCCCGGAAAGGTGCAGACGAAGGGGTAGAAGCCGGGTTTCGCGGGCGTGAAGGTGATGGTTTCCTTCTCGTGCGGGTTGAGCATTTTCGTATGCACGAGAATGGTGGGATCGTCCGGGAGCCAGTTGCGCTGGACGGCGGCGGCTGCGTTGTCCATTTGCTTGTTGCTCATGGCGATGACGTCTGTGCCGGGCTTGCAGATGACGAGGTTGTGGGGCAGGTCGTCTTCGTTCTGGAGGGTGAGCTTGAGCGTTTCGCCAGGCACCATGGAGAGCTCCGTGGTGTCGTATTTCATCTGCGCCGTGAGGGTGCGGATGGTGATGTCTTTGCCCAGCAGTGGGAGGGCAAAGAGTAGGGGAATAAGGAGGTTTCGCATGGGAGTGGACGCTGCTACTTTGCGGGCGGCGGAGTGCCGAGTGCGTCGGGGTCGTTGGTGTTGATCTGGCGCACCCAGATGTTGCGGAAGCGAACGGGGTTGTGGTGGTCCTGAAGGCTGAGGTCAGACTCGGTGTCCTTGGTGGCGAACTCTCTCGCGATGTGAACGGGTATGCCGTTGTGCAGGACGGTCATGCGGGCATTTTGGATGACTTTGCCTGATTCATCCAGCTTCTGGCGCTCGATGATGATGTCGTAGGTCTGCCATTCGCCGGGTTTGCGGGAGGCATTGACCATGGGTGGATAGAGGTGGTAGAGGCCGGCCGCTTGGCCGTCCGGGTAGGTATCGTTCTCGTAGGAATCAAGCACTTGGATCTCGGGGAAGCCGGAGATGAACACGCCTGAGTTACCTCTTCCCTGGCCTTTTCCTACCACTTCAGCGGGAGTGGCGAACTCAATGTGCCAGTGCTGATCTCCGGGGTATTTGGCCCGGGTGCGGATGCTGCCGGACTTGGGGGCGCACTCGAAGTAGCTGCCCTTTGCCACCCAGCGTGGGGCGTCATCTGCGGGGTTGGGATCGTCGTTGCGGGGTTCTCGCTTCCAAAGGCTAAGGTCTGAGCCCTCCCCGAAGAGCACGATGGCATCGCTCGGTGCCCGGCCCGGCTCGGGCGGGGTGATGACTTTTGGCCGGGGTCGCGCCATGTCACCGGCAAACCACTTGCCGCCGGGAGCCAGTTTGCGCTCCTTTGGCGGTTCGGCGGGCTTCGGAGCAGGGTCGGCTGCATGGAGCGGAGGGAGGAGGAAAGCGAGCAGTAGAATCAGGCGCATGGCGGGCAGGTCATTACGAAAGGGCTTGTGGATTCTTTCGGCGGCGGCTTGACAGGGCGGCAGGAGGACATACTCTTCCGGCCCGTTTTGGGTTCAGCTGGGTCTGGACCGTGCGGTCATCCGGCAGAGTAGCTCAGCGGTAGAGCAGAGGACTCATAAGCCTTTGGTCGGGAGTTCGATTCTCCCCTCTGCCACCACCTGAACGGGTGTGAAATCGGATGTGAAACGAGGGCAGGGGTAACACTTCGGTAACAATGCGGCGGCACCTTGTGCACAGCTGTCTGCTGCGCCTGAAGTCCGATGTGAGAAGGGCGGGCGGACAGCCTCATCTTTACCGCTATGAACCGCGCAGCCCAGCAACTGTCCAAAAGTGTCCCGCCCACCGAGAATGGGCTTGTTTTGGAGCAACGTTTTTGGGAGAAGAAGGTCAAACCTCTCAACAGCAACCACCGTCCTTACATGAAACGTCGGCATTCCATTTCCGTCCTCACCGTTCTGCTGCTCGCCGTCGCTGTGACGGCAGGTGCACAGTCGGTGACGACGTTTAACTCCAACAACAATGCGTTTGGCTGGGTGGCGGGGTCTGAAAATCTGGTGATCCGCACCGGGAACTTCGCCAGCGGCGCTGACGTGGTGACGGCGCTTTCTTCCACCACTGGCATCGTGCCTGGCATGCTGGTGACGGGCACGAGCATCCCGGGGACGACTTACGTGGCAGAGGTAGTGAGTGCTACTTCGGTGAGGCTTACGAACACGGCCACCGCAGCTGGCACGGGGGTAGCGCTGACGTTTCTCTCGCCGTGGAACTTCACGCGGGTGGGCAATGTGGCGGAGGGTGTGGACCAGATCACGGGTCTGCTCACCACCAGTGATCTGGTGCCGGGCATGAGAGTCATCGGGGGCGGGCTTACGCTGCCAGCACCGAGCACCGTGCCGATTGTGGTGACCATTGTTGAGATTCTCACACCGACTTCGGTGAAAATTTCCACTCCGGCGGCCTACACTCAGCTCAATCAGACCTACACTTTCGTGGCACCGCCCACGCCGCCGGGGCCATTCAGCAGGGTGGGCAGCATCGCTGCTGCATCGCTGAATGTCATTACCCTGACATCGAGCGCCGGCATTCCCCCGGGGTCTCCGGTGACTGGGCCGGGACTCGGCAGTGGTGTGTTTGTGGAGGCCATCCTGAGCCCTACGTCAGTGCGGATTTCGGCTCCAGCTTCTGCCGCTCAGACAAGTCAAAACTACACCTTTAACTCCTTGCCCTATGCACCGAACACGGCGGGGCATACGGCGACAATCAACTTGGACTTCAGCCCTGGGCGGTCGATTGGAGGTGTGACGAAGGACTTGGCTACGGTCGTGTCCGGCACGCTTAGCTACAGTGGCACTCTGGATTCGGATCCGCTGAATACGACTCTGAACGTCAACGTCACGGACGCTTCGAGTGGAGCGACCTCCTTCACCTGGTCGCAGATCCGGGGCAGCAGCAACCCATCCGCCTACACGGTTACGTTCAACCCGACGACACGGGTGGTCAATGTGACCTTTGCGAACGTTGCGGACACGACCACTTTTGCAGGGCGGGTGCTCAGGGCCAGCTATACCCGCACCACGTTGTACACCAACAAGCAAATCGGCGACCAAGTGGACCGCATCGGTACCACCAACGGGAGCACCACGGTGTTCGGGCCCTTCACCCTCACTTACCAGCCCACGGTGGGTTCACTCGCGGTAAGCGACGGTACCTACCTGTGGACGGAACTGCGCGGCAGCAGCAATGAGAAAGACTTCCGTGTCACATGGAACTCTGGCACCAAGCAGGTCACGGTGACTTACGACTCCGCTGCTCTGGCACCCAGCGGACGGCTCATTTTCGCCACGTATGCTCGGGCTGGTGCTGCGGCGGGGACGGTGGGCACCTTGTTCATGGGGGACATCAGTGGCGGCGAGCAAATCGGTGTGAGGCTGAATCAGCTGAACATGCAGAACGTTGGGGGTGCCCAAGCACAAATCAACAAGGTGGTCGGCGGGGATGATGAAATCGTGTCCGGTCTGAACTTGGTCAGCAACACCACGCTTGCAGTAAGGACAGGTGGTAACGGATACGACAGCTTCAGAATCGGCGGCGTCATCAGCGGCGCTGGAAGCCTGACAAAGAGGGACAGCGGCAACGTCACCCTCATGGGCACCAACACCTACGCGGGAGATACCTTCATTCCAACGACGGGCGGGAACACGTTTTTGCGGGCGGCGGGAGGCAACGCCATACCTGGCGGAAACGTTTTCCTGGGGAGTTCGAACAGGGACGGCCACGCCAACACCGTCCTTCAGCTTGAGGGGTCCAACCAAATCGGGGACAGTGCTACCATCTGGTTTGATGCAGTGAGCGGGCGCCACGGTTACTTCAAAATGATGGGCAATAGCGAGACCGTAGCGCGCATCGTTGACTACTCCGGACAAGGCGTGCTTGAGAATACCGAGAGCGAGAACGGTATCGCCGCTCATGGAACGCTGACGATTGCTGGGAATTCCGACAGCTATTTCAATGGCTTCCTTCGGGACAAAGTGGTGGGCAACCAGAACAGCTCATCTTCACTGAGCACAGGGGACATTCGCATCGTGAAGAACGGCACCGGGACATTGACGCTCGCGGGCGGCCAGATTTCCTACACCGGCAATACCACGGTGAATGCGGGCACGCTGCGTCTGTTCAACATCACCAATCCACTCGGCGGCCAGCTGCCACCCATCGTGCCTGGTGGCTCCACGTTCTATAATGCGAACACCGCTCCCCGGTTCGGCAGCAACATCACCAACAATGCAAACGTGGAGCTGGCAGCGTCCACAGACTGGCGATTTGGCAAAGTCATCTCCGGGCCAGGAACGGTAACAAAAACCGGAAACAACACGGTGACTTTTGTTCATGGCCAGACCTACACGGGGCAGACTTGGATCACGGACGGAACGCTTCGATTGCAGGGGGGCGTGCGTGATTACGCCACGGATGCCAATGACAACTACACGCTGAACTCAGGACGGATCATCGGAATCGAAGGCAGCGGCCAGCTGATTAACACCAGCAGGGTAAACATCGCTGGCGGCTCTCTAGTGATCTACAACGAGCCGAGCAAGAACGAGCACGACAATGTGGCCGGAATTGGTCGCATCAATGACAGCGCGGAGATCCGCTCCACAGGCGGCACGTTTAACTTCAACTTCGACCCCAACGAAGGTGCCGCCAGCTACTCTGAGAACGTGGGAGCACTCGTGGTGGACAACGGCCATCTCAATCTGGTCACCAGCCGCGCGGTCGATGGCCAGACCAGCCTGCTTACCTTCAACTCCCTCTCTCATCAGCGTGGAGGTACGCTCAACCTCACAGGTGCCGCGGTTGGAGGCATTCTTAACACGAGCACGAACACACTTACCATAGACACCCGCAACCGTGTGCGGATCACAACCCTGCCTGCGATGTCTAACAACATCATCGGCGGCTGGGCCACAACGACGAACAGCAAGATCAACCAGGATGGCAACACCGTGAGCACGGTGGACTTCCTGACCCGTGACGGCACGGGCGTGCTCAGGGCCTTCAACAACTACACACTGGCCAACAGCAGCAGCGCTACGGCCAACCAAAGCGGATGGACCGAGGCTGCGAACCTGAACGTTTTGATGAGCACCAATACCACGCTCAATGCCAACCGTTTTCTCAACTCACTCAAGATCGAGTCCACCGCAAGCCGAACCCTCAACCTCGGCAATGCAACCCGGCGTCTCACCATCGCCACTGGCGGCATCATCTCTCGTGGGAACACCCAAATCATCACCAACGGCATTCTAACGGCAGGGAACGCAGGTGGCGGACAGTATGAACTCTTCGTGCATGTGGGAGACTCCGTCGGTCGTCTGTTGAGGATCGAATCCAGGATCGAGGACAATGCTGGCAACCCGGTGACCGTCGTCAAGAATGGCGTGGGCCAGCTAGAGCTTGGCGGCACTTCTGCCAACACCTACACTGGTGGTACCATCATCAATCAAGGAGTGGTGGAGATCAAATCCATCGGCGCATTCGGTGGCGGCAGCATTCTTGTGCCCGATCCGGACTTCCTTACGCTCAACGGAGGAACCGTTCGGGTGCCCAGTCCAGGAAGCGGCACCACGAACATCAACTTTGAGGTCAATCGTGGACTCGTGATCGGTCCGCAGGGTGGCAGCTTTGCACTCAACCCTAACGTGGTAGTCAACATCGCCAGTACCATCAGCGGACCTGGGGAACTGGTGATGGGCGGCGTCGGCGGTGTTGGGGGCAGGATGGTGCTACGCGGAATCAACACCTTCGAAGGTGGGATCCGTGTGGAGTTCGGTTCACTGGAAATCGCGGATGGGGCAAACGTCTTCAAAGCTCCCATTACGATGAACGGTGGTGAGCTGGTGGTATCCAAAGGCAGCAGCCTGCCATCGAACGTGGACATCGTTATCAATACGGGTTCATTCTCGGTGAGGGACAATGCCACAATCGGTTCGCTGTCCGGCGCGGGATCAGTGGACACCGGGACCTCACCCGGAGCGAAGACGCTCACGATCAACCAAGTGAGCAACACCACCTATGGAGGGATCATCACCGATACGTTCGGCGGTGCGCTGAACCTCACCAAGACGGGTCAAGGTGTTCTGAGACTAAACACGACCATCAATGACTACCGGGGAGCTACGCGGATCTTGGAAGGCGTAGTGGCAGCGACCAGGCTGGCAAACCGCGGTTCGGCGAGCGGCAGTTCCATTGGGTTGGGCCTGGGAGATTTGACCCGTGATCAGCCTTCAGCCTCCCTGCTGGAAATCGCCAGCGGAGCGGCACTTTCCTACGTAGGCAGCGCACCCAATGTCATGAACAGGCCCTTCACAATCGGCACTGGCGGCACCGGGGCAGCCATTTATGCCAACGGCGCAAGGATAGGTGACACCTTGAGGCTAGCGAGAGGGGCGCTGTTCAACCAGGATACCGGGGCAGTGAGCGGGTATGATGCCCTGGCATTCAGCCAGCCCGATCAGAATGCTACACTTATTCTTGGGGGGCTCAATACCGGAGAAAACCGGTTCGAGCACAGCCTTACCGACAACGGCCTAGGGGTATTGAATCTGGTCAAGACAGGAACCGGCAGGTGGAACTTGGGGGACACAACGGTTTACTATGATGATACGCCAGCCTACAAGTCCACCTTCAGCGGCCAGACCACCATTTACGCCGGCACGTTGGCGTTGAAGGTGGATAGTGCCCTCGGTAAAGCAGGCGGCCCCTCAGTCAACTTGATTGGTGGTAACTTGGACATCGATACGCTATACGAAACTCCTGAGACACTCGCCATGATGGGTGGCAGACTGCGCACCATGGACGCGCCGGGCGGGCTTGCTTCGTGGGCAGGAGATGTGAGAGTGGACCTAGGCAGTGCCATCGAAGTTCGCGCCGGTCAGACGCTGACCATCCGCGGGGTGATCTCAGGAACTGGTTCCCTCAACAAGCAGGGCTTCGGAACGTTGGTGATGGCATCGAACAACACCATGCGTGGCGGCGTGACCGTCTCTGAAGGTACCCTGAGACTCGACTTCTCCACCAACACACTCTCCAAGCTGTCAGATGGCGCAGGTCTGGCCCTGGGTGGCGGACGTTCGGGCGGAACGCTGGACATCGTAGGCGGCACAGTGCCCGCACCCGGCAACGCCCGAGAGGATGTCAGTTCTCTCACCCTGAACCAGGGAACAAACCGCATTACGCGCTCCGATCCCAACAGCACTACCGTCGTTCGGTTGAATGGTTTCGGCATCGGTGGTGGCACCGGCGGCCAAGGCGGCGTCCTTGACATCGAGAAAAACAACATTGCCCAGACTGACCGGGCCAACATCGGCGGGATTCTCGGCGCATGGGCCACCGTTGGCGGTGTGGACTGGGCCAGCAACGCAAGAAACGGGAATGACGGCAACATCGTCGCTTTCGGAACCAGCCCGTTCGGCACTGGTCCTGACTCAGCCTATGGACTGCTTCCTTCCACGTATGTGAACAATCTCTTCCAGCTGGGGGCACAGACAACGGTGACGGGCAACTTCTCAGCGAGCAACGCACTGACGAACTCGCTTCGTTTCAACGCCAACACCTCCGCCATCGTGACGCTCTCTGGGGACAACAACATTTTTAGCAACGGCATCCTGCAAACCGCAAACGTGGGCACCAATACGAACCTCATCACGGGAGGTCGGATCCTGCTCAATCACACCCGTGAAGGTGGCAACCTCTACATCCACCAAAACAACGCTGACGGAGGCCTCCGCATCGCCAGCGAAATCGCCAATGGACCCACCATTCAGGGTGTGGTGGTGAGTTTCCCCTCAGGGAGCAATGTGTTGACCGTCACTCATGGCAACACCAGCGCCCTGAGCGTGGGCATGACCATCGCAGGCCCAGGTATCCCATCGGGAGCCGTCATCACCGACCTGCCCGGAGGGGAAATCCACATTGATCTCCCAACCACGGCACCAGGCACTGCGGTGGCACCCCATTTCAACGGGTTCGCTCCCATGACGGTGAGTTTCAACGCAGGCAGCGCCACGGTGACCGTCACGGCGGGGCAGAACCAGATGGCGCGTCTCTACGTGGGCATGCCCATCACCCACCCCAACGTGCCTCCGGGCACGGTCATCACCGCCATCAACTTCAATCCTACCGGGATCGATCAGTTCACGATGAGCCGCAACGCTATCGCCAGCCTTACGGGGCAGACTCCTGTCTTTGGTGGAGTGAACAACCTGGTGGTGGAGACCACGGCTGGCTCCGGCACCGTCAACGTCATCTCAGGCAGCCCTCTGGAACTCTACGTGGGCATGCCCATCTCGGGACCCAACATTCCCGCAGGTGCCACTATCACCGGCTTCAATAACAACACGAGTTTCAACATCAGTCTCGCCCCCACCACTACGGAGACCGCAATGGCACCCACGGTGGCTCCCCGCAACGGCGTGATCAAGGCAGGTCCCGGCATTCTGTTCCTGGCCGGCCAGAATACCTTCTCCGGGGGAGTTCGCGCCATCGGGGGCACGGTCAGCATGACGGAGATCAACAATGGCGGAACGCCGGGTCCGCTCGGAACGTCAGATTCCTCGTTCAACAGCCTAGTCCTCGCAGGTGCCACCATGCAATACACCGGCAACAGCCTGGTGACGGATCGGGGATTCAAGATCAATGAGTTCGCCGCCTTGGACGTGGCTCTCAGCGGCACCAACCTGAGAATGGAGGGTAACCTCTCTGGTGGCGATGGACTTGCCGAAGGAAAGCTCACCAAGACGGGTGGGGGCACACTCACCATTGCGCGCACTGTGAGTACCGGCGGAGCCACCAACATCTTCGAACTTGAAGTGTTGGATGGAAGGCTGCGGCTTGAGTATGCCAACGCGAACGGAGACGCCATCGCTGGCGTCAACAATCGCTTCGCCAGCACGCTGGCCGCCGTCACCATGGGTGGAGGAGTCTTGGAACTTGTGGGCCTGCCGAACGTCGTCGCCGCAACGGGCACCGACTTCTCGGAGAACCGCACCCAGCAGCTCTACGGACCTCTCGTGTTTGGTGCCGGAGCTTCCGAGATTCGCGTCACTGCGGGAGCAGGCACCACCACCACGCTGGAACTGCAGAATCCCGGGAATCCTACAGATTTCATCCGGCTGCCCGGGGCCGCTGCCAACTTGGTAGAGAACCCCAACGGAGGAACGGCCGTCATGAGGATCGCTGTGCCTGCTATTCAACAATCCGTTCCCATCACTTGGGCCACCTATCGAGACACTTCTGACTTGGCTCAGCCGGGCGTAAACAACTTCGCCGCCATCGAGCCCGTCGATGACGGTGTCATTTCGGCAGACAGCAAAAACCTCTATCGGATACTGCCCAGTACTACGCAATGGACGGGATCAGCAGGCTTCGTGGTCTCGGAGGGCTTCACCTCATTCAGTGGCAGCGTTGCGGACGGCTCCAGTGTCCGTGCTCTTCGCTACTTTAACCGGAACAACAGTACCATCACCCTGACAGATCGCTTCACACTCTCAGGAGGAGCGATTTTGGTCGGCACGGTGGTAGGCAACGCAACCAAAACCATCCAGGGAGGTCAGCTTACTAGCGGCCTTGAGGCAGCCCCGATTCCCCAGAGCGAATGGGCTTATTACAACTTCTTCGCTCCACCTTCATCAGACACTCAAGTCCTGATGAACTACGACCTCATCGTTCACAACTACAATCCTGCCGGCACGTTTAACATCGCCTCAACCATTCGCGATAACCCCGACAATGCGCCTGAAGACATCAACGGGGTAAGGCGCTTCAATCCCGTTAGCTTCGTTCACGCCGGTGACGGAACCACCACCCTCTCGGGCAGCAATGTTTATACCGGTACCACGTACGCCAACAGCGGTACCATCTTGCTCAATCATGCTCAGGCCCTTCCGGGCGGTATCGGAGCCACCGGCGGTCAGAGCCACCTGCGCTTTGACGGCGGCGTTATCGGACTTGGTACAGGCACCGCATTCACGAGGAATCTCGGTCCAGCCCGCTCTCAGGTCATGTGGGCGGGAAGCGGAGGTTTCGCGGCCTACGGAGGGACGCGCGTAGTCAATCTCGGTGGTGCCGCTGCTGAAGTGGCGTGGGGATCGGGCGGATTCGTGCCAGATGGAGCAAGCCTCATTCTCGGTGCACGGGACGCCACTGGAACCGTGAGAATCGAAAACCCCATCGATCTGGGAGGTGCACGCCGTCAGTTCATCGTTCACGACGGAACGGCTGAGGTGGATGCTCAGCTTGTAGGCACGTTGGTAGGTCTGGGTGGCAGCCTTCACAAACTGGGCCATGGCACGCTGGAAGTGTTGGGGGCTGGACTTCACACCCGTGGCACCTTCCTTTCCAAGGGAACACTTCTCATCAGTGAGTTTGGCCTTGGCACGGGCAACGTAGAGATTGGCACCACCTCCAATACCTCCATCGGCGACCGCTTGCGGATGGTGCTCAGGGGCGGATTTGTGGAGGGGCAGACCATTATTGGAAACTACAATCTGGGTGGCATCACCACGCTGCAGACCGAGTTCAATACCACGCTCGGAGGCGGCATGGTGGCCCAGCGCAGGTTCGTGGCCGCCCCGTCTATCTCCCGCACGCTGAACATCCTGGGAGGGGTGCAAGGTGGAGCCATCACCGTAGCCGGTGGCGGAGCCGTGGCTATCCGCAGTGCTTGGACGGGCAACACAGGGAACTCCTCAGACAGCAACTTTGATGGTGGTATCATCGTGCGCCATGGAAGCATCATCGCTGGCGCTACGGATGCGCTCGGCACTTCCGTCGCAGTGGACCTAGGCGACCGCGTCTCCGTAGCAGGTACGGGGACGGTACACCGCGCGGCTGGTGGCCGCTCGGTGCTGGCCACCGGGGGCACCTTTGATCCCACCAGCAGCGGTAACCTTGGTTCCGTGAATGGGGCTGGCGCCTTCGTCTTTGCCAATCGCAACACCTTGACCATTGACGGCTACACCTACGGAGCTGCGGATGTGGGCCGTCGTGTGCTCGTGGATGGTGAGGTGGATAACCCCGAGCGCAACGGCATTTACGAGATCCGCTACTTCCCTGGGCCCACCCCAGCGCTCACGGATGACATCATCAGCCTCGTGCGGGTCTCGGACTTTGATTCCTCGGCTGAGGCTGCCTACGGCGGGCGCGTGACAGTCAGCTCTGGAACCTACGCAGGGAAAGTATTCTACGTGGCCACTTCCGGCTCTGTGCCCAACCTGACCCCCATCCTGTTCCGTGAAGAAAGTTCGCTCAATCCCAATGTGGCCCTGCTGGTGGATACGGCAGGCATCACCATCAGCAACGACGTGGATATCAACGCCACCAACGGCACAGGCACCGTCACGATCGGAGGTGCCGTGTCGTTTGGGGCTGGAAGCAGCCAGCTGACGGGCAACATCCGCTTGCAAAACATTCGTGACGGAGTGGTGGAGAACAAGCAGCTGCGGCTTGTCTCAGAGACCTCCACGGGCCGTGGGGTTCTGCTTTCGGGTCAGATCACGGAGGTGGACACTACCGCTGGCACGGGAGACACGCTCAGCATCCTTAAGGATGGTCTTGGTACCTTGACACTCACTGGAGACAACACCTTCCGCGGCGGTGTCATCGTGGACGCCGGCACACTCATTGTCTCAAACACCACTGGTTCCGGTACGGGTCTGGGGTCCGTCATTGTGAACAATCCGGGCACCACCCTCGGAGGTAGTGGCTTCATCGCTGGCAACACCACCATCAACCCAGGTGCCATCGTGGCTCCGGGAGATCCTACCGCTGGTCTCGTCGGTGTAGAGAAGCTGGAGTTCGGCGGCAACCTCACCTTGGGCAATGTCAGCTCACTGCTCTTCAACATCAAGAGCAACACGGACTACGACCGGCTGAAGGTGAATGGCCTCCTCACTGTGGGGCTTGAAGTCTTTATCGGCATCACCCTCGACTATCTGCCCACGACAGCAGCCGTGTTCAATCTCGTGGACTGGGGCAGCCTGGCTATCACCGGCAGCTTCAGCGATGGGCTGGACCTGCCTACCCTAGCGGTCTCCAACCTCTACTGGGATACCTCGCTCTTTGACACCCAGGGCGTCGTAGAGATTAAGGTCAATACCGGCAGCGGTCCGCCTCCTGTGAGTTTCGCCGTGCGTGAAGCTAGAGTGACAGAGGCAGGGCAGACCGTTTCAATCGCCGTTCAGAGCAAGTGGCCTGCGCCCTCCAACATCACTGTGCCGCTGACCTATGGCGGCACGGCTGTCAGAAATGCGGACTTCACCGCTCCGAGTTCGGTGACCATCCCCACCGGGGCTTCCTCCGCCATGCTGAACCTGGTCATCCTCAATGATCCAAACACCGAACCCGAGGAGCGCCTCATCGTCCGGCTCGGCAATCCCTCCGGCGGGCTGAAGGGCACACCGGCCGCATTCACACTCACCATCGATGACAATGATGGAGGCACCGCCGTAGGCACGCAGTGGGTGCTGCGCAATCCGCTGCCCACCAATGAAACGCTCAATGATGTGGCCTACTCCGGAAGTCTCGCCGTCGCGGTGGGCACACATGGAACCATCATGACATCCTCTGACGGTATCACCTGGACGCGCCGCCCCATCCCCGTGGTCACGAATCTCAACGCTGTGACGTGGACCGGCACGGAATGGGTAGTGGTGGGAGACGCAGGTTTGGTGCTGACCTCTGTGGATACTCTCAACTGGGAACTTCGCAGCCTCAACACCGGTTCCGCCATGCTCGACGTCGTGTGGACACACCTTAACAACCTGGTGGCCGTAGGTGAGAACGGCTCGCTCTACGTGTCGATACCAGACTACGCTACGGACCGCACCAAGCTGGCGTGGACACTCATGAACACGGGTGGCGTCTCGGCCACCTTGAGGGCAGTCGCGTTCAATGCGACTACTGGTCTCCTGGTAGTGGGAGATGCAGGCACCATGATTCGCTCCACCAATGCTACCTCCTGGACCTCCTTTACCCAAGGAACGGCCGATCTTTACGGCGCTGCTGCCAAGTCTGACCTCTTCCTCGCTGTAGGCCAGGGTGGCATCACCCACACCTCACCGGACCTTCTCACCTGGACGCCCGGCACTGCTGGCGTAGCGAATGGTCTGCGGGATGCTTATTGGAGCGGCAGCGCTTTCGTCGTTTCGGCCACGGGGGGTGTCATGCGGACCTCACCAGACGGCACCACTTGGTCGAACGCCAACTCGGTCGTCACCCGCCGCATTGAGTCCACCATCCTCGCTGGAGGAACCTGGATCGCCGTGGGTGACTCAGGCACCATTCAGACATCCCCTGACGGCACCACTTGGACATCCCGCACTACAGGCCCCGGCCAGTTTGTGGAGAACGTGACCCGCACAGCCAGCCAGTTCGTGGCAGTGGGTCAGACAGGGAATGTCATCACGTCTCCGGACGGCATCACCTGGACCCAGCGTACGAGCCCCATCACCCAGCGTCTCAAGAGCGTCGCTTCCTCATCGTCGCTCATCGTTGCCGTCGGCTTGGGAGGGCGCATCATCACCTCACCCACTGGAGTCACGTGGACACAAGTCCCCTCGAACACCGGAGAGGATCTCAACGGCGTTGTTCATTCCGGAGGAGTCTTTGTGGCAGTAGGTTCCAATGGTGCCGTAGTCACCTCCACCGACGGTTCCACTTGGACCGTGAGGAACTCAGGTTCCGTGCAGTCCCTCAATGACATCACCGCCTCAGGGTCGGCATTCGTGGCTGTGGGGGGTGGCGGCACCATCCTCGTCTCTCCCAACGGCATCGCGTGGGACACCGCTTCATTGGTTCCTTCCTCCGCTGTGCTCAATGACGTCGCGTGGACCGGTTCCCAATACGTCGCTGTCGGGGTAGGCGGCGTCGTGCTCACTTCTTCAGATGGACTCACCTGGACTCGCCGCGTGTCCGGCGTCACCGCCACCCTGGAGCATGTCGTCTCCGCTGGCTCCAGCATCTTTGCAGTAGGTGAGGCAGGCACCATTGTGGAGTCCACCACGGGTGCCAGCTGGACCAAGCGCATCTCAGGCACCGCCAAGGGACTCGCAGGGCTAGCCTACGCCCCCGCGCCACTGAACCGCCTTGTCGCTGTGGGTGAGGACGGAACCATTCTCACCTCGGATCAAGTCGCTCCGCCTCCACCGCAAGTGTTCTTCGCCATCGACCAGCAATCCGCAAACGAGGCTGCGGGCACCGTGAACGTCATCGTCAATCTCAATCCGACAGCTGATGTGGACGTCAGAGTGCCCGTGACCATTTCTCCAGGGGCCACCCCAGCCACTGTCACTGCGGACTACACCGCCAGCACGGTGCCGCTCGTGTTCAAGAAAGGCCAGAGTAGCAAGATCATCGCGGTGAAGCTCAAGAACGACAGCGTGGTTGAGCCAGATGAAAGCTTCATCATCACCCTCGGCACACCCGTTCCGCTCAAGGCCACCACCCGCACCCCCGTCTTGACACTCCCGTTCACCCATGAGTTCACCATTCTCAACGATGACGCGGCCCTAGGGGTGATCACACCTCCCGCACAAGGAGTGGTCGCACTGGGCTCACCTCTGGCGCTCAACGCCCTCGTTACCGGCGGTGACAAAGCCGTCGTGCAGTGGCGCCGAAACAACACCGCCGTCGCTGGAGCGGTCACCACAGCCACCGGCAACGTCGGCGAGTTTGCATCCAGCCTCACCATCGCCGCTGCCCAAGTCACCAACGGAGGACGTTATGATGTTCGGGTTACGAACACCGCCCCTGCGGGTTCGGTCACCAGCACCTCGGCTGAGATACTGGTCATTGACCAGGTGAACCGCCCCTTCCCGGTGCGCAATGCCACCACCGCTGTTATCAAGGCAGTCGCAGGAGGCAGCGGCCTCACCTATCGCTGGTTCAAGGATACTGGCATGGGCAATACCCAGGTGGTTGACGGAGGTGACTTCTCCGGTGCCTCCTCCCCCACGCTGACCATCAAAAACTTCAATGTCGCCTACGAAGCTATCTACCGTTGCGAGGTCACCTGCGCCGCAGCAGATCCGGATCTGGTAGCGTTTACCGGCGACTTCGATGCACGCGTGGCTGCCCAGCCAGACATCACCAGCCCCACCTCTGCCATCGGTGGGAATGTCACCATCGACATGAGCGGCACTACCGTTACCGGCATCGTGGGAAGACTGCTTACCTTCCAGATTCCCTACAGCGTGGATGCCTCTCAGGCACCCACCGTCTTTGCCTCCACCAAGCTTCCTGCCGGCCTGAAGCTAGACACCAAGCTAGGCATTATCAGCGGCATACCCACACTCGCCACCGGTGCCCCTGTCGCTGTCACCGTCACCGCGAACAACCCCTCCACCATCCCGGACTCGGAGACCTTCTTCATCGACATCCAGCCCGTGCCCGGCAGCGCCATTGGCAGCTTCGTCGCGCTGGCTGACCGCAACGACATCGCAAATGGCGGCCACGGTGCACGCTTGGACATCACTACCACCACCAAAGGTGCGTTCAGCGGACGTGTCACCATCGGCACCACTCGATTGGCCTTCAAAGGCTCCCTGAATCTCACGGTTTCCAACCCCACCGTCACCGGCTCCACCACCATCGTCCGGAAAGCGCCGCTTCAGAACATCACCGTTAACTTCACGCTCAACACCATCAACAACACCTTGACCGGTGACATGACCGTCGGTGCGCAGGTCGTACCTATGAGTGGCTGGCGCAACGTATGGAGCAAGGCCGCTCCCGCCACGGACTACGCAGGTCGGCACAACGTCGCCATCGATCTCCAGGCGCTCGATTTGAATGACATTACCAAGCCTCAGGGCACCAGCTACGCTGCCATCGTCGTAAATGCCACCACCGGCGCGGCAGTGGTCACTGGCAGGGCATCTGATGGCTCCGCCATAGCCACCACCGCACCTGTCGGTCCAGGAGGTGGCGTAGCGTTCTACACCTCGCTGTATGCAAACACCGGCTCCATCCACGGCATAGCCGATATCAACAACGACGCTGGTCACACCGTCACCGGCACCGTCACTTGGAGCAAAAACGCTCAGTCCTCACCCAAAGTACGACTTTACCGCCTCGGTTGGCCCTTGCCTATGGAACTCACCGTCGGAGGTGGTCTCTACGTGCCTCCTGTCGCCAAGCCCGTGCCTACACCGCCAGCCGGCACGCCGTCGCAGATCGTCATGAACCTCAGAGAGGGCGGTTCTCGCCTCTACGTAGGCCGTGCCGGCAGCAACGCCATCGCCCAAATCGGCGTGTCCTCACCCACGGTTGACCTAGCTGGCATCACCGTCCCCACCACTGCCAAGGGCGTGGCGGTCGATCCCGTCAACGAGAGAGTCTTCTGGAGTTCTGGAGACTTCATTGGCGTGGTCAACATGGATGGCACGGGAGTCAATGACACCTTCATCACCCTTGACCCAGGTGCCGGGGCAGCAGGCATGGCGGTGGATTCCACCAACGGCTACATCTACTGGGCACAAACCAATCTCCCCGGCTCAGGTGCCATCATGCGCGCAAAGCTGGACGGCACGGATGTCGCGCTTGTCGTTTCCCGTGCCGGTGCCGTGGACGTGGCGCTCGACTTGGTGAACAACAAACTTTACCACTGCTCAGAGACCTCGTTCGACATCGGGCGTTCGGACCTCGACGGCAGCAACAACAACAACGCCTATTTCGCTGGTCTTGGCGGCGGTGTAGGAGTCAATGGCATCACCGGCATTTGTGTGGATACCGTCAACGGCTTCCTTTACTGGACACGCGGCGGCGGCATCGGGCGCATCTCGTTTGACGCTTCCGTGTTTGCCTCTCCTCTCGTCACCCTGGTGAACACCCCCACAGACCTGTATGCAGACCCTGCATCCAACCGGCTCTTCTGGACTTCCGGTAGTCGTATAGGCCGCGCTAATCTCAACGGGGCAGCGCCCAATGAAGCTTACGTAAACGGACTCGTGGATTCTTGGGGCATCGACCTCGGTTCCCGCTCCATCACCAATGCAGCCCTCGAGTTCGCGGAAGGTGGCGTGCAACTCTCCACCACGAACCCCAATGTCGTCTTCACGGTGCGATCCGTTTCCTCCATCGTCATGCCCGCTGCGAATACGCCGCTCAACCAAGCCGCCACCAAGCTCGCCATCGTGCCCAGCACCGGATTGTTCTCAGGCTCCTTCACGCTCAAGGACACCGACCCCGTGACCAACCGACTCTACACCCGCCCCGTGAAGTATTTCGGAATGATCATTCCAGATCCCTCCACCAATGCAGATGCCTTCCAACGTCTCGACGGCATCGGGGCTGGCTACTTCACCCTAAACCAGCTTCCGGACACCAACGTGGTGCCGCCCACCACGCTGACGAACTCACCTATCCTATCCGGGCAGGTCATCTTCGAGAAGCGCCAGTAGTGTGCTGCTCTTCCTCTTCCCGGCACCCGCAGCCCAGCGGGTGCCGTTTTCACTTGTGAGCCAGCCGCTCGCATACCACACATTCCACCATCATGCACCCCGGCATCCAAGACCTCCTCACCTTCCTCCGCTTCCCCAGCGTTTCCACCAGCCCGGACCATCGTGGCGACGTGCGGAACTGTGCTGCTTGGCTCATGGAGCAACTCCGAGCCCTCGGCCTCTCAGTTGAACTGCATGAGACGCCCGGGCACCCCGTAGTGCTCGCCAGGAATGCGCACCGCCCAGACCGCAGAACCGTCATGATCTACGGTCACTACGACGTGCAACCCGCCGAGCCGCTCGCTGAATGGCTGTCACCGGCCTTTGAACCCACCATACGGGACGGGCGCATCTACTGCCGCGGAGCCACAGACAACAAAGGACAGCTCATGGCTCACCTCGTAGGTGTCAGAGAGACCCTCGCAGCGCAGGCAGACCTGCCAGTGAATCTCATCTTCCTCTTCGAGGGTGAGGAAGAAATAGGCAGCCCGCACCTGAAGCCCTTTCTCGAAGCGCAGCGTGAGGCGCTGAAGTGCGACCTCGTAGCCATCTCAGACACCGGCATGGTAGCTCCGGGAGTGGGCACATTTACCTACGGCCTGCGTGGCATCGCCTGTTTGGAGGCCATCGTCCGCGGTCCATCCATTGATTTGCACTCGGGTATCTTCGGTGGTGCCATTGCCAATCCTGCCACGGCAGTAGCGCGCCTTGTCGCCACCCTTCACGACAGCGAGGGTAGGGTGCAGATTGAAGGCTTCTACGACGACGTCCGCCCGCTCGCCGACTGGGAGCGTGAGGCTTGGGCGCGCCTGGGAGACACCACCGCAGAGACCCTGGCCCTAACCGGCTCACCCGAACTGTTTGGAGAACCCGGATACACCGATCTCGAGCGCCGCTGGGCGCGTCCCACCGCCGAAGTCAATGGCATCGGCGGCGGCTATCAGGGGCAGGGATCCAAAACCGTCATCCCCAGAGAGGCCATGTTCAAACTTTCGCTCAGGCTCGTGCCGGATCAGAACCCGGACAAAATCCTCAAACTGGCCGAAACGCATCTGCGCAAGCACCTGCCCAAAGGCGTGAGGCTTGAGATCAAGCTCGGCCATACCGGCATGCCCTACCTCATGGACCCACATTCCAGAGCCGGGCAGGCGGCGCAGCGTGCGTTGAAGGCAAGTTTTGGCGGAGACATCGCCCTCATCCGGGAAGGCGGCAGCATCCCCATCGTGCAGGCATTCAAAGATGTACTGGGTGTGGAGACTCTGCTGCTCGGACTGGCGCTGCCAGATTGCCAAGCCCATGCGCCGAATGAAAATTTCCCACTCGCAAGCTTCGAGGCCGGTGTGCAACTCAACAAGCACCTGCTTCAGGAACTCGCCGCCGGTTAGCCATCTCCAGCGGGGTCGGCAGGCCATGGAGGACCGCCGTCAGCCTTCGCCCAGTCGCATCAGCTTATCTCGCCAGTCCGGCGCAGGTTCGAACACGAAGCCCTTACCTGCCTGACGCTTCCGCATCAGGCCTATCTGCTCCATCCTTAACAAATCCGCACGCGCCGTCGCGTAGGCCAAATCATGAGCCTCTCGGTGGCTCTCTATGGTGAAGGCCTCACCCGGATGATCCATAGCCCGCAGCACCAACCCCTCCTGCCGCGCATTCAATAACCCAAAACGATTCCACGAGTGCCGTCCAGCCAGCAGCTCGGCTTCCGCCTCGTGAGCCGTCCTTTCTGCACTCGTCAGCGCTGTCTTCAGAGCTTGAAGCACAGGCAGGATCACATAGGTCAGATCCCCCTCGTCAGACTCCACACGGACTGAGGCAGACAGGTAGTCTTGCGGGTCAGCCATCAATGCCCGGGACGGCGCTGTCCATGCCAGCACACCATAGCCGCTCCGCATTCCCGTCCAGTGCATGACGTAGCGCCCCAGAATGCTACCCACATCCCCCAGCCCGTCCAGCCGAGAGAGCCACCAGCCCGTGATGATGGCACGAATCAGCGGGTGAAGAAACCCGGCACCCTCAGACAACGGCCCTTCAGCAAACTCGCAAACAGCAGCCAAGGATGCCTCATCCATGCTCCCTTCCGCCATGCCCGTGCGCTCCAAGAGCCGCTGGTAGGCAACGCGGATACCGGCTGTTGTCAATGCCTCACGCGACATCTCAGGCAGAGCCTTAAGCAGCCGGTGCAGATTCCACACCAGTTGATCCCATGAATGAATGGGCTGCCGTGCCTGACGCAGCATGTCCATGCTGTGCTCCCAGGATACTGCCCTGCCAGAGAGCTGCACAGAGGCGACCGCCTCCTGCATCATCGCGGACATGCGCCGCGTCTGCCAGCGTTCTCTCACCTCCGCAGGCTGCACCGGCGTTGCCCTCATCACTCGCGTGTCGAACAGATGCAGCACGGGAAGCATCTCGTCACTTAACACCACACCGAACTGCCCCGTTCCAAGCCCTGGAAGGATGACCGGCTTCCAGCGAGCGATGCGCAGGCATTTCACCAGCGGCCACCACTGCTCATGCCTCAGGCCATCAGGTGCCGGTTTGTGCTTCATCTGCTCTGGATGCCAGTAGGGCTGCTTTGAGAGTTCCGGCAGCCAATGAAGCAGGCCGCCGGGTGCCGAGGGAAGACTGATGGGCTCGCTCATGCTGATGTTCAGGTATCAACTCGCCCAAAATTGATACCAAATTCCCTATTCAAAGTGCAACTCTCTTTGAAGTGCGGAAGCCGGTTGACACCGATCCGACACGCTCCTCGCCATACGGAAAAGATAGTATGCCTCCCGCATGACTCTTCACTTGCCGAATCCACCTGAGCCGCGCACCATCTGACCAGATGCCCGCCGCGCGCTACCAGATCCCGCAGCATCCCACGCTTGGAGGCCCTCATACCAAGGACGAACTCTACCTGCTGGTGGAGCGGGGATCCATCGCCAGAGGAGAAATCGTCACAGATCGCGTCACCGGACGCTCGCACAAAGTTGGTGAACTCATTGATGGCATGAGGCCGCCGCGAGTGGAAGAGAGCGTCGCCCGGTTGGAGCGTCCTGCGTACCAAGAGTTCAGCGGAGACACCCCTTGGGAGATCAAGGCCCGTGGAGCACTGGAGGATGAAGATGCGAACGAGGATTCCATGTTGCCGGATGAGGGAGCCGACATGGCGGGAGAGTTTTATGAGAACAGCGCTCCCGGTGCTGAAGCCTATCACGGTCATCCTTCTTGGTTGGCCTACATGCGTTGGTTAGCTCTGGCCTTTCTCTTCGCAGCGCTGGGTGCCATCGGCATGACCTACGACTGGCGTTTCATGGCGGCGGGAGGCATCGCTGCATCCATCACCCTGTGTGGCGTCATCATCGCACGGCAGCAGAGGGACTACATCATCACCCCCGAGCGCATCGAGCATGAGTGGGGCATTTGGGGCCGCAGCTCAAAGGAGGTCCGCATTCGAGACGTGCGCTCCATTGATGTGGATGCGTCAGGCGTTCTCGGTGTCCTCGGCATAGGCACCCTCAACGTGTCTTCCGCAGGCTCGGAGGACATTGAAGTACAGTTCAAACACATCCGCGGCGCACACAAAGTCAAAGAGCTCATCCGCCAGCTTCAGCAGCGATCTGGGGTGTAACCTTTGGATTTTTTCCAAGAGGCTGGCACTCCCGCCGTCATGCAGCATGACTCCCGCATGACCGATGCCCACCAGTTCTTCTGCGAAACACTCGAGCGCTACGAAAAGCCGCTCATTCGCTACGCACTGAACTACGTGGGCCAGGTCGAGGACGCCAGGGACATCGTGCAGGATGTGTTCCTACGTCTCAGCCAGTCGCTGGCGGCAGTGGAAAGAGAGCGCATCGCGCCGTGGCTCTTCACGGTGTGTAAGAACCGCGCCACCGATCACCTGCGCAAACACCATCGCCTCATCCCTATGGAAACCGAAATGCTTGATCTCGAAGAGTCTCCAGGTAGCCGTCCAGGAGATGACCTAGAGCAGCGTGAAGACGTCGGCACCATGCATCGACTCCTCGCCAAGCTCCCAGAAAAGCAGCGCGAAGCCATCCGCCTCAAGTTCATCGCAGGTCTTAGTTACAAAGAAATCAGTGACACCATGAAGACCTCCATCGGCAACGTTGGCTACCTCATCCACCACGGCATCCAGGCCATGCGCGAGCAGTGGCAGACCCAAGAAACAAGCCCGCATCAACTCGTCTGAGTCCGTAAACCCATCCCCCGCTTACCCCATGAAACCCGAACAACTTACCGCCTGGGCGCTGAATGAAGCCACACAGGAAGAGCGCTTCCAGATCGAGGCCCGCTTGGCTCAGGATGCCGAACTCAAGCGGCAGGCAGAGGAGATTAGAGCCTTCTGCGCCACGCTCGAACAGGAGCTTGCATCCAACAGCGAATCCAACGGCCTGTCTTTGGAGCAAAAGGAAGCTCTCATCCGGAGCCTGCAAACTCCCGCCAAAAAGAAACAGCCCGTCATCATCGCAGGCTCCAGCGCCCCACGTTACGGCATCGTCCGCATCGTCGCGCTCGCAGCCTGCCTCATGGTTGGAGTCTTCATTCTGACACGCAGCCTTTTGAAGTGGAATCAATCACCCAGCGAGACAGTTACCGTCGCCATGGGACAAAAAGGCACTGAACTAGGCAAGGACCGGCAGATGTCCATCGCGCTCGGCAGTATCCGTTCGGATTCACCTTTGAATCGGCAAGTCGCAGCCAGCTCCATGACCCTGCCGGCTGACGATCCACCAGCCATATCGCAGCAGGACTCTCAATCGATGAAGCCCCTTTACCCAGCCCCGTCTGCAACACCGGTGCTCGCAGACGCGGCCGCCCCTGCGGGGCCACCGGTAGCAGGTATTGCCCAGCGTGAGATTCGGAGTCGTGCCATCCCCGCATCTGATGGCAAATCCACAGACGCGACCTACGCAGGTGTGCCGGTGAATACTGGGATCAGTGGAACTGCGTTTCGACCGGAGCGTGACCGACTTGACTCTCTTGACGGCGCACGCCGCGCCGTGTCCACCGAACGCTACCAACCTCTCCTCGAAAACGCCTTTGCCCAAGTCACCCAGGCACCGCTTTCCACCTTCAGCATCGACGTGGATACCGCAGCGTATGCCAATGTGCGTCGCTTCCTCAATCAAGGCGTGCTTCCACCAGCCGATGCGGTGCGCCTTGAAGAAATGATCAACTACTTCCCCTATGACTACGAGCAGCCAGATGGCGACCGCCCATTCAGCGTGCAGGTCGATGTGGCCGAGGCCCCGTGGAAGCCGCAGCATCGCCTGGCCCGCATTGCCATCAAAGGGCGCGAGTTCCAGCGCGAGCGCGTGACCGCGAACTTCGTCTTCCTCGTAGATGTCTCCGGCAGCATGAGTGATGCAAACAAGCTCCCGCTCGTGAAGCAAAGCCTCCATTTGCTGACCGAACAACTTGGAGAAAACGACCGCGTCGCCCTCGTCACCTACGCCGGCCGCAGCGGCCTCGCCCTGGAAAGCACCAGTGACAAAGCACAGCTCCGCGCCGCCATCGAGGCACTCACACCAGGCGGCTCCACCAACGGTGCCAGCGGCATCCAGCTCGCCTACGAACAAGCGCAGAAGCACTTCATTAAAGAAGGCATCAACCGCGTGCTGCTCTGCACGGATGGAGACTTCAACGTCGGCATCAGCAGCCCGCAGGAGTTGGAGACCCTCATCAAGGACAAGGCCCAGAGCGGCGTCTTCCTCAGTGTTCTCGGCTTCGGCACCGGCAATCTCCAGGACTACACCATGGAAGCCCTGGCCAACAAAGGCAACGGCAACTACGCCTACATCGACAGCCTCAGCGAGGCGCGCAAAGTCCTCGTCGAGCAAATGCACGGCACCCTTGTGACCATTGCCAAGGACGTGAAGATCCAGGTGGAGTTCAACCCCGCTCAGGTCGCCTCGTATCGCCTCATCGGCTACGAGAATCGCCTGCTCGCCAAAGAAGACTTCAACAACGACCGCAAAGACGCTGGCGAGATCGGTGCGGGCCACACCGTCACCGCCTTTTATGAAATCGTGCCCGTCGGCGTCACGAACGAAGACGGCCGTCCGCTTGTGGATGGCCTCAAATACCAGCAGCCGGCCACACCCGCCACACCCGCCGCCGGAGTCGTCAGTGATGACTTACTCACCGTAAAGCTCCGCTACAAGCAGCCAGACGGAAACAGCAGTCAGCTTATCGAGATGCCCGTGAAGGACGCCGGGAGGAAGCTCGCAGACACATCCAAGGAGTTCCAGTTCGCCACCTCCGTCGTTGGCTTTGGCATGTTACTCCGTCAGTCCGCCCACGCTGGAGAGCTAAGCTGGGAAGGCATCCGCCAACTCGCTCTGCAAAGCAAAGGCCCGGACCCCCTCGGCTACCGAGGCGAGTTCCTCCAGCTCATTGATAAGGCGCGTGGTCTGGCTGCCAGAAGATGAAAGTGACGATCACCCAACAAAGAGCAGCGCTTTGACTCAGCTTCGGCTCCTTGCGCCCACTTCACCCTGCCTCCACATACCCTGGCATCGTAACGAGGCGCCAGTCACCTTGGTGCATACAGAGCCGGGCGTCGTTCACTCAGTAAGGGCAGAGTGAAACGGACTCTCCAGATTAGCGTCCAGCGGAAGTCTCAGGGAGTCGAGGTGTTCTGTCAGCCGAAGCGGTAGCTACGGTCAATGAAGACTCGATGCCACAGCTCAAGAATGACCAGTGACACAACCTGCTTGCAGAAGATGAACTCCCGCGTGCTCCGCATCTGTTCCACCAGCCGTGCCACTTGTCGGGGGTCAAAGTAGCCGCGCTTCTTCACGGCGTTTTCATTCAGAGTGTCTGCCACCAGTGCCTTGAACTGCGGCTGATCCAGAAAATACTCCACCGGCAGATAGAACGGGATCTTCTTTCGGCGTGCGATGTGTGGCGGGAAGACCTTGTCCGCCAGACGACGTTCGATGATTTTGTCCTCCCGCCCATTGTTCTTCAAATGAGCAGGCATAGTGAAGGCCAGTTCGATGAGACGGTGATCCAGGAACGGCAGCCGATACTCCAGGCTGTGCGCCATGGTGTTCTTGTCCTGTCGAATCAGAGCCCAGTCCTGCAACCACTCGTCGTATTGCAGCTTGAGTAGGCGGTCGAGAAACGGCCCGCCCTTGTCCTTGTCCCGCTCCTTTGCCATCCAGGCAGTGCTGGCCCGCTCTTTGAAGGCCGGCGCATAGACATCCCTGCGCTCGTCCATGCTCCAGAGTGTACGCAGCGCGTTAAAGTTATGATTGAGATCTCGGCTGTTGTAGTGGCGCAGGAAATCGATCACACGTTTTTTGCCCTGGGAACCCAGATCTGCCGGGAACACGAAGAACTTGTTTAGCAAAGCATGGGGCGTGAGGCCGAACGCGAGCGCGGCAAGCGGTGCAAGCGGCTTCACCTTGTCCACTTTCCCAATGACGCCCTGGAACGAGTACCCGGCAAAGGCCTCATCTGCACCCTCTCCGCCGAGCACCACCTTGAGATCCCTGCTTGCTCCCTGAGCCAGTTTGTAAAACGCAATGAGCAGCGCATCTCCCACCGGTCTGTCCATATGCCACACGATCTTCGGCAGCAGCTCAAAGTCCTCCGGCGTGCAGATGATTTCGTGGTGGTTCGTACCCAAGTAGGCTGCCGTTTCACGCGCAGCAGGTGTTTCATCCACAGGTGAGTCAAAGCCGATGCTGTAAGTATTGATGCGGGAGGAGTATTTCGTCATCGCCGCTACGGTAAGGGATGAATCTACCCCGGCGCTGAGATACGCACCCACCGGCACATCACTCCTCATGCAGAGCCTTACCGCGTCATCAAACACCTCCTCCAAGGCCTCCAGGTATTCCCCGTCACTCTTGTAAGTCGCTGTTCGGGCATTCAGAAGCGGCACCTCCCAGTAGCGGTGAATGCTTAGGTCCCTGTCGCGCAACCGGTAGTGCAGGTAGTGTGCTACTGGCAGCTTGTAGATGCCTTTGAACATGGTAGCTGGCTCCGGCACATTGCGCAGCGTCAGGTAAGGATCGATCGCCTCCAGGTTTGGTTCGGCACTCACGTGCTGGCTTTGCAGAAGGGATTTCGCCTCGCTTCCGAAGAGAAATCGTCCACCTTCGTGGTGGTAATAAAGTGGCTTCTGTCCGCAGCGATCCCGGGCGATGTAAAACTCCTGCCTCCTCGCGTCATACAGGCAAAATGCCGCCATGCCATTCATCCGCCGCAGCAGTCCCTCTATTCCCCACTCTTCGTATCCATGCACCAGGCACTCCGTGTCACTGTGTGTCCGGAAACGGTGCCCCTTTGACTCCAGTTCATCACGCAGCTCCAGGTAGTTGTAGGTCTCCCCATTGTAGCAGACGACTATGGTGCCATCCTCATTGAACACAGGCTGCCAGCCGCCCTCCAGGTCAATGATGCTCAGTCGTTGCATACCCATGGAGAAGACCACCCCTTCTGGTGCCTCATAACGACCTTGTCCATCAGGTCCACGATGCCGAATCACGCCACCCATGCGGTCCAGAAGACCTTCTTCATCGAAACCTGCAAAACCGTAAATGCCGCACATGATATGGATCGCTAACTAAGACGCGAACCTGACAGCAATCAATGCGGGAGACGCCTCATTATTCACGGACACACCATCCGCGGCAGCCGAAATCCAGCCCCTTCGAAACAAGATCAAAGCCAAGGTCTGGCCCAAGCCTTCGCTGGCTTGGCGGTCGCTCACTGGTTCAGGTTCGGCGCTTGAGCAACCACCACAACAGGCCACCAGCCGCCACGATCCTCACCACAACGATGCTCCACTCCGTAAGCGTCACGGCAGTAGCCTGGGGCTCTTGTCTTGACGCTTACACGTAAGCTGCCCATTGGTGCGACCCTTCGTTACCGCGACGGCAGAGTCGTGACGTTCACTTGCGACCCGAGTAAAGCGGGATTTCCTTACATAACCTGTTGCCGTTGAATGTGCCTCGCAACTCCAGGCCCCTAAGCGATTAGTCTTAAATGTTAAGCCCGCAGATTTCGTCCTGGCTACTTCCCGGGAGAAACCCATTTCATCATTCCGCTCCAGAACGCTGGTAGCTCCGGCACAAGGCTAGCGCGAACAAGGGACTCGGCGGCAGTCTATGCCACACGTGTCGCTTGGAATCTTTTCGAAGACGGTGAAACGTGAGTTCGGATCGGCGCGAGCCGGTCTGGCTATGTAAAGTGCAGTAAATGCGCAGACGAGTTATGAACTTCCTCATGACGACAGCGTCGGCGGCACCGGCGACTGCTGCGCACGCCGACTCGCTAAGTTCCCATCCTTCAGTAGGTGAAGAACAGAGTTCCGAGCTTTCATTGTATCCAAACCACTTGGTTCCATCGCGGGCGTATAACCCAGATGGAGGGGAAGTCAGACGAACAGTAGAATGAGAGTTAGAACACGGAAACCTTATGAAGCAGCCCAGCGGGTAAGAACCCCGCGCGGTAGAGTCTGGAGCCAGGCAACCGGAAGCGAGTGATGCGTCGTCAGCCGTGAGGCTGGCACGACGCGTTGGTAGCGAGCACCAAAGCTGTGGGATTGAGCCTCGAAAGTTTGATCTTGTGGACTGTTTTCGTTGTGTTTTTCCTTGGCTGATGAAGTTGAAGATTGCCCTGACCGCACTGGTGGTTGTGCTGACCATGTTGGCGCTGACGAATCCCACGGTGGAGCAGTATCGTGGCTACGTTCGAGAGCGGGAGGGGCTGGCGGGCACGCTGGGCTTGTTGGCAGCCGACTTGCTGACGCTGCCTGCCGAGAGTGGTAAGACGGGGGGCATCCAGCGAGAGAGTTTTGTCTTCGTTAGCCGGTTCTATCTGGGGGGCGATGGGTTACTGCCTCGGCAGGACCTAGCGTGGGGAGCAGTTGGGCGATTTTGGGATATTGAACGAAACGCTTCTGCTGCTGGGAAGAAGTAAGGCGTTGTGACCTCAAACGGAAGGTTGTAACGCTGTGATCGCTCCATAAGGTAGGGTGAAACCCTGATTCTTCCCAAAACCTCTCTTTATTCGTTTTGTCTTCTTCCCTTCCCATCGTGCAGATCGGCAGCGTCCGAGTGGACGGCAGCCGTCCTTTTTTTATTCTTGGCCCTTGTGTGATTGAGTCTGAGGCCTTCGTCTGGGACATGGCCCGACGGCTAAAGGCGATGGCAGAGGCTTTGGGCATTCAGTGGATTTTCAAAGCCTCTTATGACAAGGCCAACCGCTCGGCGATCACCAGTTACCGAGGAATGGACTGTGCCAGTGGTTGCCGCATTTTAGGTGAGATAGGCAAGGAGTTGAAGGTGCCGGTGACCACGGATGTGCACGAGGTGGAGGAGATCGAAATGGCGGCGGACTACATCGACCTACTGCAGATTCCTGCCTTTCTTTGCCGTCAGACGGACCTGATTCTGGCGGCGGGGAGCAGTGGCCGAGCGGTGAACGTGAAGAAGGGCCAGTTCCTGGCACCATGGGATGTAAAAAACATCGCGGACAAACTGGAGAGCACTGGCTGCAAGAACTACCTCATGACGGAGCGGGGTACTACCTTTGGCTACAACAACCTAGTGGCCGACATGCGTTCCCTCTACTGGATGCGTGAGCTGGGCTGCCGGGTCATCTTCGATGCCACGCATTCCGTGCAGCGGCCGGGTGGACAGGGGACTACGACGGGCGGAGATGGCAAGCTGGCACCGGTGCTCGCAAGGGCGGCGGTGGCCACTGGGGTGGATGGTGTGTTTATGGAGACGCACACCGATCCGGCGCGCGCGCTTTCGGATGGTCCGAATCAAATCCCGCTCGCCGAGTTGTCATCCTTGATTCAAACTCTGCTAAACATTCACCATGCCGCTCATGCCAGCGTTTAGACTCAACCGACTTCTCTCCGCGCTGGCGGTGGCAGGTGTGCTGACGGTGCGGTGTGATGCGCAGGACAAAGGGACTGCCGAAAAGAAGACCAAAGAGAAGCCCGAAGCCGCTGCGGAATCGCCCTCGGGCGGCATCGGTACTATTGGAGAAATGATTCCCGAGGGGATGAAGAACTTGAAAGTGCGCATCCCGGGATTCGAGAATGGAAGGGCGACCTCCCTGATTACCGCTGATGCGCTGACGAGGCAGGACAAGAACACGCTGTTTGCCGAAAAGATGACGATCAAGATTTTTGGAGCGGATCCAAAGGAGGACGTGCGGGTGGATACGCGTACAGCCACCTACGTTCTGGACACCAAAGTGCTCTCCTCCAACGAGCGGAGCCGCGTCTCCCGAAGTGACTTTCAGCTCGAGGGTGATACAATGGTATTCGACACCACGACATCGCAGGGGAAGATGGTGGGCCGCGTGCAAATGATCATTTACGACACCACCCAGTTCAGCCAGCGCCCCGCCCTTCCTGCAGATGGTGCGGCATCAGGCACAGCGCCGCAGACACAACCCGCTGTCGGCACCAACCCCTCAGCTCCAGTCAAGTAACATGACCAGACTCCCATCCCACTCCATAGCGCTCGCCATTTTGTCCTTCGCGGTGCCGCTTTGCGCACAGACTTCTGAAACCCGGGAAATCAACGAGCGCCTAGCCGCAGCTCGTGCCAACGGAGCTGCCGAAGAGATGAAACTACAGCGTGAGTCCACGGAGCGCTCTCGCTCCAATCTGCCGGCTGCCGCCATGCAGGCCGTGGCACGGAGGGATCTGCCCCAGGACCCAGCCGAGGCAGCCCGCCTGGCCGAGGCAGAGTCAAGGATGAACCGCGCCCTGGCCAACGTCTCCGATGAGGGCCGCATCCTC
The DNA here is from genome assembly GCA_964538625.1 of uncultured Verrucomicrobiaceae bacterium. Classification (GTDB taxonomy): domain Bacteria; phylum Verrucomicrobiota; class Verrucomicrobiia; order Verrucomicrobiales; family Verrucomicrobiaceae; genus JAEUHM01. The sequence goes on from CAZIGH010000005.1 coordinate 44,611, forward strand.
CTGGCGCAAAACAGCACGCAGCCCCGAAAGGCCACTGTGGTGGACGATGATGCGCCGCCGAGCGTCATCCCTCCGGCCCAGGCCAAGCCGCAGCCCCTTAAGCCGGAGACGCTCGCACCTCCAGCGGAAAAGAAAGCACCCAAGCAGGCCATCATCACCGCAGACACGAACTTCTTTGACCCTTCGAACTCCATTTCCGTCTTCCAGGGAAACGTCAAAGCCAAGCACCCTGACTTTGACATCGACTGCGAGGAACTGGAAATCCACATGAAGAAGACGGAGAAAAAGGCGGGCACCGGCCCTGCCGTGCCGAACTCCGCCGCCATCGACCCAGCCAAGCAGCCTGCCGCCGCCAGCACCCCTGCCGCGACTCCGGAGTCTGCTCCAGCGGACGGGGAGGGCGGCATTGAAAAAGCCATCGCCAAGGGACCCATGGTCACCATTGTTCAAAAAGCGCCGGACGGCAGCACGAAGATCGGCAAGGGAAGACACGTTACGTACGATGGGAAGACTGGCGACATCACCTTGCGCGGAATGCCTCAGATACAGGACGGCTACAACATGATCATCGCCACCTCAGTGGACACGGTGCTCGTCATCACTGCGGACAGCAAAATCCGCACCAGCGGCCCGCATGAGACTCGCTTGGTGCAGGCGGGCGAGCAACCGAAACCCAAGCCCGCTCCGCGACCAAGCCAACCCGTGACCGTTCCACCACAAGGGCAGCGTTAAGCTGCTGCGGTGCTTGTAATCTTTTTCAAACGATAGTATTCTTCATCAAGAAATGGCCACCATCGCCAATGATCCCCGCATCTGGGAGGAAACTTCAGGCTCCGCGACGCAAAATGCACCTTCTGAAGACCTCCTTCTCTATACTAGGGGACTGAAAAAAGTGTATGACGGGCGCACCGTGGTCAACGGAGTGGACATTGAGGTCCGCGCCGGTGAAGTGGTAGGCCTCCTGGGACCCAACGGTGCTGGCAAGACGACCACCTTCTACATGATCGTGGGTCTGGTGCGACCGAACGGTGGCACGGTGGTGTTCAATGGCCACGATGCCACTCAGGAGCCGATGTACCGCCGCTCACGCCTCGGCATGGGTTATCTGCCGCAGGAGGAATCCATCTTCCGTCGGCTGACGGTGAAGGAGAACATCATCGCCGTCATGGAGACGCAGGGCTTTTCGCGCGAGGAGCGGGAGCAGCAGTGTGCGTTATTGCTGGAGAAGTTTGGCATCTCCCACGTAGCCAACAACCTCGCCATTACCCTCTCCGGCGGTGAAAAACGCCGCCTGACCATCGCCCGTTCCCTCGTTACCGAGCCGCGTCTGCTCATGCTCGACGAGCCGTTCTCGGGCGTGGATCCCAAGGCGGTGGAGGACATTCAGGAAATCATCCTCATGCTGCGGAATGCGGGCCTAGCCATCCTCATCACGGACCACAACGTGCGCGAGACGCTGAACATCGTGGATCGCGCGTATCTCATTCATGAAGGCAAGGTGCTGCTGCATGGACCGCGAGACTACATCGTCAACAACCCGCTCGCCCGCCAGTTCTACCTGGGCGAGAACTTCGCCATGTGATCTTACGTAACGCCGGAAACCCGGCAAACCGACAAAACCAAAACAACGAGGCAAGGAACCCACAGGAGAAAGGAAAACACCATGCAAGTCCACAACGTCAACCTCCCCATCGTCGTCACCGGACGTCACGTCGAAGTCACCGAGGCCATGCGGGATTACGCACGAAAAAAAGTCGAGGGCCTTCATCTGGACTACCCGCGCATCATCGAGGCCAAGGTAGTGCTCGATGTGCAGAAGCATCACAACCAGCAGAAGGCTGAGATCATCCTCTTCTGTGCCAACCACATTGTCATTGAAGTGGACTCCACTACCAACGACATCTACACCTCCATTGACGAGTCCATCTCCAAGATCGCCCGCCGGATGCGCAAGTATAAGACGCGGATGCTGCGCTCGCACCGTCCTCGCAAAGGGCAGGTCAAGCACATTGAGGAGCACATCTTTGAAGAAGCCCAGCTTGAGCAGGATCACCACGAGGAAGAGCAGCTCGAGCCCTCCTACGTCCACAATGAACAGTACAAGATTCGCCCGCTCTATCCGGATGAGGCCCTGTTGGACCTCGCCATCAGTGATCGCTCCTTCGTCGTGTTTGAAAACGCGCAAAACCACAAACTTGCCATCCTCTACCGGCGCAAAGATGGAGAGTATGGTCTCATCCATCCGGAGCTGAACCACGCAAACGGCGCGGCCCACTAAACGGACGAAACCACTCACTGACCGCTGAGAACGGCAGCCCTCAAGGCTGCCGTTTTTCACTTCGGCGCTTGTCTTGGCCGGTCGGCACTGCCTATCCTTTGTTCATGCCCAAGACCATCCTCGCCATCGGAGCCCACTATGACGATTGCCCTTACGGGCTGCCAGGCACTCTGCTCAAGGCGGTCCGTCAGCATCACAAAGTCGTCATTCTAAACGTCATCGGCGATTACACGAACTGGCCGCCAGTGCGTGGGCGAGAGAAGGCGCTGACCGAGCTGAGCATCAAGCTCGCTGCCGAAAGGGGAATGGAAATGCGTTTTCTCAGCTATGGCAGCATGGCCTACGAAGCCTCGCTCACGCTGAAAAGAGAGATCGCCCAAGTGGTGGCTGAGGTGCGGCCAGACACCGCCTTTCTGCTTTGGCACCGGGATCGACATCCAGATCACGAAATGGCCAGCGCCGCCGCCTTTGTGGCCTTGCATCAGCCCGCCCGGCTCAGTGGCGATGACGATGCCCGTACTCCGAGCCAGATCTTTTGGTATGACAACGGGCCGGGCCACACTATCGACTTCATGCCTGACACGTACGTGGACGTGAGTGATGAATGGGCAGCCGCCACGGAATGGCTAGGGCAGCTCATGGCCTTTGTGCGGAACGCCCCGTTTGATCCCGCAAAAGATAGCGCATTGGAATCCAAGACGATTCTTGCGCGCTATCGAGGACTCGCCTGCGGGGCAAGGTATGCCGAGGCTACCCGAAGTGTGCGTCCCCGCCTGACCGAACTCTTTTAGCCCCCGTCCGACATGATCCGCCTCCTCCTCGCTCTTCTCATCGCTCCATGTGCCCTCGCTGGTGCCCGGCCCAACATTCTCTTTCTATTCGCTGATGACCAAAGCTACGAAACGATTCGCACGCTGAGCGCTACGGATATCGACACACCAAACCTGGACCGCCTGGCACAGCGAGGAGCCGCCTTTACTCATGCTTATAACATGGGCTCATGGAGCGGTGCCGTATGTGTGGCGAGCCGCACCATGCTCATCACGGGGCGCAGTCTCTGGCGCGCCAATGCCATCTACCAGACCACCGACAGCGAACGTGAGGCGGGTCGCCTGTGGCCACAACTCATGGCAGCACAGGGTTACCGCACCTACATGACAGGCAAGTGGCACATCCAGGCAAAGGCAGAGCTGGCGTTCGATGTCACCAAGGACGTCCGCGGCGGCATGCCAAAGGATGGCCCAAGCGCCTACAACCGCCCCCTCGCAGGACAGCCGGACGCGTGGAGCCCGTTCGATGAAAGTCTGGGCGGCTTCTGGGAGGGAGGCAAGCACTGGACCGAAGTGGTAGCAGATCACACCATAGACTTTCTCAAAGAAGCCGCTACCGACGAAAGGCCGTTCTTCATGTACATCGCATTCAACGCACCGCATGATCCAAGGCAATCACCCAAGGAGTATGTGGATCGCTACCCGCTTGACCGCATCCCTGTTCCCCCCAGCTTTCTGCCAGTCTATCCCTACCACGAAGCCATGGGATGCGGCCCCACGCTGAGAGATGAGAAGCTGGCTCCTTTTCCCCGCACTGAACACGCCGTGAAAGTCCACCGGCAGGAATACTATGCCATCATCACCCACATGGATGCGCAGATTGGCCGCATCCTGGATGCACTGGAAGCCAGCGGGAAGGCAGGCAATACCTGGATCATCTTCACCGCAGATCACGGGCTTGCAGTGGGTCATCACGGACTCATGGGGAAACAGAACATGTATGACCACAGTCTGCGCGTACCCTTCCTCATCTCCGGTCCAGGCGTGAAACCGGGCAGCCGGGTTAGCGCGCCCATCTATCTGCAAGACGCCATGCCCACTGCCCTTGAACTGGCTGGGGTTCAAAAACCTCGGCAGGTGGATTTTGAGAGCGTCTTGCCCCATTTAAAAGGTGATCCCGGAGCAACAAAGCGTAACACCATCTACGGTGCCTACCTGGACCTCCAGCGAGCAGTCATTCACGACGGGTGGAAGCTCATCCGTTATTCAAAAGCAGGAATCACAAGGCTGTATCATCTGAACTCCGATCCTCATGAAGTGCGTGACCTCGCCTCAGCACCAGCGCATCAGAAACGGCTTCAAGAACTCACAGCCCTTTTGGATGAGCAGCAGCGCGCCCTTGGCGACCCGCTTCTGGAGGGTCCGTGAGAGTCCTCCGTCACTCCCTGGGATTCGTCGCCAAATACGCAGCTATCGTCCGCCCCAGACCGGCACCAATCTCGCCGTAACCTTCCCCGCTCATGAGCAGGCTGTTCCATGCTGTTTCCAGAGTCACCGAGATGGTGAAGGAGCCGTTTAGGCTCCGAACCCAGCCGCTGCTCATTCGGCTGCGTTCTTCATCCGACTTCACGTACGTGGCGAAGCGATACTTCGGCTGTACTGGAAGAGGTTTCTGGATGTGCTGGGCGGCCAGCTCCATCCAGCGCTGGTAGTTGCGCCGCTGCCTTCCCTCCATGCGCTCAAAAGCGAACGGGCCAAAGAAAAACACCGGGTCTGAAGCGCCAGGATTGTGGAGATCAATGTAGGCGTCCAGGCCATACTTCTCGTGAATGCGACGAATCATCCTCTGCGCTGCGGCAATCTCAGGGTAGTATGGGTCGGCTGACCAGTCTCGGTTGTGGTCGCGGGGAATCGACTCCTTGCCCCCGGCCCCCAGGGCCACGTTATCCACATCCATCACCGGGATAAAGTGCAGACAAGTCTGCTCACGGAGCGCCTTTGCCTCCTCGCTGATGAACCAGCTCATCAACCCACGTCCCACATGGCTGCCCCCCGCTTCCCAGGCGTGGAGCCGCGCATTGACCCAGAGCTGATGACGAGCATCCTCCTGGCCCACTCGCACCCCGTGCACCTTTCGTCCACCGCGTGTCGTGGCCAGCACGAACGGCTCCGCATCCGGCACTGCGGCTGCCACTTCATTCACCAGCCGCTCGGCGTCTGCCGGGCTAAAGGGAGGTCCCCAGGCGAGGTGCATCGTATCCACCGTGGCGCGGAACCGATAAGACATCACGCCACTGTGATTCTTTGTCCCGGCCTTGCCCGGACCCCAGGCGACGCCGTCGGTGCTCAGCCATGGATGGAGAGGCTGGCACCAGCTCGCATTCAGCACCTCATTCCCTTTGAAGGGTTTGTTTTGAGCCTCCACCTCCAGAGTCCATTCCGAGCCAACGCTCAAGCCCGCGAGCTGCAAGTGCCACCAACATGGCCAGCCGCGGCCATCACGCAGTTCCGGCATGATGCGCACCACATGCATTTTCTCATCCAGGCGAATCACTTCAGCATTCCCACCCTCGAAGTCGGTCACCACCCGGACCTCGGCTTGGGCTGGGAGAGAAAAAAGAGCGAGCCAGGCGAAAAATCTCATCAGGAACAGATCAACGACCTCAGACCGCTGAAACTGCCAAGAAAGGCCTGCGCAGCTGTGAAAAGTGCAGTTTGAGAGAGTAAATCGAAAACGCTTCAGGAAAAGCGCTACGATTTTCGACTCACCATATCGAGTTAAGCTATAAATTTAAGCGATAGCCGCGAATAGGGTGAATCACCAACTTTATTTCTTAAGATTTTTGGAGGAGTTGGCAGGTCATGATTTTTGCGACTTCAATCGAAATGAAATGTTGAAATGTGGAGACTAAGTTCCCGTTCACTTTCACCACATTTTCCTTGTATTGAACCATTGAGCCATGATTTCATCTAACACCCTTTGGAGGACCCGACCTCCCAAGGGTGTTTTTGTCATCTTCTCCCCGTCATCGTCCAACCAACGCATTACCTTATGAAGACACTTCGCCGCTACCGTAGAGCCCTGGCTACCCTCATGCTTGTGCTCATGGCCACGTGGTTACCTGCGCCTATGACTCAGGGTGCGGTTTACACGTGGAATGTCGATGCCGGTGGCGACTGGGATAACCCGGCCAACTGGTCTCCGAATACAGGGTTCCCCAATGCGATTGGTGACGTAGCGAACTTCCGCCTCAACATCGGGGCCAACCGCACCATCACACTGGCCAACGATCAGGCCACGATCGGCGGATTGATCTTTGGGGACACAGTCGGCAACAGCATCTTCACCATCACAGGGACCAACAACCTCATCTTCAACAACGGTGCATCGGATGCCTTCATCCGGAAGCTCGGTTCTGCCACAGACCGCATTGAGACACCCATCGTCCTCGGCAGCAACCTGAGTGCCCAGATCCACGCGGGCACGCTGGATGTCATTGGCCCTGGCAACGTAATCAGCTATCTCTCCGGCTCAAACAACCTGATCAAGAATGGCCACGGCGCACTCCGTTTGTATGTGGATGCCTCCGGCTTCACCGGGAACTACATCGTCAACTTTGGCACCCTCAACATCGCCGGCGGAAACTCCGCAAGCCCCGGCGGCTTGGGTCTTGGCACGGGCGGCGTCACTCTTAATGGCGTGGGTGCATCCAATCTCGTTGTATTGAGCTTGAACAACAACGGCACCGGTAGCGACACCCAGGCCGTTTACTCCGGCAACAACAACTTCATCTTCACCGGCCCTGCCACCATCAACGCCGATCGCAACTACGTCAGCGGAGCCAACGACCGTGTCACGCACGTCATTGGGAACCTCACGGCCAATGGTAGCATCGTGCGCATCACCAGCGGCAACCAGCACAACATCCAGGTCAACGGCACCACCCTTCTTGGGTCCCAGAACCTCATCTTTGACGTCAATGCCAACGCCCAGCATGGCCGACCGAACCTCGTGCTCGCCGGACCCATCACCGACGGGGCGAACAGCCGTGCACTCATCAAGGAGGGTGCTGGCAGACTGCGCATCAACGGCACCAGCAACACTTACGACGGCGTGACATCCATCAAAAACGGCGTCCTGGAACTGGGCACCGGAGCCAATCTGGGAGCTGGCGCGGTGTTCGTAAACGGCGGTATCCTCACCTCATCGGATCGGGCCACACTCAACGCCTTGGGTTCCAATCTGCGACTCGTTGCACGCATGGGCACCTCCAACTACAACCTTCCAGTCGTCGGCAACAGCGGTTTCGATATTGACCTCGCGAACCCCCTCAACCTCAACATCCCCATCGCTGGCATGGCGCTTGGCATCGATGGCAACGTCGCCATCAACAGCGCGAACATTGACCTCGCTCACGTGGGAGGTGGCGGACGCGTTTGGCTGACCAACATCACCGGCGGTGACCACACCTACAGCGGCATTCTCACCAACGGAGTCAGCGGCCCACTTCGCCTAACCGCACCCGCCAACAACCTGATCATCACCGGATCCAACTCTCTGGGTGGAGCAGGTGCCACCAACAACCTCATCTTTGGCTTTGATCTCGGCAATCCGATTGCATTCCAGGGCACAGCTATCACCAACGGCTCCAGCAATACCAACGCCGGCGTCGTCTCCATTCGCAACAACAACTCCAATACGCTCGGAACCGTCCTCATTCACCGTGGGGTGACCGTCAACATCAACGGCTCCGGCATCACCACCCCCCTCGGCACCGGTGTCGTCACGGCACTCGGTGGAACCATCAGCACCGACAACACGACGGATGCCAAGTTCGGCAACACCGACTTCCGTCTGCATGGCGGCAGCATTCTACTCCTCGACAATCGCAACGTCCTCGCACCCTCCACGGATCGCCGACTGGACGCAGCAACCGATATTCTGCTCTCCTCCTCAAACCTCCAGTTCGCGGTGGATGGCGGAGCAGTGGCCAGTGGGCTGCAGGTGCAGAATCTCAGCCAGTTCACCTACCGCGGCGGCAGCACCATCTCGATAGGTCGAGACGCAGCCACCGGCGGCTCAGCCCGTCTCAATATCAACTCCGCATTCAACCGTATGGATCGAGGCACCCTGATTCTCAATCAGCTTGATGCCGTCGCCGCCACGCTCGGCACCCCCACCGGCACCGCAAAAATTTTCATCGCAGGTGCCCCTCTGCCCACCAATGGCATGATCGGCGCGGACATCGCCCTCATGGGGGGAACCAACATGCAGGACACAGGCTTGCCACTTTTTGTCACCTACGACAACACGGACGGACTCCAGGCTGCCGCCTTCACCCACACCTCCTTCTCCGGGACAGGCACCAGCTCCATCGTGAATATCGACAGTGCAGCCGCCGTGGCTGCGGGAACCCCCAGCGTTCAGGCCTTCCGCATGAGGTCCACAAACTCCGCCGCCGTTCTGTCTGGCACCATCACCGTAGGAGCTGCGGCAGACGTGGGGCAGGGGGCAGGCATGTTCTTCGCCCACACTCCCAACGACACCGTTACTCACACCGCCTCGTTTAACCTCGGCACCCAGGAAGGCATGCTCTACGTCGCCACGCCCGGCGGTGGATCGGGTGTAGTCGCTCTGAGCGGAGTCATCTCCGGCAGCAATGGCCTCACCCGCTTCGGTCCCGGTCTCCTCCGCCTCAGCGGAGCGAACACCTTCACTGGCCCCCTCACCATCAATTCCGGTGAAACCCGCCTCAACAACGTTTCCGCCGCAGGCTTGGTAACTGCACCTACCGCCAACCCCATTAACATGAACGGCGGCTCCCTCTACTTCGAGGTCGGCAGCCAGCGCTACAAGAACGACCTCGTTTTTTACGACAATGCACGCTTCGGCAACGTGAACGTAGGCAGTACTGGCTTTGAGCGGTTGATCGTCGAACCACGTGCAGGTGGCAGCACCGAACCCATCGTCCTTTGGCACCAAAACCAGGCGGGTGAAAACTTCACGACCGTGTATGGCGGAATGGTGCTCAATCACGATGCCCAGCTCAACATTATTCATCCCCTCCAAATCAACAGCGGCCTCTCCGGAACTGGCAAAATCGACAAGTTCTTCAACTTCCGCCTCATTCTCACTGGTGATTCCGCTACCACCTACAACCAACCCATCACCGTGTGGGCTGGCTCCATGGCCAGCCACGTGTCCACGCCTGGCTTCAAACCCTTCGGCACGGGCACCCTGAACATCAACCCAGGTTCCAACCTCGTTCTGGCCGCTCCCACCAATATCAACCCAGGTCAGGCAGTCATTCGCACTGACGACGGCGGCCAGGCAAGTATTGCCCAGCTTTACGTCGCCCACCCCTCCACCCTGCCGACCATCAGCTTTACTTCCTCAGCAGGCTTCAAGGGATCGTTCGGCATCGGCGCCTTGGGCTTCAGCGTTGACCTGGACCAATCCACACTCCTCGGAGGAGATGCCTACATTGGCGCGCCGCAGGCCTACACCGGCATCTTCACGGGTAATCTCAGCCCCTCGTCCGGCAACCAGTACCTCTTCGGCGGCGGTCAGGGCACCATCCGCATCGCACGTCCTCTTACGGGGAATGCAAGTCTCGTTTCAGGTGTCTCCGTCACCGGAGAGTCCAACCGAGCGGATCAGTTCGTGAACAACAGCGGCGGCGTGGTCCAGCTCGACGTACCTATGACCTACACCGGTTCCACCATCATCAATCCCGGTCCCACCCTTCGCATCAGCGCCAAAAACGCCTTGGTGGCCACCGGCCCCATCGTTCTCGCCGGCGGCTCCTTCCGCGTGGATTCCGGCACGGGTCAAAACCGTCTTCTCCCTGCCACGGTCGTGACCAATGACATCATCATGAACGCAGACTCCACCCTCCAGATGGAGAACAGCGCATACGACGTGATCATCGGGGGCAACATCCAGCTTGCTCCAGGGTCCACTGGCGTAGCCAGGACCTTTGCCGTCGGTACTGACCAGACCGGTGCCGCAGTGAACAACGCCGGCATTGTTTATCTCGACGGCGGCGTATCGGATGGCGTTGGCGGCAGTGGAAACCACTTCATCAAAGGTGGCCTTGGTGTGGCGATGGTCACCGGCCCCATGACCTACACCGGCAGCACCACCATCACCGGCGGGCTTCTAGGCATCAACTCGGACAGCGACTTCCCGGTGGGATCCAAAATCACCGCCGTCAATGCAGGTTTCGCCATCTGGGAGAACTCCTACACCACATCACTGAACTACTCGGCACACGGCGGCAACGCCTACTTTGACGTGGCTGGCGGCCTCACCTTCACCCAAGCGGCGGGTTCCATCATCGATGGTAGCAGTAGCCTCATCAAGCGTGGTCTCGGCACCATGGTGCTCAACGGCGACAACACCATGGCCGGCACTTATATAGGGGATGGTGTTTTACAAGCGAACACCCTCGCCTCACTGGGAGATCCCGCCAGCGGGAATGCATTCTCCTTTGGCAACGATCAGACACTCGGAGGAGCTGGCACGGCCACACGTTACACGGGTGGCACGCTACGGATCAACTTCACCGGCACCACCAACCGGGGCGCGGTGTTTAATAACAACGGCAACACCAACTTCAGCGGCGGTATAGACGTGACAGCGGGCAATACGTTTACCATGGCGGGTGTCATCTCCCAAGGCACCGAGTTTGACTACGCCTTCAAGACAGGCCCCGGAACTCTTCTCACCACGGGTGCCAACACCTGGCGTCAGTTCGCTATGACCAATGGTGTCCTTCAGTTCGCCAACAACACCCCGTGGGCCAACAGTACCGGAACCGCAGCAGACAACACCATCCTGGAACTCCTCGGCGGCACCATCAGACCCCTGAATACAGGCGCCAACATTGCACTGACCAATGCTGCAAGCACCACCACCTACAACTACGGCGGAGGCATGCAGTTCAGCATCGGCAGCGGAGCCACCTTCTCCGCAGAGCTTGCCGCAGACAACCTGATCCGCCAGAACCAGGGAACACTGGTCATCGCTACGGAAGGCTCCACCACTCTCGGCGGAGCCGGTGGCAGCAATGCTGCGCGCATCATCGTCACCAACGCCATCAATACCGGAACCGCTCGCGCCTCGGCGCTCACCAATGGTATCTTCGCACCACACCTCCTTGGCGCCTCTCCGACTGGGGCCGCCTTCTTCCTTCAGAACAACGCAACCACCGGTTTCCAGGAATACAGCGGCACCGTAGCCGGCACCCTCGCGGCTCTGAACCCCACGGGCATCGCTAGCATCACGTCTGCTGAATCACTCAGCGGGCTGAACAGCATCTATGCCTTCCGCACCACCGCAGATATCTCAGGTGGCACCCTGCTCATCCCCGCCGTCAACAACCTCAACATGGGCGGTGTCATCCTCAACGGAAGCAACACCATCAGCACCAACCTCATCTTTGACCCTTCCGCCCTCACCGGTGGTTCCGCCACAGGTTCGGGCGAGGGTCTGATTTATGTGAAAACAGGGGAGTCAGCCGTCATCAGCGGCAACATCACATCCAATCTCCTGACCAAGTATGGCCGCGGCACCTTGACCCTGTCCGGCAACAACATGGTCGCCGCAGATGTCAGCGTGCAAGACGGCATTCTCAAACTCTCTGGCAGCAGCCCCTTCAGCAGCATGAATAGCGAGTTGAACATCAACTCCGGTGCCACCCTGGACCTCAACGGCACCAGCGTTGTGTTTGAGACCATCACCGGCAACAATCGTCAAGTGGCAGGGGCCACTGTAGGCGGCACCATCACCAACACTTCCGCTACTACGGCTGTGCTTGGAATGTCCGGACCTATCAGCTCCACTCTCAACGGAGTCCTTAGTGGCAACCTCCGCCTCCTGAAAGCTGGCACGGGCACCCTCACGCTCCAGGGTTACTCCTCCGCCAGTCCCGATGCCGGCAACAACTCCCACACCGGCGGCACCGACATCTACGGCGTCAACACCACCGGCGGCATCAACGTCAACAACAGCACCACCGCTCTCGGAGGCGGGTTGGGTGGAGTGCCGGAAGTCAATCTCTACAGTGGCACACTTGGCCTGTTGTTCAGCAACGGGACCACCGGCGTCAACAGCACGAACGGGCAGCAGTTCAACAACCAGATCGTTCGTTTCGGGGCTGACGGTACTGACGGACTCACTCTCAATATTCGTGGGCCTGCTCTTATCAACGTCAACCAGGGCACCCCATCCACCAACACTGCCTTCGGCCAGGGCAACATCATGCAAGTCGGAGCGCTGAACCTTTCTAACTCCATTCTCCAGTTCAGCGGATCCAACCTTTATCACTTCCGCGCAGCAGGCCCCATCTCCATTCTCGGTTCCCAGGCGGCTATCCAGACAAACAGTGACGGCCCCAGCGGCAACCCCGAGTTCACGGGCATCATCTCCGGATCTGGAGCGCTCACCAAGCTGGGAGACGGCGTGCTGCGCGCCCTCATCATCACCAACCCCAACAACACCTACTCCGGCGGCACCAACATCGTCGCAGGTGAGATCCAAGTCCGTGCCACCTCCGGCACCGCACTGGGCACTGGTCCCGTGAACATCTTCCCAGAGGGTTCTCTCCGCATCGTGGGCAACAACTCGGTCTCCGGCTCCCAGATCACCACCATGAGCCGCATCAATGCCATGGGTGCCGTGGTGCTGGATGACCTCTTCAACCCCACCGTGCTCAACAGCACCAACTTCTCCAGCGTCTATAACACCACCCTTCAGCTCGGCCAGATCTTCTGGAACCAGTCGCTGGACATGGCCGCCATTGGTGACGGACGCGCCTTCCTCGGCACCGGATCCAACGCCGAAGTCCAATACAACGCACCTACACTGGGCGCAGGTGTCCCGGATGCCTGGAATCCGGGAGTCGGTGTCTATCGTGTCGTTGGTGGAACGAGCAGCTTCGCGTTCGTGGGCACGGACAATGTCCTCACCGGAAACAACTACCTCCAGGCCGGGCCACAGCGCAACATGCTCTTCGGTGCCATTACAAACTCCGGCAACGTCATCGTCATTCGCAACTCCAACAACTACACCGCAGGCACGCAGATCGCCGAAGGAAGCGGCATCTACATCGAAACCGGCGGCAGGGCCACAGGCGAGTCTCCCCTTGGCTCCGGCCCCGTGGAAGTGTACGGCGAACTCCGTGTGCGTGGCGCCCAAGGATCGCTCTGGAACGCCAACGCCGGAGCACCCACCAACACCATCAACCTCCGCCCTGCGGGTGTCGTGCGCCTTCATGACGCTGATGGCACAAACGCTATTCCGTTCATTGGTGCTGGCAACCAAGGCCGCTGGGGTGACTCCGTGGGGCTTGACCTCAACGGCGGCAGCTTCATCTATAACGGCGCAGCCAACCTCAACAGCGTTGAGACCATCGGCGACATCACCGCACGCAAGTCCGGTCAGCTCCAGGTATTCCGCAACTCCGCAGCCTCCTCCGTCCAGCTCAATGTGGGCGACATCAGCCGCGCCGAGCGCGGGGTACTGGGCCTCGCTTACAATGCGGGATTCCTCGGCATCAACGTCACCACACCGCTTTCTTACGAGCGAATCACTGTCCAGACCATCGGCGGAGCCGCCATCGCACGCAGCGGCACCACTGCGAATGGTGCCGGAGTCATCAACCCCGGCATGCTCGCACCGTGGATCATCGACAGAACAGCGGTCAGCTTTGTCGGCTATGATCCCACATCCACGACAGGCACCGGCTTCCAGCCCTTGCTTGGCACCGCACCGGGAGCAGGCCAGATCGGCTACAACAAGCTTGTCAGCGGCGCTCTCACCGCCGGCGGCTTGGTGGCCGGAGACATCGCTGACATCACCACGGGAGCCAAAACACTGGCTGACAACCCCACCCTGCACGCCATGCGGTCCAGCCAAAACATCAGCCCGTCTGGAGTCAATAACACCATCACGCTGACCAGTGGTGGCCTCATCCTCACTGGTGGCACCCTGAATCCGCTCACCGCAGGCGTCGCGCCAGCCATGACCATCAACTTTGGCCCGGGCGGCACAGGAGAAGCGTTCATCTACAACGGCACCGGCACTTCCACTGTGTATGCACAGCTCAACGCGGCACAGGGACTCACCAAGTTTGGTCCCAACCAACTCAGCCTCCTGAGCATCAACCCCGGCATCGGTGGTCCCGTGGTCATCCACGAAGGCACCCTCTTCACCCGTACTCCATTCTCCGGCAGCGGCACCCCGGTCGGCCAGGCGCTCAACGGCCAGGATGTCATCCTCAACGGCGGTGCGCTAGTCATGGAACCCTTCATCGCCAATCCCTCCGGACTCTACTCAGAAATCGCCTCCAGCGTCCGCGCCTCGGCACTGTTTGACAGCAACATCTTCGTCCGTGCAGACGCCACGCTCGGCAACAACGGCCAGGGCCAATATGTGCGCATCGCTGACCTCACCATAGCCAACTCTGCCGGCTCAGCTGCCATGGATGGCAATGGCGTCATCGCCCTCGCACTCCAAAGCGGCATCTGGGTACGCGGCACCACCACCCTGGCACCAGAGGCCAGAATCAACTCCACCGTGAACAACTTCCCTCAGTCCACCTTTGAAGGACTCGTGACCGGCACCGGTGGCGTGCAGAAGTTCGGCAACGGTGTCATCACCATGCTCAATCCCGGCAACAACTACGCCGCCGGTACCATCATCTGGGGCACCACCAATGCGACTGCCGTCAGCACCGTCGCCTCCGCCTACCGTGGCACCGGCACTCCGTTCGGCACCGGCGACATCCAGATCCAGCCCGGTGGTCTTCTCCGTATCGCCGACAACGCCAACATAGCCAGCAACGCGGTTTACCTTCGCTCAGATGGCTATGGCCTCGGGGGCATCGGCTTGGCGCACAATGGAGTCCTTCCTTCTATTATCACCTCGGGTGTTCCAACTGCTGGCCAGATCAAGGTGGAATCCACCGGACCCTATGATGGCGTCATCTCTCTCGACTACGGGTATTACGGCAAGACACTCAATCCCGCCACCGTGGCAAACGGCAACTGGTGGATCGGGAACTCCCAGGCATCCGAGTCCTACTATTTCAATCCCACCATCGGCGCATCCGCCAATGGCAAGTATCTTCTAGGAGGCGGCGGCAGCCAGAGCGGTTTGAGCTTTGGCTCCGTCTCCGTGGGCGGCAACAACGGCCGAACCCCCTTGTTTGAGAACATCCTCACCGGCGGCACATCCGGGCAGGTCCGCGTGGAAGTGGGAGCGCTCGCCGGCAACTTCGTGGCCAATGCCCAGTCCTTCGTCAACGGCAACAGCGGCTTTATCATCCTTCCTACCCGGAACACCAACCTCGTTGGTGACGTGCGGGTGAATACCAACACCACCCTCGCCATCGGCAACAACTTTGCCCTCGGCAGCGGTCGCCTCGTCATGAACGGCGGAACCCTCCGCCCAGACCTTGGCTCGAACAACTTCGTTACCAGCCAAATCATCCTTCCAAACGATGTCGTGCTCCAGGGAGATTGGAACATTGCCAACGTCGGCAACGAATTCGTCTTCAGCGGCAACGTGGCCATGAGTGACGTCGCCTCCGCCGGAGCCACCCGCATCTGGTTCTTTGATGGTAGTGCGCCATCAGGTGTCGGTCTTGAAGCTGGATCGGCCACCCAGGGAGTCATCAGCGGTGCCGCCGGGTCCAACCTCATCAAGCGCGGTGCCCGTCAGCTTACCCTCCGCGGTGCGAACACCTATGAAGGCTTCACCCAGATCGATCGTGGAGACGTCGTAGTCGTCGGAGACGTAGCGCCAAATCTCCCCGGCCCGCTTGGCGTCAGCAACTCGCCCATCATCCTCGGTGTCGAAAGCGCTAACAACGTCGGCAGCCTCTCCATCGGTGGACGCTTCACCGTCAGCCGGGACATCATCGTTCCCTCCGCTCCCGGCACCGGTTTCAACTTCATCCGCGCCCTTACCAATGAAACAGCCACCCTTTCCGGTGCCGTCTCCGTCGCCTCGGGAGCCACTCTGACTCTCGGTGCCGTCGCTCCCACCCAAGGCGTAGGCACAGGAAGCCGTCTGGATGTGCTCGGAGTCATCAGTGGAGCAGGCTCCGTGCAGCTCGGTACCACTGCCGCCGCCACCAGCTACGGCGGCACAGTCGCCCTGCTTGGCAACGTCAATGGCTACGGCATCAATACCTACAGCGGTGGTACCACCGTCCAGAGTTCCCGCATCGAAATCGGCTCCAACGCCTACTTCACCGGACCTGCCACCAACCCCACCATCATCTCCGGACCCTTCGGCACCGGTGCCCTCACCATCACTTCCGGAGAAGGTGGCAACGGCTCCTCCTGGCTCGCCGTTGGCGGACCCCGAGTGATCGTCAACGCGCTCAACGCCACCAGTTCTGCTTCCAACTCCACTTGGCGTTTTGCAGGCCAGAACTCACTGGAGTTCACCCGCAACTGGGACATCAACAGCGACGGCACCCTCCGCAACCGCACCTTTGAGGTGCGCAATGTCAATCAGCCCGTCATCTTCAGCGGCAACCTCAGTGCCAGCGGTGCTGCCGGCGTAAGCCTCATCAAAACCGGCTCCGGCATGATGGTGCTCAATGGCACCAACACCTTCGCCACCAGTTCCACCACCGGTATCCAGATCAACTCCGGTATTCTCAGGGTCAACTCAGATGCCGCCCTCGGTGCCGGCACCAGCGTCCGTCTCAATGGCGGCACTCTTTCCTATTCCGCCAACAGCAGCAGTGCCCGCCAGCTCATCCTTCAGGCAGCCAGCGGTGTCGATGTCGCATCCGGGGCCACCGTTAGCCTCAGTGCCGCCACCACGGGAGCCTTCGGCATCACCAAGTCCGGCCCTGGCACCCTCATGCTGAACAACAGTGCCAACACCATCACCGCGCTCGTTCTCGGTGGTCGTCAGCAGCTGCCGTCTGGAGTGGGCTTCTTCAGCCATACCGGCGGCACCGTGGGCACCACGGCCACCACAGGCACGCCTTTTGTGGCAGCGGGAGGCAGCATCACGATTAACAGCGGTATCCTATCCCTGGCTGATCCCGCCGTTCAGACCCTCAGTGTGCCCACCCTCAACTACGCCGCCGCAGCCCAAATCGCCACCGGAGCAGGTGATACACTGACCATCTCCACCGCGCTGAACCGCAGCGGAACGCTGCTTGGTGGTTACACCCCCGCCATAGCGAACACCTTCGGCACCCTGGTCATCAACCCCTCCGTCATTGGCAACCTCGGCACCACCGAGAAGGTCATCGTCAGTGCCGGTGCCCCAGCCAACACCACGCTCGGAGCAGGCACCACCCTCACGCTGCCCTCTATCTTCGTAGCCCAGGCGGGTGTGGGACAAAACGCCAACTTCGCTCGTTACGACGCCACCAACGGCCTCACGGTTCACACCGCTGACATCAGCACCACCCTGGCCATCAATGCTCCCGCCACCATCGCAGACATCACCGCAGCCGACATCGTCGGAGCCGCACCTGGTGACATCATCAACGTCTATGGCCTGCGCACCGACAGCAACATCACCGGCTTCGACAGCTCCGTGCAGCTCCGCCTCAATGGCGGCGGTCTCATCCTGAATGGTGCCGTCGGTCCCATCATCAGCAGCAACCTTCTCTTTGGCACCGGTACAGGAGCGGGACTCCGCGAGGCCATCGTTTATGTTCGTGACGGCCAGAGCAGTGCCTCCCAGATCACCGGCGGCATCTCCGCCCTGGACTTCACCAAGACTGGCCCGGGAATCCTTGAAGTTGGTGGCACGGCCAACGTCCTCAGCAGCAACGCCGCCCGCCTTCCGGTGCTCAGCGTTCAGAACGGCACCTTCCGCTATACCAGTGCAGGAGCGCAGTTCACCGTCGGCAATCGTCCCAACGACGTGGCCGCCATCACTGGAAGCTACCTCCTCAATGTCAACGAAGCCGGCATTTTTGACCTCAACGGGCTCAACACCCAGATCGGCGGTCTCACCGGCAACGGCACCGTTACCTCCGGCGTCGCAGGTGCTGTCAACCTTCGCATCAGCAACGGCTTCGGCGTGGATCCCACCTTCGCTGGCAGCATCACGGATGGTGCGGGAACCGTCGGCCTCACCAAAACGGGCAACGGCATCCTCAGCTTGACTGGTCACAGTAGCTACACCGGCGGCACCACCATCGAGGCAGGCCGTGTGCTGAACGCCATCGGAAATACCACACTCAATGGACGTCTCGAAGCCCAGACCGTCACCGCTCTAGGCACCGGTCCCATCACCCTCGCCGGTGGTGAAGTGCGCTTCAACGCCGCCGCGCTGCTCAACAGCGCTCAGAACACTCCGGATGTCAGCGACACCATCGACGCCATCCTCTTCGGTGGCGTCAACGGTTACGATGTCACCGTGGCCTCCACCGCATACAGCAACGGCGTGCTCCTCCCGGCCAACATGACGTCCTACCTCAATGCGGCTACTCAGAACGCCTTGATCAATAGCCTCACGATCAATGCCCCCATGCTCACCAGCACCGCCGGCCTTATCTTGATAAGAGGAGCCACCAACATCAATCAGGATACCGTCATCCGCACTGCCGGTGGCCGTGTCTTCCTCCAGGGCCAGGTCAACGCCGCAGGGCAGACGATCACCAAAACCGGGGCCAACGACATCGTTCTCAGCCACACGGATCCGACCACGCAGAACAACGTCGGCCTATGGAGAATCTACGGCGGTATCCTCAATCCCCGCTCCGCCTCCGGTGCTGCCAATCCGCTCGGCCTCAATCCCACCGTGGAAATCAACGGCGGCGGCACAGGGAATGGGCTCCTCCTCACCACGGACGGTGATGGCACTCTCGTTGGTGAACGTGTCACCACCTATGCCAATACCAATCTCCGCTTCGGCTCCAATCTACCGGTCAGCAGTGATCAGTTCGTCAGCAGCGGAGCGGGTCGTATCGCCACCGATCGCATCCTTGGCACCAACGATGACAAAACCGTGTTGATCAACAACATCGAAGTCCGCGGAGCTCTCGGAACGCCCTACGTGTATTTCCTTTCCAGCAATGGCAGCTCCCTTTGGGTCAATGGCACCACCAACTTCAGCCGTGACTTCAACCTCCAGGCCGATGGCGTCGCTGTTACTTTCAACGACGTCATCAGTGGCGTAGGCTCGGTCAACCGCCGCTCCAATGGTGCCACCGTTTACTTCAACGCCGAGAACACCTACGACGGTGGAACCTTCTTCACCGGTGGCGGTAGAAACCTCCTAGGCAGCTATGAAGGCAACCGCGTCAACCTCAGCAATACTGCCAAGCTCGGTTATGGGCATGTGTATCTCGGACCTCTGGCCACCTTCCAGATCAATGACGCCGGAAACCTCCGCGCCGATCAGAATATCAACGTCAGCGGCAACCTCAGCTGGGCTGCCACCCTCAGCCTGGCGGCCAATCTGAGCCTCGAGCAGATCCGCCTCCGCGCGGGTGGACTCGGCGGCATCCAGCCCGTCGCTACCGACTACTATTTGAACTCCGTGAACCCCTCCAACGGCATCCTTGCCCTCGGCACCGTTTACACCCATGCCATCGACATGCGGTCCCTCGGCGACGGCATGTGGTACCTCGGCTCCATCACCAACCAAGTGGGTTCTCACGGCTCGTATGAGGCCGCCACCCTCATGCCGGGTCTGGGCAATGCCTATCGCCTCGGCGCAGCTGGTTCCACCCTGTTCCTCGGTGCCACCGGAACCACCAACATCCTTACCGACATCAGCCCCACCGTCACCTCCTCGCTCATCGTGGGTTCGCCCAGTGTCTCCCAGAACCCCGGCCCCTGGAGCAGCGGAACTGTGGTCCTCATGGGTGACCAGAACTACACCGGTGCCACCACCGTTCATTTCCAGAGCCAGCTCGACTTCCGCGGCAGCCTCACTACCTCGGGCATGACCATCTATGGCACCGTCAATGCCGCTGGCGAAGGCGGCACCTTCATCAACCCGGTTACCAACACCAACATCCCCGTCACCCTTCAGCCTGGCTCCTTCGTCCGCCTTGACAATACCATGGGAGTCCTGCCCACCACCGCCACCGAGGGCCGCTGGGCGGACGCCACCCCGTTCAGTCTTCAGAACTCCGTCCTCCGCCTCCAGGGCAACAGCGGCGTCGAGGTGGTAGAAACCGTCGGCACCATCACGGCAAACAACGGCGGCAACCGCCTTGAAATCGTCCGCGCCGTCGCAGGCCGTGGCACAGAACTGCGCACTCCTGCTATCAACCGCTCTGGCAGCGGAACCCTCCAGTTCATCCACAACGGCTCCCAGCTGGGAGCGGATGAGCGGGTCATTCTTACCGGCGGCGCCCCCACCGTCACCAACGGCATGGTCGCCCCATGGATGATGAGTGCCTCTGACATCCAGTTCGTCACCTACAACACCAATACAGGCTTCACCATTGCGGGTTTCGATCACGTCTTCGGCACCGCTGCCACCGTGGCCACTACAGTCAACCAGCCTACCGCCCGAGCTTATTTCTCTGCTAGCCCCACGCTAAACGGAGCAGATTACAACGTATATGCCCTCCGCATCGACGCAGATGTCAATCTCACCACAGCCGGTGCCGCCACGGATACCACCAACCGCCTCATCATCGGCAGCGGTGGCTTGTTGACCAACAACGCCGCTCGGACCATCCAGGGCGGCATTTGGGCTGGCACTGGTGGCACTGGCGAACTGATCATCTACAACCCCAACACCCTCAACATCGGCATCGCCGCCAACAACACCACCTCCGGACGCATCCGTGCCAGCAGCATCACCAAGACCGGTGGCGGCACCTTGCAGTTCCTCTCCGAGCAGAATGACTTCTCTGGCGACATCCGCGTCCAGCAGGGTGCCCTTCAGCTGGGTTACAACGCCACCATCGCTACCAACATCACCTCCAACTTGGCGGGCAACGGCGGCAAGATCATCCTTGAAGGCAACAACACGACGCTGTTCCTCCGCATCGGCAATGACAGCTGGACCGGCGGCACCACCGCCACCTTCAACAAGAGCATCGAGATCGCCCCAGGAATCACTGTGGCCACCATCAACGTGGACCGCAACGGAGGCAACATCACCGGCAGGACCATGATCTTCAACAACCTCACCTTCGGCGGTGGAGATCCCGAATATGGCCAGATGATCCGCGTCATCAACCCCACCAACAACGCCTTCCACCTCCAATTCAACGGCACCACCACTCTCAATGGCCGTTCCGTCCTATCGGTGGACAACAACTACACGGGTTCGGGCAACAACCTCATCCTCGCAGGCCAGGTCGTCGGCAACGGCACCCTCATCAAAGGCCCTGCCGACAGCAAGACTCGCACCCTCATCCTGAACAACCTCGCCAGCCTCAACACCTTTACGGGTGGCACCGTGCTGCAAGGCGGCACCCTGCAAGTCTTTGCTCGGGCTCCCACCGTGGCCGCCAACACCAATACCAACATCAACGCAGGCGGCCTTGGCAATGGCGACATCACCGTCATGCAGGGCACCCTCGACCTCCGTGTGGACACCACCGCCGCTGCGGCAGACGGTGACGTGGAGTTCATCCGCATGACCAACTCAGGTCTCGCCCAGAACCTCACCATCGGCGGCAGCAGCGTTATCAATATGGATCGCACAGGTCTCACCACCTTCGATTCCAACAAGATGGTCACCTTCAACAACATGACCATGGGTTCCCAAATCCTCACTCTCACCCAGGGGAACTCCTACGGCCTCGCCATTGCGGGCACCACTACCTTCAACGGCAGCCCCTTCTTCAATGTCGGCGCGGAGTTCGTCATCGGCGGTGCACAGGGCACCGGGGCCGCCAACAGCATCGTCACGGACGGCGGAGGTGCCATCATCATCAACAAGATCGGAACCGCTCGTCTCTCCGTCAACTCGGCCAACCCCAACCTGAACGCCAACGTTTACATCAACTCCGGCCTGCTTGACTTCGGCAACCGTGCCGCAGCCAATGGCACCGCCTCCCTTGGCCGCGGCCAGATTTACATCAACCCCGGCGCCGTCCTCCTCCTGCGTGCCGCAGCCAACATCAACACCGCACTCGGCCAGCAGGCCAACCTCGTCGGTACCTCCTACTCACCGTCCATCGCCCGTATCCTCTTCGGAGCCACACCCGCCAATCTCCAGTCCGTCTTTGCCAACCGCACCACCACCTCAAACGAAGTGCAGCTCATCGCGTGGGAAGCCACCCCCGCCGCTGCCAACTTCGATCAAAGCCTCATTGGCGACGGACGTGTCTTCTTCGGAGCTAGCCAAGCCGACCGCACCTATACCGGAGCCGCCACCGGCTCAGCACTCATCCCAGGTCTCCCCAATCATCCAAACAGCGTCGTCGGCGGCACCAGCACGAACCGTGTCTATCGCCTCGGCGGTGGCGACACCACTCAGCGGACGATTGTCGTCAATCTCACTACCGGCGGCCTTGACGACTTCGGTGGCAACCCCACCGACATGCAGGTTGGTTCCTTCGCCATCCTCGGACCCCAGGGGAACTTCGCCCAGGGCTTCGCGTATCTTCAGGACCAGAACACCTACACTGGCCAGACCGTCATCAGCCGCAACCACACCCTTCGTTTCAACCAGTCCATGGCTGTGGGTGACACTGCCGGTCCGCTGGGAGCCAATGCCTCCGCCCTCATCGACATCTATGGCGGCCTCCGCATTGAGAACGGCGGTAGCCTCTTCCAGAATGGCAGCACCACTGACCACTTCTACACCAATCTGCGCCTGCACCCCATGAGCAACCTCATCTTCCAGGACGCCACCGCCTCCGGAGTCAACTCCAACCGCTGGGGTGACACCGTCCCTGTGGGTCTGGATGGGTCCTTCCTCACCGTTGAGGCTACCAACAACGCAGACAACAACTTCGAGACCGTCGGAGCCATCACCTTTGATCGCGGCACCCGCATCCAGCTCCAGACCGAGGGCACGGGCGATGCCTTCCTCAACGCCGCCTCCATCACTCGCGCCGCAGGCACTGGCATCGGCCAGGGCAGGGGCACGCTCGTCTTTGCTCCCACCTCTTCCGCAGGTTTCGGAGCCGCTGCCACCGCTGGAGCCGCCCAGACCCAGGTCAACCTCACTACCACCATCACGCCATCTGCCACCTCAGCTGTCACTGGCATGCTTCCCGGCTACTACATCGAAGCCAATGAACATCGCTTCGTCAAAAACGGTGCAAACGGCATCACGCGTGTGACGGACGCCGATATGGTCGGCATGCCAGCCGGAGCAGGTCTCGGCACCGAAGTTGTCAACCTCACCGCCTCCACCACCATGGGCAGCTTCGCCACCAGCATCTTCGCTCTCCGCGGTGGAAACATCACTCTTAGCGGCCCCACCTCCACCAGCAATGACGCCACCATCACCTTCACCGGTAGCGGCGCGGATGTGGGAGGAGTCATCTCCACCGCCAACACCTTTACCATTAACCCGAATCTGAAGTTCGGCACCACCGGCACCAACGAAGCCCTCTTCTACGCCGCCGGTAACATTCAGCTCAACGGCAACCTCACCGCAGGCAGCGCCACCAAGTTCGGCACAGGCGTGCTCGTCATCGCCAATGACCAGAGCGATGCAGCCCGCGGCATCGGCAGCGGTTACCAAGGAGGCTGGGTGGTCAACGAAGGCACACTTCAGCTCAACCAGTTCGGCGCAGCCGGAAACGCCCACCTCAACAACACCATCGTCCTCAACGGCAGCACCGCAGGTTCCGGCCAGCTCAACCTCCGCGCTCAGCCCGGGGACACCCTGCTCAACTACGCCTACACCTCCGGCAAAATCTACGCCGTGGACTTCGCCACCATTGACTGGGATCCCAACGCCGCCGACCGCGTCCACAGCATCGCCGCTCTCGAGATCCAGCAGTCCGGTGGAATCGGCAATGCCAATGCCAACGGAAGCCTCGACGCCTACCTCCGCGTCGCCGTGGCCAACGCCCGCAACATCCTCTCCGCAGGCACCCTTACTGTGGCCAACAACGCCATCCTCAACGTGGATGCCACCTCGAGCGCGAACATCTTCACCGCTTACGGCACCAACGGCGCTTACCTGACCAACGGTCTCAGCTCCGGCCTCTCCGTGGCCTCCCTCATCGGCAGCAATCGCCTCACCAAGTGGGGAGACGGCTACCTCTACGTGCGTGGAGACAGCTCCTCCACCTTCAGCGGACCCGTTGTCATCGATCAGGGTGCCGTCCACGTCACCCACAACGGATCGCTCGGCACCGGCTCTCTCGTTCTGAACCGTTACGGCACCCTCGAGATCGGCGTCGCCGGTTTCGTCCCTACCAACAGCAGCGTCACCTACTATGAAGGCTCCATGGAACGCTGGGCCGTGGATGGTGCCCGTAGCGGCACCGTGGACCTCGGCAAGGCCACGCTCCAGATCGCTATGAACCAGCCCACGGCCAACGTCGCCGTTAGCCTCAACGGCGGTGGTATCCAGGCATGGCAGCGCAGTGATGACCACTCCAGCGCCCACGAATCCGGCGGTGTCCTCCGCGTACTCAACCCCAACGTCACCTTCAACCTCACCGGCAACAACTTCCTGGGCGACCGCTACTATGAAGGCTCCAGCGGACTGGACAGCGGCAAGCAGACCAATGACTTCCGCCCCATGCAGGAATACACCGCCTCCGGCGTCTTCCTTGAGATCAAGGGCGTCATCAGCGGTACCGGCGGCGTGGCCAAGGTCGGTTATGACACCGTCATCCTCAGTGGCTCCAATACCTACTCCGGCGATACCATCGTCACCGGAGGCCGCCTCCAGATCGGCAAAGACGACGCCTTGCCCACCACCACGCTGCTCAGCACCACCGCCAACGGCGTGCTTGATCTCAATGGCCAGAACCAGACGGTCGGCATCCTCACCAACCCCGTCGCCGGCACCGGACCGTCCGTCACGCACGGCTTCATCACCAACAGCGCCACCACCATCCAGACCCTCACGGTGGGCAATGGGGCCGTCACCAACTCCACCTATAGCGGCCTCATCCAGCACAACGTCGCTCTCACCAAGGTCGGCACCGCCACCCTCACTCTCACCAACAACAACACCTACTTCGGCAAAACTACAATCAAAGGCGGCACACTTGCCATCAGCTCCGAGTCCGCACTTGGCAGCAACCCGAATGTCAATAGCCCAGACCACCTCACCCTTGATGGCGGCACTCTCCTTGCCACCGCCAGCTTTACGTTGGACGACGAGTATCGCGGGGTGACCGTCACCTCGAACGGTGGCGGATTCGGCGTCAGCGGAGCGAACACCTTCACCCTCGCCAAGGTTCTCACAGGCTCCGGAGACATCACCAAGTCCGGCACCGGCACCCTGCTCATCACCCAGCCTGCCACGTTTACCGGCAACGTTGATATCACTGATGGCACGCTTTCGCTCTCCGGCGTTGGTGCGCTGCCGAATTCCGCCATCAATCTCAGCACCGCCACTGGCGTGCTCAACGTCACCGGCGTTACCGGCAGTGGCGTTACCATTCCCGCCCTCAGCGGTGCAGCAGGCTCCTCCGTACTCATTGGCACGAAGAATCTCACTGTCGGCACGGACAACAGCTCATCCACCTTCGCGGGCGTCATCACCGGCACCAGCGGCGGCCTCATCAAGGAAGGAACCGGAGTGTTCACCCTCGGCGGCACGCAGGCTTACGCCGGACCTACGGTTGTCAACGCTGGCACCCTGCACGTCATTGGTGACCTCACCGCCAGCAGCGGCACCACCGTCAACGGCGGCACGCTCTCCGGCACCGGTACCCTCGGTCCCGTCCTCGTCGGCAACACCGCCACCCTCGCCCCAGGCACAGATGGCACCATCGGCACCCTCACCCTCGGTGACCTCACGATGACCGCTGGAGCCATCCTGAAGCTTGATTTCAACACCCTCGCCCTTACCAGCGACACGCTCTCCATCGTGGGCGGACTCAACCTCACTGGCGATCCCACTCTCGTCTTCAACGACCTTGGCGGAGATGTCGCCGTGAACTTCGGTACCGCCTTCACCATCGCCACCTACGGCGGCACCTGGAACACCGGCCTCTTCCAGTACGGTGGCAACACTCTGGCAGATCTCGCCACCTTCGTCGTGGGCAACAACCTCTATCGCATCAACTACAACGACTCCGGAGCCGTCACCATGACCTCCACCAACGAGCCGCCCACCGACATCAGCGTCACCCCCTCCGCAGTGAATGAAAATGTCGCAGTAGGCACCGTGGTCGGAGCCATCACCGGTGTCGATCCCAACCCAGGCCAGTCCGCCACCCTCACCTTCGCCCTTGTGGCCGGAGCAGGTGATGCGGACAACGGCTCCTTTGTGGTGGACGGCACCAATCTCAAGACCAACACCACCCTCGACTTCGAGACCAAGTCCTCCTACTCCATCCGCCTCCAGGCCACCGACACCGGCGCCCCCGGCCTCACCTATGAGGAAGCCATGACCATCACGGTGAACGACGTCAACGAGCCGCCCACCATCACCGACATCGCCGATCTCTCTACGGATGAAGACGTAGCCACCGCCCCGCTTGCCTTCACCATTGGCGATCCAGAAACTGCCCCAGGCTCTCTCAGCGTCACCTTTGAGTCCAGCAACACCACGCTTGTCCCCGTCGCCAACATGGTACTCGGTGGCTCAGGCGCCAGCCGCACCGTCACGGTGACTCCGGCGCTCAATCAAAACGGCAGCGCCACCCTCACCGTCAAGGTTTCTGACGGCGTCAACGAGGTCAGCGACACCTTCGTCCTCACCGTGGATCCCGTGAATGACATGCCCGTGTTCACCAAAGGCGCAGACCAGCTTGTCGCCCTGGGCGTCAATAGCCAGCGCACCGTCAGCGGCTGGGCCACAGGCATCAGTGATGGAGACCCCGAAGTCACGCAGACGCTCACCTTCAACGTGAACGTCACTAGCGGAGCAGCCATGTTCAGTGTGCTGCCTGCCATCGACTCCAGCGGCACCCTCACCTACACCCCTGTAGGCACCGCAGGCACCGCCACCGTAGAAGTCACCCTCACCGACGACGCCACCGCTGGCGGCCCGGCGCTCACCACCGCCGTGCAGACCTTCACCATCACCCAGCAGGCCAGCACGAATGCGAACCTCGCCAGCCTCGTTCCCGGCACAGGTAGTCTCACCCCCGCCTTTGATGCCGGCACCACATCTTACAACATCACTCTCGTCAGCACAGATGAGACCATCACCTTCACCCCCACCGTGGTCACGGATGAGTTCGCCACTGTCCAAGTGCGCGTGAATGGCGGCAGCTACGCTTCCGTCACCTCTGGCAGCCCCAGTGACGCCCTGCCGCTCAATGCCGGTGCCAACACCGTGGACGTTCTCGTCACTGCTCAGGACGGCAGCACCACGAAGACCTACACCATCGGCGTCTTCCGCACCCCGAGCACCAATGCCAACCTGACAGCCATGAGCTTCAGCGCTGGCACCCTCAGCCCCGCGTTCGCCTCAGGCACCACCACCTACACCACCAGCGTGGCCAACCTTGAGAATCCCGTCACCGTCACCTCCACCCGCGAAGACCCTTACTCCACCATCGAGGTCCGTCTCAATGGCGGCAGCTACGCTTCCGTGACCTCCGGCAGCCCAAGCGCCCCGCTCTCCCTCAACGTCGGTTCCAACACCGTTGACGTACGCGTCACCGCCCAGGACGGCACCACCACCAAGACCTACACCACCACCGTCACCCGCGCCCCCAGCGACAACGCAGACCTGTCTGCACTGGCGCTGAGCGTCGGCACCCTCAACCCCGTCTTTGCCTCCGGCACCCTCAGCTACACCGCCGGTGTGGGGAACTCCACCACCAGCATCACCGTCACCCCCACCGTTGCTGAGCCGAACGCCACCATCACCGTCAACAGCCTGCCCGTCACCTCCGGCAGCCCCAGCAGCCCCATCCCGCTGGTTGTTGGCCCCAACACCATCACCGTCGCCACCCTCGCCCAGGACGGCATCACCACCAAGACCTACACCATCACCGTGACGCGCTCCGCCGTTGTCGTCGCTGACCAGGCAGACACAGGGCTTGAGAACGACCTCCTCGTCATGGACCTCAACGTCACGGGCACCCCTCAGGGCACGCTGGTTTACACCGTCACCAGCCCCACCACCAATGGCACCGTCACCCTAGACCAGGCCACCGGTTCCTATCGCTATCGTCCAAACGCCAACTTCATCGGCAATGACAAGTTCACCTACACCGTAGCCGATGACAGCGGCCCCCTCGGCACGGCCACCGTACTCATTCAGATCGTGCGTCGTCCGCCGAACTGGACATGGGAAAGCGGTCCCAGCCTAGCCAAGCAGAAAGGCACCTATCCCGCTGGCAATCCTGGAGCTCGCAGCGGCATGGCATCCTGGTCAGACGGAGCGAACACCATGTGGATCTTCGGGGGCACAGGATATGGTGCCACCACCGGCCCCGGCGCTCTGAATGATCTGTGGAGTGTCAACCTCGCCACTGAGACCTGGACACACCTCAAAGGCAGCAACGCCATCAACACTCCCGGCACCTACGGCACCAAGGGAGTCGCCGCCGCAGCCAACACACCTGGTGCCCGCAGCGGAGCCACCACTTGGCGCGATGCCCAGGGCAATCTCTGGCTCTTCGGCGGCATCGGCAGAGACGGAGCCACCGGTAATGGAGTTCTCAACGACCTCTGGAAGTTCAACACCACCACTGGTGAGTGGACCTGGGTCAGTGGCGACGCCGTCGTCAAGACCAACGGAGTTTACGGCACCGTCGGACTGCCCTCCGCCGCCAACAAGCCCGGCGCGCGTAGCGGAGCAGTCGGCTGGACCGATTGCGATGGCCGCCGCCTCTACCTCTTCGGCGGCAATGGTCTGCCAGAAACCGGCACCGCCCTCGGCCTGCTCAATGACGTCTGGGTCTTCGACACCGTCACCGAGCAGTGGGCTTGGCTGAAGGGTGCCAAGACCACCAAGGCCGTTGGCGTCTATGGCACCAAAGGCATCGCCTCCAGTGCCAACACACCTGGCGCACGCCTCGACTCCACCGCGTGGGTGGGACGCGATGGCATGTTCTGGCTGTTCGGTGGCAGCAACAACAACGACCTCTGGAAGTTTGACCCCAGCAGCAACAACTGGACCTGGGTCAGTGGTGCTACCAAGCCCGCCGCCAAAGGCGTCTATGCTACCCGTGGCATCCCCGACTTCGTCAGCGAGCCTGCCAGCCGCAGTGGAGCCGCAGGTTGGGTGGATGAGGAGGGCGCGCTCGTGCTCTTCGGCGGCATCGGTGCCGGAGTGCGTGACGACGTCTGGAGCTACCAGCCAGCCACCGGCCAGTGGACCTGGGTTAAAGGATCCAACATCGCAGGTGCTAAGCCATTCCACGGCCAGCAGAACATCGGCGCAGAACCCAACACCCCCGGCGCGCGCCAGCTCGCAGCCGTGGCGGCAGACGGCAATGGTCAGTTCTGGCTCTTTGGCGGTGCCAACGGAGCCAACAACTACAGTGACCTCTGGAAGCTCGACATGCCGCTCGTCATGCAGCTCCGCACACTGGCTGCCACCGCCATCGGCGACAACGACGCCACGCTCAATGCCACTGTGGATCCCAACGGCGTAGCTACCGAAGCCTTCTTCCGCTACGGCAAGCGTCTGGATCTCAGCGACGCCACCGAAACCACACCCGTTTCCATTGGCGACGGCACCACTCCCGTGGCTCTGAATGAAACCATCGCCGCTCTCGATGAAGGAAGCGTTTACTACTTCCAGGTCGTGGGAGTGAACGCCTTTGGCCAGCGCGCAGGTTCCGTGCAGTGCTTCCGTACCACAGGTACTGCCCCTGCACCCGTGGTTCAGTTCGCCAGCTCCGCCAGCACCGTTACCGAGAGCGTTGGCACGGCCACAGTCGAAGTTGTGTTGAACGTCCCCGCACCCACCACCATCACGGTGAACGTGGGCGTCGGTGGCACCGCCATCCCCACCTCTGACTTCACCGCCCCGGCTGCCACAGTCACCTTCGCACCCGGCCAGCAGGTGGCCACCATCTCCTCCACCATTGTCAATGACAACATCCCAGAGGTGGACCGCACCATCGTCCTCACCCTCAGCGGAGCCACTGGCGCCACCCTGGGCGGCACCGCCGTTCACACCGTCACCCTTGAAGATGATGACGAGAGCATCGTCGTCGTCACTCCTCCGCAGAGCCAGTTTGCCTCTGTGGGTGGCGTGCTCAACCTCGGCGTCGTTGCCACGGGCAGTGGCACATTGAAATACCAGTGGAAGTTCAATGGCAAGAACATCGCCGGAGCCACTGGATCCACCTTCAGCATCCCGAAGGTAGCCCTTGCCAACGCTGGCAGATACAGCGTGGAGATCAGCAACAACACCGGTAAGGTTACCCCCGAGGCTGAACTCTTCGTCATCGACACCACCAGCAGAACCCTGGTAGCAGCCCCCGGCGGCAGTGTGACCATGTCCGTCACCGTAGCAGGGCCCTCCGCAGTGGAATACAAGTGGACCAAGCAGCCAAGCCCCGCCGTGCTCTCCGCCGCCAAGAGCGTCACCCTAGTCTCACTCACGGCAGCCGCCTCCGGCACCTACGTCTGCACCGTGAACAAGCTCGGTGCACCGCTCGTCTCCGGAGTCAGCGGTGAAAACGTGCTCAACGTCTTCAACACCTTCCCCACCGTCACCCCAGTGGCCCAGCTTACCACTGGTGCGGTTGGCTCTGACTACCAGCATCAGATCCGTTACTCCGGTGATCCATTCATCGGCAGCACCCTGAATCCTCTCACCGCTCCGCAGTCCTTCGTCGTGACTGGACTGCCCGCCGGCTTGCGGGTCAGCAGCACGGGTCTCATCACCGGCAGACCCACCAAGCCCGTCACCAACCAGCCAGTCACCATCATCGCCAAGAACGCGGCTGGTGACAGCATGGCAGTGAACACCGTGATCACCATCCTCGGCGTGCCTGCCAACGTGCAGGGTTCCTTCGTGGGCCGCGCGGCGCGCAACGCGAACCTCGGAGCCAATATGGGTGCCCGTATCGACCTCACCACCACCGCCACGGGTGGCTTCACCGCCAAGCTCCTGGCGGAAGGCGTCAGCGCCACCGTGAAGGGGAATCTCCTTGCCACCATCGACAACGTGCCATCCGTCACCTCCATGAGCGGCCAGGCAGACTTCGTTCGCAAAGGCAAGTCCACCCTCCGCCTCCAGTTCACCCTCAATCCCGTGAACAACACCGTCACCGGCACTCTGACGGACCTTACCACCAACGCCGTAGCGACGGTCACCGGCTTCCGCAACACCTGGAACAAAACCACCAACCCCGCCACCGGTTACCAGAACGCTTACACCTTCGCCCTTGAGATTCCCGCAGTGCTTGCCGGAGACCTCGACCTGCCACAGGGCAATGGTATCGGTGCCTTTACCGTGGCCCCGGATGGCAAGCTCACCTGCGCCGGCATGACGGCAGATGGCTTCGCCTACACCTCCGCCGGCCATGTCGGCCCCATGGGCGAAGTGGTCGTTTACTCTTCGTTCAAGGCGCGCGCCGGTTCACTGGAAGGCACTGGCACCATCACCTCCGTCGGCCCCACCTTTGAGAACAACACCTTCACGGGCAGCCTCACTTGGAACAAGGCACCGGCCGCAGCCACCGCCAAGGATCAGCTCTACCGCGCCGGCTTCAGCCCCGTCACGCTCGCCATCATCGGCGGCAAATACAAAGCGCAGGCTGCGGGCGGTGTGGTCGCTGGCCTCACCAATGCCAACAACAACGCCAAGCTCACGTTCAGCGAAGGCGGCCTGAAGGCTGGCGAGGTGAACCCCTACACCTTCAGCATCACCAACACCACCACCGGCCTCGCTCAGAAGGTCACCCTGCCGTTGCCCAACGTGAACAAGATCACCTTCAAGCTCGCTGCCAAGCCCGCCGGCCAATACAGCGGCACCTTCACTGTGCTGCATCCCACCAGCGCGGCCCTCAACCGCGTGGCCAAGTTCAACGGCATGATCGTTTGGACCGGAAGCAGCTACGAAAACGTGGGCTTCTTCATTCTGGCCCAGCCGCCTCAGTCTGGTCAGACCACCAGGACATCCACTGTCCTCAGTGGTCAGGTGGACCTCACCGCACCTTGACGAAATCGCACCCAGTCCGCACCTGAGCGTCTATCCGCTCTGGTGCGGGCCCATGAGGCCGTGGTTTGATCTGAGGCTACCCACCCTCCTGGAGTGGCCCATACAAGTGCCCATCAGTGTCCCCCAAGAGCCTTGGCTGCTCCGTCATTCCACGGCAGGCGCAAAATCCACGGTTCTCAGGCCGTTCAATGGGGCACCTCCAGCCGGAGGTTTGGGAGGGTCCGCACCCGCTTCGGCTCCTCTTCAAATCGCCTCACCGCCCATGAAATCGAGCTTCCAGCTTCCATCCACCTCGCTGCTTGCCCTGCTCTGCGTAGCGTTTTCACTTCCTTTCAAAGCAAACGCCGCAGATGACAAACCGGCTTCCACCAGCGGTCCGGTCAGTTACTACAAGCAAATACGCCCGATTTTCCAAGGCGTCTGCCACGGCTGCCATCAGCCCGCCAAGGCAAAGGGAGATTTTGTGATGACGGATTTCGCATCCTTGTTGAAGGGAGGCGAGGAAGGGGAGGCCATCATACCGGGCAAGCCGGAAGAGTCCAATCTGGTCAAACTGATCACCGTTCATGAGGGCAAAGCGGAAATGCCACCCAAAGAAGAACCGCTATCCGAGACCCAACTGGCGCTGATCAGCCGGTGGATCGCGGAAGGTGCCAAGGACGACACCCCAGCCACCGCAAAGGCTCACTACGACATGAGCCGCCCGCCCGAGTATGTGACTCCGCCGCCAGTGGCCAGCCTGGATTACTCTCCAGATGGCAAGCTCATCGCCGTGGCCGGTTACCATGAAGTGCTGCTTCACCGTGCGGACGGCAGCGGCATCGAAGCGCGGCTGGTCGGACTCGCCGAGCGCATCCAAAAAGTAGCCTTCTCACCAGACGGCAAGCGGCTGGCTGTCAGCGGTGGCAATCCGGCTCGCATGGGCGAGCTTCAAGTCTGGGACGTAGAAAAGCGGAGACTGGAACTCTCTCTGCCCGTCACTTATGACACCCTCTACGGGGCGAGCTGGTCACCAGATGGAAAGCTCATCGCCTTCGGCGGAGCGGACAACGCCATGCGCGCAGTAGATGCCACCACCGGCAGGCAGGCAGTCTTCATGGCATCGCACAACGACTGGGTGCTGGACACTGTATGGGGCGTGGAAGGAAAACATCTCGTCAGTGTGGGGCGTGACATGGCGGTGAAACTCACCGAGACCGCGACGCAGCGTTTTGTGGACAACATCACCTCCATCACCCCCGGCGCACTGAAGGGCGGTGTCCACGCCGTGGTAAGGCATCCGCAGCGCAATGAAGTGCTCATCGGTGGAACAGACGGCGTACCGCAGATCTACCGCATGGAGCGAATCACCAAACGGGTCATCGGAGACAATGCCAACCTCATCCGCAAGTTCCCCCCCATGCAGGGCCGCATCTTCGGCGTGGACTTCTCACCGGATGGGAAGCGCATCGTTGCAGGTGCCAGCCATGAGTTCACAGGCATGGTCAACCTTTATGCCAGCGACTATGACTCTGCGATGCCCGAGGCCGTGAAGAAAATCGTGGAAACCGTGAACGGAAAAGGCACGGAGCTAGATGAGTGGGTGACCAGGGATGTGAAGCTCCTCTCTTCCACGCCCCTGCCTGCGGGCGTGTATGCCGTGGCCTTCAGTCCAGACGGCAGCACCGTCGCCGCCTCCGGTCAGGATGGCAAAGTGCGCCTCATCAGCGCAGCGGACGGCAAGGTGACAAAAGAGTTCCTCAGCGTGCCTTTGAAAAAAGCGACCGAGCTCGCCGCCAGTGAGGTCCTGGCGGATGACGCCGTCCGCGCCGAGGCCAAGAAGGACGACTTCGTAGAGTCGCTCCACGAGGGTGCAGTGGTGGACAGCATCGACATACAGCCCAAGTCCGTGAAAATAGGTCGTGCCACCGAGTATGCCCAAGTGCTGGTGACAGCCAAGATGAAGGACGGCAGCACCGCAGATGTCACCCGCATGGCAGCCATCTCTCTCAAAGGAGATGCCGCCACAGTGGACAAGCGAGCCATGGTCCGTCCTGCAAAGGACGGCAGCGCCTCACTCCAAGTAAGTTTCGGCGGAAGAGAGGCCAGCATCCCCGTCTCAGTCAGCGGCATGAACGTGGCCTTCAAGCCGGACTACGTGCGAGACATCATGCCCATCACCTCCAAGCTGGGTTGCAACCAAGGCACCTGCCATGGCAGCCAGGGAGGGAAGGGCGGCTTCAAGCTCAGCCTCCGTGGTTACGATCCCCTCTTTGACGTGCTGGCTTATACGGATGAACTCAGCAGCAGACGTGCGAACCCCGCATCACCAGAGCACTCACTCATGCTCCTCAAGGCAAGCGGCTCCGTGCCTCACGAGGGCGGTCAGCTCACCGTTCCTGGCGAACTCTACTACGAGAGCCTCAAAGCCTGGATCCGCAATGGAGCCAGGGTGGACTTCAAGGCTCCCCGTGTCACCAGCATCGAACTGCATCCAAAGAACCCCGTCATTCAAAAGATCGGCTCAAGGCAGCAAATGCGCATCATCGCCACCTATGCAGACGGCTACCAGCGAGATGTGACCAACGAGGCCTTCATAGAAAGCGGCAACACCGAAGTGGTGGAGGCAGACAAGAAAGGCCTATGCACCACCGTCCGGCGCGGCGAGGCACCGGTGCTCGCCCGGTTTGAAGGAGCCTACGCTGCCACCACCATCACCGTCATGGGAGACCGCACCGGTTTTCAATGGCAGGAGCCGGAAAAGTGGAACCGCATTGACGAGCTTGTGGCCGAGAAGTGGAAGCGCATGAAAATTCAGCCCAGCGCACTCAGCAGCGACGCCGAGTTCCTCCGCCGCCTGCACATCGACCTCACCGGCCTGCCCCCCAAGCCCGAAGACGTGCGCGCCTTCCTGGCCGACACACGCGACACCCGCACCAAGCGGAATGAACTCATCGACAAACTCATCGGCAACGACGACTTCGTGGAGCACTGGTCAAACAAATGGGCAGACATGCTGCAAGTGAACAGCAAGTTCCTTGGCACTGAAGGAGCCACAGCCCTGCGCGCATGGATCCGCGAGCAGGTGAAGAACAATACCCCGTACGACCGCTTCGCCTACCGCATCATGACCGCCACGGGCAGCACCAAGGACAACCCCGCAGCGAACTACTTCAAGATCCTTCGCAACCCAGAGGACACCATGGAGAACACCACGCACCTCTGGCTCGCCGTCAGGTTCAACTGCAACAAGTGCCATGACCACCCCTTCGAGCGCTGGACCCAGGACCAGTATTATGAAACTGCCGCGTTCTTCTCCAACGTCAGCCTGAAAAACGACCCCGCCTCTGCGGGCAGGACCATCGGAGGCACCGCCGTGGAAGGAGCCAAGCCACTCTACGAGATCGTAGATGACAGCGGAGCCGCTGAGCAGATTCATCAGCGGACGAATGTCGTCGTGCCACCAGAGTTCCCCTATGACGGGCAACTCACAAGTCCCGCAGCGAAGAGCCGCAGAGAGCAGTTCGCCGCATGGCTCACCAGCAGTGAGAACGACTACTTCGCCATGAGTTATGCCAACCGCATCTGGGGCTACCTCACCGGCACCGGCATCATCGAACCCTTGGACGACATTCGTGCAGGCAACCCACCCTCCAACCCCGAGCTGATGCAGTACCTGACCAACGAGTTCATCCAGAGCGGGTTCGATGTGCGTCACCTCATGCGCCTCATCGTGCAAAGCCGCACCTACCAGCTCTCGCTCGCCACCAACAAGTGGAATGAGGATGACAAGATCAACTACAGCCATGCCAAGGCCCGCCGTCTCAGTGCTGAAGCGCTCTATGATGCCGTCCACTTTGTCACCGGTTCCGTACCAAACATCCCCGGCGTACCCCCAGGCACCCGTGCCGCCCAGCTCGCCGACTCCCAGACCAAGCTCGACGATGGCTTCCTCGGCAACTTCGGACGTCCCGTCCGCGAGAGCGTGTGCGAGTGCGAGCGCAGCAATGAGGTCAACCTGGGTCCCGTCATGGCCCTCATGTCGGGTCCTACTGTGGGAGACGCCATCAGCAATCCCGCCAACGCGCTCGCCAAGCTGGAAGCCGAAATCAAAGATGACCGCAGGCTCATCGACGAAATCTTCGTCCGCATCCTCAACCGCCCTGCCACCAGCAAGGAGATAGAAGCCGCGCTGGCCTCCATGGCCGGCATGGACCAGGAGAATGCCGCTCTCAACGCCGAGTGGCAGGCCAAAGAGGCCGAGCAAAAACCCATCATCGCCAACCAGGAGGCAGAACGCCTGGCCGCCATCGCCGCTGCGAAGGCAGCGCTGGACGCTTACGTGAAAGAGCAGGCCCCAGCTGTTGCCAAGGCCGCCGCAGAACGGGAAGCCAGAATCAAAAAGGCGGAGGATGCAGTGAAGGCAGTGGCCGATGCCTCTGCACCTGCACAGACAGCCTGGGAAGAGCGCGTGGACTTGAGTACCGAATGGATTCCGCTCGAAGTTACCGACATCAGGGCCAAAGGCGTGGAGAAGCTTGAGAAACAGCCAGACGGCACCCTATTTGCCACGCCCTATGCGGATGGCCGCATCGAACCTGGAAACTACGTGCTCACTGCCAAAACAGAACTCAAAGGCATCACCGCCCTCAAGTTGGAAGTCCTGCCTGACACCAGACTGCCCAACAACGGACCTGGACTCGCGCCGGACGGCAACTTTGTCCTCACCCAGTTCAGCGTGCAGGCCGCCCCTAACAATGCCAAACGCCCCGCGCGAGGTGTGGGATTAGCCGTGTCACTGGTCAGACCACGTGCAGACTTCACACAAAAGAACTTCGACATCGCAGAGACTTTGAAGGCGAGCAATCGAGATCGCGGATGGGCCCTCTCTCCAGACACCGGCTATCGTCACGAAGCGATTTATGAAACGGCTTCACCCGTGAGCCACGAGGGTGGTTCCACGCTGACCATCACACTGGGCCAGGCATTCCAGAACGGGAAATACAACCTCGGTAAGTTCCGCCTCTACGCCACCACTAGCCCCCTCGTACGGTTCGGCGCAAGTGCGGACGTCATTGCCGCCATCAAGACCCCCACGGAGAAACGCACCAAAGAGCAAACGGAGATGTTGAAGAACCACTTCATCAACCAGCACAGGGAACTGCAAGCTCAGAATCGCGGACTCGCAGCGGCCAAACGACCGCTGCCGGTGGACCCGGTGCTCCTGCAGAAACAGCAGGCCTTGGCCAATGCAGAGAAGCCCGTGGTTATCGATCCCAAACTGCTCCAGTTACGACGGGATGTGGAGTTGAGTGGCAAGCAGCTAGCCAGTAGGCGGCTGACAGCAGCGCAGGACCTCGCTTGGGCGCTCATCAACTCTCCAGCGTTCCTCTTCAACTACTGAGGTGGGCGTGAGCCCCCGGGTTTTGGACTGCGGCAGGCGACCTGCCGCTTTTTGAGGGAGTAGCCAGCCCAGCTGGCGGATGGGGAGGGGGAGACGAGGGCTAGGTTTCGGCACAGGGACACCACCTGCGCAGCAGGGCTGCGAGGCGTAGGAAAGCGGCAGCAGGCTGCCGCAGTCCAAGGATCGAGGCAGGTGGTTTTGGACTGCGGCAGGCGACCTGCCGCTTTTTGAGGGAGTAGCCAGCCCAGCTGGCGGATGGGGAGGGGGAGACGGGGGCTAGGTTTCGGCACAGGGATACCACCTGCGCAGCAGGGCTGCGAGGCGCGGGAAAGCGGCAGCAGGCTGCCGCAGTCCAAGGGCATGCGCCGCTTGGGAAAACAAAAACGCGCTCCGGTGTCGGAGCGCGTTTGAATCGTCAGTGATGCCTCTGCGGGACCGTGCTATTGCTCTTCCCCAGGGATGATGATGGTTTCCTTCTTGCCGCCGCGATTGATGCGAAGGAAAATAGGTTCGCCCTTGTCCAGCTCCTCCACCTTGCCAGCGTCTGCCAGCGTAGTGACCTTGGTGGTGTTGATGCTGGTGATGACGTCACCCTCTTCCAGTCCGGCTCCTCCGGCTAGGGAGTTGGGCTCCACCTTGACCACTACGACTCCACTCACGCCCTCTGGGATGTCATACCGCTGGCGCAGCGCGGGGCTGATCTCAGCCACCACCACACCGGGTATCATTTCGGCAGGAGCAGCTTTTTTGACTTCTTCCTTGGTCGTGTTGCTGCGGCGGGTACCTGCGATGAGTTCCTCATCGGAGATGGCCTCCAGAGTGGCGGTGACGGTAATGCGCTTGCCATCGCGATAGATTTCCAGCGGGATCTTGGTGCCGGGCTTGGAGACACCGACGATGCTGGCCAGCGCGGCGTTGTCCTCCACCTTCTGGCCGGAGGCGGACACGACCACGTCCCCGGGTTCGATGCCGGATTTCTCAGCGGGGGAGTTGGGCGAGACGGCTTTCACGAAGACGCCGTAGTCAGACTCCAGGCCGAGCATTTTACCGTAGCCTTCGCGCATGTTTTCCATGGTGATACCAAGGAATCCGCGAGTCACCTTTCCGTCGTCAATCAGATCCTCGACGATGCTGAGGGCAAGATTGATGGGAATGGAGAAGCCGATGCCGGCATTCATGCCGCTGCGGCTGAGGATGGCGGTGTTGATGCCCACCACGCGACCGGTGGCGTCAATAAGCGGACCACCGGAGTTGCCGGGGTTGATGGAGGCGTCCGTCTGGATGAAGTCCTGGATGCCAGCGCCGCCACTGGTGGGCAGCCCGATGCCGCGGCGTCCAAGGGCGCTGACGATGCCCTGAGTGACCGACTGGCTGAGTTCCATGGGGCTGCCTGCGGCCAAAACGACGTCTCCCACTCGGAGCTTGGAGCTGTCTCCGATGATGGCGGCAGGGAGACCAGTGGCTTCGATCTTGAGCAGCGCTACGTCTGTGCGCGGGTCCGCCCCCACGAGCTTGGCCACGTAGTTCTTCTCTTCGCGACCCACTGCGACTTCGATCTTTTCCGCATCTTCGATCACGTGGTTGTTGGTGAGGATGTAGCCGTCTGAGGTGATGATGACGCCGGAGCCGGTGCCTTTTCTCAGCTCGCCTTTGGGCTGCTGCTGGTTGTTGCGCGGGTTGCGCCGTGGGGCTGGCTCTTCTGAGCCGAAGTCATCAGGCACTCCGAAGAAGCGGCGGAAGAAGTCTCGATACTCCGGCGGGAGCTGGTCCAGGCTGCGCCCGTGTCCGCCCATGCCCATCTGGTTTCCCACCCGCACGGAGGGAGTGATGCGCACGAGGCTGGGCAGGATCTTGTCCACCACGCCGGCGTAGCTCATCACGAGCTGGCCGTTGTCGGGGAGTGGTGCGTTGTCCCGCTGGAGCTTGGCCAGAAACTCATCCGGCTTGAGATGAGCTGCGTTTTTGTCCTTGGGTGCGTCAAGCGCGATCAAGGCACCGCCGAACGCGAGCAGTACAGCGGAGCCTACGGCAGTCTTTTTGAGGTTCATAGAGTTGGTGGTGTTGGGGTGGTTTTGTCTTTTGTCGAAATGCGTGCCAGAATGAGCAGCATCGAAGGGGAAGAGGGGCGACGTGGAACGTGTATTCCGAAAA
Source organism: uncultured Verrucomicrobiaceae bacterium (assembly GCA_964538625.1). Lineage (GTDB taxonomy): Bacteria > Verrucomicrobiota > Verrucomicrobiia > Verrucomicrobiales > Verrucomicrobiaceae > JAEUHM01. The sequence goes on from CAZIGH010000005.1 coordinate 84,378, forward strand.
AATACGTTGCTCGACCAGTCGTCGTGTCAGGGAGTTTGGCCTGCTGGCTTCTGCTCAGGGCGGCGATGGGGCAAGCGGCAGCTTCTCAGGGGTGCCGGGGGAAAGCTGGATGCCGCTGGATGGCGGCGGTGTGGGTTCTTCATCTGGCAGCTCCACTGCCCGACGCACCGGAACGCTGGGTGGGGGCGCTGTGACGCCCGGCGGGGGCGTTGTGACGCTGGGTGGCGCAGGTGTTGGTTTGGGCGCAGGCGTGACGACGGGTAGTGGCGGCGGTGCTGGTGTGGGAGCCGGAGTTCCCGCTGGAGTTCCCGCAGTGGTGCCGGTGGCCTTTGGCTGTGGCGCTGGTGTCACTACGGTAGGGCGCGGCGTCTGAACGGCTGGCTTTACGGGAGCCACAGGAGCGGATGCAGCAGGTTTTGCTGCGGTGGCGGGTGCGGGGACTGGTGGAGCCGAGGCAGCTGGCGGCGGGGCTGGTACGGCGGGTCTCTGCTGCCACAAGGCTGCACCTTTGAGGTGGGCGATGACGGCTCCTAGCACTAAGGAACCGCCGAAGAAGACGAAGGTCTTCAGCCAGCCCGGAATGTCATCTGCGGGTTCGTCATCCCAGCCGCCCACCTCCCCGGCTTCCATCTGGGCGCTTGCTCCGGCACCCCAGGCTACTTGCTGGTGGACGGGCGCGGCAGGTGGACCTTCTCGTCCACCTTGGAAAAGAAGTTCGGCGAAACCGATGGTGGGCTTTTCAGCCAGGGGATCGGCTGGGGCGCTTGGATCCAGCAGCGGGGCGGTCAGTGCGCGGGCCACTATGGGCTCAGGCAGCACCGTCGGCTGTCCTGGTGCTGTGAGTGGCGCGCTCGGCACCGAGGGGGTGGTGGTGACTGCGGGCTGGAGGGGAGCGGATGGCTTGGCTTCCGCTGCTGGCTCTACCCTGGCCCGTGTCTCGGCCTTGGGGGCCGGGGCAGCTGGCGTCCCGAGGGCTCGTGTGGCGGCTCGCGTGGCGCTTGTCTTCTTGGCCGGGGCGGACGGCGGGATGACGGTGATGGGCGTGCTCTGCACCAGGTCGTAGTGTTGGATGATGCGGGCAAAACGGGCTAGGAAGTCGCTGCGGCTACTGGGGCTGCCGTCACGCGCCTTGGCCAGTTCATCACTGACCAGGTTCAACACGCCTTCTCGCTCACGATGCGCAGCGGACTCTGTGCCTGCGCCGCCCAGGAGGAACTTTGCCAGGCAGGCGAGCCAGCCGCCATGCCAGAGGTGGGTATTGCCTGCAAGCGGTGGAGGGAGCAGCAAGCCTACGTCCACGCCGCGCCCGGACATGGAGGCGAGCGTGGGGTGGGCACGAATCATGACCTGAAAGGAGGGCCACTCATTGAGCTTGGCCTCCAGCAGTCGGGCGGCGCGGGGATCGTCTTTGCTGACGCCGGTGATGAGGAGTATGTCCTCAAGCCGGAGTTTCCTGGTGGGTAGCTTGGAGGACTCAAGCTGGCTGAGTGCGGCATCCATGCCGGCGAGCACCAGGTAGGTCTCGTTCACAAGCAGGGAGCTACGGGAGGCTACGAGATCGGCCAGGGAGATGCCTTCCACGATGTCCTCCGCCACGCAGTTGATGCCGGTTTTGATTTCGTTGACCAGCGGCACGCCGAGAAGCGCGGTGATGTCGCGCTTTTTGCAGGCCTTTTGCGTGGCTAGCAGGAAGTCCAGGACGGTGCGGCCAGCCAGGTTGGCGGGCGGGATCTGCTCCACCATGACGGGGCGGCCCGCGCGCGTAAGCGTGCCCCGCATGGCGTAGGGGTTGGACATGTCCAGCCGCTGACTTTGGATGCGCACGAGGTTTACCACGGCACGTGCTACGTCCTGGTAGCTGGCCAGCAGGGGGGCAATGAGGGCGCGCGGCTTGTGTGTGGTGGGCACCTCTCCGGCGAGATGATCTGGCACCAGCTTACGCAGGGCACTCCGCACGTCGCTCATGGAGCTGGTGAGTTCTGGCCCGCCGCTACCTAGCACCGCGCCTAGCAGCTCGGCGAAGTCCATGGACGCCAGCAGTGTCTCTGGCAGGATGGGGCCGCTGCCTCCTCCTGCTTTCTCCTGCAAAAAGGCGCGCAGGAACTTCCCCTGCCGCTCGAAGTTCGCCTTGACCAAGCGGCTCTTGTTCTTTCCTGCCCGCTCCACTACGCGGTAGTCCGCCGCGATGACTTGCAGGGAGGCACTGCCTACCTGGACGATGCGGAAGGTGTCCAGGGCGTTCTCCAGCAGGTAGTCCCCCCGCTCGGCGAGTGCGATGGCGGATTCCAGCGCACGACCTGCTATCATTACCGCAAGCCATACAGGAATGTCCTGCTGGCGCTGGAAGTAGGTGCGCAGCGTTTCGCCATCCACGTTGCCGGTGATGTAAAATGCGTTGCCGTCATCCTCGCCATACTCCAGCAGCCTGGCGAAGAGGGGGTGCCCGTCTCGCTGCAGGGTCTTGCACGCTTGCTCGAAGCTGGTGCGGTTGTCCAGCGGCTGAAGCAGCACATGGCAGTTCACGAACTCACTGCGCTCACGGTCAAACGCAAGCACGGCCACCTGCTCGGTATTGCGGGCCAGCTCCACGTTGTTCCCCCCAGCGTCCTGGACGATTTGATAGTGCCTGAAGATGCTAGGTTCCGCCATGCGGGGTGGGATGATGAGCCGGTCAAGATGCTTCACGCTGAGGCGTGCGCAAGCAGGGCGTGTACCTGTTTGAAGGTTTCGGCCGGCTCCAGAACGGTAGGTTCACACCCGGGGGGGCTGGACAGGCTGGCCGCCCGGTGGAATGCTGCGCCTGTGGCAGACTTGATTCTCGGCATTGATCTTGGTACGACGAACTCTCTCGTCGGTGTGGTGGACAGCGGCTTTCCCATCCTGCTCGCAGATGGGGTAGGCTCCCGTCTCACGCCTTCGGTGGTGCATCTGGCCCTAGACGGCACCGTTACGGTGGGCGCGGCGGCGCTGAGGTGTCGTGCTATGGAGCCTCAGCGGACTATCACCTCGGTGAAGCGCCTGATGGGCCGACGAGCAGGCGAGGCAGACTGGCAGCCGCCTTATGACCTGGCGGCGCTGGGCACGACTGCGGTGGAGGTATCCTCTCACATTCTGAGACACCTGCGGGGCATCGCGGAAGGAGCGATGCAGCAAGAGATCACCCGCGCGGTCATCACAGTGCCTGCTTATTTCAATGATGCGCAGAGGAACGCCACGAAACGCGCGGGGGAACTGGCCGGACTGGAGGTGGTGCGTATTCTGGCGGAACCGACCGCTGCGGCACTCTGCTATGGTCTCGATAAGCTGGAGGAGGAACAGCGCGTGGCCGTTTATGATCTGGGTGGCGGCACGTTTGACTTTTCGGTGTTGCAGATGAGGGACGGGGTTTTCCAGGTGCTGGCTACGGCTGGCGACACGCAGTTGGGAGGGGATGACATCGATCGGCGGCTGGCGCTTCATCTTTGGGAGCAAAGTCCGTTCTCGCAGGAAGCTTGGTTTGACGAACTGCCGCCTGAGCAGCGCACACGGTGGATCAGTGCCGCTGAGGCGGTGAAGAAACAGCTTTCCGCTATGGATGTGGTGAGCATGGAGATTCCCTTTTTCGATGGCACCCGCAGTTACGGGACTGAGGTGACGAGGGAGATGCTGGAACTGGCGTGCGGTGACCTGCTGCGTCGCACGCACCGGCACTGTCTCCGTGCCATGACGGATGCGAAGCTCAGCCCTTCGGACCTGCAAGGGGTCATCCTGGTAGGGGGCAGCACGCGCATACCTCTGGTGCGACGTCTGGTGGCAGAGTGGTTCAACTGCGAGCCCAACGTGTCCCAGAACCCGGATGAGGCTGTGGCCAAAGGTGCGGTCATCCAGGCGGGTATCCTCAGCGGCGCTTTGCGTCAGATGGTGCTGCTGGATGTGACGCCACTGTCTCTGGGCATCGAGACCTTCGGCGGACTGATGAATGTTATCATTCCACGCAACACCACCATTCCGTGTAAGGCGGGGGAGATGTTCACCAACGCCGTCCCCAACCAAGCGTCCATGCTCATCCGGGTGCTTCAGGGTGAGCGCGAGCTGGCAAAGGACAACTGGGAGCTGGGCCGCATCGAGGTGCCGTTCCCTGCTGGGCCAAAAGGAAGTGCCCGGGTGGGGGTGCAGTTTGCCATCGACGCGAATGGCATCCTCCAGGTACTGGCGCGTGATACGGCCACCAACACGGACTCGGTGCTTGAAATCCAAAACACTGCTGTGGATGTGGACGATGCTCGGGTGGAGGCCATGATCGATGCCAGCGTGGACCACGCGTTTGAGGACATGAACGAGCGCATCTGGACGGAGGCCCGGCTCAAGGCGGAGGAGCTTCTGCCTGCGGTGGATGAGGCGCTTGCCCTGGTGGGAGAGGACGTGGATGCCGCCGAAATCAAAACCTGCGCGGAGCGGGTGAAGGTTTGTCTCCGGTCGCCGTTGCATGATGCGCGAGCGCTGAAGGAAGCCACCACCGCTCTGGACAACGCCACGCAAGCTCTGGCTGTCCTCTTGGTGGAACGCGCCATGCAGGAGGCACTGGAGCGCAAGCTGGGGTGAGCTCAGTCCTCCTGCCGCTGCTGCAATCTCACCGGGCAGATGCCTCGCTTGCTCGGGGTGGCGATGAACTCAAGGAACCTACGGCAGCACTCTGGCCACTCCCGCTCTGAGGCTTTGGCTACGGCCTGGGTGAGGTTCATGCCTGAGCGGAAGACGAGGTCAAACGCTTCCTTGATGGCGGCTCGGTCTGCGCTGCTGAAACCAGCGCGTCGCAGGCCGATGACGTTGAGACCGGTCATGCGGTTGACCCGCTGCGCGCAGCAGAAGTGAGGTAGGTCCTTGCCCAGACCGCCGTTCCCCTGGATGATGCAGTAGTCTCCAATGCGCACGAACTGGTGAAACACTGCACCGCCACCGATAAAACTGTGACTACCCACCTGCACGTGCCCGGCTAGCAGTGCGGCGTTGGCGACCACGTTGCGATCACCCAACTGCACGTCATGTGCGAAGTGGGCACCGCCCATGATGAAGTTGTGGCTCCCAAACCGGGTCATGCTGCCGGGCTTGGAGCCACGGTGAATGGTGACATGCTCACGAATGACATTTCCCTCCCCGATGATGACTCCGCTTTCAATGGCGGGGTCAAAGGACAGATCCTGCGGCAGCTCCCCGATGATGGCCCCGCGTCCGATGCGGCTCCCTGCGCCGACAGTAGTGTCACCGAGGAGATGCGCGTGAGGGAGCACCTTCACGCGCGGACCCAGTTTGACCGGGCCTTCGATGATGACATAGGCTCCGATCTCGGCGGTGGGATCGACCTGAGCTGCGGGGTCAATGAGTGCGGTGGGATGGATCATAAAAAGCCGCTCTCGCGGAAACTGAAGTAGGGCAGGGCACGTGACTCGGATGGGTGACCGATGATCATGTGATCGAGGAACTTGACTCGAAGCAGTTCGGAAGCCTCCCGTAGGTTCCGTGTGAAACGCCGGTCCGCATCACTGGGTGTGGGATCGCCGGAGGGGTGATTGTGCACCACGACGAAACCGAAGCCGTCATTCAGGAGCACGGTGCGCAGGATCTCCCGCGGATGTGCTGAGGTCTCGGTAAGTGAACCGCGAAAGATGCGCTCGTGACGGGAGAGCTGCATTCGTGCATTGACGCAGAGAAGGTGCACTTCCTCCTGGCTCATGGCTTGCATTTCGAGGCCTATGTAGGCGAAGATGTTTTGCGGCGTGTCCAGCGGTGTCTCGCGCGCGATCTCGCGTGCCGAGCGGCGTCCGAGTTCAAAGGCGGCAGCCAGTACTGCCGCCTTCGCCGGGCCGAGGCCCTTGAGTGAGGCGAGTTCCGCTGTGCTGCGTCGCGAGAAGTCCCGCAAGCTCTTGAACTGGGTGAGCAGCCGTTGGGCGACTTGCACCGCGTTCTCGCCCTTGATGCCGGTGTGGATGAAGATGCCTATCAGTTCTGCATCGGACAGCGCTTCCGGACCAAGTCGCAGCAGTCGCTCCCGCGGTCGGTCCTCTGGCGGCAGATCATGAATGCGCTGGCTCATGCAGGTAGCTATGCGCCAGTTTGCAGGCTAGGCCCGGCACTTGTCCAGCAGCATGTGCAGATAGTGTGTGATCTCTACGAGCGCATTGTGCTGAGCGGAGTCAGGCAGCACGGCGAGGTCGTTGCGCGCGTCTTGGAGCATGTTTTGCGCGAACGCCACGGCGCGGTCCACGGCACCTGCGTAGTCTGCTATGCCGGCCAGGATGGAGTTATCCATCGGCTCTCCGTTCAGCAGACGACGGCTGAGCTTGGTGCGCTGAGAGTCATTGGCACCCTCCAAAAGGTAGAGCAGGGGCAGGGTCAGCTTGCCTTTGGCCAAGTCGGTCCCGAGGGTTTTCCCCGCAGCCTTTTCATCGCCCACGAGGTCCAGGCAGTCGTCATAAATTTGATACGCGGTGCCCAGGCGGAGTCCGTAGTTCTTCAGCGCTTCGGTCACTGCCTCACTCTGCTGATTGAGCCGTCCGCCGAGTTCGGTGGCGGCGGCAAAGAGAGCGGCCGTTTTCATCTCGATGACCTTGAGGTATTCCGGCACCGTGAGGGTGAGGTCATGACGGCGCTGGGTTTGCAGGATCTCTCCAGCACACACATCACGGGAAGCGCGTGCGATGGTGCGCGAGATGCTGGAGTCAGCATACTCCGAGGAGAGTTCTAGCGCGTGGGCGAAGAGCATGTCTCCCAGCAATACACTCAGGGCGCTGCCCCACTTGGCGGCGGCGGTGGGTGCTCCACGGCGGAGTTCCGCGCCGTCCATGATGTCGTCGTGCACGAGGGAGGCGATGTGGACGAGCTCCAGGATGACGGCGAGCTTTCGGTGGTCGTCCGTGACGCCGCCAGTGGCACCACCTGCCAGCAGGGCCAGTGCGGGGCGGATGCGCTTGCCGCTGCTTTTACAAACGTAAGACACGTAGCCCTCCAGCGCGGGGTCAAAGTTGCGGGCTTGGTCCTGAATGGCCTGCTCCACGCGGGCCACATCGGAGCGCACCAACTCGAACGGAAAGACCGGCTGGGCGGGGGCGGGAGGGGCTTTGGTGTTCATGGCAAAATGCAGTAGCGCCGACTTTGTGAAATTTTTCACAAGCTGGCAGAGGTTGCCGGAAAGTCAATCCGCCGGTCCGGGAAACACGTACTTCGCAGCCACATCCTCCACCTTCAGAGAGCCGCCGCTCTCGGCATCCAGACAGGTCATGGAGACCCCCTGAATGCCGCACGGGACGATGCTCTGGAAACCGGCCAGAGACTCTGCGGTGACGTTGAGCGCGAAGCCATGCATCGTTATCCATTTACGAACGCCGACGCCTATGGAAGCGAGCTTCCGTTCTGCCACCCAAACTCCTGTCAGTCCGTCGCGGCGGCTGGCATCCACACCGAGTGCCCGGCAGACCTGGATGACGGAGTGCTCCACGCTTCTGAGGTGCAGATGCAGATCCTTGCCCTGCGTGGTGAGGTCCAGGATGAGGTAGCCCACCAGCTGCCCGGGTCCGTGATAGGTGGCCTGGCCGCCGCGGTTGGTTTCTATGACGGGCACACGGGCGTGCTCGGCGGCGAGGAGGCTGCTTTTGTCTGGAGTGCGTCCTATGGTGATGACGGGCTCATGCTCAAGCAGCAGAACGGTGTCCGGCACTTCACCGGCGAGCCGCCGCTCCACTAGCTGCTCCTGCAAGTCGTAGGCGTGCTGCCAGCCGATGCGGCCAAGCCACTGGTGCTCTATGTGTCCTGTGCGGCTCATCTCAAATGCGCCGCAGCTCCTCCTTGAGCGCCAGCCCCGCCGACGAGGCCTGGAAATGTGCCAGCCCCACAGCGATGGCATCGGCCGCGTCTGCCGGAGGCGTCTCGCGCAGCTTCAGCAGGCTGCGGATCATGAAGGCCACCTGCTGCTTGTCTGCGGCGCCGCGTCCCACGGCTGCCTGTTTGACCTCCTTGGGTGCGTATTCATAAATGGCCATGCCATGCTCCGCTGCGGCGATGAGCGCCGCGCCCCGCGCCGTTCCGAGTGCGATCGCGGTTTTGAAGCTCTGCACGTAGATCGTGGCCTCGATGGCGCACACCTCTGGTCTGTGTTGCACGATGACGTCCTTCAACTGCTCTCGAATGGCCACCAGACAGCCAGAGGGTAGGAGCTTCGGCGCGTTGCGGATGACGCCGTACGTCACCAGCTTCATCTCTGTGCCCAGCCGCTCCAGCACCGCGTAACCCGTGTTCCTCAGTGCCGGGTCTATGGACAGCACACGTTCTGCCGTCATGAGCCGAATCCGCCGCGCTTTTTCTTCTTCCTCGGCCGGTCAGCCAGCTTGAACAGCCCATCCACGGAGACGTAGCCAGAGCCATATAGCATAAGGGTGCAGGTAATGAGCAGGAGCGCATAAACAAACGGTTCCTGAGCGCTTACATCCAGCCGCTCCACGACGATGATGGCTCCCAGAGTGACAGGCAGGAAGAGCATGGCGAAAAGCCGGGTAAAAAAACCGATGATCCAGCTCAACGCCGTCACCACGGTGATGCCGCCAGCTATGGGAGCCAGCAGGTGCGGCATGGGAAAGTCCGCGTCTGCGAGAATCTTCACCCACTCCCAGGGCTTTCCATTCCACACGAACTCGTAGCCTTGGGATGCCGCGCCGACGCCGTAGTAGAGCAGAAGGATGAGCCCCGTACCGATGCGCAGGAAGGCCGTCGTGCGTAGCCGCCGCAGGGGGTGTTCCTGCGTGCCGGTGGGCTGCACGGGCTCGTATGAAGTGGAGATGAATGACATGAGTGCGGTTCTCGGATGGGTCAGAACTCGGGGTTCAGGAATACGACGTCGCCTGGGGAGAGATCCACTTCCTCATTCGCCACCGCCTCGGAACGGTAGAACTTCCGCTGCCCCTGTTGGGTCACATACACCGTCCGTGCGGTGGAAGAGGCTGGCCTGCTGCCCGCAGCCCGTATGCAGTCTGTGAGCTTCATGCCGCGCGAATGGGCGAGCACACGCGCCTGCACCACATCCCCCTCCACGAAGACGAGCTTCACATTTTCGATGGAGACGATGTGGACGTTGAGCGTGTTGGCAGTGAAACCGCCACTCCTGAAGAGGCGTTCCACCGCACGGCGAGCATCCCGCGCAGACAGACCGCCGAGCCGCGCCTTGCCATACTCGTCAAAGTCCGCCACACCGGCCTCGTCGATCACTACCAACCCCTCGAACTCTTCCTCTGCCTTGCGCGTCCCTGCGAAAACCTTCAGCCTCAGTGTGTGGCCCGGAGCCAGGGACTGCTCGGGGAAAAACGCGATGTCCGGATCCTTGCCATTCACTTTGTCCTTCCGGTCCATGCCCGGGATCACGCGCTTGATCGAGGAAAAGCTGGGCAGCGGTATGGAAGGAATGGGCGGGACAGGAATCCAGCCCACTGCTTTTTTCACGGTGCCGCAACCTGACAGCACAAGCACTGCGGCAAGGACGGTGGGCAGAAGAAGGGAGGGTCTCATAAAGGTCAATCCGACAGATGCCACGCCCTCCCCGGATGACAAGGCGCGTTTGAACTTACTGAAGAGAGTCCCCGGTGTGGTGATGTGAGTGCTGGAAACGCTGCGTCATCAGTAACCCCAGATCTCGGAGATGGTGAGTGCTTTGGCCTCTTTGTAAGTGGCGAAGTGGAGGACCCGCCCGTCATGGGCGAAGCGGCCATTCCCCACAGCTGACATGCCCGCCGCATTGACGTTGTTGGAGGGCATTCCGAGACCAAGCAGCGGAGAGGCCCCAGGCCGGTCCACGCTGATGCCTTTGCGGGCGATGACTTCAAACCCGAGGTCGCTGGCGACGTTCCCTCCGATGAGGATTTGATTTCTGGAAGCAGGACTGCGGGTGAGGCTGGCGAGGACCGTCCACGTGCCGTCGCGGCTGGCGTCCACCTGTTGGATGGTGCCAATCCATGCGTTGCCCGAGCCGGGGAGGAAGGATGTTTCCCCGGCGAGGAGCTTGGGGGAGCTGGAACCGGGTTCGCAGTACCAGAAGCCTAGGTCGTTGACGGCTGTGATGCCTGGGCCACCGATTTGCGCCAAGAAGAAGGCTCCACCATTGTCCGAGGGAAACACTTTCAGAAACCGCCGCCACGTGACGCCCGCTGCCTGTCCGGGTACTTGGCCACGCACCCACGCGATGGCGTGGCGAGCGCTGGTGCTGTGGTTGTAGGACATGAGCGCTTCGGCGGAGAACCTGGCGGTCTTGAAGGTGCAGCGGATGAGGGTCGCTGCCGCACTGACGGCCTCACCACTGAAGCCGGTGACCACCGCATCCGGAAACTGGCTGATGATACCGGCAGGAGCTGAACCCTTTTCCAGGGCGGCTACGTTGACGCCGGCCAGGGTCTTGGTGAACACAGCCGCATTGACCTGCGGGAGCCGCCCCATAAGGAAGCTGGAGAAGGCGATCCGTGTGCCTGCGACTGCCAGCCGCGGATGCAGCTGGGCGAAGAGTGCTCCCGGTAGGCCTGATGCACTTCCCTCTCGTGCTTCAACCGGGGAGATGAGGTTTGGCCGCACGATGAGGCTGTCGTTGTCCGCATAAACGCCGCTGCCAGTCATTAGGCTTGCGTTCGCGATGGAGCTGCTGGTCTGCACTGCACCGGCACAGTGGATTCTGGCCACGGCCACCGTGAGGCCCCCCGGCAGTGTGAGGTAGCCGCCGGGCATCAAAATCGATGCGGTCGTGGAGCCGCTGCGTCTCCACAAGCTGAGGCTTCCAGTGCTGCTGCGGCTCATCATGAAGGTGGTGCCGCCGTCGTCACTGAAGCAGGGGCTGAAAGCGGTGCCTGCCTTGGTGCTGCCGTAGGTCTCACTCTCGCGCATCACCAGCTCAATGGAACCCGCCGCGCCCTGCCAGAGGGAGATGTCATTGGCAGAGTTCACGCCCGTACCTCCAAGCTGGGCGACAAAGGCTGCATGACCCATAGCGCTGAGCGAAGCATCCCGGAACGCTGCGATCTTGACAACACCCGCCCCGGCTACGTTGCTGCCAATGGTACTGACTTCGCCCCCGCCGAGGCTGCTGCCCACATTCGTTGCGCGGAAGAGTTTACCCTGAGAGGGCGTGGCTGCATAGCCGCCGCACAACCCAATGGCTCTGGCCGTCTGAGGGACCGGAATGCCGGGGAAGATGCTCGTGAGACTACCGGTGAGGCGGTCGTAAAGCCAGGGCCCCTGATCCGACTGAATGATGAGCAGATGGCCGCTGGCGGTCAGTGAAACACCAAAACCGGTGATGGAGGGCGAAGGTTTGTCAATCGAAGCAATGAACGCTTGGGTGCGAATGTCGAAGAGATACACCCTGTCCCGGGTGGTAGTGCCAACGTAAACGGTATTGCCACTAATGGCCACGGACGTTCCGAAGAGCTCCAGATTCTGCTTTCCTGGAGCTTCCAAAAAGGTCTCGGTGCCATTCACGTGCTTGATCACCACGAGGCCGGTATTGGACATTCCGGGAGCATCGTAACCGGGCATACCGACGACCATCCACGGGCCGCTCAGAGCGATGCTCTCACCGTAGAGGCCCGTGGTCTGGCCGGCGCTGGACCGGTCACCGACGGTCCACTGCCCGGTGTCCGCCCTGAAAAGAGCCACCATGCCTTCTGCAGGGATGGGACTCTGCGGACCCATGGCACCCCGATCCGCTGCTGCCACTCGATTACCGTCGGTAGCAAGGCTGTCCACCAACCAAGTATAGGGCATGTTCGTCGTCCAAAGGTGCTTTCCCGTTGCGCAGTTGAAAGCGGACAGGCTGCGGTATGAGTTGGAGACCACCACAAAGTCACCAGCGGCGGCGATGTGCTTGGCAAAGATGGCAGCTCCGGGTTGAGGCGGCTTCAGGCGACGCACCAGATTACCCGTCGCATTGCTATACACCAGTACTTCACCCGTGGAGGTAGCCAGAGTCCAGTTCTCCGTAACGACGGTGCGCAACACACTGGCTCCCGCAGGCACGTTCAACTCGCTGACCACTCCGGATGAGCCAAACAGGGCGTGACTCATGAAGCCTGCCAAAACCACGATGCAGACCGTCATCTGGTGGGGGGAGCCTGGGTTACGTTTCATGTTCATGAGGCAAAGGTGCCAGCTCCACGCACGCTCACAATCCGACCATAGGCCTACGACTTTGGTCGGATACGAAACCCTCTGCCCTCAACGCCAGAGAGAGACTGTGTCAATGCTGCCGGTCTCCGCATTCACAAGCACCAGCACCGGTTCAGGCACTTTTTCTGGAACAGGCGTTCGCTCGCCGACAAGGGCTAGCACTCTCTCACCCGGGAGCACCTGGCTTATGCGAGCGATGCCGGTGGGACTGTTCCAGATGGGATTTCCCTGAACATCGACACGCCTGAGGGAAAAGGGGGCAAAGAGTTCGGCACCTTCGCGGTGAAGCATGAAGGCACTCAGGGGATCGGCAGCCAAGAGGAGGGGGCCGCGTGGTTCGGCACGGAGGAATGAAGCGGCACGGTAGGGAATCTCAGACAACTGCCGAACGCTCTCATACTCCGGCCGTGGCGCGGCGTTGGTGATGGTACCACCGTATAGAAAGCGCTGCTGGTCTTTATCGTTCACCGTGAAGTCTCGGGGCATGGAGGTGCCAGGATTGAAGTTCGCCTTTGCATCTTCGCTGGTAGCGAGGCCGAGCCACCCCCCTGCTTCAGTCCAACCGCCTGAGCAAAGGCTGTGCTCGAGCCTTCCCTTCGTGTGCTCATTCACCCATCCACTGCGGTCGGGTGGCAGACACGCACTGGCTTTCAGCGTCTCGCTGTTGAAGCCGTAGGCGAGGCTCCAGTCTGGCGATACGGCGACGAAGCGGGCGTCAAATGAAGGCTTGGCGGAAGCAAGAAACAGCTCTAGTTCCGGGTTCGCCTTCCGCAGATCCACCTCGCGGGAGACTCGGCCAGTCCTGAGATTGACGGCAAAGATCTCGAGCGCCTGAACCCATGCCACATCCCCATCCACTCCCAGGATTTGGGTGATGGGCGTCAGGGCGTTTGTCTGCTGCTGGCGCAGCAACGTGAAGGTGTCCTGACGCTTTGGGTCGCTGAGAGAGACGGCCAGCAGGTCGATGCGGTAGCGGTCTTTTCCCGGCACACGGTGGAGCTGCGGCAGGTGGCGCTCAGTCGTAACAATGAGCTGCAGCACGTGTGTGGGAGAAATGAATGCCAGCCCAAGGGGCGTGCCGGTGGAAGGTAGGGAGACAAACTGCCACGCCGCCATGCCTGCACCTATGAGCAGCAGGAGAACCAGGGCGAGCCCGCCCTTGATGGACGACATGTAGCGCACGGCCGAAGCTGAGGACGTGCCGTTCTCGATTCGTTGCAGGATGCGTTGCCATCCCTCCAGTTCGGTCAGTTTGCTGCCATCTGCTGCACGGGTGACGTCGTGCTGGCACGTGCGCCAGAGTGCATTCAGGAACTCTCTGTCGTCCGTGAAGCTCCTCTCTCCAGGAAAGTCACCGTAGTCTGAACGGAGGAATCTTCCACTTTGCCAAAGGAAGTGCGAGCCACCTTCTTTGTGCGAGGTGCTGAATCTGCCCCCTCGTTTCAGACGCTCAATGATGGCGCTTTGCACCGCTGCCAGCGGGTTGTTGTCTTCGTTTGTCACTTGGTTTCGCCTTCAGTTAGTCTTGCATTCAAGGAGGCTTCTGGTCAGCAGCCCTTGCACCAGCTCTGTCTGCCACGTGCCGTCCGGCTGACGCCGGGCTACCATAACGTGCCACTTGGAAGTCTTGCCAGCGTTGCGAGTGAATGACAACTCGGCCAGCCACACTTCATCCGTCTCTACCGCCGCAGCCCAGCGCGGAGGCTCACGGCCAATCAAGCGCCGCGCCAGCTCCACCGCTGGAAACTGCGGACACTGTGCAGGGTCGAATCCCCAGTGCAGTTTCGCATTTGGATGTTTCTCGATCCAGCTCACGAGTGACTTGCGACGACGGTCATCCAGCAAGGCCGCCACGATGAAGAAGATCACGATGAATGCGATGATGAATAGAGCCTGTAACATGGGTGATTGTGGTGTGGCGGAGGGCTAATGTCCTGCTCGTCGGTAGCATATGGTCACCGAGCGGGATGGGCATGGTCACCAACTGCATGACGCGATGCAAAGGAGTAACGGAGCCAGAGGGTGGATGGCAGTGGCATGATAGGATGAGCTGCGTGGAGAGCACATCCTGCTTCGCAAAGAAGCGTTTCGCCATCCGACTTTCGTCCTACGACGGTGGTCGGATGGGAAGGGGTACGGACCCAAAGCTGGCAAGAAACAACCGCTAAACAGACAAGTCCTTTCCTTTGGCTGTCCTTGAGTGGACGCTCAGCGGCTGAAGAATCCTTTCCGTGGCGGCGGTGGCTGGCTCTGTTGATCGGCGTCGTCCTTGTAGCGGTAGATGCCGTTGCGTTTCAGGTTGTCTGCGAACTTCTTCAGGTCGCTGGCAAACTTTTCATCTGCCAGCAGCGCCACAAGGCCTTTGTTCCCTCCTTTGCCAAGCGTTTTCGTGAGTTCAGCCAGGTTGTCCGAGGCGGACTTGAATGAGACCAGTGCTTCATCAAGGGAAGTCATGACTTTCTCAGCCTTCCCCACGGCGGGGTCCAGTTTTGTCAGCGTGTCACCGAGTTGCTTGGAGGTGGCCTCCAGAGACGCTGAAGTGCGTTTGAAGGCGGCTGCGGCATCTTTGACGTCGGCGATGGCTTGCTTGAGATTGGCGGCATTTTCATCTCCCACGATCTCGGTGGAGACGTTGTTCATGGAGCGCTCAAGGTGTTCCATGCTTTTGCGAAAGTTCGCCAGCGTCTCATCTGAGAGGGCACCTTTGTTCACGCGGGAGAGAGCATCCTTGAGTTCGGCGGCGGCTTCACTCACATCCGCAAGCACCCTATCTGCCTTTTGCCCTATCTGCTCGGCGGTGTTGGTGAGGTCACTCAAACCGCCACCCTTAGTCACATACTGCGACTCCACGAAGGTTCCGGGTGACAGATATTCCTCGGTGGCGTTTCCGGAAGGCCGGATCTCGATGTAAGCATCGCCGAGAAGACCGGAGGTGCCGATACTGAATTTCGCATCCCTCGGAATCTTTTTGTCCTCATAGATCTCCATGGGAATGGTGAGGCCGTTGAACTGCTCATTGAGCTGCGGCATGCGGGGCACTTTGCCTATCTTGGCACCACCGAGCATCACGGGCGTACCGACCTTGACTCCGGTGGCATCTGGGAAGGGCACGGTGATTTCATAGGTGTGCTTCATCAGCTCTTGGACGGAGCCGAAACGAAGAATGAGTCCACCGAGCAAGAGGAGCCCGACGAACATGAAGAGTCCGACCAGCAGTTCGGTTTTTTTGTCTCGATCGTCCATGGGTTGATGGGTGTTTATGGGGATTGGAAAGTGGTGAGGATTATGCGGTTACGCCCGAGCGGCCCTCGATGAAGTCTTGCACTTCCGGGTCCGGGCAGGCCTTCAACTCCTCTGGGGTGCCGAGGAACTTGATGACGCCGCGCTTGAGCATGGCCACGCGGTTGGCGATCTTGAACATGCTCTTCATGTCGTGGGTGACCACGAGGGAGGTAACGTTGAAGCGCTTTTGCAGCCGGAGGATCATTTGGTCGATCACATCTGAAACGAATGGATCCAGACTGGCGGTGGGTTCATCATAGAGGATGCACTGGGAGTGGTTGACGATGGCACGGGCGATGCCGGCGCGTTTTCTCATGCCGCCGGAGAGGTTGACCGGCAGCTTGGTGCCATGTTCGGCTAGGTCCACGACCTCCAGGGCCTCGCGCACGCGGCGGCGGATTTCCTCCTTGTCCTTCACGCCGCCTTCAATCAGCGGGAAGGCTACGTTCTGCTCCACCGTCATGCTATCGAACAGCGCTGCGTTTTGAAACATCATGCTCACTTTTTGACGAAGGGGCAGAAGCTGCCGCTCCTTGAGCTTTTCGATGTGGATGCCATCCACGATGACCTCGCCCTGGTCTGGCCGCATGAGGCCAATGACGTGTTTCATCAACACGGTTTTGCCTTCGCCGCTGGGACCGATGATGACGAGGGTTTCGCCCCGCCGGATCTGAATGTCCACCCCGCGCAGAATCTCCTGCCAGCCGAGCTTTTTGTGCACGCCTCGCAGTTCGATGAAGATGTCATTTGAGCCGGTGGCCATGGATGAGAAATCAGTTCGCACTGCCCATTGGGAAAAAGTAGTTGAGCAGAACAGAGAGGAAAAAGTTGAAAATGAGCAAGGCGAGAGAGGACACCACTACGGCGCGGGTGGTGCCGTTTCCTACGCCCACGGCACCGTCTTTGGCGTTCAGTCCCTGGTGGCATGATACGAGAGTAATGATGACGCCGAAGACCATGCCCTTGATCATGCCCACAGTGAGATCCTGCATGTTGGTGTGCTCGATGGTATGGGTCCAGAACCAGGGTTCCGGTATGCCGTAAGCGTGGACGGACACCAGATACGATGCGAACAATCCAAAGCTGATGCTCTCTGCGATAAGCAACGGCATGGAGATTAGCATAGCGATGAGGCGCGGCAGGACCAAGTAATCCACTGGATTCACCCCCATGACACGCAGGGCGTCCACCTGTTCAGTGACCTTCATAGTGCCGATGTCCGCCGCCATGGCGGCACCCACGCGTCCTGCCACCATGAGTCCCGTCAAGACCGGCCCCAGCTCGCGGCACAGTGCTATGGCCACGATGGCCCCCACGCTGGACTCCACACCGAAGTCCTTGAACTTGGCGTAAGTCTGAAAGGTAAACACCGCTCCTGTGAAGGCACCTGTCACGATGACCACCGTCTGCGAACCGTAGCCGATGGCGACGATTTGCTGTGCCACCAGTTTCAGCCGCAGTATGCCACAACGCACAGCGTAAACCAGCTCCGCCATCAGTCCCGCCAGCTGGCCAAGGTAGTAGATGAAGTCGAGCAAAAGCCGACCGGGTAAACGAAGCAGGTTCATTGGAAGGGGGAGGTGCGCACTGTCGCATGGCCGAAAGGAATGGCAAATCGGCAGTGACATGGCCCCTCGTGGCAGAGGAACGCATCCTGCGTGACTTTTGGCGGCGGCCAGACTGGATCGAACTCCCGAATCTCAAAAAAGCCGAGCATTCCACGTGTGAGCATTCTTTATACTGGACCGCTGAGCCGCCTCCGGTATGTTTTCGCTCGTGTCTCGCCGGGTTTTGACTTTCTCTCTCATGGCGTCGGCGGTGCTTGTGGTGCCGCTGGTGGTTGCATCCCAAAAGACGATCCGGCTCAAAGGGGGGGCTGAGGTGCGTGGAACAGTGCTCAAAGACACTGCGGAACAACTGGCTGTGGACCTCGGGTTTCAAGTCGTGACGATTCCCAGAAGTGAGGTGACTGAAGTCATAGCCGTTGATGAAGACGCCGACTCGGGAAAGAAGCCCGCCGATGAGCATCTGGCCGAGGACATCTTTTTTGTGGCCTCGGACCGTGAGGCGATGTCGGTGGATCAGAATGTGCGCCGGGTCTCGGAGAGTGTGGTGCAGATCCAGACCCCGGCAGGAATGGGTTCGGGCTTCATCATCAACGCCCTGGGCCACGTGGTGACCAACCAGCATGTCATCGCTGGGGAACAGGAGATCCGCGTCGTGGTCTATCGGAACAAGGCCACCGGGGTGGAGAAGCAGACCTTCTCCAACGTCAAGATCATCGCCATGAATGGCTATCTGGACTTGGCGCTCTTGCAGATTGACGACGGTGCCGCCGCCACGCTCCCTCACTGCGTACTGGGTGAGTCTGACGTGCTCAATCAGGGAGACCCCGTCTTCGCCATAGGCAGCCCGCTCGGTCTGGAGCGTACCGTCTCGCAGGGCATCGTTAGCGTTCGTGGACGTGAGAACAGCGGACGCTGGTACATCCAGACCACCACGCAGATCAATCCCGGCAACTCCGGTGGGCCGCTCTTCAACTCACGCGGCGAAGTGGTCGGAGTCACCAACATGAAAATCGCCGGCATGGGCGTGGAGGGTGTGGGCTTTGCCATCCCGGCGAGCTTGCTAAAGCTCTTCCTCAAGAACCGCGAGGCCTTCTCCTTTGACCCCAAGAATCCGAACAACGGCTTTCGCTATCTTGAGCCGCCCGACCTGCGAAACCCTGGACCACCCGCATCATCCTCTGCTTCCTCCAATCCATGAAAACCACACTCCACGCCTCTGCGCTGGCCGCAGCACTGCTCACGCTCACCCCTCTATCCAAAGCAGCCGACCGGCTGGAAGAATGGATGAAGGTCCTGCCAGAAAACACCATCGCCACGCTGCACGTCAAAAGCGCACCGGAACTGGGTGAGGACTGGAAAAAGAGCGCCCTGGGCCGCTTCCTTGAAGACGAAGAGGTGAAGAAGTGGCTGGCCCCCGGCCTGAAGGAAGGCGGCTCAGCGATGGATAAAATCGCCAAGGAGGAGACTGGGATGACCTTTGCCGAAAACATGGCCGTCTATCCAGGAGCCAGCCTGGTTGCCTTTGTGCTCAATGACGTGGAATCCATCGCCAAGCAGGATGAGCCGCCCTTTGTGGCCTTCAGTGATATCGCTGGCAAGGAAGAGGAGTTTAAGGCCGCGAAGTCAAAAACTCTTGAAGCCAAAAAGAAAAAATACGCAGACGCCGAGCTGGTCACCGCAGACCTGGCAGGTCACGAGGTGAGCGCCATCGCAGAGAGCAAGGATGCCGAAGCGAAATGGATCGAGTCCTGGGCCATTGTGGATGGCGTGGTGCTGGAGTCCAATAACAAAGATCTGCTGGAGTCCACCCTTGCTGGCATGAAGGAGGCCACTGGAGAGGCTGCCATAGCGCCCAAGCTTAACCGCCTCATCGAAATCACCGAAGGTACGCCGGACATCTCCCTGTGCGTGGACCTGGAGCCGCTCATCGCCATGGCTGCCGAGGCCTTGGGCAAGTCCGCAGGTGAACAGATGCCCTTCCCGCCAGAGGTCATCCTCGCTGCACTGGGACTGGACGAGCTCCAGAGCATCGCCTTGACCATGGATTTCACGGACGAGCGGGGTGTCATGAATTTCGTCGTGCTCCATGACGAGAATCCCTCCGGCCTCATGACCAGTCTCATGCGCGGCACCAGCACCGAAGTGCCGCAGCCCTCCTTCGTGCCGCCGGGCATGAGTTCCGCCAGCGTCAGCCGCCAGAGCTTCTCCAACTTTTGGAATGCATTGATGGCTGGCGTAGAGAAGCTCGGCCCCATGGCCGCCATGGTGACCGCACAGATCGGCATGGTGGAGCAGCAGGTCGGCATGACACTGAAGAACGATCTCTTCGGCACCATGGATGATACGGTAATCACCATGGAGTTGCCCGGCACGCCCAAGCCCGGCTCCGACGTTCCAAACGTGTCCACCGTCACCATGATCAAGCTCAAGGACGCACCTCGCTTCACCGCCGCGCTGGAAGCTGTCAAAAAAATCATCGGCAACGGTTTTGCGATGTTTGAAGAGACAGAGTTCCAAGGGCATAAAATCTTCGCAGTGAAGTCATCCCTCACTCCAGCGGCGGCCGCCGGCCAGGCCAGTCCGCAGATCAGCTATGTCATCACTGATGAGTATGTGGCCTTTGCAAACGGCGGAAACGATCTGCTGCACAAAGTGCTCACCCGTATGAAGTCTCCTGAGGGCGAAAGTTTCTGGGATGACGCCGCCGCTCAGGATGCCATCAAGGCCCTGCCAAAAGACTACACAGGATTCGGCGTCACTCGCGGCGGCACCCAGTTGCGCACCATACTCACTACCGTAGCCCAGCTTCAGGAAATGGGCGCCGCAGGCAAGGGTAAAGGCAAAGCGAAAGGCAAGGGCAAAGGAAGTGATGATGGAAGCGAGGAGGGACCCGCCACCAAAATGTTCGACGCTTCTGCCACTCCCTCGGAGGAAGTGTTCAACAAATACTTCGGCACTGGTGCCACTGGCATGTATTCCCTGCCGGACGCCGTGCAGGCCACCTACCTTAGCCTGCCAGTGGCTGCTCCCTGATTCACGCCCGTCACATCCATCCGCTCATGCGACTTCCGCCGCTCCTTGCCTCCACCGCGCTGGTGCTGTGCGCCATCCACACACGCGCTGATGAGCCGGGGCGTGCTCACCAGGTCCACTTCACCGGGCCGGAAGTGCTGAAGCTGGACTGGAACACCCGTGCTCCCCGCACGGGAGATTTTAACGGCGATGGCAGACCCGACATCGCCCTCATCAATCAGGATCGCTCCCGCATCGAAATCCTGCTCCAAGGGGAAAACGGGTCCCAGCCCGGCACGCCGGAGGCCAAATCCCGCACAGACATCTGGAATCCGATTCTCGAGCTATCCCGTTTCACCAAGCAACCGCTCGTGGTAGGCACTGGCATGTTTGCGCTCGTTACGGGAGACTGGAACGGTGATGGGCGCACTGACCTAGCCTACACCACGGATGACAAGAAGCTGGTGCTCCGCATGCGGGGCAAAGAACTCGGAGACTGGACAGAGAAGCGGGAGTTCATGCTGGACAGTGTCTCTGATGACTCAGACACCATGATCGCAGTGGATCTCAATGGTGACAAGCGCCAGGACATCGCACTCGCCACCCAGACACGTCTCCATGTCCATCTTCAGGATGACAAAGGGGGCTGGAAAGAGCCTCTCAGCTACGCCCTCACCGCGAAACGGTGCTCCGCGCTTTCCGCAGCCGACCTCAATGGTGACGGGCGTATGGACCTTTTCTGCACGCCAGCGGAGGCAGATGCCGTCCTGGTGAGATTGCAGAGTGAGAGCGGAGGATTCGGTGAGGAGTGGCGCCTGGAAATTCCCCAGAGTCAGAGCTGGGTAAAGGGCGTCCAGCTTGGCAAGGAGTATGCGCTGACGTGGATCCAGAAAGCCACAGGCATGGTGGAAGTGGCACGCATCACCAGCGCTGCATCAGCTTCCGAGGTGGATCACGCTTCCTCCATTCGCCATGCCATCCCGCCCTCAGACTCCAAAGCCGGTGCAACCGCCTACGGGGACGTCACCGGCGATGGAGCAGGTGATGTGGTGATAGCTGAACCAAAAGCCGCCCGAGTGTGGGTCTTTGCCGGGAGAAAGGATGACACCTTTGAGGAAGGGCGTGAATACCCCTCCTTAAGCGGCATTGAGGCCATGGTCATCGCGGATACCGACGGGGATCAAAAGCCCGAGTTGCTGGTGTTGAGCCCCACTGAAAAGACCATCGGCATAGCCCGCTGGATGAACTCACGTCTTTCCTATCCAGACGTGGTGCATCAGTCCGCAGACAGTCTCATTGGTCTCACAGTGGGGACTGTTCATGATGGCAAACAACCTGTGTTGGCAACCATTCGCGATGGCAAACCGAAACCACAGTTGCTGACCCTGTCTTGGAAAGCGTCTGAGAAAAAGTTTGTTCCCCAGTTGCTGGATCTTCCCTCTCCACCAAGCAAACTCAGTGGCATCAGCCTTTTTGACGCTGACCAGGACGGACGCGGCGACGTGGTGCTGTTCTCCACACTCTCTCCCATGCAAGTTCTGCTCAGCCGTGCGGATGCGAAGGAGCCGCTGAAGAAAGTGGAAGGCCTGCCGGACAGCCTGACCAGCAAGCTGCCTCAGACCGCTCTGAGCCAGGGAGATCTGGATGGGGATGGCAAGCCGGAGATGGTGATAGCCCGTGAATCTTTGGCTCGCGTCATTCGCGTGGATCCAGATGGGCAGGCGCGCGTGGTAGAGCAGTTCAATGCACCGGGAAGCGGTGGTCAGCTTACCGCAGCCATCCTCACTGGAGCCAAAGACATCAAAGACCGCAAAGTGCTGCTCATAGAGTCCTCCGGGCGCAAGCTGCACGAGCTGCGTGCAGATGAAGACGGAGTGTATCGCCCACATGGAGTGAAAGCCTTGGGGAATGCGGCCCTGGACGACGCTCGTGTGCTGGGCGCTGCGGGTGCCACGAAGCTGCTTCTTCTCGGCAGACAGAGTTTTGAAGTGCTGCCGCTATCAGGTGCCACGCTCACCCTGCAACGGCTCGCCACCTTCAACAGCGAGCTCAAGGATACCACGCCCATTGACATCGTTGCGGCACCCTTCGGTGGGCAGGGAGTGGATGACCTCATGCTCATCGACAGCAAGAAGAGCCGGGTGGCTGAGTTTTTCACCAGCGCCAGTTCAGGGCACAAGAGTTGGCGCAGCTACATGTATTTCCGCGTGTTCCAGTCAGACCCTCACTATCGTGGCAAGACGGGCTATGAGTACGAGCCGCATGACTACGCCACCATGGACATCAATGGTGATGGAAGGGCGGACCTCTGTCTGCTGGCGCACGATCGCCTGCTCCTCTACGTGCAAGAGTGAACCTCCCTCCACTGCTCGCCCCGCTCCTGAAGCAGAGAGTGCTCAGCTTGGCGCTGCTGCTCTCGGGTCTGGGGTTACTCTGCTTTCAGGCTTTTGGGGCCTCTGTATGGCACTGCCCTTTCAAGCTCAACACCGGACTGCCATGCCCAGGATGCGGCTTTACCCGTGGCACACTGGCCTTGCTTCAGGGAGACTGGCGGCAGGCGCTGGCGCACCACCCCTTCACTCCGCTTGTCCTGCCCGCCTTCCTGCTGCTGTCTCTGGCGGCGCTGTCTCCGGAGCGTTGGAGGGAGAGATTCATCCCGGCCATCGAGCGGCTGGAGCGGCGCACTGGCATCTCGCACTTCTTTGTCAGTGCATTTCTCGCTTTCGGCTTCTGGCGCATGCTGGCAGCGCAGGGCTGAGACCTCAGCCGAAGACGCTGCGGAGGTAGCGCAGGTCATAGCCTATGTCTTCTTCAATGCCGTTGGGAATCTTCACCCCCTCGATGTGCATCCAGCCTTGATAGTCGATGTCTCCCAGGGCGTCACGCACCTGCACGAAGTCCGTGCTGCCCTTGCCATAGAGGTCGGTGTAGTCTTTTGCGTGCGTCTCGCAAAGACGCTCCCGGCCCAGTCGGCGGATGGCGGCAGGATAATCCTCACCCTCCTTCTGCATGTTCCCTACATCATAGTAAGCCTGGATGGCGGGCGACCTCACGGCATCGAGAATCCGCTCCAGTGCATCCACCTTGAGCCAAGACTCAATGCCGTAGGTGATGCCGGCTTCTTCGGCGTGAGACGCCAGTTGTTTCAGAGCCGTGATGACCGTGCGGGTGCCGGCTTCATCATGGCGCAGGTCTCCGTTGCCAAAGAACGCAAGAAGCACGACGGGGGTCTTCATCCGCTTGGCTACCTTCACGCCTTCCAGTGTCCAGCGGAGCGCGTCTGCGGAGTTTTTGAGTCCATACTTGTTGAGCACACCCATGGCCAGGGAGGGGATGACTACGCCAGTGTCTGCCGCACGCTGCAGCAGCCGATCTTGCAAGCTCTCATCAAAAAGCGGAAGCCATCCTTCAGCGGAAGGCTCGCTGCCGAAGTCCACCTGCACCCCGTCCAGTCCGATGCGTCTGGCGAGGTCAAGGGAGTCTGGCTGGGTGGTTAGCCGCAGGGTCCAGTCACAGGCACCAAAGCGAACTTTTGGCTTTTTGGGTTCGGAAGCGCACAGTGCACCGGCGGCCAATGCAGTGGCAGCGTGGAGGAAGCGACGACGTTTCATGACTGGAGTCCGGTGAAGTCTGGTGCTGGCATGGCAGGACTTTTCATCAAGTCCTCCCAAGTGACCGCACTCCGACGCTCTGCTGCGAGACGGCCCATGATGGAGATGAGGTTACTACGAACGCTGGGAACCACGGTGCTGTGTTTGGTGTCCTTGTTCTCGATGGCTTTCTGGAAGGTGGCGATGTTGGTCACGATGCCGTCTTTGTAGATGGCGGGGCTTTTGCCTCCCGCGTAAAAGACATCTTGGTTCCCGCGAATCATCGTCTGCCCTCCGTATTCGGTAAGCAGTGCGCCGTTCTCGTAGTGCATTCGGTTGGTGATGCCGCCCGGGGCACCGCCTTTGCTGTCGAACTGCCTGCTGCTAAAGGTGATGCCTATGCCGCCAGCATACTCATAGACCAGGGAATAAGTGTCCGAGTTGTCACCCACGTCGGTGCGGACGAGACGAGCCGCCATGCCATAGCAGCGGACCGGGGTAGCGTTGCCCATGGCCCAGTTCATCACATCAAGGGCGTGGATGTTCTGCTCCACGATGATGTCACCCGAGAGATTCTTGTGAAACACCCAGTTCAAAAGACGGCCTTCGGGTGTGCTGTCATCTCCCTTGGCCGCGAGCCTTCCGGTGTGGTAAAGGGCTTCGCCATGGCCAAGCTTGCCCATGATGCCTGAGTGCACGCGCTTCATGCACTCGATGAAGAAGGGATCGGCGCGCGTCTGGAAGTCGATGAGAAAGGCGAGGCCTCGTTCCTTGGCACGCGCTGCACTGGCTTCCACGGACTGGCAGCCAGGCACATCGACTGCGATGGGCTTGGCCAGATACACATGAAGTCCCGCATCCACGGCAGCCTTCACCTGCTGAGGATGAAACCAGGGTGGACTGATAATGGCCACGGCGTCGATGCCACCCTTCGCAATGAGCTTCTCCGCGCACTCCAGCCCACTGTGAGCATGAGCCAAGTCGAACTGATGCTCCTTCGCAATGGCCTCTGCGCGCTCCGGGAAGTAATCTGCGGCTGCGGCGACCTCACAGTAGCCATTCTGGCGAAGGAGATCCGCGATGAGCTTTCCCCTCTGGCCGCAGCCCACAAGACCTACCTTGACTCTGCTGTTCGCCTGAGAGCCAAGCGCGGTGCGGGCGTGGATGGTGGAGACGGCGGCGAGACCGCCAATAAACTGCCTGCGTGTGTTCATAGTCAGAAGAACGCGGCAGGATCTCTTGTTCAGACGGGAAAACGTTCAGCCTCCGCCAGCAGGCCCTCCAAGTCCAGTGGGCCGGAGGTCATGGCAAGCTGACCGTTCGGCTGGCGAGGCCAGTCGGACTCGGCTCGGTCCACGTAGAGTTCCAGCCCATTGCCGTCAGGATCAGAGAGATAAACCGCTTCGCTGACTCCATGGTCAGCTGCGCCATCAAGGGCGATGCCGGCGCGGAGCACGCGGCGCACGGCATCGCCCAGCTCTGTACGGTTGGGATACAGAATGGCGAGGTGATAGAGCCCGGTGGTGCCGGGTGCGGGTGGCTTCCCGCCCCGGCTTTCCCAGGTGTTGAGGCCTATGTGGTGATGATAGCCGCCTGCGGAGACAAAGGCAGCCTGGGTGCCGTAGCGCTGGGTAAGCTCAAACCCGAGCACGCCGCAGTAGAAGGCCAGAGAGCGCTCCAGATCAGCCACCTTCAGGTGAACGTGGCCTATGCGGGTCTGAGCATGCACGGGTTTGCTATTCATGCGTCAGGCGGCGCTGAGCGTCGGGTAGTCAGTGTAGCCTTCCGCACCCGGCGTGTAGAATGTGGCAGGATTTGGCGCGTTCAATGCAGCACCTGCCTTGATGCGCGCGGGCAGATCCGGATTGGCCAAGAAACTGGTGCCGAAAGCGACCGCGTCCAGCTTGCCCTCATCAATCGCCTTCGCGGCTTCCTCGGCGTTGTAGCCCATGTTGCCGATGAGTACACCCCTGAAGTGTTCCCGGGCGGGGGTCATGATGTCTCCGGTCTGTGCTTGGAAGAAGTCACCACGCATCACATGCAGGTAGGCAATGCCCCGAGCACTGGTCTGCTGGGCCACGTAGGTAGTGAGCGCCACAGGGTCGCTGTCGATCATGCTGTTGTAGCTGTTGAGCGGAGAGATACGCAGGCCTACGCGGTCTGCACCCCACACGCTGATGACCGCATCCAGCACTTCCAGCATGAGACGCGCCCGATTCTCCAAAGGACCGCCGTATGGACCGGAACGCTTGTTGGCTCCATCGCGCAGGAACTCATCAAGAAGATAACCGTTTGCCCCGTGAACTTCGACGCCGTCAAAGCCCGCCGCCTTGGCGTTCTCTGCGGCTTGGCGAAAGCCTTCAATGATGCCGGGAATCTCATCGTCACGCAGTTCACGCGGGGTGACGTAGGGCTTCTTGCCTTCCGGAGTGTGCACTTCATCTCCTACAATCGGAAGGGCGCTGGGTGCTACCGGCTGCGCTCCGGCGTTGAGAAGGGGATGACAGGCTCGTCCTCCGTGCCAGAGCTGAAGCACGATGCGCCCACCCTTTTCATGAACGGCATCGGTGACGGTCTTCCAGGCGGCTACCTGGGCTTGGGAGTAGATGCCAGGTTCCATCCAGAAGGAAGAGTTGCCTTCCATGACCATGGTGGCCTCGGCAATCAGCAGACCGGCACTGGCGCGCTGAGCATAATACTCGGCCATGATGGGCGTGGGCACGTGGTCTGCGTCTGCACGGCACCGGGTGAGCGGCGCCATGAGGATGCGGTTTGGCAGGGAGAGGGCACCGGCCTGAAGGGGTGTGAAGAGAGTGGACATGATGGGTATTGAACAGGGGCTTTGGATCTTGGATTCAGTGAGTTGTTACTTAAGCAGACCTGCAAAAGCTCTGCGCTCACTGATGAGCACGAATAGGGCGAGCACGCAGATGAGCACAAGCGGCGGCTCATACAATCCGGCACCCTTGGTGAGGAAAATGTGGAAGGCCAAGATGTTTACGATGATGGGGCCGAGGATGAGCAGTCCGATGTTCCGGGTCTTCGGCAGTGCGACGAGCACGCCGCCCAGAATCTCCAGTACCTTCACGAAGGCCAGATAGCCCGTGGGGAAGAGGGCAGCCATGAAGAGCTTGTGAGGCGCATCAGCGGGTGATGGGTCGGCAGGCATGGCGATGAAGTTGAGGAAGAAGTTGCTTCCGAAGATGACGAAGAGAAGGCCCAGAAGGGCAGCGGCGATGGTGGGTGCGTGTCTCATAAGAATGTTAAAAGTTTAGAGTTTAAGGTTCAATGTTGAGTGTTGGATGTTGAACGTTGTTTTGTGTTATTTGAGGTCAAAGAGCAGGCCTTCCGCGTCCGCAGAAGCTGTGAGGGTGAGAGTGCCAGTGTCGTCGGTGCTTACGGCGTCTCCGGGCTGGAGGATGGTGCCATTGACGTGGACCGTACCGTGGATGAGCTGGAACCAGGCACCTCGACCAGGCCGGACTTCGTGCTCAGTGGAGGCATCCTTTTCAAGACGGACTCGGTAGATGTCGGCATCTTGATGGATGGTGGCGGAACCTTCGCGGCCATCTGGCGAAATGACCAGCACCTTTGCATCCTTCTCTTTGGCGGGATCTGGATGCCACTCGGTGTAGCTGGGTTTCAGACCGCGTTCGCTTGGGCGAATCCAGATCTGCAAGAGGCTGGCGGGTTCGGTTCTGGAGGGGTTGAACTCGCTGTGAGTGACACCGCGCCCAGCGCTCATGAGTTGAATCTGGCCCGGCTTAAGGACGCGACCGTTGCCCATGCTGTCTTTGTGTTCCAGCGCTCCGTAAAGGATGTAGCTGAAGATTTCCATGTCACTGTGCGGGTGCGTGGGGAAGCCTACTCCGGGCGCTATGACGTCTTGATTGATCACCCGCAGTGAGCGGAAGCCCATGTGCGCAGGGTCGTAGTAGTCGGCGAAGCTGAAGGTGTGGTAGGTGTCCAGCCAGCCGTGATCGGCATGGCCGCGGTCGTTGGATTTGCGAATGGTGAGTTTCATAACGACCCCAGAATCGTTCTGCCGGAGGGATTCACCAATGCTTGTTGCTGATGAAGTTTATGCCTTGCGGTAATGAACTTCCTTTGGATGATGCAGCATGGAGTTTCATCAACTGCGCTACTTCGTGGCTGCGGCCGAAGAACTGAGCATTTCCCGTGCGGCGGAGAAGGTGCATGTCACGCAGCCGGCGCTTAGCAGGCAGATCGCGGTGCTTGAGGAGGAGCTGGGCGTAACGCTTTTCGACCGGATCAAGAAACGCATTCACCTCACGGATGCCGGGCGCTTTTTCCTGCCGCGAGCGCGCAAGTTGATCTGTGATGCGGAAACAGGAGCACAGCAGCTTAGGGAGCAGTTCGGCCAAGCACGACGGACCTTGCGGCTGGGATTTCTCTCCATCTTTTTGGACGACTTGGTGGCCCCAGCGGTAAGGGAGTTCCGCCAGCGACATCCGAAGACACAGGTGAGCTTGTTTGAACTGCCGCCTCGGGCGCAGCTTGAGCGGTTGCGTGCGCGTGAGCTGGATGCCGCCATTCTGGGAAACCTGGAGGAAGCTGATAAGCAGGAGTTCGTGGTGAAACGGCTCTCACGCAATCTCATGGCCGCCGTGCTTCCTTTGGATCATCCGCTGGCTGGAAAAAAGACCATCAAGCTCAGCCAGCTGGGTAGGGAGCGCTGGATCTCGCTGTCTGATGCGTTGTATCCCGGTCGTCGGGAACTGATGCGCCGCATTGGAGCCGAAGCGGGTTTTCGTCCGGACATCGTGTGTGAAGTGGATACGCTCTCGCTGATGCTGGGAGCCATAGCCACTGGCGACGGCGTGGGCGTGCTGCCGCTGCACACAAGCAAGCTGCCTCATGCAGGCTGCGCGTATGTGAAGCTGGCCGCGCCAGTGCCTTATACCGACCTGTATCTCGTACTGCCCAAAGGTGAAAGCGGACGGGAAGCCGCCACTCTTGTAACCCTGATCCAGGAGCACGCGGCGAGGTTGGCGAAGTAGCCGAATGATGCCAGGGTAAGAGATGAAGATGGAACTCACGGGAAAACACGTCGCCGTATTTGGCGCGGCGAGCGGCATAGGGCGGGCGATAGCTGAGGGGTTTGCAGCGGAGGGCAGCGTGGTGCATGGGTTCGATAGAGCAGAGGGTGCGCTGGTGAAAGCTACTGGGGACGTGACTTGTCTGGAGACGGTGCGTGGTTTTGTGGATGCGCTGCCTGAGTTGGATCACGCGGTCTTCAGCGTTGGTGTGGGCTCAGGGAAGTTTGGCTTTCCATTCTGGAACCTGGAGCCAAGTGATTGGTCACGTGTGCTGGAAGTGAACCTGATCGGTGCGGTCAACGTGGCGCATGCTTGTGCTTCACGTCTCATCGAGCGCGGTGCTGGTTCCCTGCTTTTTCTGGTCTCAGTGGCTGGGCAGATCGGCTCGCAAACCGATCCTCCGTACAGCGCGGCCAAGGCGGGCCTCATCAACTTCATGCAATGCGCTGCCAAAGATCTGGCTCCATACGGCGTGCGGGTGAATGCGCTCTCTCCCGGCATGGTGAAAACGGATCTCAATCAAGCCGTGTGGAGGGCAGGACAGGAGGCGCTACCCGAAGCGCAACGTCAGAACTACGCGGAGTGGGCGGAGGAGAAGATCCGCAAAGTGTCTCCGCTTGGCCGTTGGCAGACGGTGGAAGAGTATGCTGCCATGGCCGTCTTCCTAGCCTCTGACCACGCACGCAACATCACGGGTCAGACCATCAACATCGATGGCGGCCAGGTGATGCACGCTTGAGAGCATGGCCAGTGAGGTAATCGCTCTTCGCCCCAGGGGTTCAGCCATAGAGAAGAGTGAGCGCCGGAACCTGCCCCCCGTGCTCCATGGCCGCGGCTTACGCTCGTCTGCGACGAGATAGAGAAGCTGCTGCGGCAATGATGAGCAACGTCATCCGCGAAGGCTCAGGCACGACGACGATGGAAAGCGTGCCATGGGTAGTGAAGAGCGAAGTGTCCCAGGTCCACGTGGGATCAAAGCCCGCAGTACTGAGATTGAGCTGACTCGTGCTGAGACCGCTGAGATTGCTCCAGTCCAGAAGGTCAAAGACGTGGCCAACCGCTGGTGTGTAACCAATGGCGAACAGCACGCTGATGCTGCCAGCAGACATCGCGCTAAAGTCGATAAGGCCTCCCCCAGAGGCGGTGAAGTCGAGCTTGTCACTGCTGCCATTGCCGAACAGTTCGAAGACGATGCTGCTGGTGCTTTGCATCGTCACATTGCCACTCGCTGGAGTAAACTTGAGGGTTCCGGCTGAGCCGCTGATGCCCGGCGAAACCGTGCCGCCTATGATGACGCTGTGGCTCGCTGTGGGGGCGATGGTGCCTGTGCCGCCGAGCGTGGTGCCCACCACGGTGCTGACGGCACCGGTGCCTGTGGCGGAGCCTGTGGTGTTTGTCACGAGCAAGGAGCCGGCGGTGAGTGTGGTGCCGCCAGTGAAGGTGTTCGCGCCGCCGAGCACGAGAGTGCCCGCATCCACTTTCTCCAAACCACCGCTGCCGCTGCCATTGTCCGCCATGATGCCGTTGTAAGTGAGAGTGCGGCCTGCTTCGACGCTGAGTGTGCCGGTGCCGGTGCCGCCATCTGGGCCGAGGGCAATGCCGCGATTCGGATTGATAGTCATGTTGTTGAGAGTGAGGCGAAGGCCGCCCCCGTCAAGAATGATGCTGGCGGGTGTGGGTGTGGCAGGCGCAGTGCCGATGCGATCTTCCAGACTGTAGCTGACGAGTCCACCGTTGACCGTCAGACCGCCAGTGAACGTGTTCGTGCTGTTCTGAAGGCGAAGTGTGCCTGTGCCGGTCTTAATGAGACGACCGGAGCCGCCCGGGTTGTCTGCGATGATGCCAGCGTAGGTGAGCACGTAGCTTCCGGTGACTTGGATGGTGCCGCTGCCGCTGCCGGTGTCTGGACCCAGCGCGATGCCGCGATTTGCGTTTAGCGTCACGTTATCGGTGACGATGAGGCCGCCGCCGTTGAGCAGGATGGATCCGGGTGTAGGCGAGGCTGGCACGGCTCCCAGACGATCGTCGATGCCGAAACTCACACTGCCAGCCAGGACACTCAATCCTCCAGTGAAGGTTTTCGCTGTCGTTTGCAGCCGAAGAGTGCCTGTGCCGGTTTTGACAACTCGGCCACTACCGCCTGGAGTGTCCACGATGGCCCCTTGAATGATGAAGCTGTTGCTGCCATCGACTTGGATGGTCACGGAACCCGAACCCGAGGTGGGGCCTACCTCAAATCCGCGGTTTGCGCCAGAATCCAGCGAACTGGCAGTCGTATCGACCTGCAGGGTGCCGCCGCGCAGGAAGACGGCGGAAGTAGGGCTGGCGGGCAACGCGCCCAGCGCGGTGATCACATTCACGATACGCAGCGTGCCACTGTTGATGTAAAGACCACCGGTGAAGCTGTTGGCACTGCCAAAGGTCTGGATGCCGGTCCCGTTTTTGATGACGGTGATGTTGTTGTTGGCCCCGGTGAGATTCGCAGTGGAAGAGGGAACCCCGATGCCGGAGTCAAAGACATAGCTGCCGCTGCCGCCCAGCGTCAGAGTGCTTGCGCCGCCGGTGTTCGCCACGCCGCGAACACCGCTGGGAGAGACGAGGCCAGCCACGGTCTGATTGAACCCGGCGAGATCGAGCGTGCCGCCGGTGCTCAGTGTTCCATCGCTGGCGCTTTGATTGAAGAAGACTGTTGTGCCGGTAGGCAGGGCGTTTGTGATGCCCAAACGCAGCACTCCGGTGGAGGTGTGATTGAGATAGGTGCCACCTGTGTAGGTATTGCCTGCGGCGAGCACGACCGTACCGGAGCCGCCTGACTGCCCGCCGGAGATTTGCAGCGAGGAGGTACCACTGACCACGCCGCCGTAGGTCAATGTATTGCTGAAGTTCGCCCCGAGCATGGTGGCGGAGGTGGCGCTGGCGTTGGATATATCCGTGTTCAGCGTCACCTGCACGCTCGGCGAACTGGTGGCGGTATAGGCGACGAATCCTGTGGGTCCCGTGCTCGTGCCTGCTAGCGAAATGCTGCCGCCGGTGATGGTACTGGTGGTAGTCAGGTTGATGCGATTGGCGTTGTTGGCAGTGGCGTTGCCACCAAGGGAGAGGCTGGCACCCGAACCGAAGGTGATGGTGCCGAGGGACCATGTGGGATCTGTGGAGGCCTGCGTGAGGGTGAGTGCCACACCATCACTGAGCGTCACCCCACCACTGACCACCAGGGGACGGGCACCTGATGCGGAGCGGATGGTGTAGCCGCTGGCAAGGACATTTAGTGATGCCATGGTCACTCCCGATGACAGCGAAGTGTCGATAGTGATGGTGCCAGCCGTGCCACCAAGGTTTGCTGTAGCGCTGCCGGAGTTGTCCCATGTTTGCAGCGTGCCGGTGTCACTGCCGACGCGCCAGGCATTGGCAGTGCCCCAGTTGCCTGTGCCTCCAGTTCCGGTTGAGGCGCCGTTTTGATCCCAAAACAGATTCGCTTGAGCGCAAACGCTTCCGACGGTGAGCAAGAGCCACGCGAAGCTCAGTAGCCACAGTAGCAGGGACAAATGATTGGAACGATAAAAGAAGCGAGGATGAGAGAAGGGAGTTTTTTTCATGTTCCGCAATCGGGTTCAGCCCTGCCGGGTTGGGGCGGAGGAATCTGATTGGGGGGGCGTTTTTGGGGGTGGTGTTGAGGATGGCGACCGAGATCACTGCTCTCAGCGCAACTTCCATGCCGCCCAGGCATCCAAAGCTTCACCAGTTTAGGTGAGGCGGAGCCACTTCGTAGGCCGTTCCGGAAAACTCCTTCACGAAGACGGTGAGCGGCAGCTCAAAGATGCCGTCGCGCATCGGATAGCCACGCTCTGGACCTGGCTCACCCGTTACATCCCGGTTGTCGCCATGCGGATTCCACACGCGGATGACATCCGTGTCTGAGTCGTATTTCAGAATGGCATACGCGTGGTTCGGCGTGATTCCTGGAATGCTCGTTCGGAGCGTTCCGCAGGTCATAAGACGATTCTCCTTCGTGGCGGAGCTGAGCGCAGTGCGGAGTTCGGCCATGTGCCTGTCGTATTCGGTCTGTGACAGGTCTTGCTTCTTTGCGAAGCTGCATGACACGCGGAACATCTCGCGACCGGTGATGAAGGCGAGCTGTGTGCCGGCACTGCCTCCGCGATTCAGGGCATCGAGTCCGGTAGTCGCGCGCTTGTCTGCGGGCAGTTGCGCATTGCGTGCGATGCCGGCGGCTTTTTCATAGACGTTGACCCAAATGCTGCCGTCTTCGTTTTCAGAGGTCAAAGCGATCTCCGCGTCGGTGGGCGCGGCGACCTTCACTTCTTGCTGGCCGAGTTTCACCAAGAAGCGGCCATCATCGAGTTGGCGAATCATCTCATGGCGAACGTATTCGGGGCGCTCATTGGCCAGTGCGGCCAGTGGTGCGAGCGAGAAGCAGTTCCCCATGCGCCCCTGGCGGATGGTCTCGATGCGCGGCCCATCGGCAGAGAAGAGTTCGCGTTTGGTCTTTAAGATGCGTTTGAGGCTGCCACGAAACAGCGCTGGCAAGTCTGGCGTGCCGTTTCCAAGAGGTTGGGTGTTCGCAAGGCTCCGCAGATGCTCCAGCGAGAAAGTGGGGAGCGACACCTTCGGGAAGCGAGAAGCTCGCTTGAGTGCTGCAACAGCAGCTGCTTCTTCACCACGAACTTCGGCAGACTCGACGAGCTGGTTGATCTCGTTCGTGGACAGAAGACCGTCTTGATCCCGATCCCATGCAGTGAAGTGTTTATCCAATACGGAGAGAAACCGTTCGCGGTCACCGGGGGCAGATTTTTCCACATCCCGTGCACCGAGGCTCGAAACGGTGAGCAGCAGAAGGCTGGTGACACCTGACCTCATGGCAGGCGGTGGTCCTTTGTTTCCCCAGCGGCCCAAAAGATGCCACGTGGGATCATGAATTCGAGACCCGGCGTATTTTCTGGATGCGGGCTGGAGACAAAAACGCGACCTTCGCCAAAGGTGGCGATAGCATGAGCGGGTGAGTTGATCTGCACACCTTCTGGGGAGCCATATTTGGCGATCTCGGAGCGAAAGACGGTCAGTACGGTATAGGCCGGGATGTCACTGCGGTTCCATGGTTTGAGGATGGGGCCGTTGTTGTAACGTACTTTGAAGAGGCCATTCACCTCGCCCAGAACGGGTGCGGCCTCACTCGTGCACTCGAGATCGAGCATGGCTTGTCCGCGGCGCCACTTGGAAGACACTGTGCCCGCGTTCAGAATCCCCAGACCCCAAGAAAAATTGGAGCAGGCCAGGTAAGCTCCAGCGCAAATGCCTACGTAGCCACCGCCTTGCTTCACATACTCGCGGACGTTTTTCAAACCGGCTTCGCCGAGGCCTTTGGCCTGTCCGCCGCCCGTGCCACCGGGGAACACTACCACATCACAAGTCTTTGGTGTCACCGTGGCAAAGGTCTCTGGATTCGCCACCGTCACACTGACCTGAGGAAAGGGCTTTAGCACATCCACCACGTTGTCCACGCCCCCCTGAGGAGCACCGGGACCGCTGTAAATGAATACCTTTAGGGCACGTGGCGGTTCTAGACGGGAGAAAACCGTTTTCCCACCGTTCGCATCTGGCGGGATGACAAACTTCTGAGAAGTCTCGGATGTCTTGGTATCCTGTGCGAAAGCCAGTGAGCAGGCAGAGAGACAGACGAGGGCTGGTAGAAGAAGCTTCATGCGTGCTTCTGATACTCAGCCAAACGTCAGCGTCACGTCACCAAAATAAGTGAGGAAGGGGAAAAGAAATGACGAATGTGGGAGGACGAATGAGAATACGGCAACGAATGTTGATCTCCACTTCCAGGCCCTGGCGCGCCGCTGGCGCTCTGTTATCTGCATTCGTTCTTTTGCATTCACCCCGTGCATTTGCCGACTTGCGCTGGGTGGAGAGACTTGCCTTTTGGTCATGGGGCGATCTTCAGATGCTGGAGTCGCAGATTCACGAGCATGAGCAGCGGCTCTCGCAGCTTGCTGAGCTGCTTTTGATCAACTCGAATATCTGCATTGGCCTCAAAACAGGCTACACGACGAGTGAGGATGTGCGCTGGTTTGAGCTGCATTTCGAACAGCCCGTTACTGCCGACCGCATCGTTCTCGTACCACCGCTTGCGAAGGCGGCGAACGCCGTCGTGGCGGGTTACGGCTTTCCTGTGCGCTTTAAGCTGGAGATCTTTGATGAGCAGGACCGACCGCACTTGCTGCTGGATCAAACAGCCAGTGATTTCCCCAATCCAGGCTGCTCGCCGGTCATAGCGGCATTCGAACCTCAGAGGGTCAAACGCGCTCGTTTCACGGCCACGGAACCGTGGAGTGTCGATGGCCCGGAAATCCTGGCGATGGCTGAGATGCTGATTCTGCACGGCGATCAAAACCTGGCCTTGGAAGCTAGCGTGAGCAGCTCCAGTTCGCGCAACGCACCGCTTGCCTGGATGCGCTCGAATCTGAACGACATGGTCACACCGCTCGGGCTGCCAGTATCTCCGGAGAAGGGCACGCTGGGCTTTCACAGCGCCGTTTCGCAGAAGGCGGAGACGGTCAAAACGATCACCCTCATGCTGCCGGAGGTGACACCGATCGACGAGGTACGACTCGTGCCCGTGCGACGGAAGGACGTGCCGCTGTGGTTCGACTACGGCTTCCCCATCCTTTACAAGATCGAAGCCGCCACGAAGGAAGATTTCAGCGATGCGGTGCTGCTCCACGAGGTAAGGGAGAAGAACAGACCCTCGCCTGGCATGAACCTGGTCTGCATTCTCTCACACGGCACGCCCGCGAAGTTCATCCGTCTCACCACGCAGGAGCTCTGGTACCGCAAGGGCGATTATGTGCTCGCTCTGGCAGAGTTTCAGGCCTTCAGTGGCGGACAAAACGCAGCACTGCGAGGCCGCTTCACCGCTAGCGATGAACTCAGCGGTGATGAAGCATCTCTCTGGAGCATCAGTGCGCTGAATGACGGCCTCACGGAGGGTGGGAAACTCATCCCGCTTGCCGAGTGGTTCGCGCAGCTCGACACCCGCCGAATGCTCGAGGCGTCCAGGAACGAGCTGGTGAAACGCCGCGCTGCGTTGATCGACCATTCACAGCGCCAGCTCGTGTATGGCAGCCTCGGCGGAGTGGGTTTTATCACAGTGCTTTCGGCCTTTATGTTCTGGAGGCAGCATCTTCATCGACGCCTCGATGCACAGCGCCTGCATGAAAAACTCGCCCGTGACCTGCATGACGAGATTGGCTCCAACCTCGGCAGCATCACCCTCATCTGCTCCATCGCGAACCAGCCGGACGCCACGCTGGATTCCATCAAGACGGACATCAGCGAGATCGAACGTGTGGCTGCCGAGACTGCCGACTCCATGCGCGACATGGTTCATCTCATCAGCACGCGCCGTAGCGAGGCCGAGGCAGACTGGCTCGACGTGCTGCACCGCCTCACCGAGCGCTTACTGCGCGGGGTAGTGCTCGATTGCGCCATTCCCTCCGCGCCTCTGACACTCGAACCCGACATCGAGACACGGCGCGAACTTTATCTCTTCTGCAAAGAAGTGCTCTACAACATTGCCAAGCACGCCCAAGCCACTCAGGTCCGCTTTCACCTCATCCCCACTCCGGCCGGCTTGCGTATCGAGATCCATGACAACGGACTCGGTTTCGATCTCCACACGCCCTCCACCGGCTACGGCCTTAGCAACCTCCGTGAACGCGCCGCCATGCTGCGAGCCACGCTGCGCATCGAATCACGACCTGGAACGAAGATTGCGCTCGATGTGCCCGGCAGCCCGCGCTGGCGCAAACCTGACAGATGAACCATGAAAGCTGAAACGTTGGTTCAAGCCTGGATCGTCGAGGATCACGACACTTTTCGCCGCTCCTTGCAACGTCTCTGCACCGCAGGGCGAGGTCTGGCCGATGCTCCCGCGTTTGCAAATGCGGAATCCATGCTCGCGGCGTTGCAGTCCGCGCCTGATGCACAGAAGCCGGACGTGCTCCTGCTTGATGTGGGCCTGCCTGGCCGCAGCGGCCTAGAAGTCATCGCAGAAGTGCACCGGCACGCGCCGCAGTGCCGCGTCGTCATCCTCACGGTCTTTGAAGACGAGGAAAAGATCAGCCGCGCCATCAGTGCCGGAGCCAGTGGCTACCTTTTGAAAACGTCGCGGGCTGAAGCGGTGGTCGAAGCTATCCTTGAGGCAGCGCAGGGTGGGTCGCCCATGTCGCCCAAGGTGGCCTCCAGCGTGGTCAAGATGCTCGCCAAGCTCATCAAGCCCGCAGCCGAACCGGTGTCGCTCTCACCACGCGAGCATGACTTGCTAAAACTGCTTGTCGAGGGCCTCACTGCCAAGGAAATCGCTGACCGCATGCAGGTAAGCATTCACACTACCAGCACTCACACTCGCAATCTCTTCTCCAAGCTGAATGTCCACAGCCGTGCCGCCGCCGTGGCTCGCGCTTTGAAGGACCGGCTAGTGTGAAACGACGGCAAACGGATTCAATGGCCTGCAGCGGCGCGGTGGGTGGAATCCCTCAAGCCCAATCACACGAACTCTGGAACTGCCGATCAAGTCTGTCCGTACCCACGGTTAGGATTTCTTTTTCCACTGCCAGGCCTCATTGAAAAAGCCGGCGTCCAGCACGGTGCCGGGGCTGCGTTTGTCACGACCATTGACGGAATCAATCACGGCCCAGTCAGGAAGTTTGGGGGCTTGGCGGGCGTTGTTCAGGTAATCATACTCGCGGTAGGTGAAGGAGCTGTTGATGACGACGTAGCGCTTGGGATTCAATGGATTGGGGTAAATGAGCACGGGCACTGCTGCCTTGCTGGAGTAGGCCCTGCCATCTGCCACGAGTTCATCCTTTGACCATTTAACTGGGAGCTTGGTGAGCACTTTAGCGAGCACGCTGTTGCTGCCGGGGTCTCCCCAGAGCACGAGGTGATGTGCTGCGATGTCTTCTGCAGTGACGTCTGCGTCGTTCTTTGAGCGGGCGTCTCCGCGGAACTGTCTCCTCCACTCGAAGCTGGCTCGCTCGCGCTCGGCGTTCACCCAGGCGGCGGTCTGCGGGTTCTGAAACGCTCCGGTGGGCTGGACGAAGAGGAAGGAGTCCATGAAGGCGTCGTCTATGGGGCCCTGGAGTCCGTGCTGCTTCACGAGTGCATCTGACTCAAACGGCTTGAGCACCTCACCCCATTTGTCTTTCACCTTCCTTAAATGCACGGTCCATGAGCGGTCGGACTTGGGCCTTGATACAGCGAACTCCTGCCCGTCCACCTGGAGTTCGGCGCGCTCGAGCACAGGCAGGGTGCAGTGGCCTGCGGGCATGTCGATGGTGAAGGCGGTGACGCCATTGGTCTTGATGCGCACATGCTTGTAGCCGACGATGCTTGCGTGGATGCGAGTGCGCTCCCAATGCTCTTCCATTTCATCAATGCGGAGCCATTTCATTTCGTTGTAGCGCAGCGTCCATGTGGTGAAGTGAACCTCCGAGGGGCAGCGGTCACGGCCCATGGCGGCGATGTTTTCCAGCCGCTGCTCGATCTCCACCAACGTGTCTGGATGAATCTTGTGCGCTGTCTGCGGACCTATGAGGTGCACGAGGTCCATTTGCTCGGAGGCGAGCGCCTTTTCCATCATGTCTGCGGCTTGCTTCTGTTTGTCGATCTCTCCGCTGTAGGCCACGGTAGGGCAGTGGAAGAGGTTCAGGGCGCTGTCTGTGGCGTTGTACCAGCGCCAGAGCTTCTTTTCATACCAGGGTGCGCCATCCACATCCTCATTCTGGAAGACGCGGAGGAACTCGGGTGTCTCGGAGAAGCCCGCACCGGGATTGGCCCCGCACCAGAGTCCGGCGTAGTGGGTGGCGAACTGCCAAGCTGCTGCTCCGCCCATGCTGAAGCCGCGCATGATGATGCGGTCCATGTCAATGGGGTAGAACTTTCTCGCATGAGCCAGGGCTTCAAAGGTGTCCACCTCACCGGCGAACTTGTTGGCGCAGCTGAATCTGCCGAAGGGGTGCAGCACCAGTGCGCCTTGGGGCTGGATCTGGCCCACCTGCTTGCGACGCTGCTGGATGAAGCCTAGTTCAACGACATTCTCAAAGCGGCCATGGCACCAGATGTCGAGCCGCCGAGGGCCGTCGAAGCCGTTCGGTGGGATCACCATGCCGTAGGGCTGCACTGAGCCGTCGATCCTGGAGCGATAGCCGCGCACGACGAGGCCGGTCTGTCGGGTCCAGGGCGCATCCCCTTTTTCAAGCGCCTGGGCGCGTGACAAGCCTTCCGCAAGCTGTTCCTGAGCGGCCTGAAATTCCTCTGGCTTGAAGAACTCGTTATGCCGCAGTGCCCAGCCCACGGCTTTGTGATAGATTTCGATATCCGGAAGCAGATCCTCAATGCCGGGCCGTTTGGCTTGCGCCTTTGCTGCGGCATCAATGGCCTGGCGAAGCTCGGTCAAAGCCGCTTCCAGTGCCGAGCGCTCCGGTGCGGGGACTTCGATGCCGGGAGGTGGCACGGGGCGCACGTCAGTGGGGATGTTGTCTTTGGGTCCGTCCGCGAGGGATAGCATGGGAGCCAGCGCTATGAGCGCGAGGTTCAGCAGTGGATTTGGTTTCATGCAGAAACTTGTTAGCGGTCTGTAGCTCGGAACTGAAGCTCTTCGACGGCTTCGATGATGAGTTCCTTGTTCATCTCGTGAACTTCAACTTTACGGCCAATCTCAGGAACGAGCGTGATGGTTAGCTCGCCTCCCAAGTGCTCGCGGAACTCTTCCAGCCCGGCGAGGATGAGCACCTCTCCGTCTGCCGTGGTGTCCAGCAGCTGGGGTGCGAAGGTGGCAAAGCCGATCTTCTCAATGAGGTTCAGGATGCGCTCTGCGGTCTGGCGCTTCAGCAATCCGATCCGTACGGAGTAAATCAAGTCCACCGCGATGCCGATGGCCACTGCCTCGCCGTGGGCGATGGTGAACTGGGAGACTTGCTCTAGCTTGTGAGCCACCCAGTGCCCGAAGTCGAGCGGTCTGGCGGAGCCGAGTTCAAAAGGGTCTCCGCTGGTGGCGATGTGCTCCACGTGCAGCTCTGCGCTGCGTTGCACCACGCGCTCCAGAATGGGCGGCTTCAGTGCGGCAAGGTCTTCGGCTTTGGCCTCCATTTCCTCGAAGAAGGCCGCATCACGGATGAGTGCCACCTTGACCGCCTCGATGAGGCCGTGGCGGCGCTGGCGCTCTGGCAGGGTGTCGAGAAACTCGAAGTCGTTGATGACGGCAAAGGGTACGGAGAAGGTCCCGATCCAGTTCTTCTTGCCCAGGAAGTTGACGCCGTTCTTCACGCCTACGCCGCCGTCTCCCTGGCTGAGGGTGGTGGTGGGAAAGCGTACGTGCCTGATGCCGCGGTGAGCCGTGGATGCGGCAAAGCAGACCAGATCCAGCACGGCCCCACCTCCGATGACGAAGATGTAGGAGTGCCTGTCCAGCCCTGCGGCGTTGATTTGCTGCCAGCACCACTTGACGAGACCCAGGTCGTTTTTGCACGCCTCACCTCCGCGCACGGTCAGCGGTGCCTGGGCGAGCTGCAGCAGGTCTGAGTGATCAGCCGTGAACTGCTCTATCTCCGCCGTCAGGTGGGGGGTGGCTCCGGTCACGCGTTCGTCGATGAACACCAGCACTTTGGCCGTCCGGCCTTCGGTTCCTTTCCGGATGACGTCGAGCACGGTGGGGTTGCCGGGCGTGAATGCTCCGCGCGTGAAACTCACGCGATGCACATGCTGTAACGAAATCGGATACTCAGGCATTTAGTCTGGCACGAAGGGGAAAGAGGGGAAGGCAGCAAACCTAACCCGTCGGCTCAATCAACACGGATATTCATGTATCCGCGTGGCTGTTTCAGGCTTCAGCAGGTGCTGGTTTGCTATGGCTGCCGTCGCAGTAGGGCGGGTTGGCGGTGCGTTTGCAGTCGCAGAGCCAGACCTTTTTGTCTTCCTGGAGGGTGAACTTCAGAGGCCCTTTGCCGGAGCCTTTGTGAGCGCCGTCGCACATGGGTTGATGGCCGCTGAGTCCGCAGGAGCACCACCAGTGGTCGCCGGCTTTGAGTTCTGTAGGTATGGGCATGAGAAGGATAACGCACTAAACGGCAGGTTTGATGCAACGCAATACATCGCCTATCAGCGCCGGTCCGGCGTACACGAGTCCGCTGTAGAGTTGCACCAAGTGTGCGCCGGCTGCCATTTTGTCCGCAGCATCCTGGCCGCACATGATGCCGCCCACGCCGATGATGGGGATGCTCGGGCTCAGCAGCTCTCTGAAGGCCCGGATGACTTCCGTGCTCCGCTGCGTGACGGGTGCCCCGCTCAGT
Organism: uncultured Verrucomicrobiaceae bacterium; assembly: GCA_964538625.1. Lineage (GTDB taxonomy): Bacteria > Verrucomicrobiota > Verrucomicrobiia > Verrucomicrobiales > Verrucomicrobiaceae > JAEUHM01. The sequence goes on from CAZIGH010000005.1 coordinate 125,426, forward strand.
CCGCCTGCTTCGTTCTCCAGAGGATGCCCGGCCACTGCGGCGCGGGAGATGGTGGTGTTGGTGGCGATGACACCTTCTACGGCCAGTTCATTGAAAACTCGGGCCAGGGCCTCGATGTGCAGGGGCTCCAGATCTGGCGCTATCTTCACCACCACTGGCACGCGGCGTCCATGCTCCTGCTGAAGAGCTGACTGCTCCCTTTTGAGTGCTGCGATGAGCCTCCGCATCGCCTCCTCTCCCTGCAGGTCACGCAAGCCCTTGGTGTTGGGTGAGGAGATGTTCACCGCTATGTAATCTGCCACGGGATAGGCCACCTTGAGGCAGTAGAGGTAGTCATTCACCGCTGCTTCATTGGGCGTGTCGAAGTTCTTTCCTATGTTCACCCCCACCACGGCTTTGGTCTGGCGGCGCTGGATGCGTTCCACGGCTGCGTGAATGCCCACGTTGTTGAAGCCCATGCGGTTGATCAGGGCGCGGTGCTCTGGCAGGCGGAACAGTCGGGGCTTTGGATTGCCTGGCTGAGGGCGCGGTGTCAGCGTGCCCACCTCTACGAAGCCAAAGCCCAGCGCCGCCCACGCATCCACGGCAGAGGCGGACTTGTCCATGCCTGCGGCCAGGCCGAGTGCATTGGGGAAGGTAAGTCCCAGGCAGGAAACGGGCGCTGAAGGAGCATCAGCGGGTGGGCGGAGCAGTCCCAGCTTGTGGGCCATTACCATGGACTTTACCGTCAGCGTGTGAGCCAGCTCCGCATCCAGGCGGAAGAGCCAGGGTTTAAGAAGTGGATAGAGAGCGGCGGGATCGGGCATGAAGCGGTTCTGTTTAGCGGTGTGAGCGTGGGTTGCCAGTCGTTTTTCCAATGCTGGAAAGCGGTTGATTGGCTGTCCAAACCAGTGTTTCAAACTCCACCATGCCCGCAGCTGACGCCCCTCAGAAAATCGACTTCCAGCATCTCGGCGAGCCCGTTTACCGCGGCTCGGTGCAGAACCTCTACGCCATCCCCGGCCACCCAGACTACATCGTAGCGCAGACGACCGAGGCCGGCTCCGTGTTCGATGTGGGTTCCATCTTCACCATCAAGGACAACGACGTGAACCGCGCCGTTTTCCGCCATGCGCTCTACACCCGGCTGGGAGACGCAGCCCAGTGGCAGCGTGTCAAACGCCGCATCGAGAACCAGCATGGAATGGACGAACCCTGGCGGCGGGAGATTCTCTCCGGGCCGCTGGAGCAGATGGTGGCAGGCGGCGCTCTCACCCACCACCTCGGCATGGCCGACGCCGTGACTGGAGAAATCGCCTCTGGTCGTATGCCCGCGAATCCCTCCAGCTACAATGTGGTGCGCCGCTTCCCGGTCATGAAGCCGCCTCAGCGCCCCTTCCTCGGCGGTCATGTGTTCGACTACGAGCAGTTTTACCAGAGCAGCACGTACGTCATTCCGCTCGAGTACATCGTGCGTTTCGGCATCACGGGTGGCTCCTCCATCTTACGGAAGCATGAGGGTATGAAGGATGCAGACCGCAGAAAGTATGAGCAGGAACTGGGACTCACTGACGCCATGTACGCTTGGCAAATGCTCCCGCAGCCCATCTTTGACCTCACCAGCAAGTATGAGCCTGAGGACCGCAATGTAAGCCGCCAGGAAGCTCTGCTCATGAGCGGACTCGGCGCGCCGAACTTCCTTACCTCCATCAAGATGGCCTTGCTGGGCGCTTGGGTGGTGCGCGACATCCTGGAAGAGATCGGCCTCACCTTGTGGGACATGAAGTGGGAGTTCGCAGCTGATGGACTGGAGACTTACTTCGTGGATACCGTGGACACGGACAGCTTCCGAGCCACCAGCGTTACGGAGCGCGGCGGTTACAAGCTCATCCTGCACTACAACAAGCAGGCCATGCGGGACTATTACAAGATCATCCACTCTGACTGGTTCGCAGGAGTCAACGAGGCCAAAAAAGAAGCTGCCAAACAAGGTGGTCCCTTTACCCAGATCCTCCATGCCGGGCAGCAGAGCGGTCGCTGGCCCCACACGCCAGTGGTGGATGCAGCCTTCCTCGAGCTTCAGGCGCGCAAGACCGCAGTCATTCGCGACCACATGCTGGATCGCATTTCCGACGCCAAGGCGCAGCTCCAGCGAGTGGGAGAGGATGAAGTAGCCTTTTATGATGCACGCGGAAAACTCGGGGACTACGCACGGCTGAATGGTTTGTAGTTGATTTTGGCGCGGCATTTCTCCTAGTCTGAGATATGCGCTCACGCCACCTTATCCCTCTAGTCGCCCTCATCGCACTCCTCAGTTCCGGTTGCGGGATGGGTCCCCGTCTCAAACGCGTAGGGACCAACGCGCTGGCGGGGAACGTGGCTCGGGCAGCGGCAACGGCTTTGTTCCCATTCGCTGGCTATCGAACGAGAGCCACCCTGAAAGGACTGGATGAGCAAGGTCGCATCGGCACCTTTTCGGGCGGAGCCAAGTTTGAGAAGCTGGCACCGAATCGCTTCTGGTTCGAGCAGTCGGAGAAGCCAGGGGATGAGTTCAGTTTCACTTCGTATCTGGAGGTGAAGAATGGAAAAGTCGTGCCGCGAGAGAAGCCTTTCAAAATCGTGCCGCAGGCCATGGTGTTCGACGGCTCCAGCGTCCCGCGCTTCCTCTGGGAGGTGGACAGTCTGGGACCGTTTGACTTCACGCTCTCAGCGCTGATTCACGACTGGATTTATGAAGCCCATCATCGCTGGGCCATCTACAAGCAGGCGCTCGCCGTCGCGGAAGGTGAAAACCCACTAAAGGAACAGGCTCCGCCAGCCGTGCAGAAGTTCTACCGCGCCATGGTGGCCAAGTATGAAGACTACTCCACAGACAAGATGCCCCTAGAGCAGGCGAGCTGGATCATGGCAGAGTGCATCTACCGGGAGATGCTTGTAGCCGAAGAACAGCTCCAGTTCCTGAACGAGGCGATGGAAAACCCCGAGCTGAAGGCCAAGACCAGCATTGGAAACACCAGGCAGGGTTTGGTCAACCTGCGTGATCAAGTGGACATCGCCGTCATACGGCGTCATGTCCTCGGCTACTACCGCTGGGCGGTCAACTCATTCATTTCGAAAGGCGTGTATGACCCGAAAGGCAGCTCCTCCCAGCCTCCCGGTCAGTCCTCCCACGCCAGCACCGTCACCACCATCCAGGAGATTCTCGCCCACGGGAACTCCGTCAGGAAGAAGGGTGGAAAGGATCCTGCCCAGCTCATCTCACCCAGCCTCCTGGCAGCCTTTCGTCGCATGAGGGATGAGCACACCCAGGCAGAGGCTGCCACGATCAATCGTGAAGGACCCGTTTCTGAAGCGAAGTTCCGCGAAGCGACCACCCGCGCCATCCAAGGTGGTACGCTCAATGAAGCCGCAGCCCTGGAAGCCGCATCCAGAATGCTTCAGAAGTTCCAGCTTGTTGAACCGCAGTGAAGGAACCGCAGCCGCCCCTGCCGCTTCCGTGCCATCCCCGTCGAACCGACGGCCCCAGGTGACCCTTTGAAGGGTGAACGGCATGTCTGACCGAGTGAGCCAGTTGCAAAACTCCAACGAAGGAATGCGGCTTCGAGGAGCGCTACAGTGGCTTCGACTTTAGCCGAAACTCGAGCGGCCCAACGCTTCGACTGAAGTCGAAACCACTTTCTCTCGTCCACCACTACAGTTCTGCAGTAGCAGAAACCTCAAAGATTTGGGGGTAACGGAACTCCGAACGTTTCTCCACCGTTCTTTTCAGCCTCCGCAGGGGTTTTGCAACTGGCTCGAGTGTCTCAGGAAATCCTGCACGGCCGTGACGGTGCAAAGCGCAGCACCGGCCGAGGCACTTGATCCTGCAAACGATAAACCCGAGACCACCCTTGGTTGCGCCGAACAAAATCCGAACGGATTCATTCACCCACTGTCAAATCGCTGGCGTCGAATGATTTCGATCGATTCCGCTGCGCGAAAATCCCCTTGCTGGCATCCGCCGAACTTTGCTAAAAAAACGGGTTATTTAAATATTTATGACACTGCTCCGCCGCCACCGCTCCATCGTCGGCACCTTCTTGTGCGCGCTCATGCTCTCCTGGCAGGTCGCACAGCCTCTCCACGCCACCACATATTATTGGGATACGGATGGCAGTGATGTTGCCAATGATGCGAGCACTGGCAACAACTTGGGTGGCAGCGGCACCTGGGACACCTCTACAAGCAACTGGTGGGACACCGCCGCACTAGGACCTTGGGTCAATGGCAGCAGCAACATCGCCGTCTTCTCAGGACCTGCTGTCTCGGTTCCGACACTTAACACCGTCACCCTCAGCGGTGCCCTCACAGCCAACAAGCTGGAGTTCTGGCGTTCTGGCTACACCCTCACGGGCGGCACTTCACTCACTTTTGCGGGCACCAACGCAGGCTTATTTGCTTCCACAGGTGACTCGGCCACCATTGCCTCAGTCATCGCAGGATCCGACGGCCTGCTCAAAACAGGCGGTGGAGCCATCCGCCTCACTGGCACCAATACCTACACAGGCACCACGACCATCTCGGGGGGCTCGCTGGTCATCAGTGCCGTCAGCGCCTTGGGAGCGGACAGCTCCGATGTCGTCGTCTCAGGCGCTGTTACCCGAGGTTTCGGCGGCGGTCAGCTCGTCCTGGAGGGCGGCTACAGCTCAGGCATTAACTTCACCCGCGGTCTCTCCCTGCAAGGGTATGGACCCTTGTCAGACCGCAGTGGCGCTCTCGCCAGCGTAGGGAACAACACCCTCAGCGGTGCCGTCGCTACGGGCGTCGGTGCCATTAACACCCGTGTAAACTCCACTGGCGGCACTTTGACTATTAGCGGTCCCCTCACCATCAACGGAACCGCCGGCACCACCATTACCACCTTTGGCACGATTAACGCCGCAGGGATAGGAAACACCAGCGTCACCGGCGCGCTCAGTGGCACCGGCACCATAGACCACCTGGGTTCGGGCACCCTCATTTTGTCCCCATCCAGCGCCACCGGTTTCACCGGTTCCGTTCGTGTCACCGGCAACGCGGCGGGCGGGGTGAGCACCGTCCGCATCACGAACCCGTCGCAGCTTGGCGCGGGCACCGGCAACAACGATCTCTCCACCGTGGACCTCAACGGCGGCACATTCGAGGTCCGGTCCGATGGTGGCTCCTACGTCAAGAACGTTTACAATCGAGCCAACTCGACCTTCTTTGTTGACCACGCCATCGGCAGCCAGGCCATCAACCAAACGATGACGTTCGGCAACTACCGGCTCTCCACCACGGACGCACAAACCGGCACCTTCACGGGCCGCAACGGTACCAACCTCACCTTCACCGGTGCCGTCACCCCACAGACTGCGGCGACCTCGCAGACCATCACCAACAACATGAACGGCACCCTCACGTTCAGTAGCACCGTTGCGTGGGGCACATCGGATGCTACGGCGAGAACGCTCACCGTGGGTGGCAGTGGCAATACCATCATCACCGGTAACCTCCTTGCCACTCCCGGGGCGGCCCACATCTTCGCCAAAGGTGGCACCGGCACAGTCACCTTGAATGGAGCCGCCTCCACCTACACCGGGGCCACCAACGTCAACGGGGGCATCCTCCAGATCGCCCACTTCGGCTCCATCAACAACAACACCGCCGCTGTCAATATTGGCACCACGACTACTGGAGCCACCCTGAGCATCGTCGGCAATAATCTCACTGCCGCCCAAGCCACCACCAGCAAGGTCATCAACCTCGCCGGCACGACGGGTGGGGCGACCATCCTCGCCAACCAGACCGGCACCAGTCCCGCTTTGACATTCAACGCTAACTTCACTGCAACCGGCGCCGGGGCCAAGACCCTTACCCTGGGAGGCAACAACACCTTGGACAACATCATCAATGGCATCATCCCAGACAGCAGCACCCCGACCACCTCCGTCACCAAAACCGGCCCAGGCACCTGGGTGCTGGCCGGAGCAAACACCTACACCGGTGCCACCTCCATCGTGGAAGGCACCCTCAAAATCAAGGCCAACAGCGCCACCTCCACCATCATAGCCGACAGTTCCACCATCAACTTGGGAGCCTCTGGCAACGTTCAGCAGTCCGGTGGTATCTTCCAGTTCACCGGCGTCAGTGGCTCCCCGACCACTGAGGCCCTTGGAGCACTGGCACCGTTGACTGGCGCAAACACCGTTCGGCTCACCTCGGGCGGTGGTGGTGCAGCTGCCAACCTTACCTTTACTTCCCTCACGGCACCCGCCGCTGGCACAGGAACGAACTTCGACACCAGCGGTGCCGCTGGCGGCACCGTCACCATCACCGGCTCATCCAACACCAACGGCATCGTCAACGCCCGCATGTATTTCAACGGAGCGGACTTCGCTTCCTCCTCCAGCGGCGTCATCGGCGCGGCCACTTACACGAACGCAGCCTCCAGCATGACGGCTGGAAACACCCAGCCCTATCGTATCACCGGCTCCTTCACCCAGAGCACGGCCACGATCAATGCTGGCATCAAGTTTGACACAACGCAGACGCTCACCCTAGGCGCTTCCCAAACGCTCACCATCAACAATGGAGCCAACACACCTGGGGCCATTTTGGTCTCCGGCACCAACAACGCTCTCATCACCGGCGGCACGGGACTTACCACCGGCGGCTCTGGAGACCTCGTGATCCGGGTGGACGGCGCGTCGGATCTCCTGACCATCGCCTCCGTTTTGACCAGCGGCACTACCGGTGGCCTCACGAAAAATGGAGCCGGTGTCTTGGTGCTCAGCGGCAACAACGCTCAGACTGGTGCCACCAACATCAACGAAGGCACCGTTCGTCTCTCTGGCTCAGGGCGGCTCAGCGGGGCAAACGTCACCACCAACATTCGCGCAGGGGCCACTCTGGACCTCAACGGCGTGAACACCGGCACCGCCATCGGTCAGATCAACGGCGGCGGCACCATCACCAACAGCAACACCACTGCCGCTACCGCCACCTTTGGCAACAACAACGGCACCGGCACCTTCTCCGGCGTTATCCAGAATGGTGCTGGAGTGGTGAACGTCACCAAGACGGGCACCGGGGCCCAGACCTGGAGCGGTGTCAGCACCTACACCGGCGTCACCACCATCGGCTCCACTGGTATCGTCTCCGTGCCCATCCTCGCCAGCATCGGCAGCAACAGCGGCATCGGCCGCGGGGACAACACCAGCACCGCTACCAATGCCGCCAGCCTCGTCTTCACCGGCACTAGCGCCACCCAAGCCTATGGTGGCATCAGCTACACCGGCACCAGCAGCATCAGCATTGACCGTCTCTTCACCTTCAACGGCGGCTCCACTGGCGGTGCCCGCATCCAGAACAACAGTGCCACCAACTCCGCTCTCATCTTCAGCAACACCAATGCCCTCGCCTTCGGTGCCGCCGCCACGGGAAATGCCCAGGGCCTCGTGCTCGGCGGTGCCTCCACTGGCGACAGCTACTTCTTCCCCCAGATCACGGACAACGGTGCGGCCCGCACTTCCGTTTTCAAGTCCGATGCCGGAGTCTGGTTCCTCGGCAACAGTTCCAACAGCTACACGGGGAATACGCAGATCAACGGTGGTGCCCTCGGCTTCCTCTCCGGCGCCCTACCCACCAACAGCCCCATCGTTTTCAACGGCGGCCAACTCCTCACCAGTGGCAACTTCACCCGGAATCTCGTCGCTACCGCTACCCCCGGAAATGCCGATGAAGTCACGTGGAGCGCAGGAGGCGGTTTCGCCGCTCATGATGGAAAACTCATCGTCGCCATTGGTGGCATCGGTTCGCCAACAGCCCTCACTTGGGGTACGGGTGGGTTCGTGGCAACGGGGGGGGCGCTCATCCTCAACTCCGCCACCGCCCTAAACGAAGTCGAGTTCCGCAACGCCATCAATCTCGGCACCGCCGCCCGCACCATCCAGGTGGATGACAACGGCACCACCAACACCGACTTCGCCACCATCACCGGCATCATCAGCGGCGGCGCAGGTGGCAACCTCATCAAAACTGGCGCCGGCCAGCTGCAAAACCTCGGAGCCAACACCTACCTCGGCACCACCGAAGTGCAGGCCGGCACCCTCATCGTCAACAGCCTCGGAAACAGCAGCACCGCTGGAGGCTCAAGCGTCGGGCAGACCGGCATCACGATGGACAACAGCAACGCCATCGTGCTCGGCAACACTACTACCACGGCCGGTCTGCTTCAATACATCGGCACCGGCGAGGTTAGCGACCGCAAGATCCGCCTCAACGGAACCACCGCCAACAACCAGATCCATGCAGACGGCACCGGCGCGCTCATCCTCACCAACGTCGCCCACGACACCACCGCCACAGGCAACAAAACGCTCTCTCTCCGCGGTTCCAACACCGCCGGCAACATGATCACTAGCAGTCTCACCGACAACGGCACCGGCGTCCTCAGTGTCACAGTGGACGGCGGAGCCACTTGGATCCTCTCAGGCAACAACACCTTTACCGGCACTACCACCGTCAGCGCAGGTGCCCTGGGCATCGGCAGCAACACCGCCGTTGGAGCCACCTCCCTGACCCTGAATAATGGCAATGTCTTCGCTTATGGTGCAGACCGTACCATCTCGACCACCGTCAATGGTGCCAACTTGACCACGACAGGATTTATAGGTGACTACAGCCTTACTTTCACCCAGCCGCTCACCATCCTGGCGTCCGCCAACAACTATGCCATCAACAACAACGTGGCGGCTGGAAAACTCGTTGAGTTTGCGGGTGCTACCGCTAACGCGCTTACCGCAGCCAGAACCTTCACCATCGGCGGCAATGGCGAGACCTTCTTCAATGGAAACATTACCACCAGCACCGCATTCGACCTCAACATCACCAAAAACAACAACGGCATCCTCACCCTCGGCGGCACGGGAGCCAGCAACTGGAATGCCGGCACACTGACGGTGACGGCCGGCACTCTCCGCCTTGCAGCAAACGAGGCCATTCCCAACGGTGCAGGCAAGGGCAACGTCGTCTTCTCTCCTAGCACCGGAGCGTCCGCTCTCTTTGACCTCAATGGTCGCACTGAGACCGTCAACGGCTTCACCGCCACCACCGCCGGCACCATCACCATTGACAACACCTCCGCCTCACCCGCTGTCTTCAAGTTTGGCGATCAGGACAGCACCATCGCCATCGGCACCGGCACCGGCACCTACACCATCCAGAACAGCGGGGGCGGCGCTCTCTCCATCGTCAAGCTTGGCAATACCAGCACCACCTTCGGTGCCGGAGTCTCGCTGAACTACACCGGAGCCACCCGCGTTGAAGGCGGCACCTTGACCCTGCCCTCCGCGCTGAACGGCTCCACTGCGCTGGAGGTCATCAACTCCGGCAGCACCCTTGCCCTCACTGGTGGCATCACCACACCATCTGCGATCACCAGCGTCGTAGTCCAGAATGGCGGCACTCTGAATCTACTGGATGGAGTGGGCAATCAGCTCAATGCCCTCACCAACCTTCAGCTTGGCTCCTCCGGCGGCACCATGACCACGCTGAATCTCAATGTTGGCGATGGCCCCACGGCTGGCGACAACCTCAACACCGACCTGCTCTCCCTCATCACCGGTGGCACCCTCAACCTCTTCTCAGGCAACCAAATCACCTTCAACCTCACCGATGCCGGTCTCAACCCCAACCAGCAGTACGTCCTCCTGGATGCCACAGCCATCGGCGGCGGCCTCTTTGGTGGGGCCAGCCCGTTGAGTCTCACAGACTACATTCTTGGCGGCGTCCCCGGCGGCTTTACCTCGCTGGACCTCACCACCAACTCCACCACCAACCAAATCATCCTCACCACCGGCAACCTCATCATCGGAAGCCTCTACTGGCGTGGCCTCTCAGGCGGCGGAACCAACAACACCTGGAATGCCAACGTCAACAACTGGTCTCAGGACAAAGCCAATACCTCCGTAGCCACCTCTCTCCCTGGTCAAGGCACGGACGTCATCTTTGCCATCAACTCCGCCAGCGGAGCCGTGACCACCACCCTGGAGCAGAACTTCAAGATCAACTCCCTCACGTTTGAGGCAGGCACCAGCACGCCCACCTCCGTGACCATCGCCCCTGGCACCGTCAGCACCAACCGCCTTGAAATCGCTCCGCAGGTGGCCACCGCAGGCATCGCCATCACCTCAGGTGGTCCACCCGCCGTCACCATCTCCGCCCCCCTTCGACTGGGCAAGAACCAGACCTGGAACATCGTGGACTCCGCCAGCACCCTCACCCTCTCCGGTGGCCTCCAGGGAGAGGCGGACGTCACTAAGTCCGGCGCAGGCAAAGTGACGCTCTCCGCCGCCGCAGACCCCACTTTCAACGCGGGCACCACCACTGACATCACCGTCAACGCGGGCACGCTCGAAATGACAGTTGTTAGCGCCCTCGGAACCGTCGCCAACAGCAACTTGGCCAATGTGGTCATCAGTGGCGGAGGTTTCTACTACAACAACGCCACGGCAGGAACCGTTCCCAACCCCATCACCCTGTCCGGCGGCGCTCTCTCCGGGGCAGCCAACAACCATACCTACAGCGGTGCCATCAGTGTCTCGTCAGCCTCCACCGTCAACATGGCCGACTCCAATGGCCCCGTCAGCGCCACCGCCCGGAACATCACCCTCTCCGGCATCATCAGCGGCTCCGGCGGCATCACGGTGGACAGCAACAACGCCGTCTCCAGCGGCAACCAGATAGGTGGCACCCTCACGATCAACAACGCCAGCAACACCTGGAGCGGCTCGCTCTCCCTCAATCGCGGCACCGTCACCTTCACCTCCGCCGCCAGCCCCGCATTCACCGCCAACGACGTCATCTTCAACACCTTTGGCCGCCTCATCCTTCAGGGTGCCAACGGCACCAGCCTCACGCGCACCGGCACCCTCACTTATGCAGCGGGTTCGGTAGGGGAGTTCCAGGTGGACAACGCCGCCGGCACCCCCACGCTCGACTACATCGTGGACCAGACCGGAGCCATCGCCATCGGCTCTGGCGGCACCGGTGCCAGCGTCCGCGTCTGGCTTGCTGATGACTTCTCCAAAGCCACCTTCAGCGGCGGCGTCACCCTGGGAGGAAACAGCAGCATCTCCGCCGGCGGTGCGGCCGGTCGCCTGCTCGCCATCACCGGCCTCATCACCGACGGTGGAAACAACTACAGCCTCGCCATCAACGACGACGCCGGCGGCTGGGGCGCCACCAACGGCATTGTCCGCATCACAGGCAACAACACCTACACCGGCGGCACATCGCTCACCGAGGGTCACCTGAGCTTCGGCCACAAAAACGCCATCGGCAGCGGCACCTTCACCATCGCCGGCACCTCCACTCTTTCCGCCTTCACGACACTCACCGGCACCAACGCCGTGGCCAACAGCATCGCCCAGAACGCCAACTACACCTTCGTCGGCTCCAACAGCCTGGAACTTAGCGGAGCCGTTAACATGGGTGCCGCCGCCCGCACCATCACCGTGAACGGTGACACCGGAGCCACCCTCACCCTTTCCGGGGCCATCACCAACCTGGCCACCGCAGACGGAACAGCCCTTACTCTAGCCGGCAACGCCACCGGCACCGGCGTCATCACCGGCGGCTTTACGATGACGGGCATTGTTGCCGATATGGCGGTGACTGGTGGAAACTGGACCCTTTCAGGTGCCACCAGCACCGTCGCGGATGACCTCACGGTTTCAGGCACCGGTGTGCTCAACCTCAACAGTACCAGCGCGCTAGCCTTTGGTGCCAGCGCAGACGCTTCCCTGCGCGCCAACGCTGGCGGCACCATCAACCTCGGGGCCAACAATGCGGTAGTAGTGACGGATTTCGACGGCCTTCGAATCGGCACGGACGCAGCCGGTACCGGCACTTTCAACTTGAATACCTTCAACCAGGGCGTCACCGAGTTGATTCTAGGGAACCGCCAGTCAGACCGCTTGGGTATGATCAACGGCACGGGCACCCTTACCGTCTCGGGCAATCTTGACCTCTATGGTGGAACCGTGAATGCGAACCTTGCCAGCACGGGTAGCACCGCCTTCGAGAAGTTCAGTCTGAATACCGTCACGTTGGCGGGGGACAACAGCGGCCTTGCCAGCACAGGTGCCAGCATCCTGTATGAGGGCACCCTCATCCTGGATTACACTGTCAGCAACACCACCAAGCTCCGGGCCGCCTCTACGCTCGAAATGCGCGGTGGCATCCTCGAAATGGTGGGTAATGCCAGCGCCGCCACCAGCCAAACGGTAGGTGGCCTCACCCTTGCCAGCGGCTTCGGTAACAGCACCATCACCCTGACTCCCAGCGGCGGACAGGACATCCTCCTCACCCTTGGGGCACTCACCCGCGCCGTGAACACCCGCGCCGGGACCCTGCGAATCAACCTCCCATCCGGCACACAATCCGCCACAAACGGAGTCACCACCACCACCGGGTTGACCAACGGATTGGTTGGAACTGCCGGCTACCTCACCGTCGCGGACGCCACCGGCACCTGGTTTGCCACCAAGAGCGGCAACAACATCGTCCCCCTCGCTTCCACCGCTACCAATGCCGTCGGATCTTGGGTTACGGGAGAACACATCACTGACAGCGGATCCGGCTTCACCGGCACCGTCAGCAACGCCTACCTCAACAGCCTCCGCTTCGATGCCGCAGCCGGTTCCGACCTCAGCCTCGGCACCAGCGGCGTCCTTGGCATAGCCTCCGGCGGCATCCTCATCACCAACAACGTAGGTTCCACCCCCTCCATCATGGGCGGCACCATCTTCTCCGGGGCCCTGGCCTCCAACGTTCCGGAACTCATCATCACCCACGACGGTGTCACCGTCTTTGAACTCGGCTCAGACTTCCGCACCAACTCCGCCTTCACCAAGTCCGGAGCAGGCACCTTGCTACTCTCTGGCAACAACACCGCCACCGGAGACTTCACCGTTCTGGAAGGCACCGTGCGCCTCACTGGCGGCAACGCCATCGGAGACACCTCCCGAGTCACCCTTGCCAATCACCGTCCCACCACCATTCAGCTCCTCGCAGATGAAACCTTCGGACGCCTTGAAGGAGGGCAGCGCCAGACCAATGGAGACTGGGGCATCGTGGACGTGGGCAGCAACACTCTCACCATCAACCAAAGTGCCAACACCACCTATTCCGGCGTGTTCACTGGCACTGGCACCATCGTACTGAGTGCCACCAGCACCAGTAACCTCGCTACCGTCGGCTTCAGCACAGGCTTCACCGGCAGTGTCATTGCCAACGGCGGCCTCTTCCATCTCAGCGGTGCCGGCTCCAACAGTGCCACCAGCTTCACCCTCAACAACCTGTCCGGACTGCTCATGGATAAAAATGGCGTCACCACTTCGGGAGACCAAGTCAGCAACAGCGCCGCCATCAACCTCAACTCCGCCATCGGCAACCAGACCGTCGCCGGTGGCCTCTGGATCCGTCGCGACCAAGGCAGCACCCAGAGCGAAACCGTAGGCGTTATCACCGCCGCCTCCGGTGCCAGCTATGTCCGTGCAGAGACTAGCGCTGCGAACGCCATCACCATCCTCAGTGCCTCCACCGTTCAGCGAGACAACAATGCCACCCTCATCGTACGTGGCAACAACATGGACACCACCAGTGGCCGCCGTGCCCATTTGCGCATTATCGCCGGCAACGAAGCCGCATTCATCTCCACCATGACCGGAGCCGGCGGAGCCTCCGGCACTGTCACCACCAGCATCGTCCCATGGGTCATCGCCCAAGACAACGGCAACGGCACCATTACGGCCGACAACATGGGCAACTCCCTGGCCACCTATACCACCACGTCCGGCTTCCGACCGCTGAACTTCACCACCGAGTATGCCACCTACGCCACCGCCGGCGCCACCAACAACACCCGTGAGAGCCGCACCACCGACGTCACCGGCCTCGCTGGCCGCACACTGAACTCACTCGTCATCGACAACAACAACACCGCCACCATCAACATCACCGGTTCCGGCGCAGGCCAAACCCTTACCAACACCAGCGGTGCCTTCCTCTTCACCATCAGCAACGGCGTGGCCAGCACGGCCTACAGCACCATCCTTGGAGGCTTTGACAGCGGCATCGCCGTTGGTGGCTCAGAATACATCTTCCATGTGGTTAACCCCTCCTATGCTGCCACCACCTCCACCCTCACCACTACCATCAACTCCCCGCTGACCTCCAGCGCAGACATCACCAAGTCAGGCCGCGGCACCCTCATCCTCACTCAGAACAACACCGCAGGCGGCGGGTCCAGAAAGACCACCCTCAACGAAGGCGTGCTTGAAATCGCTGACCTCGATAACATCGGTGGCAACACTGGCGCGCTCGTCTTCGCCGGTGGCACCCTGCGCCTCGGCACCGGCTTTGCAGACGACCTCACAGACCGTACCATCTCGTTCCTCACTGGCGGTGCCACCTTGGACACCAATGGGATCGACATCACCTTCGCCAACAGCCTCGGCTCCGGTGTCGGCGGCTTCACCAAAATCGGCGCAGGCAACCTCACCCTCAACGGCACCGCCACCTACACCGGCGCTACCGTTCTCACCACCGGCACCTTCACCATTGGTGCGAGTAACGCTCTCGGCAATGGTGGCAACCTCAGCCTTGCAGGCGGCACCACACTGGCCCTCGGCAGTAGCAGCCTCAGCCACGGCCTTGTCACCACCTCCGGAGCTAGCCCTGCTATCACTGGCACCGGCACCATCACCGCCAGCCAAGGCTTCCTCTTCAACCACACCGGAGACACCACCATCAACGCCGTCCTTGCTGGTAGTGGTGGCGTTTTCAAGTCACAGACCAACAACCTCACCCTAGACGGTGCCAGCACCTACACAGGCACCACCGAAGTGCAGGCCGGCACACTCACCTTTACCAGCGTCACCAACGTCGGCGGCGGTTCCAGCGCCCTGGGTGCACCTACCAACGCAGAAAATGGCATCATCCGCATGGGCCTCACCACGGCAGCCACCACCTTGGCCTACACAGGCAGCGGTCACAGTACAGACCGCCTTATCGGTATGCAAGGCACTACCGGCGGCGTCACCCTGCGCGGTGATGGCACCGGAGCCATCGGCTATGGCGGTGCCCGCTTCGAAAATGCAGGAAACAAAACCCTCACCCTGCGCGGCAGCTCGGACCCCGCTCTGGTCAACACCATCGGAGCACTGACCGAGTTGGGCGGCGTCCTTACCCTCAACAAAACCGACGCCAACACCTGGCAGATCAATGGTGCCAGCAGCTACACCGGAGCCACCCAAGTGGATAACGGCATCCTCCGCATTGGCGTAAACAACGCGCTTCCCGTCACCACCGCCGTCCGCCTCGGCACCGGTACCACCGCAGGTATCCTGGACCTCAACGGCTTCAACCAAACCGTAGGTGCGCTCACCGTAGAGACCAACAGCAGCACGGCGATCAATCAACTCATCGTGGACAGCGGGAATACGTTCACGGTGAACGGTGCCGTGACCATGGGGGCGAACACCGGAGCAGGTGCCAACACCCGCTTCGAGGCCACTGGAGGCGGCAGCTTCGTCAATACCAACATCGGCGGCACGTTCCAGATCGGCGGGGGAACCGGCGGCACGAATACCAGTAACACCATCGCGGATTTCAGCGGGCTGGCGAACTTCACCGTCAACTTGGGTGCCACCGGCATCTTCCGGGTGGGTGATGCAAACACCAACTCCTCTGGCAGTCCCGCATCCAGCTCCATCCTCACTTTGGCCTCCACCAGCGCGAGCATCACGGCGGGAACCATCAATCTTGGACAGGGCACCGGCCAGGGTAATGCGGACCAGACTCTCAAACTCGGAGCTGGAACCAACACTCTCAACGCAGACACCATCAACATCGGCGGCAATACAACACGCTCAGGCGGCTCGCTGGAGTTCGCAGGTTCCAGCGGCAGTGTCACCATCCGTGCAAGTGATGGTGTGGGCGCTGCCGATGTGAACATGGTCAACGGAAACATCAATACAGGCATCGCCAATCAAACGGACTTCCTCCTCGCCGGCCACATGGCTGATGTCCTGATAGGCTTCATGACCATGGCGGCAAAGAGTGCCAACTCCGGCACCACCACTGCCAACTTCACCTTCGACCAAGGCACGTTGGATATTACCTCCCTCCGCATGACGCGGAACACCGGAGCTTATGCCGGCACAGCCACCTCCAATGTGACCCTTGGGGGCGGCTCCACTACCATCGGAACACTGGAAATGGCAGTGAACACGAGTTCAGCGGCAAGTACGGCCAACGCCACCTTCAACGTCACCGGTGGCACCGTCACCATAGGCACCGGCAGTGGCACCGCCATCAACATGGCCAACGCGGGAACGGGCCGCACGTCCACGGCCAACATCAACCTCACCGGCGGCACGGTGGACGTTACCGGCAACGTCATCCGCACCGGCGGGGCCGGCACCGAGAATACCACCGTTACCCTCAACGGTGCCACACTGGACATGAACGGCTTCAGCATCGGCACCTCCGCAGCGGCCATTACCTTTGCTGCCCAATCCGGCACCCTCGAAAACCTAGCTGAACTCAACGGTGGCACCACCCCGCTGACCAAGACCACCGCAGGCACCCTCATCATGCAGGGTAACAACACCTACACCGGCGGCACCAACATCAACGGAGGCGTTCTCCAGGTGAATAGCTCCGGTGCACTCGGCACGACTGGCACCATCAGCTTTGGAGGCGGCACCCTGCAATACACCACCAACAACACCACCGACTACTCCAGCCGCTTCAGCACCGCCGCCAGTCAAGCCTACAGCATTGATACCAATGGCCAGTCCGTCACCTTTGCTTCCGACCTCAGCAGCTCCGGCGGCACCCTCACCAAACTGGGCACTGGCACCCTGGTCCTCACCGCCGCAAACACCTACTCTGGCTCCACCACCGTTTCTGGCGGCACCCTGCAAGTGGGAGACGGTACCAGCGGCAGCCTGGCAGGCACGGGTTCAGTAGGCATCAGCTCCGGTGCCACCCTTTCCGGTTCCGGCAGCATCGCAGGTGCTGTTACCGTCAATGCCGGCGGTTTCCTGGCACCGGGCGTGGGCAACGTAGCGACCAGCAATGAGACACTGACGCTCAGCCACTCCGGCGGCCTCACGGTGGCTGACGGTGGACAGGTCACCATCTCCATCACCAATCCAAGCAACGCCAGCCTGCTCACCTTCGAGAACGGGCAGTATGTCTATAACAGCAACACCTACGCCACGGCTGCGGCCTTGTTTGGTGCCGAACCCACAGCCCTGGCCACCTGGAATACCTCGCCCGCAGCGGTCAGCAACCACGACTTCATCAACATCACCACTGGCGGCCTCTCGCTCGGCACGCGCGGTAGCGCAGGGTACGGAAATGGCACCTTTGTGGTGACTGACAACGGCTTCCTGAGCGGCTCCCCAGCTTATGGCCAAGTGTTTAACCTCATTGACTGGATGGGTGCCATGACGGGCACCTTCAGCGTGGGAGGTGCCACCTTTGGCAACAGTGGCACCTTTGGTGACTTGGATCTGCCCACCCTGACCGGCGGCCTCGCCTGGGATGTCACCGCGTTTACCAGCTACGGCATCGTCGTCGTGGTGCCTGAGCCGGGTCGTGTGATTCTGCTGCTCCTGGGCCTGCTCGGCTTCCTCATGCGACGCCGCCGGGCGTAGAAGAAGTCGCAAGGCTTCCATGCCAGTAGCGGAAGTCGTGAGACTTCCACAGGCCACGCGTGAACCGAGTAAGCCACCAGCAAACTCACGGTCGCTTCTACGCCGCTGCCGGGAAAATCAACCGTCCCTTTTTCAAACCAACCGAGTCACCAGCTGCGGCGTATCAACCAGCAACATGCCGCTTCCTGATCCTGCCTCCTCTGTTTGGTTTGTCACTGGCTCCTCCAGCGGTTTTGGCCGTGCCATGGTGGAGGCATTGGTTCTGAAGGGGCGGCGGGTAGCCGCCACGGCGAGAGATCCCGACTCATTGTCGGCTCTTGCGGCCCTGTATCCAGATCACCTGCTGCCTCTGAAGCTGGACGTGACCGACTCGGCTCAAGTGCAATCTGCGGTGGACGCTGCGCGAGAGCACTTCGGTAGCATGGACGTCATCGTCAATAACGCTGGTTACGGGGTCATCGGCGCACTGGAGGAGCACTCTGAGGATCAACTCCGGCAAAACATGGAGACAAACTTTTTCGGCCCCGTGAACGTGCTGCGTGCCGCGTTGCCCTTGCTCCGTCACCAGAAGCGTGGCCACATTGTCAACGTCTCGGCCGCAGCAGCCATCTCCAACTATCCCGGCTTCTCCATCTATGGCGCGGCCAAGTGTGCAGTGGAGGGACTCTCCGAGTCATTGGCTGCGGAACTCAAGCCGATTGGGATCGGTGTCACCATCGTGCAGCCGGGGCCGTTCAGAACGGACTTCATAGGGCGTTCGCTGGAGAAAGCGGCTGAGTCCATCGCGGATTACGACAAGTCCAGCGGACAGTTTGCCAGGCTGATCCTGGGCATGAATGGTCGGCAGCCAGGCGACCCGGCGAAGGCCGCCGAGGCAATCATCCAGGCAGTGGAGAGTCCCGCACCTCCTCTGAGGCTCGTGCTCGGACGCTACGCCATCGACAAGGTGAAGAAAAAACTCGCTGCCACGGCACAAGAACTGGAGCAGTGGGAGAAGGCAGGTGCAGACACCTCGTTTTGATGCGATGAAAGCCTGCATGAAGAAGAGCCTTGGATTTCTTTTCGCGCTGCTGCTTACCAGTTGCTCCTCGGGACCACGCATCCACTCTACCGCAGTCGTGGCCAGCGAACCCTCGGCCACCCGTCTTCTGAGCGCCGCCCGCGAGGCTCACGGTGGCCGTGCCATTGAGCGGGTGAAAGACATCAGCGTGCGTTATGAAGGAAAGTGGGGAGCCATAGGACCTCGCTTTCAGCCTGAGTTGGTGGACAAGAAGTTCCGCAGAGACTCGGAAGAGCGCCTTCTCCTCGGCCCTCGCCTCATCGCCCAGAAGCATCATGGTCCCGGCGGAACCAAGGAGGTGCTGCGTGAGGGCGGTATGACTCGCGTGACTTACAATGGGAAAGCAGCGTCGGATGACATCACCAGACAGGCCGCAGCGCTGGTGGCGGATGCTTACCAGCTCTTTCTGCTCGACCCCTTTTATTTCGATCGGCCAGGTGTTGTGCTGCAAATTGCGAAACAGTCCAGCGTGGATGGCCACCTTTGCGACGAGCTGCTGGCCGTGCTGAAACCAGGCATCGGAGAGTCAAACGAAGACCGTGTGCTCCTCTCGATTGACCGCAGCACGAAGCAGCTTCGGAGACTACGCATGACGCTCAATGGACTGGCCAGCACCCAAGGCGCAGAGGTAGATGTGACGTTCCGGGATTTCCGCAACGTTGGCGGCATCCTCTGGCCCACGACCTTTGAGGAGCGCATCCGCGTGCCCTTTGATCTCCATGCTCACAGTTGGAAGCTCCGAGGCATGGATCTGAACCGCGGCCTCTCCCGCGAAGACCTGAGCGTTGACGACTGGAGCGAGAAGGCCCGCCGCCCTGCCTCCGCGCTGCCTTAGTCCTGAGGCACCGTGTCTGAACCGGTGGACCCTTGGCACATCAGGGACGCACGGTCCGGAGCTGGGAGAGGTTGTCACTGAATCTGACGGTAAGCAGGGCGGAGCTGCTGTTCACGATGCGGGCGCGTCCGGTACTTCCGCTGCCACTTGCTTCGATGTGCTGAGTGCTCATGCCAATGCCGGTGATTCTCTGGCCACCGTTTTTCGCCATCCAAGCACCTTTGCGCAGACTGAGCTTCGGGGCCAGCAGGGCAGGTGTGGTGGCATTGATGCTCCCCATGAAGGCCGCCTGATTTTGGGCAGTGGGGCCCGTCAATGTGGCAGAGATGGCGTAGGTTCCGCTCACAGTGCCCAACTCTATGCTGCCAATCGTGGAAACTACAGCGCTGCCGCAGTCCCGCGCGGCACTGCCTTCACGCATGAGGAGGTGAGTGGCGGAGTTCGTTTTCAGCCACACGCCGACATCGTTGCTGGTGTTTACACCCGTGCCGGCGAGGCGTGCGGTGAAAAGCACGGTGTTATCCGGACCGATGAAGAACCTCGGAAAACTGGCGAAGCGAACCCCGGCTCCTGCTCCAGGAGCCAGATCGCCTTTGATGGCGACGCGCGCGGTGCCGCCATTGTGGAGTTTCAGCAGCAGCGCCTCCGTGCCACCGGCGAGCAGGGCACGATACACTACGCTACCGTCTCGATTGATGCCTTCTCCGATGAAGCTGGACAGCGGCGCTGAAAGCCCGGCCACGGATTGGCCCTTTTGAGCGATGATGACGGGGCTTGTGGCGGTCTTTTTGACCACGAGCGCTGCGTTGCCAGAGGCTTCGCCACTCAGGCTGCATGCGAAGACGAAGTGATCCTTCGCAGCGGCGATGCGTGGGTAGATTTGAGCGTAAGTGCGC
The DNA here is from genome assembly GCA_964538625.1 of uncultured Verrucomicrobiaceae bacterium. Classification (GTDB taxonomy): domain Bacteria; phylum Verrucomicrobiota; class Verrucomicrobiia; order Verrucomicrobiales; family Verrucomicrobiaceae; genus JAEUHM01. Next base: position 145,928 of record CAZIGH010000005.1, read on the forward strand.
GTCGCGTCGGGGCTGGCATCTCCCTCGCGGATGACGTCTTTGTGTGCTCCGTCGTTTGAGTTGTAGCTGGCGATGCGGGAGTCATTGGCGAGAGTGGCACCATTGATGCCTGATCTGGCGGTGTACACGAAGAGCGTGGTGGAGGAGTCTGTGCCAGTGGTGTGTGCACGGATGGCGGAAATGGAGCCGCCCCACGCGGCGTTGGCCGGAGTGGCTCCGGTGACGATGTCTGTCTCCAGAGTGGGTGCTGTATCTCGGAGTACGTGAGTCTTGCCATTGATGGTGGCCGGTATCATGGGGCGGACCACCGTGCCGCTGCTGAAGTACGGTTTCCCGAGGGTGCTGACGCTGCCGAGCGGAGTGCTGCCTCTGCGCAGAAGAAGCTCCTGCAAGGAACCGGTCCAGTTGTTGAACACGGCGCTGTTGTTGGCGGTGGTGACCCCCAGCCCCTTGAGTGAGGCACGGAACATGACTTTGTCCGTCATGCTCTCGGCCAGCGTGGCGTCGGAGAAGCCAGTGTATTGCACGTTAAACATGCCTGGTGCCGCGTCGCCGGTTGTAGCAAAGAGGATGCTGTCCTGCATGGGCTGGCGGGGCTGACGCAGCACCCACACAGCACCCGTAGTGAGAGGGGATGCGGAGACGGGTTGAGCATCATCCCCGATGACGATGGTCTGGTCATCCATGGCCGCAGAGCAACCAAAGTTCTCCCCCTCGTTTTCGGTGTGAGGAGCCAGCTCTGCGCAGGTGCTTCCGCCGCGGATGTCGTGGAGGTAAGCGAGACCGTTGGTGTTGGAGAGCATTTTCATCCCTACCGTGGCCAGCCAGCCAGAGGCAGCTAGCGCACGCCCCTGTTTGCGGCGGTAGAGATCCTCCGAGTGGGGGTTCTCAAACTGCCGCAGGTGGGTGCCGGTGGTGGTGAAGGCGTCCACCCTGCCTATGTCGTCATAGAATCCATTGAAAAGCGGAGAGCCCACCAACAGGGTATCCCGAGTGAAAGCCAAGCTCGTGCCGAACTCCATGTACCACTGGACAAAAGGACATTTCAGCGTGGCGACCACAGGAGAGCTTTCGTTTGCTACGTCCAGCAACAGCACGAGGCCAAAGTCCGTGTGCCCATCTGTCTCCCGCCCAGGTGCGCCTATGGCTGCGAGGCTTCCGCTGATGGCCACCGCCGCGCCGAACCGGTCATTGGCCACAGGTGCATTCAGCGTGAACTGGGCGGTCTTCGCGCCGGTGATGCGGTTCAGAAACAATGCCGATCCGCTGAGGGCAGGATTACCGGAAACGGTGCCTGCCGGTGCACCAACCACCATGCGCTCGCCGCTTAGGGCAAGCGCTCCTCCGACACGCTGACCCGCCGTTCCCGCAAAGGACCACAGCTTCGCACCGGTGGCGGCGCTGAAAGCATGAACGTGGCCGGAGTTCGCCGCGCTTGTGGTGGATTCACCTGGTGCGCCGACATAGACAGCGCTTCCGTGCAGTGCGACCGCGAGGCCGAAGTCACCCCCAGAGACCGGAGCAGGGGAGGCGATCCTGCGAAGGAGCGCACCATCAGCGACGCGGTAAATGAGCACTTCTCCGGAGTCATTGACACCGCCTGCGTTGGAGTCCGGCGCTCCCACGGCGATGTAGTTTTCATTCACTGCCACCGAACGTCCCGCGCTCTGGGCACCTGAGGGAATAGCCAACCTAGTGGCCTGTGGAGCCACAAGGGGCTCTGCTTGTGAGAGGATGGGCAGGCACATCAGGGCGGTGGCGAGAGAGGTGATGCGTAAATTCATGGCGAAGAGGCTTTCTTCCCCAATCTTCAGCGCATTTGTGGAATCCCGGTATCGGACCTCTGGAGTAGGACTAAAGTCGGATGTCGAGTCCATTGAACCCCTAAACGGGAGGAGAAATGCCGGAGTGCTCGCCCAGATGGTCTGCTGCATCGGCTGCCTTGTGGAGCCAGAGCAATGCGGGCAATAAACGCCGCCTGCGAAGCGTAGCAGCACCCCCTGCTAGACCTTCACTTGCATCCACGACATCCCATGATGAGACTCTTATTCCTCCTGGCTCTTGCGCCGCTTCTCCCTGCCGCAGAACATGTCATCAAACTCGGTGACAATCCCCAGGCCGTCTTGGACCGGGCAGCAGCGGGTGATCGGCTCGTCTTTTCGCCGGGCCTGCATGAACACGGCCTCGCTAAGCACCGTGCCATGCTGTATGTGGACAAATCAGTGCACATTGAACTAAGCGAGGGCGCGGTGCTCAAGCTAAGAGATGGAGAGACCAAGCTGGAGTTGGAGCCGGAGATCACCACGGACCAGGATGCAGGAAAAAAGCTGGATGACATGGAAGCTGGCGGCACTTTTGACCTCAGTCGGCCCTCCATCTTCACCGTCGTCATCGACTCGGAAGGGGCAGGGGACCGGCCCGACACCTTCTCCTGGGGCGTGTTTCACAGCGTGGACAATCCGGAGGGCAGCGCGGATCTTCCGCCTTCAGAGAGCAAGTTTGGTGAGACACCGCACAAGGGCGTGCCGGTCACTGGTGATTGGCAGGAGTTGACGCAGGGAGTGAAGATTCGTTTCGGCAACCGAACAGGGCACAACAAGGGCAGTCGCTGGTACATCAGCTACGACGGACCTGTGGCGTATGGCATCCGCATTGGCCACGGAAGGCAGGCGGATTACATCGAGGGCGTCAAGATCAGCGGGAAGGGCACCATAGACCTCAACGCAAGACGCAACGTGCAGCCCAGCTTTCTGGTGAAAGACATCAACGCCTGCGTGCTCGCCCATGGCCGGGTGAGAGACATCGTCATCGAAGGCATCACCATGATGGATACCAACCGTTCCGTCATGTGTTACGGCGAACACAGTGGCAAGTTCCTGCCTGGAGGTGCGGTGACTGAAGGCGAGTCCTACGATGCAGAGAACATCACCATCCAGCGCACTCGGACACTCAACCCCAATGGTGCCGCCTACCTACTGGGGCATCCCTCCTTCCGTGGACAGCTTCGGAATGTGAAGTGCAACTACAACTATATGGAGACCGCCGTAACAGCCATCGAACCCAACTTCAACCTAGACGGTTACGAGGTCATCGGCAACGTCATCAAAAGCGGCGGCAACGCCATCCACTGCTGGCGGCACTCGCGCAAGGGCACCATTTCGGACAACCTGCGCATTCATGACAACACCGGCAAACCGGTGGTGATCCTGGGTGCACCCCGCGGCTGGAAGCAGCCCGAGCAGCCGGTGCGGAGGAACAACCGCAATCATCTCTCCGACTAAACGAAACAAGCCGCCCCCCCAAGCCACCGAAAGTGGTGAGCAGGTGGCCGCAAGTGGAAGCGAGGAACTCCTTCCTTTTCTCCGGCATTATTGCTAGGCTCGCCGCGCAACATCCGTTTAACCCAGCCAATCATGACTAGCCGCCGTCACTTCCTGTCCACCTCCCTCGGTGCCTTGGGCATCACCACCGCAGCCTCGTTGAGTATAGAGCCGATCAAGCGTCCCGGTTCCAGCCGGATGATGCTGGGTGTAGCCGCCTACTCCTTTGGCAGGTACTTCAAGTGGTCGCGGGACAAAGAGCAGAAGCCCGTAGAAGGTGCCCCGCAGTGGAGCATCATGGACTTCGTGGACTGGTGCGGTGACCACAACGTCCCCGGAGCAGAGGTGACTTCCTACTTCTTCCCGCCGGATGTGGATGACGCCTTTCTGCTGGAGCTTCGCCGCCGCGCCTACCTGCGTGGCGTGCAGCTGTGCGGCACTGCCATAGGGAACACCTGGACCTACAACCCCGGACCCCAGCGGGATGAACAAATCGCTTACTCGAAGAAATGGATCGACCACGCCGCCACTATGGGCGCACCTCACATCCGCGTCTTCGCCGGTAACAAACAGAAGGATCAAACCGAAGAGCAGGCCGTGGCGAACTGCCAGGCGGCCTATGATGAGTGCCTGGAGTATGCGGCCAAAAAGGGTGTCTTCCTCGGTCTTGAGAATCACGGCGGCATCGTGGCAGAGCCGGACAACCTCATCAAAATGGTGCGTGCGGCGAAGAGTCCGTGGGCCGGCATCAACTTCGACAGCGGAAACTTCCACACCGCCGACCCCTACGCTGATCTGGCCAAGATAGCGCCTTATGCCGTGAACGTGCAGCTGAAGATGGACATGAGTCCCGCCGGAGCGGCCAAAGGCCAGCATGAGCCGGCCGACATCAAGCGCATTATCCAGATCCTCCGCGATGCGAACTACCAGGGCTGGTTCGTACTGGAGTACGAACGCAAGGACACCGATCCCTTCGCGGAAATCCCCAAGATCCTGGACGAGGTGAGGCCGCTTCTGGGTTGAGCCATCGTCGAGCAGTTGTGAAGCGATGGCTGAGCGTTTGAATAGCGGGCGGAAGCGGTTTGCCTTCGGGAAGCTGGAGGTCTGGCAGGATGCCAGACCACTGGTGGCGGGGGAGAACTATGGCTCGCTCATGGAGGTAGTCTCAGGTCTCCTCACCGCCCGTGACCACAGACTGGCAACGGAAGAAACCGTTGAACCTCTGCTGATTGCAGCCTACGACGTCGGCGTTCGCAACCACAACCCCCGTCAATCCCAACTTCGCCGCTCACCGCCGCGAGCCTAAACCACTGTCCCTCAACCGCGCGAATCGCACCCCCACCCACCATGACACGCACACAATGGCTCATCTGCATCATCGCCTCCATCGGCTTTGCCTTCGACATTTATGAACTGCTCATGCTTCCGCTCATCGTGAAGCCGGCGTTGCTCTCACTGGGCGGGCTGCAAGTGGGTACGCCCGAATACACAGAGTGGGCCAGGGTGCTGTTTTTCGTGCCCGCCATCGTGGGAGGCGTGTTTGGTCTGTTGGGTGGTTGGCTCACGGACCGTCTGGGCCGCCGCCGGGTGCTGACCTGGAGCATTTTGATTTATGCCTTTGGTGCCTTTGCAGCGGGCTTCTCTACCAATCTCACCCAGCTTCTTATCTGCCGGTGCTTCGTTTTCCTGGGCGTGTGCGTGGAGTTCGTGGCTGCGGTAGCTTGGCTGGCGGAGCTTTTCCAGGAGCCGAAGCAGAGGGAAAAGGTGCTTGGCTTTACGCAGGCCTTCTCTTCTCTCGGCGGTCTGCTCGTGGCAGTGGTTTACTACTGGTGTGTGAACCACGCCAATGATTTGCCTCCCATCCATGGGGTGCATGAGGCATGGCGCTACACTCTCATTTCTGGTCTGCTTCCCGCCATCCCTCTCATCGTCATCCGTCCCTTCCTGCCTGAGTCACCCGTGTGGCAAAAGAAGAAAGAGGCCGGCACGCTGCGGCGCCCGAGCATCAAGGAACTCTTCCAGCCGGAACTCATCCGCACCACAGTGGTCACCACGCTGCTCTTCGCCTGCTGCTACGGCATCGCGTTTGGTGCCATCCAGCACCTGCCGCAGATCATCCCTGGTCTGGGTGACGTGAAGGCAGCCGTGGCGACGGCTCAAGCTTCGGCAAAACCTGCGGCCCCTGCCGGCGACGCGGCCCCTGCGCCCGCCGCTCCAGCACCGGGAGCAAAACCGCCAGTGGATCCCGCCATGGCGAAGATCAAGTCCGAGATCGAGCAGAAAGCCGCCGCCAGCGTGCAGACCTGGCAGGAAGTGGGCGGCTTGGTGGGCCGCGTTCTACTGGCCTTTGCCGCGCTCTACATTGTTAGCCGCCGTGCACTGCTGCGCCTCTTCCTCGTTCCGTCCTTGCTGTTCATCCCGGCGCTCTTCTGGTGGATGTCTCAAAATCTCAATGCCACCGGTACGCTGGAGCCCATCAAGTGGGCGGTTTTCTTCGCCGGGGTGCTGCTCGTGGCTCAGTTCAGCTTCTGGGGGAACTACATCCCGCGCGTGTTCCCGGTGCATCTGCGCGGCACGGGGGAAAGCTTTGCGGCGAACATCGGAGGTCGTGTGCTCGGCACCAGCATGGCTTGGATTTTCTTCACCTTGAGTGCCTCCATACCGCCCAATCAGTCGAAGATGGCCGCCACTGCCGCAGGCATAGCACTGGCTGTCTGTGTGCTTGGACTGGTCCTCACTTTCCTCCTACCCGAGCCTCCTGAGAAGGAAGAGGCACATTGATTCATGAAGGTCTTCATCACCGGTGGTGGCGGGTTTCTCGGCTCACAGCTCTGCAATCAGCTGCTCGCCAAGGGTTCGCTCAACGGGCGGCTCATTGAACAAGTGGTGCTCCTGGATGCGTTTTTCCGCGGTCCTCACGAGGATGCACGGGTGCGCCAGGTGACCGGAGACATCAGTGATCGAGCCACGGTGCTTGCCGCCGTGGGGCAGGAAGAAGACGTCCTCTTCTTCCACCTTGCTTCCATGGTGAGCGGGGAATGTGAAGAGCGGTTTGATGACGCGCTGCGGGTGAACCTGGATGGCGGGCGCCACGTCTTCGAGGCGGCTCGTGCTCTGCCTGGCAGGCAGCGTGTGGTCTTTGCCAGCAGCATCGCCTGCTTCGGTGGCGAGGCCATGCAGCCAGTGAATACGGACCGCACCAAACACACGCCGCAGACCACCTATGGCATGACAAAGGCCATGTGCGAGATGCTGGTGAATGACCATACGCGTAAGGGCCACTTCGACGGACGCTCCATCCGTCTGCCCACCGTGATCGTGCGTCCGGGCAAGCCGAACGCCGCCGCCTCAAGCTGGGCCAGCGGCATGTTCCGTGAGCCGCTCAACGGTGTGGACTGCCTGCTGCCTATCCGGCGTGACCAGCGGCATCCCATGACCGGCTACCGTACAGTGATCGAGTCCTTCATCGCTATGGCCGAAGTGCCCGAAGAAACACTGGGCAGCGACCGCGCCTATGTGCTGCCAGCGCACACGGTGACCCCACAGCTTGCGGAGTCCGTGATTCATCAAGTGGCTGACGAACGGGGCATTTCACTTGGGAACATCGTGGACGCGTTCGACGCACGCATTCAGGGCATCGTGAACAACTGGCCGCAGTCCGTGGACGGAGCGCGTGCAGTGGCGATAGGGATGCCCGAGCCTCCGCCGCTCAAGACCATCGTGGAGCAGTACGTGGACGACTTCCTGCGCTGAAGCTCACGCCACGACGCCGAGTGCTTTCACGGCATCGTGGATCCATTCATCCTGGAGCACTTCGTTTGCAGAGGGCCAGTTGGGGAGTGAACCAGGTTCACGATGCAAACCGCTGAGCACGTCCACGAAGATTTCGACCGCTCGGAGTTCATCTTCACGGTCGTAGCGCAGGCCGTTGAAAAGGGCGTCATGTTCATAGCGTGGCACCCACTCGGCGGCCACTTGGGCGTAGCGATCTGCCACTTCACGAAGCGTAAGGCCGAACTTGCCACCCTTCTTATCCGCCAGGATGTAGTCTGCCAGTGCGCGGGCCACCTCCGTGGCAGACTTCTCCAGCCCTGTGGCAGCCACGGAAGAAACGGCGGGCGCATTGGAGACTTCGCGGTGCCGGTGTTCAAAGTTGAAGCCCAGATCCACCTGACACATCTGCTCCACTTTGAGGTGCTTGATCACCTCGCAGAGCAGGCAGACTTCCAATCCCCAGCCCGGCGGCATAGGAAACTTGGCCAGCGCTTCGAGCGAGGCTGAGAACTCCCCAGAGAGCGGGTAGCGGAAACTGGCCAGATGACGAACGAGGTCCGTGCTGCCCACGACATCCCTGAAAGCCCGCAGCAGCGGAGCCACCAGCAGACGCGTAACGCGGCCATACAGGCGCTCTCCCACACGACCGTAGTAGCCTTTGGCAAACTGGTAGGGCATCTGAGGGTTCGTGACCGGGTAACAGAGCCGCCAGAGCATGCCGCGCTCGTAGCTGAGGATGTCCGTGTCATGGCAAGCCACCACGGTGTGCTCTGCCCTGGCCACAAGGTGCAGCACGCCCATCCAGATGTTTGAACCTTTTCCCGCCCGGTAGTTGGGACCACCGTTCTGACGCACCTGTTTGTAAATCGCCTGGGCCTCAGGCCCGTCATTCCAAAGTAGGCGACAGGGTTTGTCTCCCAGGCATTCACGGGCTATGGCACGCTCCACGTCCAGCTCTTCACGTGTGGTGCCGTTGATGCTGAGTACCACCTCTGAGACGTAGGGAACGGAACTGATCTCACGCAGCATGCGCGGCAGTGCAGACTTCTGGAACTCAGGAAAGAAGGCGGGCAGCAGAAGCACCACCGGGGCGTCTTTGCTCCACTTCACCAGCTCCGCCTCGCGTCCAGGCACATCACTCTCAGCGAGGTGATGAAGAGTGGGCAGCCTGCCGTGTTGATAAAAATCCGCCATTCCTAGGACCCCGCCACACGCCCGCCCTCCAGGCCTTCCGCAGCACACTTGCCCTCCTCCAGATCATCTGGCGGCGCTTCTTCCCCTGTCTCATCCACCACTTCAATCTCATGGCGCCAGCGGCGCGAGACCCAGGGACGTACGAGACCGTACAACAAATAACTGGTGAAAAGCACTGCCGGCATCCACTGCCAGTTCATGACCGTGAGAACGATGACGATGATGACGCCCAGCACCACATGCAGCGGACGACGGGTGCGCCAGTTTACGGCCTTGAAACTGGGGTATTCCAGATTGCTCACCATGAGGAAGGAGAGCAGCAGCATCAGCGCCACCAGCACATACTTCATGGGGCCAAGCTCACGCTGCGCTCCGTCCAGCCAGATCACCAGCAGCGTCAGAGAGGCGATGACTCCCGCTGCGGCAGGGATGGGGCAGCCCTTGAAGTTCTTGTTGCTGCTCTTCACGTCCGAGGCGGCAATGCAGTTGAACCTGGCCAGCCTCACCGCGCCACAGACGAGATAAAGTCCGGAGATGGGCCAGCCGATCCGTGGATCAAAATCCTTCAACACGATGTCATAGACCAGCAGCGACGGTGCGAGACCAAAGGAGACAATGTCTGCCAGCGAGTCCAGCTCCCGACCAAAAGGCGACTCCTGACCGCCCATGCGAGCGACACGCCCATCCAGGGCATCGAAGACACAGGCCACCAGGATGGCCAGGATGGCGTAGTGGTAATGCAGCATGTTCGACTGCATTCTACCGTCGAAGATTTGCAGGGTGGCCACATACCCACACAGCAGGTTGCCCGCCGTCATCAGGGTCGGCAGCACATAGATTTTTGGCTCTCCATTGGCGCTCACGATCGGCACCGTAGCACGTTGGCTGGGATTCACAGCACAAAAACCCATCCTTGCACCCCGCCGCATCAACCCCACACTACGGCACATCCCATGAGCAAACTCACTGACCTACCCGCTATCGACGGCAGCACCACGATGGGCCAGCTTCTGGCCGCCTATCCGGGGGCCCAGAGGGCGCTGTTTGCGAAGTATCACATCGGTGGATGCAAGAGCTGCGGCTTCAGCCCGAACGAAACCCTAGCTGCCGTCTGCCAGCGCAATGACAATCTGTCCGTAGAAGAGGTGATAGCACACATCCAGGAGTCTCACAGCAATGACGTGAGCCTTCAGATTAAACCGCTGGAACTGGCGGAGAAACTCGCTTCCGGCAGCGAAGTAAAGTTGCTCGACGCCCGCACCCGTGAAGAGCATGAAGCCGTCAAACTGCCCGGTGCCCTACTCCTCGACCAGGCGCTGATTCAGAGCATCTTCAACAGCTGGGAGAAGACCACGCCCATTGTCATCTACGACCACCAGGGCCAGCGCTCGCTGGATGCGGCGGCTTACTTCATCGGCCATGGATTTTCCGAAACCAAGAGTCTGGCCGGCGGCATTGACGCGTATTCCGTGGAGGCAGACCCCAGCATTCCGCGCTATACGCTAGAGTTTGCAGACTGAAACCAAGCTCATGAACGAAGCAGCCCTCCACGACGCTCTCCTCAATACGCAAAACCTCGGCGAAATGGCCGATGCCGATGCCGTGGGCACCGTAGGCTCGCCTGACTGTGGCGACATGGTACGCATGTGGCTCAAGTTCAAGGAGCTGGATGGAAAGAAAGTCATCGACAAAGCCACCTTCCAGTCCTTCGGCTGCCAGACCGCCATCGCCGTCGCCTCCGTGGCCACCCAGCTCATCCGTGGCAAGACCAAGGAAGAGGCGCTTGCCATGAACGCCACGGACCTTACCGGCCCCATCGGTGCGCTGCCACCCATGAAGATCCACTGCGGGCAGATGGTCGAAGGTGCGCTGAAGGCTGCCCTGGATGCCGAGACGGCGGCCGTATCGGCCCCCGCAGTGCCGCCCGCAGATCAGGCCGCGACCTTGCACGACTCCCTTCTCCCCCAACCGCGCAAACTCAAGATCAACCTCCACCCGAGCACGTAGCTTCGTGGCTCGTATCCTCAATCTTCCAGTCTTCTATTCCTTCCCATGCAATCCTCTCTAGAACTCAAACGTGAAGTCGATGCCATTCAGATTCCGAGTGGCGACATGATCAGGCTTCCTCAGGGCCTGAAAGTCATCATCACCCAGTCTCTCGGCGGCACTTATACGGTGGCTACGGACTTCGGCCTGGCTCGCATCAACAGCGCCGATGCAGATGCCCTCGGTATCGACCCGCAGGCAGAGAAGAAGGCGGAAAGCAGCACTTCATCCAATATCCCCGAGGACGTCTCTGACCTCGAAGCCCAGGTGTGGAACCAGCTGAAGAATGTCTATGACCCTGAGATTCCTGTGAACATCGTGGACCTCGGCCTGGTTTATGACTGCCGGGTGGAGCAGACGGAAGATGGTAAAAACAAAGCCCTGGTAAAGATGACTCTCACGGCTCCGGGCTGCGGCATGGGCCCCACCATCGCTGCTGATGCGCAGTCCCGCATCATGACCATTGAGGAGATAGATGATGCTGCGGTGGAACTGGTTTGGGAACCAGCCTGGAACCAGGGGATGATCTCCATCGAGGGCAAGATGAAGCTCGGGATGATCTGAGCCTTCTGCCACTTTGGCTCTAAGTTAGGAACCCCGGCCCGCCCTACTGGCGTGACCGGGGTTCTTTCGTGTTTTGGGGGTGAGGGAGACGGATCAGTAGTAGGCCTTCTTCCAAGTCTGTACCTTCATGGAGCTGACCATAGACTGGAGCTTGGAGATGCGGACCAGTTCTCCGGAAAGCATGGCGGCCTTGTCAGGGTATTGCACAGACATCTGCTCCACCTGTTGCTCCAGCGTGTTGAGCGCCTTCTTCATATCGGTCAGCTTCTGGGAGTCCTCGCTGCGGTGGCGGGCCTCCTTGATGGTGCGATCCAGCACTTGGCACTCGCGGTCCAGGTAGTCCACGGCGTTCTTCACTGCGTCAGGACCACCGGCGAGCTGGCCGCTGGGGTCGATCTGCGGCTTGCGGGGCATGAGCACTTCCGGCTTGCGCGGCACTACGGATACGGGTTCCTCAGGCAGGCCGCCCATTCGCGGATCAATGAGCGCCGGGGTGATGAAGATGAGCAGGTTCTTGTGGTTCTTGGAGCGGGACTTGGAGCTGAAGGCATACTTGATGATCGGGATGCGACTGAGCAGTGGCACGCCGCTCTGACCTTCTTTCTCACGAGCTTCGTCCAGCCCGCTAATGGCCACGGTGTAACCGCTGTCCACCACCACGGGAGCATTGTAAACGCGGCTAGTCGCCACCGGATAGGGATTGCCGCTGATGATCGTCTCGCCGATGATGTTGGAGACGGTAATGCCGATGTTCAGGCTCACCTTCTGCGCATCCATCTGCTTGGGCAGAATGTTCAACACCGTGCCGATGGGCAGATACTCGATCTGCTCGCTCGTGACCCCTCCGGCTCCGCCGCCACCGGCCTGCGATGAGCTGCCGCTGAGCACAGGCTGGTTCACCACCGACTTGAAGACAGCCTCACGGTTGTTGGACACCACCATGCGCGGATAGGACGTGGTCTTGGTGTCGGAGTCGGTGAGGAGCGCGCGCAGCTTGAGGCTGAGGTCCTGGTAGCTGAAGACCGAAGCCATAGGGTGCACCCACGGCACCTGTTCAATGCCGTTGAGATTCCGAATGTTCAGCAGATTCCCCACGTCCGTGCGGAAGCCGCCCGAGGTGTTGGGCACCTGTGAGCGCTTCACGTCGTACATCTGCGTGGTCGGATCATACTTGGTTTCGGTAGTCTGCCAGAAGGTCCCTTCCTGCCCCAGAGTGCCACCCCAGTCGATGCCGAGCTCTTTCTGAGGGTCATGGCTCGTTTCTACAAACTTCACCTCAATGGCGATCTGGGCCTGCTCCCGGTCCGCGATGGACAGATAGCCTTCCACCCACATGTGTTGAAGGCGGGTGGCTACTACGTAAAGGGTGTTGGAATCCGACTCCCACAGCACCTTCGGCTTGCGCTGCTCTTCTACGGCTCCCTGTCCCTCTGCTCCGGAACCGGATTGCCCTGTGGCTTGCGCGGCCATGGCCTGGATGCCGGTAGCGGCGTTCTGGCCAGTCTCGTCTTCCGGCGGCAAATCCAACACTTGACGGATTTTGCGCACCAGCTCGCTGGGTTTCACCTTGAAGGTTTCCTGTGCGCCCTGCAAGTGGATGGAAGCTCCCATGATGCCGGTGCCGGAGGCCTGCGTACCCACAGGCATTTTCTCCACCATCTCGAGGGGATTGTATTTGATCTGGTAGGAACGCCCGATCAGCTCCTTGTCATCCGCTGGCCGGATGTACCACATTCCGTTCTCAGGAATGAGCGCCAGCCCATGCGCCTTGCACAGCGTCTCAAGCACGGTGAACGGACTTCCGGTGATGTTGAACGTCACGACTTGGTTCGCCTGCCTGCTTTCGTCATCCAGCGAAATGAAGTTGATTTTCGCATCAGTGGCGAGGTAGCGCAGAACGTCCCCGAGGTTGGACTTGCTGAAGTCGTAGGTTTGCGCAGGCGCAGCACGCAGTTCAGCGGCTTTGGCTTCGTACTCCGGAGCCATCTGGCGTTGGGGTGCTACCTGGCCAAGCTCAAGCGGTGAGACGCTCTGCGCTCGCAGCACCGGCGAGGGCACGGCTGAGGCCAAAGCCAGAGAGAGGTAAATGGGTCGAAAGGTCATGGTGCTGAGGGAGATTAAATAGATAACAACTCCATATTTTATAAAAACTAGAAGATATGGCAACTTTTTTGTGCTGTTTCCGACGACTTTTTTGGCAAACCTTATATTTCAACTAGGTCAGACTCTCAGGCCGCCCACTCTTTTAGGTTTCAAGACAAGACTTGACCCTGGCTGACACTCACCGGTCACAGCCCCGCTCATGGCGCATGCCATCGGGCTTCCAGAACCGTCTTCACCCCCACCCAAAAGACGTCCTCGCACCCACAGCCTTGCGCGTTCCCCCGTTCAGGCACCTCCCACCTTCGTCCCTGCCATGAAGTAGTCTCAGAGTCCCACCAGCACTGGTTCCAGTTCGACGACATCGGCAACCGGTTAACCGCCACCACCACCACCGCGTTGAACGGCAAACTGCAAACCACCAGCTGCACCGCCAATGCCCTCGACCAATACGAAACCATCACCCGACCCAACCCCTTGAGGAAACTCATCCAAGGTCTCGCCAACGAACAAGCCAACATCGAAGTCTTCCTCTCTACAGTTCCACCAAACCCACCCGCATCCGGAGCCAACCAGTCAGCTCAGGCCTCCGGCCTGAGCTGGCCCAACGAGATCAACCCCGAGAGCCTGCTCGTCGCCCGCATCCCCCTCGGCGGCGCACCCTTCTACAGCGAAGCCGCCGTGAGTACCGGTAACGGCCCAGCGTGGCGCTACGTCGTCGTCCGCGCCACCCGCCCCGGAGCCGGACTCAACGGCCAGGACCTCGCCACCCTCCGCCAAGGCTGGATGTACTTCCCACCTGCTAACGAAACCCTGCAATACGACCACGATGGCAACCTCACCGAGGACGCCAGATGGAGCTATCGCTGGGATGCGGAGAAT
>CAZIGH010000006.1:0-143852 GCA_964538625.1 uncultured Verrucomicrobiaceae bacterium
GGTCGTCGTTAGCAGGGTAGCTTCAACGGGGCCTCACTCGTGGGAGTGAGGAATGTTGACCTTGTACACGCCAAGCGCTGCCACCATGCGCTTGCTTCAACGGGGCCTCACTCGTGGGAGTGAGGAATGAAGCTGGCCTGCTTGATGGGTTTCTTGATTTTCCGCCGGCTTCAACGGGGCCTCACTCGTGGGAGTGAGGAATGCTCGATGGGCATGGTGGCTTGTACTGGCCACGCGGTTTTGCTTCAACGGGGCCTCACTCGTGGGAGTGAGGAATGTTGCCGGACCTCAACTGGGCCGACCTGAGCGCCATGGCTTCAACGGGGCCTCACTCGTGGGAGTGAGGAATGCCGGTGCTGATGCCGCCAAAGTCCTTGGTCACCGCCGTACCGCTTCAACGGGGCCTCACTCGTGGGAGTGAGGAATGAGTCACGCCTGAGGGTATTCATTTGTTGGCGTTCCACAAGTAGTGTGCGAGCGGTGGGCCAGTTGGGTTCCTTCGGGTCGGACGAGCAAGGGGGGGCAGCTCACCAGATGCTTGTGTTTCAAGCAGCGAGCGCAAGCCGTGGGGCGTGGGGGCACCTCGCCGCTCGCGGTTGATGTTTTGATGATGTCAAAGATCAGGCGTTTCCGCAGTGTGTTCTACACTACGTAGCAGGGCGCATCAAACTTGGCATAGGGCAGGCCGAGGGCGGAGATGACTCGGTCTCCCCTACCCTCTGCGGGGCCGAGGGAGATGAAGAGGACTTGGTCCTCATCGTGTTTGATGATGCTTTTGAGTTCGCGCTGGAGCTGGACGAGTTCGCGCTGGGTGAGGTCACACTCGAAGACGGAGAACTGGAGGTGGGTGCCATGGTCCTTGCAGACTTTGAAGACTTTTTTCAAGCGCTTGTCGTTCGCGATGTCGTAGCACACGAGGTAGGTGTGGCGTGCGCTGAGGATGCTGGCGCGGGTGGACATGGGGGGAAGGGAAAAGTCAAAAGGGTTACCGGTCGGTGCGGGGAGCACGGATCTCACTGTGCCTTTTAGCGGGTGGTCATGGGGATGTAGTCGGGGATTTCTCCGGTGAGCCAGCGGGCGAGCAGGCGGGCTTGGAGTTCGATGACGCGGCGGTAGCAGACTTTGTAATCGAAGACGGGATGGGTGATCATGTGGTTCATGCGCTGCTCGTAGGCGTTGAAGAAGGCTTTTCGTCCTTGCTCGCTGAGGTTGACGGATTCTCCGGCACGGACGAAGTGTGCGGGGTTGATGATGCGGTTGTTGATGGCGGTGAGGACGACGCTTTCGGCGATGAGTGGGCGGAACTCTTCCATGAGATCGAGGGCGAGGGCTGGTCTGCCATGGCGGGGCTGGTGGTAGAAGCCGATGTAGGGGTCGAAACCGACGGAGAGTGCGGCGATGGTGCAGTCTTTGGCGAGCAGTGCGTAGGCGAAGGAGAGCATGGCATTGACGGGATCCGGGGGAGGGCGGCGGCGGCGCTGGGTGAAGTCGAAGGTGAAGGCTTCGGCCTCTTTGGTGCGCTTGTCTCGAGCTGAGCTGGGTTCTTCGAGGCCGGGCAGTTCGTCATCGGGATCATCTGAGCCGATTTTGATCATGCCTGGGAGGTGTTGGAAGTAGATGGCGGCTGCGGCTCCTTCCATGCCGAGGAGTTCGTCCAGGCCACGAGCGGTGGAGACGCGGCCTGCGATTTCTTCCATGGTGGTGAGGGCGGCTGCCGGTGGCTGGATGTGGTTGCGCATGAGCATTTTGCGCTGGTTGCGGATCTTGCCTTTGACGATGCGCTGTGCGACGGCGAGGCACTGGACGGGGTTGGATGCGGCGGCGAACTGCTTGATGCGGGTGGTGACGTTTTTTAGTCCGTGGCCGCGGGCGATGCCGTAGAATCTGCCGCCGACGCTGTGCCAAGCGAGGGGGATGTCTTGCTCACAGAGTTCCTGCACGGCTTGTGTGGTGATCTGAATGTTGCCGAAGAGGGCGACGTGGCTGATGTCCATGAGTCGGACTTCGTCCACGATGCGGTCTGCGTCTTTGACGATGAGGCGTTCGGATTTGATTCCTACACGGTAGCCTTGGGTGTTGAGGTAGAGGGCGCGTTTGTCATCTCGTGCGGCGATGAGTCGGCGGACGTTTTCCGTGGGTGGTTTGGCGGGTTGCGTGTTGGCTGGCTCGGTGATCTGAGCTGTCTGCGCTCTGTGTTGTGCGAGCATTCGGGTCTCGTCTGGCAGGCAGACGGGTGCGAGGGAGCAGCGTACGCACTTGGGGCTGTGCTCGAGTGGTGGGGGGATGATGGGGGAGGCTGCGGTGGCACGGGCTTCGATGGTTTTGTGGATGATCCACTCTTCGAGTGCGGGTGTCATGTGGAGGGGGACACGCTGTTTGGTGCCGCGATAGTAGATGATGCCTTGGTCACAGGTGTGGCCGTTATCGCGGAGGATGAGGATTTGCAGCCCGAGCTGCATTTTGTCTGCATCCCAGAGTTCAATGCCTGCGTCTGTCTGTCGTGGGGAGCCGGCTTTGTAGTCCACGGGTGTGACGCGCAGCACTTCGCGGCTGGCGAAGAGGTCATCCGGATTGCGTGCGGTGACTTGGACCTCGACGAGGTCCATCTTGGCGAGGACGCCGAGTCTGGTGGAGCCGAGTGTGGCGGAGCGAGAGTGGATGATGTCGGTGGCGGGGCTTTCCGTGTTTGGTGTTTCGTTTTCTGCGGCTGGGGTGGTGGGTTCCACATGGTCGGCTTGCAGATGGGTGCCGGTGGCTTTTGTCTGTGTGTCGTTCTTTTTGGCACGGGCCAGGTTTCCTTTTCCCCGGTCCACTTTTTCGTGCAGTGCAGCTCCGCGTTCGGTATCTGCATTGTGCACGAAGACGCCTTCCACTGCTTCATAGTAGAAGAGCCGTGGGCAATAGACGAACTCGTTGAGCATTCGGGCTGCCATGAGTTCGCTTGGTTGGGGTTCGGGCGCTGTGGGTGGTTTGGCGGTGCGGTTTTCTACGGTGTCAGTCTGCGCTCTCAGCCTTTGAACGCCGAAGAGGTCGAGCTCGGGGTGCTCTTGAGGATCTGGCAGTGGCTCAAGGAGGTGTGTCCACTCTTCCAGTGCTTGAAGCTCTGGATGAAGTGCGCGCGCGGTCCGGTAGGAGGGATGGTTCATACGCATGGGGCCTAGGTGGATCGGTCTGAGGAGCCGAATGCGTAAAATGTCAGGGCGCGCTCTCACTCCGTCAACGCGAGAGTTCGGAACCTTGGTCTGCTGGGGGAGCAGTACGGGTTTGGGTGACTCGGGGATGAGGGGGTTCAAGGGAGCTTGGGGTTGCTGCCTTGGAGCCAGAGCACTCCGGAGACGAGGTCTCCTATCTTTGGAATGTAGCCATCCATGAGGGCCGTTGGAAAAACGAAGATGGGCAGGGAGCGGAGCTGGTCATTTTCATGGTCTGGAAGGCACTCCAACTGGATCCACCAGCCGGTGGGCAGACCGGGTGCTTGGACTTCATCCAGGTAGAGGATTTTGCCCACGTATTCGCAGTGGTCCTGGTAGGTGGAGAAGATGGAGCGCAGGCTGCTGGTGAGGAAGGTGACGCTGAGGTCTGGGTCTTCTGCTTCTGCATGGCGTCCTTCGGCTCGCAGTTCCTCTCGGCGCATGTCCACTACGGGGCCTGTCTTGACGACGATGGGTTCGGCTGGGTAATGGTGCATGCTGAGTGCGAGACCGGCCACCTCCACGGTGGCTTCACCTGCCTGCACGCACTGCTGCCATGTCTCCTGTTCCAGACCGAACTGAGGCGCAAACCATTGCAGACTGGCGCCATGTGGGGAAGTGCCTACCACGACTCCTTCAAAGGCACCGTAGATGTCTGTTACTTCATGGACGCACAGTTTCCAGGGGGAAGTGCGCCGTAGCCACGGGTAGCTGGATAGGACTTGAGCAGCGGCCTTGGGCTGAGGCTGGCCGACGATGGTGCAGATGGCTAGGTCTGGCTCATTCGTGGTGCAGTAGAGACAGCGGTGCATGGGGTCGCCCGGCCATGGCGGTGAGAAGTCTGCGGTGCTGGTGGCACGTTCCAAGGCAGCGCCGACCGCATCCAGGATGGTCTGTTCGGAGAGGCCCAGGGCTGCCCAATGTCCTCCGTGGCCACAGGGTTCAACGTCGGTGACTTCACTTTGCGGTGTTTCTGCATCGTCATCCGGCAGTGGTGGTTCGAAGGCTCCCTCCCAGAAGCCCTGCTTGTCTTCTCCCGTCTGCACTGGGTGCACACCCGCTCTGGCCCACGCGGCCTGGATTCTGAGGTTGGGATCGGGGTGGTTGAGCAGCTCGGTTTGACGCTCCTGCACTTCAGCGAGCAGTTGGGAGCGGAAGTTCTGATGACGTTCGCTTTGAAGAAACGCCATCGTGGCCTCTGCGTCCGCCGCAGAGAGCGTGGCGGCAAAGGTTTCCCAATCCGCTAGGGTGAATCCGCTCAGGACGGTCCGGATGGGGGTGTCCATGGGTAGGGAGCCGGGTGCCAATGAGGGTGGTGTGGCACCCGGTGAGAGATCCTCCTCTAGCCAAACAAAGCGCAGGTAAGGATCTAGGTGATCGGTGTGAGAGAAGTTCATGAGCGCCGGGATGCTGCTGCCGGTGCCGGTAGAGGCGTCGGCGATGAGCTTGTCGAGCAGTCCGGTGTCCACAGCGAGGCGAAGTCCTGATGGCAACTGGGGCATGAGGGTGATAAGGGGGGATGAGGTGAACGAATGGGATCTCGCCGCTTCAGGGTGGAGCCGGATTGGCAGTGTCTGCTTTGGCTTGTGGCCTGTTTTGCAATGCTTCTGCCAGCTGCACGCGGCGCAGATAATCTGCCCGGATGAAGGTCAGCAAGAAGTCATGCAGCGCACAGCAGATGACCATAAGGTTCGCCGCAGACAGCCGGTAGGGATTGGCGGTGAGGTGTCCGTGGGCGAAGATGTGGCGGATGCAGGCGGCGAGCGTCAGCACGGCGTAGGGGTCGCCATCGCGGTACCGACCGAGCCACATTTCATGCACAGGCAGCAGAGATTGCTGAATGAGGAACTCGGTGAGCTTGCCCTCTGGATCATGAGCCCGGCAGGCGGTGGATAGCTCGATGAAGCGGGATTTGCCCGTGTGTTTGAACAACTCGCGGAACGGTGGCCGGTCGCCTGCCATCTCTGCGTAACGCTCAAAAGCCGACCAGGTGAAAAAGACTTGGGTGAGCGAGTCGTAGCCTGCGGCCGTGTCATCGGCGAATCCCTTCAGGTGCATCCCGCCGAAACAAGCCGCGAGCCGAAGGCGGTTGGCGAAGCGATAGAAATCAAACTTGGTGCCGACAAACCCCAACGGTGCCAAGGAGTCCCCCGCCGCCTTCACCAACGCCCGCCCCCGGTGAAAGCCCGGCAGCGCTTCCTCCAGGTAGGGGTAGGCGTCGGAGGAGGAGTCAGGCATGATCGACGGGGACAAAGAGGCCGAGGCCGAAGTGGGAGGAATGGCCGAGGGGGCGCGAGATCGCCACGGGCGCATCGAAGGTGAGGTGGAAAAAGAAGCCAACGCGGCGCTCCTTGCCAGAGCCGGTGGAGTGGGTATCAGTGAGGAGCGCGTCTTCGAAAACCGGACTGTCGCCGGGAGTACGGACGATGTCCCAGTGGGTCTGTGGGTGGTCGAGAGAGGGATTGAGCGGGAGGCGGGTGATTACCACGGGTGCTTGAATTCCGATGCGGGCCAGTTCTTCGGCGAGCTGACACTCGGGGGCGTCTTTCTCTTTGAGCTTCGCCCCATGGAGGCTGCCGCGGTAGAAGTGCCGGGGAGGGACGTAGGGGGTGAGGGACTGCCAGGTGGTGGCGGGTGCCTGAGTCAAGAAGGCGGGTGCGGCTTGGTCGATGGCGGTGAGGATGGGGCGGATGGGGTATCTGGATGCGCCCCAGTGGAGGGTTTGGACTTTCATCAAGGCTTCGACCTCGGCTTGGGTGAAGCCGCAGGGTGCCCAGATGTGGATTTCGGTGATGCCCAGGGTGGGTGAGTCACTGTCTGCTACGGGGAGGAAGTGGGCATGTTGGTGATCGCCCTCCACGCCTTCTGGTTTCGGCTCGTGGCCGGAGAGGGCGAAGCTGTGAGCCTCTTCGCCATGAGCTTTTTTGAAATGCTTGATGCCGGACTGGCGGAAGCGCTCGGCGATGTCCACGGTGGCTTTCAGCGGGATGGGAATCCGGCACTGGAGGGAGAAGCGGAGGGTGCGGGCGATCCGTGGCGGGCTTCTATGAACGAGCGCGGGTTGAGTCATGGAAACATGCTGTTATTGCGCGCTTGGAGCGAAAAGTCCCAATCCATAGAAGCGCCCATCGCCGATGATGACCGGACCCTTCACTTTTTGGGAGAAGTGAATTTCGACGTGCCACAGTCGTTCTTTGGCAAAACGAGATCCGGTGGCAAAGAGATCGGATTTGGAACCTTGCAATTGGAGCGGGGGGCGGGACAACCGCGTGACGGTGGCCTCGAAGTTTTCGAAACCGGCATGGCGCAGGGCTTGAACGACGGCTGCAGCCGCTTTCGATTCTTCGTCCGCTTTCTCCGATGCTGGCTTGGCTTCGTCGGCTTTTCGCACTGGGTCGATCCTCCGACGGGCCGCCGATTCTGGCAATACCACTGGGGTGATCGAACGCCAGACCGTGGCTCCCGCCTGTGCAAGATAGGACTGGAGCATCGTTTTGTCAGCGGACGGCAGAATGACGAGAGGCTGATCGGAGAACGGGAGCTTCAAGCCGGAGAAGGCCCAGAGGATGTCTTCGGCGGCCAGGGCACAGCCCGGAGGAATGGAAACTGCGACCCGCCGGATAGCCATGTCCGCATGCTGGTGACCGATCGATGGCAGGGGGATGATCCGGATGCGGCCGCTTGCTGTCCCGTCATGCGAACCGTCGGGGTTCTTGCCGACCAGGCAGCGTTCCACCAAGCGAGGCTCGCCAAGGTGTGCGGCGCTTAGACGCGCAACGGCAGCATCGCGCACCGCCGTGGTTAGTGCGGCCGTGGCAACCAGGGGCACCGTGAAGAATGGGCTGTCCTCGGAATCCAAGCGGAGGTCGAACAGATGGATCGCCGGTGGGGTGTTGTAGGCGACGGTGTGAAAGCGGGGTTTGGGGGCTTGAGCAAGGACTCGGGATTTGCCGCCTTTCGAGACCGAGAAGCGCCGCCCTCCTGCTTCGTAGCGCGACTTGAGCGAATGATACGAACCAGCGCAGGGCGTCTGTAGGAGCCCACCGTCGGCACCCGCCCCAGGCGAGAAGCTTTCCAGCGCGATTTCCTGGTGCCGTTCGTTCAGGGCGTCGTCTTCGACCACACTGGCATTGGCCCAGGCCATATCGACCCCACGCCCGAGTTGATAGAGGCGGGCGGCGATTCTGATGATGATGTCAGCCTTCGCCATCGCTTCCTCAGGCAACTCCCAGATGTAGCAAATGGGTGATGCGGCATCGAAAAGGCGGGCGCGGATGGTCTTGCCGGTGCGGATCGCAGAGATGTTGCGGGGGTCGCCCTTTTTGGCATCCAGATCGTTGTTCGGCACATAGTTTGTGTAGCCGCGGGTTTCGGTTGCATGGGGCGCGAGGATCCGCGGCGGTGGCAGGCTTTCGAGCCACTGGAAGGCATCGGCTTCGGACTCGGGGATGTTTCGCCCGAGCCCGGCCCCAGCGACCAAGGCCTGAAACAGGCGGGCCGGCGATGGCGGCCAGTCGCCGGAACCATGGTAGCGGCCATCGTGCAGCCGGACTTCGATGAGAAGGTGCTTGGCCATGACAGCTTAGCCTGCGGTGGGTTGGTCTTCTTCTTCGGCCTTTTTCTTGAGCAGCTCCTTGGCGAGTTTGAGATCGAACTCGAACTCCAAGGATGTGCCAATCGTTTCGGCCCATTTCGCCCGGAAGGGTTTGGCCGCCTCTTCGGTGAAGTTGCGGATGACTTGGCGGGAGGCGTCCGAAGCGAGGTCCACCTTCTCGGGGTTGCCACGCCGGGGAACGGAGTGCCATTTCTCATCGCCGAGATAACGCAGGTGGCAACCCTCGCGGAGAAAGAGTTCGATGTCCGTGGTCGCGGCCAGCAGGGCCAAGCCGAGCAGGTATTGGCGCAGGGCTCTTGTTTCCTCCTCCGATTCACCCGTGAGGGAGCGGAGGGCAACAAGGTTGACGGTGACGTCGCGCTGGATGCCGCCTTTGACGAGGACGCCGCCCAGGACGCGACGATTCGATTTTGGATAAACCACTGCTGGCGCGTCCTTGAAGCCCTTTTTGGACAGAATTTCTGTGGCTGCCTTGCCTCTTTTTCCTGTGGCTTTGACAAGCTCGGCGTCCTGACTTTCATCAAGCAGCTTGTCAACAGAGTTGAACTGCGCGGCGGAATGCAGAACATCGACGTCCCAAGCGCGGATGATGCTGCGAACGAGGCGGGGAAGCTTTTCATTCGATCCGCGGGAGTCCCAGACGCCGAAGAGCAGGGAGGTGGGAGCGATGCAGCACAGAGGCGCGGCGTTGCCGGTTTTTTTCAGTTCTTGGAACGCAGCATCAATTTTGCCAGACAGATCTTTCGAGGATCGGACAACGGCATCGGCTCCGCGATGGGCCAGTTCGAGAAGGGAGATCGTGGTGTCGTCGTTGATCTTGATGCGGATCTGCGGAACGAGCCATTTGTCCTGATCCGCATCGGTGCAGATGAAGGCGGGCTCGATGCGGTTGGCCTGGGAGCCGACGCTATCCACGAGTGCGACCTTTGTGCCGTCCGACAGCGTGTCGATGTTATAGCCGATGTCGGCGTAAGTGGGCGGGTAGATGATGCATGGGTCCGTGGCGGGATCGATGCACTCGACCGAGGTGAGGGTTTGCTTGAGGTGGAGAGCGACCGGTCCGTTGGTGTCGGTGGCCCAGGATTCGAGGGTGGCTTTGTCGATGTTCATGATGGTGTGGGTTCGTTGGGTTGGAGTTGTTGGTTCAGTTGGATTCCTCGAAGGGTTCCCGTTCTTCAGCATAGGCGATAGAAAGATCGCCACCATCATTCGGGGCTTCGAGAACGAGTTGAAAGGTTCTGGTTGAAAGGGGGGAGCTGCCCTGAAGTGCTAACCTTGCGAGAACGGGTGACAGCCACTGGTTCCAACACGCGTAGGTCCAGCGGGCTTTGTCATCCGTGGGAGAAGGTCTCGAGTGAGACAAGCCATAGACTGCGATCATCTCAACCAGCGGGTAGGTTGAGACCTGCACAGGGACCGTGCCAGAAGCCTTATTTATCCTGTCGGGTGAAAACCCAAGCCCAATGGCAGTCCAGTTGCGGCGAAGTTCAAGCCTGAAATTTGCAGCAACCTCCGCAGGGCTATTAAACGGGTTCTTGTATGCCTGGTGATTACGCACTGCTTCTTTAGCGGCATTTAGAATCTTGCTGAATCTAATCCACGCAGAGTTACCGTTGGTAGCGGTCCATAATTGAAAGCATGGACGTCCGGAGTCCAAATCGCACCAAGCATTGAAGATCAACTCTTGTTGGTCTCGCCTCGCCGAAATAGGAAGCAACGCGTTTCTTGCCTTCCCTTTGGCGTCAAAAAAGGCGCATGGAAAGGTTTCGGGTCGAATGTCTGTCGTTCCTTTGTCTCGCTCCAGAAAACTCGAGAAGGGACTAATCGAGGTGTAATCGGCTTTGATTAGAAAATCGATGGTTTCTTGGAACGGATTCGCCTCGAACGGCCCCGTGATGTGAAAACGGGTTTCTCCAGATGGGGAAGACCAGTCGAAGCGTCCTTCGGCGTCGCCAAGGAGGATTTCGGCAGCCTCGAGGAAACCCAGGCAGGCGAAGACCTGGCCTGGATTGAAAAGATCAACAGGAATGGAATGCTCGCTCATGGTTGGGTCTGGGGAAGATCCGTTGATTGAGATGTGAGGTTGCGGGAGGCCTGCTGGTCGGCGGCGCGGAGGAGAGATTCCAGCCAGGCTAGGCCCCAAGGGCCCCAGCGCTTTTGCAGGCGGGCGAAGCGGCAGGCGATTTCGACGCCTTCGCCGCGCAGCTTGGTCGGTGGAAGATCGTCGCAGCCATCCAGACCGATGAACGGCCTGGCGAAGCCATGGTGGGCGGCGATGAGATGGAGAAGGAGTTCGCGTTCCTCCTTGGCAAGCAACAGCACCTCTGGGTGCTTTTTAGCGCGCAGCATGGAAACCAGTTCGTGGCGGTAGCCGCCGAGGCGGGATTGGTTGATCGGGCCGCGGGTCTTGGCGTAGGGGCGGCCATCGCTTGGGGCGTTGAATGCGTCCTGCCAGCGGGGGGAGTTTTTACCTTCGTCATGAATGCGGGCCGCGAGGCAAAGGACGCGCGTCAGGGATTCCTCCAATCCGAGACGTTGGGCGATTCCGCGCATGCACGCTTCTGCCAAGGTTTGATGCTGCTGGAGAGACTGCTCGCCAGTGACAGACTGGTCGTCGGCGTCGCCGCTTTCCTCGCACCATTTGGAGATGAAAAGGAATGCGGTGGCAGGCTCGCCTTCGGATTCGTCGAGGGCGAATTTGGCGGTTGGGAGCCAGTCATTTTCTTCCGGCGGGCTGGTTGTGATGCGGAAGGGGACGATGGGGGGAGAAGTCTCGTGATCGAGCCACGGGTCGGGTCCATCGACGCAAGAGGCTGGATCGTTCTCTGAAGTATCCAACAAGCCTGAGGGAGCCAAGCCGCCGAGTCGTGCGTCGAGCACGAGGGTGTGGTGGCTGAGGCGGCGCTTGAGGGTTTCTTTCTGGCTTTTGTCGGCGCTCTCAAGCAGCAGGTCTTCAAGACTGAGAGGTTTGCCAACCGGCTCGCCGCTGGCATCCAGCAGGAAGCCGATGCAGGTGTCGGGCGACGGATGATTTCCTGAATTCTCGGGTTTGGCGAAGGCCTGGGCGCGCTTGGTGAGCCAGGAAAAGACCTCATCGGAGCGTGTCTCAAGGACTTCGGTGATATGGATGGGGGCGGCATCGAAGTAGCGAGCGACATCTTTCGCGGCAAAGGGCTGTCCATCTGCAAAAACGGGTAGATGGACCCGCCAGGCGACGCGTGTTTGCGGAGCTTCGTCCTCGACCCAGCCGCGAAGCCAGGGGACGATGTCGGGGCGGCCCGTGTGCTCCTTGAGCGAGGTCATGGACCATGCTTCGATGAGCGGAAGAGACAGCGCCGGGCGCAGGGGCGGTTGGGTGGTGGCGGCATCGAGGGCTTCAGCGACCTTTTTATCCTGCCCGGAGCGGTCGCGAAGAACTCGCAGAGAGAGGGGCGAGGCGTCTTTACCTTCATCCACATCGGGAAGCAGGTCGAGAGGTGGGCGGAGGGTTCGGATGCGTGCTGCTTTTTGCCGGAATTTTTCAACGAGTTTACGCTCGCTGTCATCGCGGTCGGCTTCCGACTTATCCAACGCCGCTTTCTCTTTGGCGCTGGGCTCCGGTTCCTTCTCCAAAAGGACGAGAATTCCGGCGTCACCATCGCCGCGACGATTGACGCGTCCGAGACGCTGGACCATGCGCTCCCATTCCACAAGGTCGCAGACCATGTGATCGGCATCTAGGTCCACGCCGACTTCGCCGGCGGAGGTGGCGACGAGGAACATCGGTTTTTCCGGGCGGTTCTTTGCGCCGGAGAACCAACCCTGGTCTTGCAGTCGCTCGCCAGCCTCTTGGCGCTCGCGGACGCGGCGCGCGCCAACGAGGAGTTCGCAAACAATATCCTCCCCGGCTTGCTTGGCGGTGTTCTCGATGGCATCGGCGACTTTTTCGGCGTCTTTTCGCAAGTTGCAGAAGACGACGATCCTCTGCGGACTATCCGCTTTCGTGCGGAGCAGCCATGCCTGTTCCGCCATCCACGCAGAGAAGTCGGATTCGGAGTCGTGGGCTTTGCATGCAAGCGTTTTCCTGGCGGTGAGGCGTTTGCGGGTTTCCGTGCCTTCTGCCAAGTCGGCGTCGGTGAGGGTGTGGACGGTGTCTTTCTGCCTGCCGGTGGCGGACAGGGAGAGCACGCGGAAAGTGGGAATCGTGCCGCCTTCCGGCCTCAGACGCACGTCCCTGCGAGCCAAGGATTCCAAGAGGGCTTCGAACGGCGGGACCAAATGCGCCTCATCGAGCACGACGAGGGCATCCGCGCCCAAAAGTCCCGCATGGTAGGGGCGCATTTTGCGGCTGACGCCGTAACCTTCGAAGAGCAGCCGCGAACCGATCATGTCCACCGTGCCGATGATGATGGCGGGAGCGGAGGGATCCTCGAGCCACTCGCGATTGTCGAGGTGTTGCCCGCGAAGCGTGGAGATGGGAAGCGGCTTTTCGAGATCCAGCGCATTTTGGATTTCTGGATTGTCCTCGACGAATCGCCGCAATTTTTCTGCTTCCGCAGTGGCTTGATCCACCACGACTCGCCGGTCCACAACGTAGATGAGCCGTCTGGGAAGATCCACCCCTGCCGCCCGTGCAATCAGCCAGATCGCCATGACGGCGGTTTTGCCCAAACCAGTTGGAATGTCAACAGCCTTCGGGAGCCGCTCGCCACTGGCCAAGCGGGAAAACAGCGCGTCCTGCCAAGGGAAAGGTTTGGAGCCGGTGAGGGACTCAAAAAGCTGTGAGAAGCTATTCATGATCTGACAATGGCCATGTCTTGGAAAGTTTCAAGTTTTGTTTCTTAGAAGTGTTCAAGAGAAGATTTTCTATTTGCCAACTCGAGCTTGACATCTGACCCAACGAGTCGATGTCTGGGCCATGCTTTTCGCCGCAGACACCTCTGCGTTGGTCGCCTTGTCTTCGATAAGGCGGCTCGAGCTGCTGCGGAGGCTTGCTGACCAAATCTGGCTTCCACCAGCCGTCGTGAAGGAGCTCATCACCGATGGGATGGGCTGGGGAAACGCCGCTCAGGCGCAGGAGGAGTTTGCCAAGGCTGAGTGGTTGCTGCCGTGGACGACGGAGTTTAGCCGACTGGTTCCGTCCTCGAATAAGATTGGTCAGGGCGAGTTGGAGGCCGTCTCGCTTGCTCATGAGTTTAAGGGCACCTGTTTTATCGACGAGAGGCGCGGCAGAGCTTTTGCTGCACTCCACGGAGTTCCGGTGATTGGCGCTCTTGGAGTCCTTTGTCGCAGCAAATGGGAAGGAGCGCTGCCAAACGTAAAGCCTTTGTTGATTGCCATGCAGCAGCGCGGCATATTCTACGATCCCGCGCTTGTTCAGAGGGTACTCGCCGACATGAGCGAATAGATTTCGATTTTCCCAGCCCGCTGCGGAGCTGTTCCGCGTCTCCCTAGATGCGGCCCCGTTGAAGCTGTTTTTTCGAGGTGTTTGACGACCCGACAACGACTGATTCTTCCGCGCTTTAGCGAGTGCGGCCCCGTTGAAGCGGTTGCAGTGGGCTGGGATTTCGGACATAATAGGCATACCATGACGCTGACCCTTGCCATTCCTGACGAGATCGCCGCAGAACTTGGAAACTCTAAGCAGTCGGTTGCCGCGAGGGTGAGGGCTGACTTGGCAGCGAACTACTACGAAGCACGCTTGATCTCGCTGGGGCGGGCAACCGAGATTTCCGGGCTGCGGCGGCCTGACTTTGAGGCGCTGCTTGCCCAAAGGCGCACCGTTCGGGACTACTCGGCTGAGGACTTGGCTGCGGATTTGGACTGGGCGGCGACTCGCTAGTCTCAGGCGGCGGGGCCAGGGGGTTGGGGAGGGGGATTCGGCTGAAGCCGAAGCCACTTTGCGCTGGCGGTTCCAGAGCCAGGCGAGGACGACGGCGGCGGTTTTGCCTAGGCCGGTGGGGATGCTGATGAGGCGGCTGTGGCAGGGTTCCTCCGCCAGACGCTGCTGGTAGGCGTAGGGTGCTGCCTTACGGGTGGCGGTGGAAAAGAAGGCGGGATAATCATCCTGGGACATAAGATTTGTAGCCGTGGCGGGAACTGGTTGGAGTGCAGCGTCTGACGCTAAACGGGCAGCCAACACTTGGCAAGGAGGGGTGAGGTGGGATGGGCGTTTTTTAAGCGGCTGTGGTGTGTGCTTGCCATGATGTGGGCCTTAACCAGTCCACCCGAAAGGTGCGCTGGCTCTGGCGCTGATGACACCAGCCGAGGACGTAAACCGGGGCGGTGTGGCGGGAATGAACGCGATAGACGAGGATGGGGCTGAAGAGGCGGCTTTTCCCGGGCTGGGATCCGCGATGGTAGATGAGTTCCAGGGGGGAGTTCTGCTCGATGCAGCGGACTAGGAGACGGATGAGGGGTTCTTCACTCTCCCAGATGGGATGACGCTGGAGTTTCCTCCAATGTTGAAGCCAGGATGGGATTTCTGCATGATCTGCGGCCAGGGTAGGACATGTGGGCTGTGTGGAGGGAGCTGCTGGGTTTGTGATGGCTGTGGTGTTGGATGCTGGTTCGGTGTGCTGAGGGCTCTCGGTGGATGGCGCTGCACGGGGTATGACGCAGTCTGGGTGTCCACCGGTGTTTCCTGCGAGGAGGGCGGTGAGGGTGCTGAGTAGGGTTCTGCGTTTCATGGCTGGTGCTGCGTTGTCGTTTGGCTGACTTGGCTTGTTACTCCTTGCCGCCTTCTTCTTCGACGATGTCGGAGAGGGGTTTTTGAAGGTCTGCCTGTTCCTGTTCGGTGAGGTCCGGGGAGGTCATGCGGCGGAGGGCTCGGGCTTTCCTGCTGAAGGCGGCACCGGTGCTTTTGACTCCGCTCTGGCTGTAGCTGACGTGGCTGGTGTCGTACTGGGCGATGTTGATGGAGGCTGCGGTGGCGATGGCGTCCTGGTTGGCGGCGAGGAAGAGGAAGGTCCAGCCCTGGTTGCGCTTTTCTGCGATGAGGTCTGCGATGTGGGGCATGGTGAACTGGTGGGAGGCGTTTTCCAGACCGTCGGTGAAGATGGCGAAGATGACTTGGGACTCTGGCGTGCTGTGGTGGGCGATGGTCTTGATGGTGCGTCCGATGGCATCCAGCAGGGCGGTGCTGCCGCGCGGGGTGTAGCGGGCGGCGGTGAGCTGCGGCACTTTTTCCAGTGGCAGGCGCTCGTGGTTGACTTCGTATTGGTCATCAAACTGGACGAGGGTGAGGTGGGCTTGGCCGGGGACCTCGAGCTGGGTGCGGAGGAAGTCATTGAAGGCGGAGACGGCGGCTTCTTCCATTCCGGTCATGGAGCCGGAGCGATCAAGGATGTAGGCGAGGTGAGTCATGGGTGGTTTGGATTGTAGATGGTTGTTATGAGATTGTGCGAAGGGGCGTGGGGTGCCTGGTGTCTTTTTGATTTCTAGGATTGAGTTTTGATCTGCCGGGCGGTGCGCTGGCGGGCGCGGAGGGTTTTTTCGTCGGCGAGGAGGCGGAAGCGCCACCAGGAGAGACAGGCGGCGGACTCTGGAAGCCGGGGCAGTTCCACCAGACAGATGCCGAGGGCGATGCGACCGGTGATGTGCTCAGGGGACCACTGGAGGTGGGAGATGGTGTAGATGCCGCCTTCTCTGGGCAGCTGGGGGAAGTGCTGATGAGCCTCCTGGGGGAAGTGTGCGTGAAGGCAGATGACTTTTTCGCCAATGGGAAAGGGCAGCTTTTGATCCATGCCGCAGTGTCGCACAGGGGGTGGGACAAATGTGGTTAGACCCCTCGAAAATGTTTCGTTTTTTTGGCGGCTGAACTGCCTGACGGGGGGGGATCGGGTGCGGTGGTGATCCTACGGGCTGATGGCGAGGCGGCGCTGGAGCTTGCGCGGTGGGAAGTCGCTGCGGAAGGCTGGAGGGCTTGTGCGGTGGGGCACTCTGCGCGCTGCGGTGCGGTGCCTTCCGTAAGCTGCGGTGGCTAGCTGGGCGGTACTTTTTGCTTGAAGCCGCTGCCGCCGATTTTTTTGATTTCCTCCATTTTGGCGCGTTCTTCGGGGGTGAGGCTGTTTTGCTTGATGCGAGCGGACTCGGTGATGCCCCAGACGAAGAGGCCTACGTCCACGACGAGAATGATCATGGCTACGACGATGCCGTTGCGCTTGAGGCTTTCGTCGAGGGCTTTGTTGCGGTTCACTGAGAACTCGCTGCTGCGTCCGAACATGGACTGAAACAGCCTGCGCCATCCTCTTGGCTCGCGGGCGATGCCGAAGGCCAGCACGAAGAGTGCCGTGAGGATGATGCAGGCGATCTGAATCTCGATGCGGATGGACATTGGTCGGCGGGAGCCGTGAGAAATCTGAGTAGTGTTGCCCCTCAGAGTGGGAGGGATCAAGCTGAAAGGAAGCGATCCTGAGCTGGACCTGCTCCGAGTGTGACGGTGGCCTGATGGTTTGCAGTGAGGTGATTGAGGCAGTGGTAAACGTCTTCGGGATCGGCTCCGAGGGCGGTGGCCAGTTGCTCTGCGGTGGAGGGATGTGCTGCGGATTTGAGGGCGGCGCGGACGTCTCCGAGCAGTTTGAGGAACTGGGTGGCGGCTTTCTTGCCAGCCTCTACGCCGGGCTGGTGGTAGGCGTTGATGTTGACAAGGGTGGCGTAGAAGGAGACGGCGCGCTCGTAGAGGGCGATGAGTGCGCCGACGCGGAAGGCGTCCACGCGGCAAAGGGAGAGGGTGATGGACTCTCGATTGCCTCCGGTGAGGGCGGTGCGGGTGCCGCGGAGGAAGCCCTGCAGGTAGTCTCCGGAAGTGAAGCCGGGCTCGACTTGGATGCCGGGTCCAGTGCGTCCTTGGCCTATTTCTACGAAGGTGGCGAAGAAGTTGTTCACGCCGTCGCGGAGCTGTTGCACGTAGGCGTGCTGGTCTGTGGAGCCTTTGTTTCCATAGACGGCGATGCCTTGATTGACGACGTTTCCATGCAGATCATGCTCTTTGCCGAGGGACTCCATGACGAGTTGCTGGAGGTATTTGCTCATAAGCACGAGCCTGTCCTTGTAGGGGAGGATGACCATGTCTTTGAGTCCCCTGCCCTTCCCTGCGTGATGCCACATGAGGGCGAGGAGCATGGAGGCGTTCTGCGAGACTTCGGGGTTGCGCGTTTTTGCATCCATGGCAGCGGCTCCTGCGAGGAGACTCCTGACGTCCACGCCCTGCAGGGCGGCTGCGATGGTGCCTACGGCGCTCATGAGGGAGGTGCGTCCGCCTACCCAGTCCCACATGGGGAAACGTTTCATCCAACCTTGGGCGGTGGCATGTTTGTCAAGCTCGCTGCCTTCTCCGGTGACGGCGACTGCCTGGGCTGCGAAGTGGAGGCCGCGCGTTTGGTAGGCGTGCTCGGCCTCGAGCATGCCATTGCGTGTCTCTTTGGTACCGCCGGACTTGGAGATGACGAGGGTGAGGGTGGTGGCCCACTCATCTCCGATGCGTGCGGCGATGCGGTCCATGCCGTCGGGATCTGTGTTGTCGAAGAAGTCGATGGCGAGCGGCGGAGTGGGTTCGGTGAGGGCGTCTGCGATGAGCTGGGGTCCGAGGGCCGAGCCGCCGATGCCAACCACGAGGACGCGGGTGTAGTTTTTGCCGTTGGGGGCTTTGATTTTGCCGCTGCGTATGTCGTCGGCGAAGGCGAGGGTGGCGTCGAGCGTCTCGGTGATGGCTTTTCTCAAGTCGGCGGTTGGCGCGAGGTCGGGGTTGCGCAGCCAGTAGTGGCCGACCATGCGATTTTCATCGGGGTTGGCGATGCCGCCGGCTTCCAGTTCCTGCATGGCGGAGATGGCTTTCTGCACGGCTGGTGCCATGGAGGTGATGAAGCCGTCATCGAAGGCCATGCGGCTGATGTCAATGGAGAAGCCGAGGTCTGGATACCGGAGGAAGTATTTTTGAAAACGCTGCCAGGAGGAGGTGTGCGAGGGGTGGGACGGGGTGGTGCTGCTCATGACGAGGCGTTGAGTTAGCAGCATGAAGTGCGCCGTGCCAGCGTCATTTTGGACGCACTAGCGGGCGGGTGCGGAGCGCTCTTCCTCTCGCTCGTCAGGGGCGGTGGCTGGGGAGATGTTGCGATGCACCCAGACGCTCTGAACGAGGCCGAAGAGGAAGAGGACGACGACCATGAAGGTGCCGCCGTAGCTGATGAATGGCAGCGGCAGTCCTGTGATGGGGACCATGAGGAGGTTCATGCCGATGTTCATGAAGATATAGGTCATCATGGCGGAGACGACACCTACGACCAATAAGCGGCCCATGGGATCTCGGGCGTAGAAGGCTACGAAGATGCACTGGAACATGAGCATGGAGAAGCCGGAGATGAGCAACAGCATTCCGCGAAAGCCGAACTCCTCACAGATGACGCCGGAGATGAAGTCGTTGATGGCTTCATGGGGGAAGAAGGAGCGGTGAACGGACTTTTGGTTGAGCACTTTGCGGGAGAGGGGCCCTTTGCCCTCCATGCCGCCGGAGCCGACCGCGATTTGGAGATAGTTCTGCGTCCAGGCATCTCCGCGAAGGTCTTCCCGGGAGAGGGGCTCATTGAGCAGCATTTTGCGAAAGACGATGATGCGGTTCTGCTGGTAGGGCTTGAGACCAAAGGAATAGGCCAGCGGCAGCACGGTCATGACGATGAGCAGGAGCGTGATGAGGTAACGGAAGGGGATGCTGCCGACGAGGATCATGCCGCAGAACATGGGCCCCCAGATGGCGGCGGACCCGAGGTCTGGCTCTTCGAGAATGAGGATCATGGGCACTGCGGTGAGGATGCCGCCGAGGATGATGCGCAGCGCCGGCGACCTGAAGATGGGTGCCCAGCGCTGGAGATCACCAAAGACGATGGCGAGGACAATGATGCCGGCCACGATCATGAGCTGCGAGGGCTGAACGGAGAGGGGGCCTACGTCAATCCAGCTCCGGGCTCCGACGCCGCGTGTGGTGCCAATGAACTTGACCAAGATGACGCCGCCGAGGGCTACGAAATACATGGGCCAGGCGATCCAGCGCAGCCACTTGTAGTCTGTGAGCGCCGCGATGAAGAAGCCTACGAATCCGATGCAGGTCCATACCACTTGCTCGCTCCACTTGGTCTCGAAACCTGACCGGCCATCCGCTGCGTTGTAGATGGCAAAGATGCCGAAGCTGATGAGGGCCAGCATGTTGGCCACGATGAGCCAGTTGATACCGAGGAACTTTTTGAAAAGCGGTGTCATGAACGTCTGAGAAGGCGGATCACACGGCCGCGACGGAACTCAAGAGCCGCTTGGTGTAGTCGTGCTGCGGCGACTCGCAAACGGCGTCCGCATCATTGTGCTCTACGACTTGGCCGCGGTACATGACCATGATGTCATCGCTCATGTGTCGTACCACGGCGAGGTCGTGTGCGATGAACAAGTAGGTGAGTCCCAGTTCGTCCTGGAGGTCTTTGAGGAGGTTGAGTATCTGGGCTTGCACGCTGACATCGAGCGCGCTGACGGGTTCATCACAGACGAGGAACTTGGGCTCCACGGCGAGGGCTCTGGCGATGCCGATGCGCTGGCGCTGACCGCCGCTGAATTCGTGCGGGTAGCGGTTCATGCCTGCGGGGTCGAGGCCCACGCGTTTGAGCAGCGCTGCGACTTTTTCGGTGCGGTTTTGGCGCGAGAGCGCAGGGAAGTGAATGCCCATTGGCTCTGCGATGATCTCGCGGATGGTCATGCGCGGGTTCAGTGCGCCAAAAGGATCTTGAAACACCATTTGCATCTCTTTGCGCAAGGGGCGGAACTCAGTCTCGCTCATGGGGAGGATGTCACGCCCGTCATAGACGACGCTGCCGGAGGTGGCTGGACCGAGCTTGAGAAGGGCGCGGGAGAGAGTTGACTTGCCACTGCCGCTCTCGCCGACGAGGCCGAGTGTTTTGCCCTGCTGGATGGAGAATGATACGTCATCCACCGCCTTGACCACATCTGTGGCACGACGGAACAGCCCCGAGAGGATGGGAAAATGAACTTTGAGATGCTGTACGGCTAGCAGTGCCATGTGGGTGTGGTGCGTGGCATAGAGCCACAAAGACGACCATTCTCAAGCGGCATCCCTCAGTGAGAGGCTTCAGCTTCAGACGGGGGCACGAGTGACGCGTTTCCAGAAAAAGTCCAACTCCCGGGTGACCACATTCATGAGGTGCGATGGAGAGATGCTCATTACGCCACTCTCAGCCTCGGTAATGAGCTGCCGGGTGGCGTAGAGGGAGACGAGGCTGCGACCGTCCAGATGGAGGGCTTCGATGTGCGGGCGCAGTGCTGGATCAAGTGCCGGGCCGGACAGAAGCGCGGTCCAGGCCAACGTATCGAGATCGGTCTTAGGCACGACGAGCTTGAGACGGGTGGGAGGAGCGGAGCTGCCAGCGGCTTCTTGATTCAATGCGGCCAAGCGGCCCAGTGCGTGCGCCGAGACGCTGCTCCAGTAGGCAGTGTCAGAAAAGGAACCCAGGCCAAAGAGGATCTCCAGGCCAGGGAGCGTCCAGCAGGCGAGGCTGCTGCCAACTTGGCCGTTGAGGGGTGTCTCATCATAACGGACGAGGGGGAAACGCTTCCCGGCAAGGCGCACGATGTCCCGCACCTTGGTCAAGTCCAGAGGGCGGTGCATGGCATCTGGCGCGAGTTGCGAACGCAGTTCATCAAAGCGCTCTTGTGCCGACGCAGCTCCCGGGGCGAGGACGGTGGCCAGCCTTGCCGCTACACCATTGGAACCTCCCGTCATGGCCTGCGTGATCGGTCCAGCGTTTTGAGGAGTGGCTGGCGGGAGCGCTTGAGCGGACGGCGGCGGCACCGATTCTGGGGCTTGCCGCAGACGGTCCATCATCTCACGCAGTCTGGCCATGGCACCGGGGCCTGTGGGTTGACGGGGCTGATCCGGAGCTATTGGATGTTCGGTGAGGAAGGGTTCAGGCGGTGAAGCTGGCGGCGCTACTTCGCTCTGGGTGGAACCGCCCTCACTGGCTCCCAGGGGAGTAGCTGAGAAAGGTGTCCTCATCATTGCAGGACGAGGTTCCACTAGGCCGCCGGCCATTTTCTGCATGGCCTCAGCATCCAGGCTGGGAAAGATGGAGAGTGTTTCCTCCGGTTCTCCCACGGGAAGAAGGTCTGCGGAGGCTTCGGGCGCTGCTGCGTCTGAGACGGGGGCGTTGGGGTCCTCTCCCTGAGACTTCATGCCCAGATAGACATCCCACTGCACGGCGGCGTGCCGCAGCAGTGCGCGTGCGGACACCGAACCAACTGGGCGCCCGATGAAGTAGCGGCCCAACTGAAGGAAATTGAGAAAGGACGCCGCTTGATCCTGCGGCACTTGATACTCACGGAGCCGGAGCTTGATGAGGGCTTCTGCATCCTCCTGCGAAAGGCCTCGGAGGAGGAACTGGGAGGCCGTCAGCCGGTCCTCTAGCGCACTGGGCAGGTGATGGGCAAAGGTGGCCTGCCAGAGGTCTTGGTTGATGCTGAGCACCACATGCAGCCCCTCGATGCCTGCCAGTTCCAGGACCATGGTGGCGATCTTCAGGCCAGCCTGCTCGTGCCGGTAGAAGCCATCCAGATGATCGACAAAGAGCACCACCGGCCTCCAGATGGCTGCAAGATTCAGCCAGAGCATGAAGGACTGACGGGAGGCCGTGGCGAGCTGCACCACGCCATCCACGGAGGCAGGGGTGCCGTGCAGCGCGCAGGCAAACAGGGCCTCCACCCAGGCGTCCATGTGACTGGCTCCGGGCACGCCGCGAGCGGTTTCGGCCAGGGGTTTGCGCAGCAGGCCGAAGTTTTTACGCAGCCATTCTCCGATGATCCGTGCCCCGTGCCCTTCTCGGAAAAGTTCCTTCGGATCACCCGCCAGCACTTTGAGCGCCTGCTCTGCATTGGCGCAGGGCAGCCTGCCTTCTCTCACAAGGCGGGAGACCAGGGAGGCGAACACTCCGGCACAAATTTCCCGCAGCTTGGACCAACCGTCCGCATTCGTCTCCAGCATGCGCAGGGCCTCCAGCGCTTCGGAGCTGACAGTGGACCACGAGACTTCGGCATCTGGTCGAAAAATGACCGGCATGGCCACGGCGCGTCCCATGGTCTGGGCGGCCACCCTGCCCAGAAGGTGCGTCTTGCCATACCCGGCGCGGGGAGCCGTGAGCAGCAGCAGGGGACGGCCGGTGGGACTGGCTCCCTCCCGTTCATCCAGCTCCTCTATGGCCTCTCCCACGCGGCTGAGCACTTCCCGGTGCATCGCACTCACGGAGTTCCGCTCCTCGACGGAGAACGGTGCCGAACACACGTCGATGAGGAACGGATTCTCCGCCCTAGCCTCCGTGGAGGAAGGGGTGCTTGAGGAAGCGTTCGGGGAATGGGCTGACACGATGGTGAACGGGAGTGGTATTGAACCGAATTGAAGCCAGATCAAATACTATGCTAACTAGCGCTACTGAAAAGTACTTCTTTGTAAAAACTGCGAATGTTGTCATTTTAGCGTTTCAAGAGGGAGAATCAGAGTGCCCAGCATCCGGGGCGGATACGGTTGGAAACTCAGGTGGGACGCTAGCAGTCCGGCAGCAACCCACTCAACGGGAGGTCAAGTGCCTCTGCGGGTAACGGCATGGCTGCCGCTCCTTGTCCCTGATCCGCGCACAGTGGATCATCATGGCTGTGAGGCGGCACTCAAGCAGCCAAGTCTGAAAAGGACACTAGCCAGACCTATTCATGAAACGCCACTGCGACTTGCTGCAAGCGGGCATTCGCGGCGTTGGGCTTGTTTTGAAGGGCATCGAGCATTCACTCATGCACTCAGCCTTTCAAAACTGCGCCCGCCTTGCCACTGCGGGCTTTCACTGCGTCTCGCTACGACTTTCATGAATCAGTCAGGCTAGGGATCGCAGGCGGCTCGTGCTCCTTGGTGAGCCGCGCCCGGAGATCAAGGCGCGGGCACCGCCGAGTAGATGAGGGCTCCATTGCGCACGCGGAGGTATTGCACGGCACCTTCCACCGATTCACCTTCCGTCAGGCGCATTTGATAGGTCATCGGCTTGAGGGTGCCCATGGCAGGGGCGACCACGCCAGCGATGAGGTTATTGACGGTAGCCTCCGGGTCATCTGGCACGACAGGATTTGCACCACCCGCTTGTGCGGCCATGCAGAGAGCGGCGAGCGCCTGTGCGTTGCGTTTATTTACCCCTTCACGGGCGGCGATCCAGTGGGACTGGCCCAATACCAGAACCAGTATCCCGGTCATGACGCCAATGACCATGATGGTAGCCAAGAGCTCGACCAAGGAGAATCCCCGCGCCCGGTTGGCCTGACGGCGATGGGCGCGAGTGAGCACGGACTTCATAAATGGCAGACGAGTTTGCATTTTCAGCTAACAACTGCCGATAGTATAGACCCACGCTTTATTCTAGTAAATACAAAAAGCGCAACTTTATCTAAAATTTGCCTGCCTTACCGTGAACTTGGCAGACGGCGTGACTGGTGCTTCCATGCCCACGTGTTTCAAGTCATGCCCTCCCCTGAGTCCACCGCCGCTCCGGCAGCGCTGGAAAGGGCTGTGCCTACACTGGGTCACGCCCTGCAAAAGTGGGCTGCGGCCACGGCTGAGCTGCTCACGAGATTGGAGCGTAGTGGGGACAGCGGATCATGGCTAACAGCGCGCTGGAGAGACTTCTCTTTTGCGAGGCCGGTCAGCGCATCGCCACAGTCCACCTTTCACCTGAGCGCCGCGTGGAACGAGGAGCGGTGGTGGTTGCAAGGCGCAAGCCACCTGGATGCCCGGGCATGGAATGTGATGCGCTGGCTGCTGCACCTGCCTGGTCTTCGTGCAGGGTGGGTGCAGGCCTTGCGAGCCGAGCGTTACGAGCGGTTGCTGGAGTGCGTGCCGTCACTTTGGCATGTGGATGAGGCCGAGCCGCCACCTGGTACGGTCATCGCGGGTTTGGGTGCCGCCAGTTGGGCAGAGGTGCGCGGGGCATTGGCTTGGGGCGCAGGTCTTGTGCAAGTTTCAAACGCCTGGCTTGAGCGCAACCTAGTGCCGAGGGGTTCCCTGCAAATTCCATACGACGTGTCAGCGGAGGGCCGCATCGAAGTCGCAGAGTGAGGGAGATCCAAAGGGACTCGCCGCCAAAGGAGCTGGGTCGGTATAAGCGAGAATCATGATTGCCGAACGGATGGAGCATCCTACAATCGGCGGATGCCATCCTTTCTACGTGTCCTCATTTGGGTTTTGATTTCCGCTGCTGGTGCGGGAGCCGTCGCATTTTCCGCATTCCACAAAGGGGAGACGATCAATGCCCTGTGGTTGGTGGTGGCCGGTGTGTGCTCCTTTGCGGTGGCCTACCGATTTTACAGCAAGTGGCTCATCACCAAAGTGCTGGTGCTGGACAACAACCGGGCTACGCCGGCCCACACGAAGAACGATGGTAAGGACTACGTGCCAACGAACAAGTGGGTGGTCTTCGGGCATCACTTCGCGGCCATCGCGGGACCTGGGCCACTGGTAGGGCCGGTGCTGGCGGCGCAGTTCGGCTACCTGCCAGGCATGTTGTGGATCCTCGTGGGGGCCACGCTGGGCGGCGGCGTGCATGATGCGATCGTGATGTTCGCCTCCATACGCCGTGGCGGCAAATCCGTAGGCCAAATGCTCAAGGATGAAGTCAACCCCATCGTCGGCATGGTAGCCATGGTATCCGTGCTCTGCATTATGACCATCCTGCTGGCCGTGCTGGGGCTGGTGGTGGTGAAGGCGCTGGCGGAGAGTCCCTGGGGCCTGTTCACCATTGTCATGACCATACCGCTGGCTTTTATCATGGGCTTCGGGCACACGATTTTCAAAGTGAGCGTACGAGACGTGACCATCTTCGGCATCGTAGGGCTGCTGGTGAGCGTTTGGGCCGGCAGTCACCTGGAGGACTGGGGCATCGAGCACTACTTTGACCAGCGCGGTGAGTGGCTGGCGCTGGCCATCATGATTTACGGATTCGCTGCGTCCGTGTTGCCGGTGTGGATGCTGCTCGCGCCGCGGGACTACCTCAGCACCTTCATGAAAATAGGCACCGTGCTGGTGCTGGCCGTGGCGGTGGTCTTTGTGGCACCGGAGCTTCAGATGCCCAAGATCACCAAGTTCATCGACGGCACAGGCCTCGTCTTCCTGGGCAAGGTATTTCCTTTTGTCTTCATCACCATCGCCTGCGGAGCCATCTCTGGGTTTCATGCGCTGATCTCCAGTGGCACCACGCCGAAACTATTGGATCGGGAGGAAGGCGTGCGCAGCATCGCCTACGGAGCCATGGTGACGGAGATGATGGTGGCGCTCATGGCACTCGTGGCCGCGTGTGCGCTTCAGCCCGGTGAGTACTTTGCCATCAATGCCGGCATCAACAAGACCATGGCCCCTGAGCAAGTGACTCAAGTCATCACGGAGGCAGGTTTCCCCGTCACAGTGGCCGGCATGGATAAGCTGGCGGAGGACATCGGTGAGAAAACGATGTTTGGCCGCGCCGGTGGTGCACCCACCTTTGCCGTGGGCATGGCACACATGTTTTCCCGCGCATTCGGGGAGAGTTGGATGGCATTCTGGTATCACTTCGCCATCATGTTCGAGGCACTCTTCATCCTGACTACCATCGACGCAGGGACAAGAGTGGGGCGTTTCATCTTGCAGGACTTTTTGGGTGGCATCTGGAAGCCCCTGGGCAACACGCAGAGCCTACCGGCGAATGTCTTTTCAAGCGCGCTGCTAGTTTGCGCCTGGGGCTACTTTCTCTATCAGGGAGTGGTGGACCCGCTTGGCGGCATCAACACCCTGTGGCCGCTCTTTGGCATAGCCAACCAGCTGCTGGCCGTCATCGCTTTCTGCCTGGGCACCACCATTTTGATCAAGATGGGCAAGGCCAGGTATCTCGCAGTGACACTGGCCCCTCTGGCCCTGCTTATGACGGCCACCTTCAGCGCAGGCTGGATCAAGCTCACCGATCCGGATCCGCGCATGGGCTTCCTCTCACAAGCACGGTTTTACGCTGAAAAAATCGTCGGCGGCGGCAGCCCGAAGGAACTGTCAGAGTGGGCCACGCTGCGCTTCAACGGTGTAGTGGATGCCTGGGTCACAGGCTTCTTCCTCTGCGCAGTGGCCATCATCTTCCTTGGCTGCCTGCGGGAATGGATCAAACTACTCAGCGGCAGCAAGAAGCCCGTCCTGCACGAAGAGCCTTATGTGGCCATGCCTGAGGGGGCGTAGGTCGCATCCCGCCACCACATCCGGTCTCCGCGCCGAGGCACGCCGCTTGCGTCTCCGGTATTCTGCGGCATGATGCCGGTCCCCAAAACCCCGGCGGGACACCTCCGCGCCATCGTTTCATTTCCCCATGTTCAACTGGATCATCAAAAAAATCATCGGCTCCAAACACCAGCGCCTCATCCGCCGGATGGCACCCACCGTGGCCGAAATCAACCGCATTGAGCAGCAGTTGCAGGGAGAGCCGGAGGAGGCACTGCGAGAGCGCACCGCCAAGTGGAAAGAAATGTTCCGCGCCTTCCACACCCCCAAGTTCCTAGCCGGCGTGAATCTCAAAGTGGCTGACGAAGAAGCAGTCAACGCGAGCCTTCAGGACGTGGCGCATGCCTTTGCCCGGCTGAAGGCCCACTTTCCCTCCCTGGATGCCGCCGCGCTTGAGGAACGTGCCTGGAGTGGCAAATCGCTGGAGGAAAAGAAGGCACTCATTGAGTCCGCGCAGCGGGAGTGGAGCGAGGTGCAGCCCAAGTTTTCCGAGATCGAGCAGAAACTCCTCGAGCAGATACTGCCAGAAGTGTATGCCGTGGTGAAGAACGGCGCACGCCGCCTGTGCGGCCAGCAAGTCACCGTGACGGATCAGACCCTCACGTGGAACATGATTCACTTCGACGTACAGCTCATCGGCGGTATAGCGTTGCATCGCGGTATGATCTCCGAGATGGCCACCGGCGAAGGCAAGACGCTCGTGGCCACCCTGCCGGTAGCGCTCAACGCCCTTACCGGACGCGGCGTCCACGTCATCACGGTGAACGACTACCTCGCCCGTCGTGACTCCGACTGGATGGGCCACCTCTACCGCTTCATCGGCCTCACCGTGGGCTGCATTCAGAATGATCAGCCATCCAACGTCCGGCGTGAGCAGTATGAGTGTGACATCACCTACGGGACCAACAGCGAGTTCGGCTTCGACTACCTGCGAGACAACGGCATGGCCTCCAGCAAGGCCCAGCAAGTGCAGCGCGGCCATTACTTCGCCATCGTGGATGAAGTGGACTCCGTGCTCATCGACGAAGCTCGCACTCCCCTCATCATCAGCGGCCCCGTCACCGTCAGCACCCACCAGTTTGACCGCTACAAGCCACTCGTCGAGCAGCTCGTCCGCAGGCAGAACAATCTCTGCGCCCGCCTCATTACCGAAGCGAAGGAACACTTTGAGAAAGGCGAAACCGAACAGGCCGGGCGCAAGCTCTACCAAGTCCACCTGGGCCAGCCCAAGAACCGCGCCCTCATGCGCGCGCTCGAAGACATGGATCTCCGCCGCCTGCGCGAAAAGGCGG
Organism: uncultured Verrucomicrobiaceae bacterium; assembly: GCA_964538625.1. Taxonomy (GTDB): domain Bacteria; phylum Verrucomicrobiota; class Verrucomicrobiia; order Verrucomicrobiales; family Verrucomicrobiaceae; genus JAEUHM01. The sequence continues at coordinate 27,388 of CAZIGH010000006.1, forward strand.
AGCTTAGCTTCGCCCTCAACGACATGAAGCCAGAGCTCTTCAAGCTCAAGGAGGAACTCTACTACACCGTGGATGAAAAGACCCACGAGAGCGACCTCACGGAGATGGGCCGCACCTTCCTCAACCCGGATGATCCAGACGCCTTCGTGCTGCCAGACATCATCACCGCCTTCGCAGAGATAGACACGGACACCTCCCTCAGCGAGAGCGCCAAGCAGGCCAAACGGCAGGAGGTGCAGGAGCGCCTCGACCACCAGGGCCAGAAAATCCACAACATCACCCAGCTTCTCCGCGCCTACTGCCTCTATGAAAAGGACGTTCACTACGTCGTGGAGGACAACAAGGTCGTCATCGTGGATGAACACACAGGACGCAAAATGGCAGGAAGGCGCTGGAGTGATGGCCTGCACGGTGCCGTAGAGGCCAAGGAAGGCGTGCAGATCGACGCCGAGACTCAAACCCTCGCCACCATTACCATCCAAAACTACTTCCGCCTCTACCAGAAGCTCGGTGGCATGACCGGCACCGCTGAGACAGACGCCGCAGAGTTTCACGACATCTATCGCCTCGACGTGCTGCCCATTCCCACGAACCGCCCCGTAAAGCGCGTGGATCACAACGACAGCATCTTCAAGACCCGGCGTGAAAAATACGCGGCCGTCATCGAGCTCATCCGTGAACGCCACGCCAAAGGCCAGCCCATTCTGGTAGGCACCGCCAGTGTAGAGGCGTCCGAGACCGTCTCCCGGATGCTCAAGTTGCAAAAGATCCCCCACAGCGTGCTCAACGCCAAGTACCACCGCCAGGAGGCGGAGATCGTCGCACGCGCCGGACACCGCGGAGCCGTCACCATCTCCACCAACATGGCTGGTCGTGGTACGGACATCAAACTGGGAGAAGGTGTGGCGGAACTTGGCGGCCTCTTCGTCATCGCCACAGAGCGCCATGAGTCTCGCCGCATCGACCGCCAGCTCCGCGGACGCTGCGCACGTCAGGGAGATCCCGGCGAGAGCAAGTTCTTCCTCAGCTTTGAAGATGACCTCATGCGGAACTTCGGCGCTGCCGAACGCATGACCAAGATCATGGAAACCTTCGGCATGAAGGAGGGCGAGGAGCTTCAGCACCCCTGGCTCAACCGTTCCGTAGAGACCGCCCAGAAGCGCGTCGAACAGCGCAACTACGTCTGGCGCAAACGCGTCCTGGAGTATGACGACGTCATGAACCAGCAGCGCGAAGTCGTCTATGACTACCGCAACGACGTCATCGAGAGTTCTGATACCCGACAACTCATCGACGAAGCGCTGGATAAAGGCATCCGCGCCAAAGTAGAGGAGTTCATCCCAGCGGATGGAAAAGCGAACGAGGAGGAGATAGAGAACCTACTCCAGTGGGTCAACACCACCTTCCCCGTGGGCGTCACCGCCAAGGAAGCAGCGCTTGAGACCAAGAGCATGGATGAAGCCGCCGAGTATCTCATTGGCCGCGTCACCAAAGCCTACAACCTGAAGACCGAGAACGGGCTACCCCAGGCCGTGCAGGACCTGGAGCGCATGATCCTGCTCAACGCCATCGACCGCCTCTGGCAGGAGCACCTCTACGCCCTTGATGCACTCAAGGAAGGCGTGAGCCTGCGCTCCTATGGGCAAAAAGATCCGCTCGTCGAGTTCAAGTCCGAGGCCTACTCCATCTTCGCGGAACTGATGAGCAACATCAACCACGAAGTGCTCAACAACCTTTTCCGCGGCATGGCCCAGCTTCAGGCGTTCGAGCAGTTCCTCGCTCAGCTTGCACAGCAGCGCAGGCTCCAGCAGAGCGGAGGAGAACCCACCGACGGCGATCCCTCAGAAACCAAACAAGAACCTGCGCAGCCGCAGAAAAAAGGTCCACGCATCATTCTGCCCGCCAACCTGAACCCCGCCAAGCCACCGGTGGCAAACGTAGGCCGCAACGACCCCTGCCCCTGCGGCAGCGGGAAGAAATACAAACACTGCTGCGGACGCATGGCCTAGCGGACCAGCGGCGCTCGCCGCTGCCGCGTGGGATCTCATTTAGCTCACGACCGTGCTACCACCCAAGTATGGCTGCAAGATCTCAGGCAGCCGCAGCGAGCCGTCCGCCTGCTGGTAGGTCTCCACCAAGGCCACGAACAAGCGCGCGAGCGCCGTGCCAGAGCCGTTGAGCGTGTGCGCGAACTTGTTCTTCCCTGAGTCCTCATCCTTGTATCGAAGGTTCATCCGGCGCGCCTGAAAGTCGCCGAAGTTGGAGCAGCTTGAAACCTCCAAATACGCATTCTGCCCTGGAGCCCACACCTCAATGTCATAAGTCTTGGCACTGCCGAAACCGAGGTCCCCAGTGCACAGCTCAATCACTCGATAGTGCAGCCCCAAAAGCTGAAGCACCTTCTCCGCATTGGCCGTAAGACTCTCCAGCTCCGCCATGCTGGCCTCTGGCGTAGTGATCTTCACCAGCTCCACCTTGTCAAACTGATGCATGCGGATGAGGCCTCTCGTGCCCACCCCCGCAGCACCGGCCTCACTGCGGAAGCACGGGGTGTAGCCCACATAGCGCACGGGCAGCTGCTCCTGCTTGAGAATCTCTTCACGGTGCAGATTCGTCACCGGCACTTCCGCAGTGGGGATGAGATACAAGTCGTCACGCTCACACTTGTACTGCTGATCCTCAAACTTCGGGAGCTGCCCCGTGCCTATCAGACACTCCGGCTTCACCAGATGGGGCACCGCCACCTCCGTGTAGCCGTGCTGTGCAGTATGCAGATCCAGTAGAAAACTGATCAAACCCCGCTCAAGCCGTGCCCCTGCGCCACGATACACCACAAAGGCCGCTCCGCTGATCTTCGTGCCCGCCTCAAAGTCCACCATGCCCAGCGACGTGGTGAGTGAGATGTGGTCCTTCGGCTGAAACGCATAGACCGGTTTTTCACCCCACACGCGGACCTCAGGATTGTCCTCACTGCTGGCACCCACGGGGCAAGCCTCATGCGGCAGATTGGGCAGCGTCAGCATGAGTTCCCTCTGCTCGGCGTCTGCGGCATCTGCCCGGCGGCCAATCTCCTCTATCTTGTCGCCAATCGCACGCACCTGCGCCTCAATGGCGCTGGTGTCCTCCCCCTTCTTCTTGGCCATGCCGATTTCCTTGCTGATGCGGTTGCGATCCGACTGCAAGGTCTGGCGCTCCGTCTCAGCAGCACGACGCACTTCATCCAGCGCGGAGATCTGATCCACTACGGAAGAGAAGTCCCCTCCCCTCTGGTTGAGCCGGGCTTTAACTTCTTCGGGTGTTTTGCGGATGAGCTGGATGTCGAGCATGGTGGAGAAATGGACGCGTATAGTGAGCGGGATTTCGTTTTGAGCAAAAAAGAAAGCGGCGCGGGGAGGTGAATCCGCCGCGCCGCGAGATGGGATGACTGTCAGCCCGATTTAGAAGTTGTAGCGGATGCCAGCTCCGAAGGAGGTCTCGTTGTCATCCACGGTGCCATTGATGGCGAGCTGCACGTCGGTGCCGATGTCAAAAAGCAGCGAACCTGCGGCGGTGTGGTAAGTGTCACCGTCAGCAAGACGGAAGACGTACGCAGGAGCGAACTCAAGCCAGTCGGTGATGGCCACGCGGAAGCCCACGGAAGCCACGAAAGCGTTTTCATCAGTGACTGGGTTTCCAACGATGTCGGAGTCAGAGTCAGCCCAGCCAAAGCCCGCCTTCACCACCAAATCCGCTTCCTTGCAGAAGGACAGGTATCCGCCGGCACCGATGACAAAGTCACGAGTATCCGCAGCATCACCCCAGACCTGCTCCCAGTTGGCGAAGAGGATGAGGTGATCCACCGGGCTGAGGGAGAGGCCAGCGTAGTAGCCGTCACCTTCACCCGTGATGTCCACGTCGTTGTGAACCCAGCCAAGCTCCAGGAAGTCGTAGTTGAACGAACTGCCCACAGGCGACGACGCGGGAGGCGGCGGCACGGAGGCGGGAGCCGGAGGGGGAGGAAGGGCACCTGCGAAGGAGAAGCCGGTGCTCAGCGCGAGGGCGAGGAGTGTATTTTTCATGGTGGTGGTGTGGTCGTTGTTGGGAGGTTGCTTGTAGAAGCAGTAGCAGAGTAGCGAAAGCCACCACAAAAGTGCAAGCGGAAAGCTGCTCAAAAAGCCAGACATCCATCAGGTGAAAACCTGATGATGGAATCGGCTGCGTGCGGACGATTTAACCCACTCCACCATGAACCGTCGTCACTTCCTCCACGTCACCTCCGCCGCCGCTGTATCTGCACAGGTGCGCGCACAAGATAAAGCTGCCCGGAAAATCAAAGTCGCCGTCGTCGCGCTCGGACGCGGCATGGGCCATGTGCAGGCACTGCTAAAGCTGCCAGATGTGGAAATCAAATACCTGGCTGAAGTGGACCCGAAGCGACTGGAGTCCGGCCTCAAGGTAGTGAATGACAAGCAGCCCGTCTCCTGCCACGGCGTGAAGGACTTCCGCACTTTCCTGGATGACAAGGAGCTGGACGCTGTGTTCATCGCCACGCCCAACTCCTGGCACACACCGGCGGCCCTCCTAGCCATGCAGGCGGGGAAACACGTGTATGTGGAGAAGCCCGGCAGCCAGACGCCACATGAGGCGGAGATGATTGTGGAAGCCTCCACGAAATACGATCGCATCGTGCAGATGGGCAATCAGCGCCGCACCTGGATGAAGGACGCCATTGAAGCGCTCCACGGTGGAGCCATCGGTACGCCACGCTTTGGCCGGGCTTTCTATTACAACTCTCGCAAGAGCGTGGCAGTGAACGAGAAACCCGCCCCTGCCGATTTGGACTTTGATCTGTGGCAGGGTCCCGTGGCTGATGAACCCGGGCGCGACCTCAAACAAATCGCTCACTACGACTGGCACTGGTTCTGGCACTGGGGCAACGGCGAACTTGGCAACAACGGCATCCACACCCTGGACATCCTGCGCTGGGGTCTGAAGGTGGACTACCCCACCAGAGTCAGCTACAACGGTGGACGCTACTTCTACGATGACCAGCAGGAGACACCGGACACCGGCACGGCGGTTTATGATTGTGGAAACGTGGGTTTCGAGTGGGTGCAGAGCAGCTGCCATCCACGTGCCGCAGAGAAACCACTGGCCGAGGTCGTCTTCTACGGTGATAACGGCACCATGGCTGTAAGCCGCAACGACTGGACCATCTACGACCCCAAGGGCGTCGAAGTATCCAAAGGCAAATCCAGCGTGTCCGGGGGAGACGAGAGCCACATTGGCAACTTCATCGAAGCCATTCGTGGCAACGCAAAGCTCAACAGCCCCATTGATGAAGGTCAGAAGAGCACCATGCTCTGCCACCTCGGCAACATCGCCTACCGGACCAACACCGTGGTGCAGTGCGACCCGAAAACCGGCAAGCTCATCAACAACCCCGAAGGCGAGAAACTCTGGAGCAAGGAGTATCGGAAGGGCTGGAAGGTGGGAGTGTAGTTGTGAACGACTCCTCTCTCTCACAAGCCCTCAGCCGTCCCACACCTCGTGTGTTGGAAATGGTTTCTCGCATGGATGGTGACCTTCTCTTCCTCGGTGTGGCGGGGAAGATGGGACCCTCGATGGCGCGGATGGCCAAGCGAGCAACAGATGACACCGGAACGAAGCGGAGGATTATCGGTGTGTCACGTTTTGGAAATGCCAGCGCACGACGCGAGTTGGAGCAGTGCGGAGTTGAAACCATAGCCTGTGACCTGCTGGATGAACAGGCGCTTACCAAACTGCCAGAGGCACCCTACGTGGTATTCATGGCCGGCATGAAATTCGGAGCCAGCGGCAATGAACCACTGACCTGGGCCATGAACACGCACCTTCCATCTCTGGTCTGCAAACGCTGGAGACACAGCCGCATCGCTGCATTCTCGACTGGGAATGTGTATGGAATGCGGAACCTCGCTGAAGGTGGTTCCCGTGAAAGCGACGCCCCGAATCCCGTGGGTGAATACGCGATGAGCTGCCTGGGCCGGGAGCGCATGTTTGAGCACTTCAGCGCCACGTCGAACATCCCCGTGACGCTGATCCGGCTGAATTACGCCTGTGACCTCCGTTACGGCGTGATGGTGGACATCGCTCGCAAGGTCTGGAATGACGAGCCTGTGGACATCCGCATGGCGTGGTTCAACACCCTGTGGCAGGGAGACGCAAACGCTTACAGTCTGCTGGCTCTGGAAATGGCATCCTCTCCTGCGGCAAAACTCAATGTCACCGGCGCTGCAACGCTGCGAGTCCGTGACGTAGCTGAGCAGTTTGGCAAACGCTTCGGCAAAAGGGTCCGCTTTACAGGGGACGAGAGTCCAACCGCGCTGCTCAATGATGCTTCACGGTGCTTTGAGCACTTTGGCCCGCCAACGATGAACGAAGAGCAGCTTCTCGAACAGGTAGCTGCATGGATTTCCCAAGGCGGTTCCTTGCTGAACAAACCCACCCACTTCGAGTCCCGCGATGGTAAGTTCTGATCTCCAGCGTCTGCACGAGGGGCTGGTCATTCCTGCCTGCCCGCTTGCTCTCAGTTCCCAACGCAAACTGGATGAACGGCGTCAGCGTGCGTTGATTCGTTACTACGCTGCGGCTGGAGCGGGAGGGCTGGCTGTGGGAGTTCACACCACGCAGTTCGCCATCCGCGAGCCGCAGCATGGCTTGTTCCAGCCGGTGCTTGAGCTGGCCGCAGAGGAGCTCTGCAGGCACCCGAAGATGCTGCGTGTGGGCGGCATCTGTGGGCAGACAGCTCAAGCTGTGAGAGAAGCGGCTTTGCTTACCACCTTCGGTTACCAAGCAGGACTGCTCAGCCTCGGAGCCATGAAGCACGCCACCGAAGACGAGCTGCTGGCCCACTGCCATGCAGTGGCGGACATCATCCCCCTGGTCGGCTTCTACCTTCAACCAGCAGTGGGAGGGCGGGTGCTTCCGTTCTCTTTCTGGCGCAGGTTTGTTGAGATTCCGAACGTGTGCGCCATCAAGATCGCCCCGTTCAACCGCTACCAGACGCTGGACGTGATCCGCGCGGTCATGGAAGCCGGACGGGATGATATAGCGCTGTACACCGGCAATGACGACAGCATCATCTCCGACCTCGTGACGCCCTTCCACTTTGGCGGCCAGACACGCCGTATCACGGGTGGCCTACTGGGACACTGGTCGGTTTGGACGAAGCCGGCAGTGGACTATCTCCAGCGCTGCAAGCTGGAGCCGGTTTCTGCGGATTTGCTGAGGCTGGGTGTCGAAGTCACGGATGCCAACGCAGCCTTCTTCGACGCCGCAAACGGATTTGCCGGGTGCATAGCAGGGCTCCATGAAGTGCTTCGGTGCCAGGGGCTGCTAGAGGGCATTTGGTGCCTGGATGAGCGGGAGACCCTCAGTCCGGGACAGAGGGAGGAGATCCACCGCGTGCACCGCGCCTACCCTCATCTCAACGACGACTGGTTTGTCGAAGAGCACCGTGACGAGTGGCTACGCTAAGCTACTTCTGGTAAATGGGCAGGAAGTGATGATACACGCTGATGCTCAGCAGGGCGAGCGATGTGGCATACACGGCACCGGCAGACTTTTCGTTGCCGTTACGCGGGTACCATGCCCCCTCAGGACTCTGCGCGTTGATGAGGATGTCCTCCGTTCTCCGGCGGGCGGTCGCGGCAAAGTCGCCACCGCGCTGATACATGCCCTGCGCGTAGTAGTAGTTCCCGTAGAAAAACCAGGGTTCATTGAGTTCCGGGGGTGACTTCATGAGGAAGTTCGCCGAGCCCACCACCTCCGCCGCATCGTACTGCCCGCACACCAACAGACTCAACAAACCGGCCGCCGTGGTGCTGAAGGTCTGCCTTCCGCCATAAGGCTCATAGCTGAAGGCGGCAGCCATGTTCAGCGGGCGGCCCTGCGCATCCCTCTCACTGCGGTAGCTGCGCTTCACATAGGCTACGGCCTTTGCTATGGCCTCGGCGGGTACTTCCAGACCCGCATTCTTCGCAGCGCGCAGAGACATCAACTGCCATACGGAGACAGAGATGTCCGCGTCACTAGACTGCGGTTCATACCGCCAGCCACCTTTGTTGGAGTCATTCTTCTGCACATTCTGCGCAGAGAGGATGAGCTTGATGGCACCCTTGGTCAGCTCATGCACTTTGCGATCCGTTTCTTCATCGATGGACATGCCCAGCATCTCGGTAAGCATGAGGGTGATGATGCCGTGGCCATACATGCGGGAGCGGTCGCTGCGCCCCAGGTAGCCGTGCTCGTCCGGCTCCACATTGTCCACGATGAACTTGAGCGCACGCGCCGCAGCTTGCCCCTCCGGTGTAGGGTCACTGGGCACATGTCCCACAGAGGCCAGTCCCATGAGGGAGAGTGCCGTCATGGCGGCGCTGTGAGAAGGCATGTCCCCGCGTTTTGCTTTTTGTTCGCCCGGCTGGTCAGAGAAGTATCCAGAGGGCTTCTGCTGCTTCAGAAGCCATGCCACGGCACGTTCCACAGACTGCTTGACCTGGGGCGAAATCGGATCCGTCTTCTCCGCCCCCCAAAGAGGTGCGACAACAACGAACGACACTAGCAAAAACCGAATCATGGGGGAAAAGAAGCGCAGGACCGCTGGTTGCAAAGCGGCATTCTCCCAACGCTTTGCAGCGGCCCCAGTTTGCGCTAGTCTCACGTTTTATTCATGAAGCGCCGGTTCACCATAGCGTTCTTCGTGGCCGTACTCCTTTCAGGCACGGCCTGGTGGCTGCGTGAGCTGCCGCCCAGAGAGCGTCAAAGCCTCACCCAAACACCATCCGCTACATCCGCACCATCATCTGTCGCCTCGGGCAGGCCGACAGGCTCAGGACGCATCGCGCATGGCGACAAGCCCCCACCGTTGGAGCCAGTCTCCAGCAGTCTGCTGACCACCGGCACCGTGGTTCACGAAGCATCCACGGACTCCCCTGAGGGCACCGTGACGGTTTACCGCACCTCATTCAAATACCCGTTCATCCGGGTGGAGACGCGCCCCTCGCCAGGTGCAGGCTCCCCCACTCGGGTGCGCCGCATGGTAGCGGACCATCTGATGGTGAAAATCCGGCCTGGAGCAGATCGCGCCGCGCTGGCCGCCCATGTAGCACCCCACGGAGCCAGCATCCGCAGGCAGGTCGGCAAGCGCCCCATCTTCCTGGTGGCACTGAAGGATGCTAGCCCCTCCACTTTTGACGCCGCACTTGCTCTGTGGGGCAAGGGGGATGCCGTCATCGAATACGCCGAGCCAGACCACATAGCCAGCATAGGGTCCGCACCCGTCATCCCGAATGACCCCGCCTTCACCCAGCAGTGGAACATGCACAACCTGGGTGGCGGCGGGAAGCTCGCAGATGCAGACATCGACGCACCTGAGGCCTGGGCAGTGACCACCGGAGACAGTGCCATCACCCTCGCAGTGATCGACTCCGGCATCGACCTCACCCACCCCGACTTGCAGGGCAATCTCTGGACCAATGTGGGCGAGTCTGGCGGCGGAAAGGAGTCCGACGGCATCGACAATGATGGCAACGGCTACGTGGACGACGTGCATGGCTGGAACTTCTCCGCAGGCAACCACAATCCAGATGACGATCACGGACACGGCTCACACGTGGCAGGCACCATCGGTGCCGTAGGCGGAAACGGAATCGGCATTGCCGGAGTCTGCCACAGCGTGCGCCTCATGGCTCTCAAGTTTCTTGATGTCACAGGCAGCGGCACGGACTCAGACGCCATCGAAGCCATCGCCTACGCCACGGACAACGGTGCCTTTGCCACGAACAACTCATGGGGTGGTTCTGACTTCACCCTCTCCATGCAAACGGTCATCGAGGAAGCCGATGCCGCAGGAGTGGGCTTCATCGCCGCAGCAGGCAATGATGGCACCAACAATGACATCATTCCCAACTACCCGTGCAACTTCCCCGTGCCGAACGTCATCTCCGTAGCGGCCACGGACTACACCGACACGCTGACCTGGTTCTCCTGCTACGGCAGCCAGACAGTGCATCTGGGAGCGCCTGGTTTTCAAACCTGGTCGGCGAGCAAAGATGGCGGCTACCAGTTCATGAGCGGCACCTCCATGGCAGCACCCCATGTGACCGGGGCTGTGGCCCTGCTCAAGGCCGCGAATCCGAATCTCAGCTTCTCCGACATCAAGACCATGCTCATTCATCAGGTGGATTCCTTGCCCTCCATGAACGGTAAGTCCATCTCCGGCGGACGGCTGAACCTGGCCAAGGCGCTCATTCCCGCCACCGCGCCGTTGCTGCGTACGGAGCAGATGATCGTGGATGACAGCGACGGCATTCCCTCCCCAGGCGAGACGGTGAGCCTGATAATACCAGTGAAGAACCTCGGAGCGGAAGAAGCGGTCAGTGTAAGCGGGGTGCTCTCACTTCAGAGCGCAGACCCGCTAGTGAACATCATTCAAGACAGTGCCTTCTATGGCGACCTGCCTTTTCAGGCCTCAGCAGAGAATGCACCGCCCTACCTGGTGCAGATTGCAGCCGGAAAAAATCCTGGCGACGTGCCGATGGTAATCACGCTCAGCTCCGGCACACAGACATGGAGCCAGCCGCTCACGCTGCGGATTCGGAACGTGGCCTCACTCTCCGGCACCGTAACGCTCGTCTCCGGCGGGAGTCCGGTGGAAGATGCGGTCATCGAAATCTCCGGCCCTGAGACGCACTCACTTCTCACCGATGCGGCGGGACAATACAGCGTCTCGCTGACCAACGGCACTTACCAAGTGCGGGCCACGAAGGCAGGCTTCGTACCCTCTCAAACTACTTCCGTCACCATCAGCACCACACCGCAGACGGCGAACTTTGTGCTCGGTGCATCAGACGCCCAAGTCTCTCCGGGATCCCTTTCCATGACCCTTCAGGAAGGGCAAAACGGCAGCCAGGTGCTTACCATCAGCAACCTCGGAGACGTTCCGCTGCCGTACGAAATCAAGCAAGTCCCGCCGTCTTCACTCCACGGAGCTGGTGGTTTGCACCTTGCAGCCGCTGCACCGGCCAGCGTCAGCCCTGCTCTTACCCACCCGCCAGAGGGGCTGCTTTTGCCAGAGTTCCGCGCCTCCCGTTTCCTGGATGCCTCACGAGATGCCGTAGCCACCATTCCATGGTCAGATGGATTTGAAGACGGCCTTTGGGGGAGGTGGTGGCCGGCAAACAGCGAGGCCGTTAGAGAAGTCGTGTCCGACACAGCAGGTGAGGGCATGAGGAGCTTTCACCTTCGCCCCACCACGCCGGATCACGGCCATCTCACCGGGCTTGAACAATGGTTCTCCTACCATCCCAAACCGGGCTACATTTCCTTCTGGGTCAGACCGGGTCCACGTGACTCCGCCACCAGCTACATGGTACTCGGGGATGTCTATTGGATGTTCACTGGCAGCGGATTCTCTCTGGCGCTCGCGGATTTCATCTGGTTCTTCGCCAATGCAAACGGCCGCTTTTATCTCAATGACGATGTGGGCGGGAACCAGCTTGTGGCTTACGCTGAAGGGGCATGGTACCAGATCGAGTTCCGCGAGCTCAACTGGACCACGCGCACCTTTGACTACTGGGTGAACGGCTCCCTCGTGCAGAGTGCCGTGCCGTTTCGCAATCCCACGCTCGCCTCTGGCATGGCCGTCGCGTTTGCCTACAACTACATGACGCAGACCGATGCCTGGTGGGACGAGGTGAAGTTTTATGACGATGCGCTGCCCTGGATCACGCTCTCCTCCACGAGCGGAAGCCTACCTCCAGGTGGAAGCGCCAGCGTTACCGCGACGTTCAACGCGCAAGGAATGAAACCCGGCACCCATAACGGTAGCCTTCTGGTCAGAACCAATGACCCTGACACCCCCGAACACCAGGTAGCTTTAACCTTGACCGTAACCGACGGACCCAACCAAACCCCGGTAGCTTTACCCCAGACGATCACGATGGAGATGAATCACAGCCAGACGATCACGCTCGGAGGAAGTGATCCGGAAAATGACGCACTGTCATGTTACATCGTCTCTCTACCCCACAAGGGAACGCTCTACCAGACATCTGACGGCACTACCCCGGGTGCACCGATCACCACCACGCCCAAACGCGTCAGCAGTCCGCTACGCCAGGTGATCTATGTGCCGAACAACGATGAAACAGGTGCCCCCTACGCCAGCTTTGAGTTCGTGGTTCGCGATGCCGAGGATGAATCTGCCCGTGCTGCGGTCAGCCTTCATGTGCTCTCGGGCCCTCTCCTCTACGTCACGCCATCCGCTACCACTTCAGGAACGCCCGTCACCGTGCACCTGTCCTCCAGTGACCCGACGGCCCGAATCGCATTCACCACGGACGGCAGTACTCCCACCCCCACGAGCTTGGGCTACTTCGGCAGCGGCATACTGCATGTGGATCGTAGCGTCACGCTGAAAATCATCGCCTTCGGCCCATCCAGTAACAGCGACATGCAAACGGTGGTCATTCAAATCACGGACAGTGACTCTGACGGCCTTCCCGACTGGTGGGAGACTTCCGGCGGCGCATCCCTCAACCATGCAGCAGCCTCAGATGATCCAGATGGCAATGGCCTCACCGCCATGCAGGAGTTCATCGCTGGCATTCCGCCCGGCTCCGGTGCCGGATTCCACTCCCGACTGGCGGTGGACGCTTCTCACACGGTCACGTGGCAGAGCACACTTGGGCGGGTGTACTACATCGAGTCGTGCGACGACGCCGAGTCATGGACTGCAGCCAGCTCCGCTTACTTCGGAACAGGAGCGGAGATGCACTTCTCTACCCCTGCTACATCAGGTAAGCAGTTCTACCGAGTGCGCGCCGAACTGCCCTGAAGGTTCTGGCACGACTCCCGCAAACCGAGACAGCGGCTTTCCGCAGCTACTCAATCTTCACCGCCTTGGGCGGCTGAAGTTTGATAGGAAGCGAACCGCCTTCACCGCCTTCCTCAATGACGCCCGCGCGCTTGATCGTGGTGCCGTCCGGTGTTGTGTCCCCCGGGTTGGCCACGATGGGCTTGACGCTCTCAAACGGATCAGCTCCCAGGACCGTGAGGCTCTCCATGCGCACCGGAGTGATATGGGAGTATTTCGGGTCCAGCGGGGCCATGTTGGCAGGCATACCATCTGCGGTGGTAGGTCCGCCGAAGTTGGGCTGGAAGGCTTGGATATCGAGCGCCAGCCCTTCACCGGTGTGCTGGGTGCAGAAGTTATTGTCTAGCAGCATTTCAGGCCGCGCCCACTCAAAGTAAGTGGCCCGGGTGGCGCGCTCTAGGCCTGTCTTGGGATCCTTGTCTTTGTCAAAACAGAAGTCCGTGGCCCGTGCGGCGGAGCGTTTGCAGATCTCCACCCGTTGCAGTCCTTGCGGCTGGGGGAAAGGCTCAGGCTCGTAGTCCTTCACTGTGGCGTTCATCACATCGCACCAGATAGGCAGGGCGATGCGGCTGGAGTAGGCTTTGACGTAGATTTCTTTGGCAGTGTCAAAACCCACCCACACGCCACAGGTCACGGCGCTGGTGTAGCCGATGTGCCAGAGGTCCTTGAATCCGTAGTGCGTGCCCGTCTTGCCAGCGGCAGGGAAGCTGCCCAGTCCGAACTCGGCACGGGCAGCGGATCCGGTGCCCGACTCTAGGCTGTCCACGAGGCATGAGTGCGTCTGCCAGGCCGTAACGGGATCAATGGCCTCCTTCAGCACCGTATCTTCATCCGTGATCTGGTAAATGGGAGCGTCGTTGAAGTCGGTGATGCGATTCACCAGGTGGAGCTTTTGCGGTCTGCGCCCTTGGTTGGCAAAGGTGGAGTAGGCAGTGACCATCTCGTAGAGGCGGGCTCCGGACTTGCCTACAAAGGAGGCTGGCAGCTCCTCTACCGGGGCGGCGATACCGAGCGCCTGGCTCATTTCCTGAAGTGGCTTGAAGTTGATGGGCATGTCCACCTTGTCCGTCTGGCCGTTGCCAAAAAGGTCGCGCCCGAGATAGACAGTGGCCGCGATGCGTGAGCGCGAAAGCGCCTCCCGGGCTGTGATGCGGCCCTTGAAGATGGTGGCCTCCTCTTTCTCCTCACCCCACTCGCCTGCGAGTCCCTCGATGGCTCCCACCATGACGAAGCGATTGTCCATGTACGTGTCTTTCACCTGCGTGCCGGGATACACATCCGTTCTGTTGAAGGCAGTGGCGTAGAAGACGGGCAGGAACGCGGTGCCAGTAGAACGCAGGGCACTGGTGCTCAGAGCCCGGTTATACTGGGAGTCCACGAAGTCACGCCCGCCCACCACTGCCAAGATGGCCCCGGTTTCGTTGTCAATGGTGAGCGCTGCACCCTGAAGATACTCTGGCTTGGGGCGCGGTGTGTTGGGAGCGATGCTGCCCTCCTTGATGCGCTTCTTCCAATCATCCAGCAGCGCATGGTACTGGGCATAGGTTTGGTGTGTATAACCGGGGCGGCCCTCGACCTCTGTAAGACGGCGCTGCACCGCTTCCTCAGAGGCCTTTTGCAGCTTGGGGTCGATGGTGGTGAAAATGCGGAAACCTCCGGTGGCGGCGCGCTCTTCTCCCACTTCAGCTATGACCATGCGGCGTACTTCGTCATAGAAGTAGCTGAGCTGCCTGTTGGCAGTGGGCGCGGAGACGATCATGGGCTTGGTCTGCGCGGCGGTGGCCACCTCCCGGGTGATGAATCGCTCCTCCACCATGCGGTCCAGCACGTGATTTCGGGAGACGATGGAGTCCTTGGGGTTGCGAATGGGTGAGAGGCGGTTGGGGGCCTTGATGAGCCCCACGATGGTGGCGGACTCTTCCAGCGTGAGGTCTTTGACATCTTTGCCAAAGTACCCCTGCGCTGCGGCTTGCACACCATAGAAGTTCTGCCCGTTCCCGGAGCCGAAAAAGATGCGGTTCAGATACAGCTCCAGGATCTCCGGCTTGGTGTAGTAGCGCTCCACCCGCTGGGCCAGATACATCTCCAGGATCTTGCGCTTGTAGCTGCGCTCCAGGAGATTAAAGGCCTGTCGGGAGAGCTGCTGGGTGATGGTGGATGCTCCCTGGGTGACCTCTCCCAGTCTCAGGGCAAGATACACGGCACGGAACACACCGATGAAGTCCACTCCGTGGTGCTCGTAAAAACGGGAGTCTTCTTGCGCAATGAGCGCCTCCTGGAAGTGCTTCGGCACCTCGCTCAGCGGCACAGGTGTGCGATTGGTCAATGCAATGCGACTAAGCTCACCGCCATGCCGGTCGTAGATAATGGAGGCGACTTCCAGTGTCTTGATTTCCTCAAGGTCAAAGGTCTCCGCTTTCTCCTTCAGCGGCTCGAGCACGATGGCCCAGATGAAAAAGCAGGACGCAACGCCGAGCAAAAGGAGCACGAAGAGACCCTTGAACCAGAGGCGCTTGTAGAAAGGGGGCTTTCTACGCCTTGGTCCACGCCAGTTGCTCTCGCCAAAAGATTCATTTTCGAGCATGATGTCGCGAATGAGGGGGACGAGACATTAACCAATATGAAGGATTTGGCTACCGGGGATTCTGCCCCCGTGAAATCGTTTGTGGAACACCTGCGACGGCGAATCGCGGTAGAGGGTCCGCTGCCATGGCGAGAAGTGATGGCAGGCGCGCTCTATGAACCGGGCCTCGGCTACTATGGCCGGGCAGTGCGGCCCGTGGGACGGAAGGGAGACTTTTACACCTCAGTGTCCGTGGGGCCGCTATACGGTCGGCTGCTGGCGGAACTGGCAGAGGGGGTGTGGGAGCACGCGGGCAGACCTGCACAGTTCACCATCGCAGAACAAGCGGCTCACGATGGCCAACTGGCGGCTGACATGTGGCAGGCACTGCAAGACGGGCCGCTGGGCGAAGTGGTGACCTGGCGGATCGTGGAGCCTCAGGCGATCTACCGCGCCGCCCAGGCGGAAAAACTCCTTCCGCTAATGGGCGACCGCATCGAGTGGCTGAATGAGGTCAGTGAGCTTGCCGGCTTCGGGTTGTTTGTCTGCAACGAGCTGCTGGACGCCTTTCCGGTGAATCGGGTGCGCTGGACATCGAACGGATGGGAAGAACTGCTGGTGGATGTGGACGGTGAAGCCTTCCGCTGGACGAGCCGTGCGCTCGAGGGCCCAGAGCGGGAATGGCTCCCAGACTACGCAACCCCAGGCTACACCACCGAGACGCATGGAGCCATGGCCCAGTGGGCCGAAGCGCTCGCCGGATCAGCATGGGAGGGAGCGGTGATGATAGCGGACTACGGTTATGAGGTGGTGGACTACTACGACTTCTCCAGGTCGGACGGCACCCTGCGCCGTTACTCAAAGCACACGGTGGATGGAGAGGTGCTGGAGGAACTGGGTGAGTGTGATCTGACGGCCCACATCAACTGCACGCTGCTGGCCGAGGTGCTGGAGCGTGGTCGGTTCCATCAGCTCACAGACATGCCTCAGGAGCGCTTTCTGACCAAGCTGGGCATCCCCTGTCTGACCCGAATCGAATTTGAACTATCCAATGACGAGCGAGCGTCACTTCTTAGACAGTTCCACATGCTCACTTACCCCGGCTTCATGGGAGCGGCGTTCCGGGTGATGCTTTTTGCGCGAGGGTTGACCGAGGGTTATGCGCTTCCTACACTTCGACTTCGCCAACCATGACCGACCCCGCCCCGCCGCCCCGTCTGAGACACTCCGCTCATGACTTCGGCCTGCTGATGAGCCGGTGGGAGAAAGTGGCGCGAAAGGCGCGGCTGGCCGGCGTGCCTCTGGGAGAAGCCGGGGAGCTTCCCATTTGGGGACTGGAGACGGCTGCGGCTGCCGCTGGTGAGAAGGCGGTCTATCTCTCAGCCGGTGTCCACGGAGACGAACCCGCTGGCGCTTGGGCGCTGCTGCGGTGGGCAGAAGATCACATTGGCCACCTGCGCAAAGGTGCCTTCCTCCTCGTACCATGTTTCAACCCAGAGGGCTTCATAGCCAACACCCGAGCCGATGCGCGTGGTGTGGATCTCAACCGCACATTTGACGACGTTTCTTGCCAGATGATGCGCACTTGGCAGGCGTGGATCCGCTCCCGGAAGCTCTCGCTCGCCGCGTGTCTGCATGAGGACTATGATGCACTGGGCTGCTACGTGTATGAGCTGTCCGGACGCAGGGCAGCCCTGAGCGAAAAGCTCTTGCGCGCCTGTGGTGCCGTGATGAAAAGAGATCCGCGCCGTGTGATCGATGGCAACGCGGCACACCGTGGCATCCTCCGCAGGGAGCGCATCCCAAAGCATGTCAAGGGTCCGGAGGCGATCGTGCTGCGGCAGCTCGGATGCCCGGTCACTCTTACCTTTGAAACGCCATCCGAGTTGGCTCTTGAGCATCGCGTGGCGGTGCAGTGCCGTTTCGTGGAGGAGGCTATTGCCACTGTCCATCATGAATAATCTCCTCTGGCTGATGCTGCTAGGCGCGGCGATGCTACTCACCGGTTGCGCCAGCATGGTCAAGCGTGCCCGTCCTGATCTGCGGCCTGACGGGCGCTGGATCAGTTTCGACGGCAAGGAGATGCCGTGGCGCTGCTGGCTCCCGACCTCGGAGCAGCCACTGCGCGGTGTAGTCATCACCATCCATGGACTCAGCGGAGCCGCGTCAGACTTCTGGCTTCTGGGAGAGCGTCTGCCAAAGGCAGGTTACGCAGTATATGGTTATGAACTGCGCGGCCAGGGTCATGATCCAGATACGAGCAAGCGAGGAGACATCATGGAAGCCCGGCAGTGGCTTCGTGATTTGGCGCAGTTTCATCAACTCGTTAAGGCACGGCATCCACACTCGCCCATCATTTGGTATGGTGAGAGCCTCGGCTCGCTCATCGCCCTGCACACCGCAGACAGGAAACGCTCCCAGGCCGCTCCAGATGCTCTGGTACTTGCCGCTCCGGCGGCTGGCCTACGTATCGAACCGGGAGAACTGGAACGTTTTCTCATCAAGACGTCCTCCCGCCTTCTGCCGCGAGTGAAAGTCACGCTCGGTGATCTGGCGGGCGTGGATGAGGGCAAGCTCCGCGTCACCAGCGGCTCCACCCACGGAGACCAGATGAAGGTGACGCCGCATCATGTCTCAGCCTTCACATTGAGATTGCTGCGAGAAATCGGAAACCTCATGGACTCGAACTCACGCGCTGCCCGACGCCTTGAGATGCCGGTGCTTATGCTCGCTTCACCGCATGACATCGTGGCTTCTCCAGAGCAGGTGCAGGGGCTTTTTCATGACCTCGGTTCCCGGAAAAAACGCCTCCTCTGGTACACGCGCTCCTACCACCTGCTCCTGCATGATGTGCAACGAGACGAGGTGGTGGAAGACCTGGAGCGCTGGATCACCCGGAATGTGCCATCCAAACGCTGATCTCATATCCCATGTCCGCCGCCCTCATCGAAGCCGCCCAAACCTTGAGCCGTTCACTGCACCAGCTGCACTTTTCCGAACCTGTCACGCATGTCTATGATCCTCTCACTTACGCCTGGCCCGCTCACGAGCTCTACCTCAAGCGTTTTGGTACCGGGCGAAAACGCATCGTCTTTCTGGGCATGAATCCCGGCCCCTGGGGCATGGCGCAAACCGGAGTGCCATTCGGCGAAATCCCGGCCGTGCGTGACTGGATGGGCATTCACGCTCCAGTGGACAAACCGGTGAACGAGCACCCAAAGCGGCCCATCCTGGGATTCGAATGCACGCAGTCAGAAGTGAGCGGACGACGGCTCTGGGGTCTCTTCGCAAAGCGCTTCGGTACTTCAAAGGCATTCTTCAAAGAGCACTTCGTGGCCAACTATTGCCCCCTCGTCTTCATGGAGGCCAGCGGGAGAAACCGCACTCCAGACAAGCTGCCCGCGGAAGAATCAGCTGCCATCGAGTCCGCGTGTGACAAACATCTGCATGAAGTCATTTCGACGCTTCAGCCGGAGTGGGTCATCGGCGTGGGTGGCTTTGCCGAGGCACAGGCGCTGAAACAAGTGGCCGCCTTTCCCAAACTTAAGGTGGGGCGCATCCTGCACCCAAGCCCCGCAAGCCCTGCGGCAAACAAGGACTGGGCTGGGGCTGCAACGCGGCAGTTGCAGAAGCTTGGCCTCTGGTGATGCACCTGAAAACAAGAGCGAGAGCCATGTCGGCTCCCGCTCCTGCTCCGATAAGACGATTCGCTGCCGATCAGGCTGCGTGGGCGTTCGCGTAGTCGATGGCGGCGCGGCAGATTTCCCAGAAGCTTCCCGGCTCCAGTGAGGCTCCGCCTACAAGGGCTCCATCCACATCTGGCTGGGCGATGAGTTCAGCCATGTTGTTGGGCTTCACGCTGCCGCCGTACTGGATGCGTATTTTCTGTGCGGTGTCTTCGCCATAGAGATCCGTGAGCACCTTGCGGGTGAAGGCATGGGCGTCCTGCGCCTGCTGCGGTGAGGCGGTGCGTCCGGTGCCGATAGCCCAGACGGGTTCGTAGGCAATGACACAATCCAGCACCCGGCGCGCGCCGACCTCCGCGAGCGACTCCCGAAGCTGGGACTCCAGCACGGCTTCGATCTGGCCGCCGTCCCGTTCCTCAAGTGTCTCGCCGATGCACAGGATAGGGTGCAGTCTTGCCTCGAGTGCAGCGAGCACCTTGGCATTCACGATCTGGCTGCTCTCTCCATACAGGGAGCGGCGCTCACTGTGGCCCAGGATGACATGCTTGGCACCGCACTCTTTTAACATGCGGGCACTGATCTCACCGGTGTAGGCTCCGCTGGGATGCTGACTCATGTTTTGCGCGGCCAGCTCCACATTCACTTCACGCACGGTCTGGAGCACCTCTGCGGCCTTGGTAAGGCTCACGAACGGCGGCGAGATGACGATTTGAATGGGGCACTTCTCTGGCACAAGGCGAGCGAAAGGGCGCAGGAAATCATCCGTCTCCTGCGGAGTCATGTGCATCTTCCAGTTGGCGGCAATGATGGGTTTTCGGTACGACATAAGCGGGTTTGATCGTTGGTTGAGCGGTGTCTTATCGGTAACTGAGAGGTTGGCTCCACGGGTGCAAACCTATTTCTCCTCCAGGCAGGTCACTCCCGGCAGAGGCTTGCCTTCGAGCAGTTCCAGCGACGCCCCTCCACCGGTGGAGATGAAGGTGACCTTGTCCGCCACCCCAGCTTTCTTCACCGCCTTCACGCTGTCGCCACCGCCAATGATCGTCTTGGCAGACTGGTTTTCAGCGATGACTTTAGCGATGTCGAAGGTGCCTTTGGCGCACTCTTTGATTTCAAACACGCCCATGGGGCCGTTCCAGATGACGGTCTTCGCTTTGGCGATTTCTTCAGCGAAGAGCTTCACGGACTCGGGGCCGATGTCCACTCCTTCCCATCCCTCTGGGATGCTCTCGCCCGGCGTGGTGTAGCGAGAGGTGCCGATCTTTTTGGCATCGAAGTCAAAGGAATCGGTAATCATGGCATCCACGGGAATGAGTAGTTTGACTCCGCGTTCCTTGGCTTTGTCGATGGCTGCCTGGGCGATGGGCTCCCACTCCGGCTTGTAGAGACTGCGACCGATGCTGATGCCCTGGACGATTTTGCGGAAGGTGTAGGCCATGCCGCCGCCGATGATGACTGTGTCTGCCTTTTCGAGCAGGCGGTTGATGACGTTGATCTTGTCGCTGACCTTGGCTCCACCCAGGATGACGACAAAGGGACGCTCTGGGTTCTCCAGCTCGTCGTGCAGCCAGTTGAGCTCTTTTTGCATGAGCAGACCGGACACAGCGGGTATGTGATCTGCCACTCCCGCAGTGGAGGAGTGCGCACGGTGTGCGGAGCCGAAGGCGTCGTTCACAAACACGTCCGCCAGTTCAGCCAGCCCCTTGGCCAGCGTGTCATCGTTCTTCTCCTCGCCGGCGTGGAAGCGGGTGTTTTCCAGCAGCAGCACTCCTCCGGGAGCGAGCGCATCCGCCTTCGCTTTCGCCTCGGGTCCTACGCATTCGCTGGAAAAATCCACCGGCACACCGAGCAGTGCGCTGAGTGCGGGTGCGACAGGGGCCAGAGATTCATCCGGATTGCGCTGGCCTTTCGGGCGGCCAAGGTGAGAGCAGAGGATGACTTTGGCTCCGGTTTGGATAAGGTACTTCAGCGTTGGCAGAGTCTCCCTGATGCGAGTGTCATCAGTGATGACGATGCCGCCGTTCTGTTTCTCAAGGGGGACGTTAAAGTCCACGCGCACGAGCACGCGTTTCCCGTTCAGTTCGATGTCCTGGATGGTCTTTTTGGGCATGGTGGCCTGTCAGTAGCACAGGCCCGGCCAGTTGCGCAGTCGATTTTTCTGCACTTCATCCGCCCGCCTCTCCACAGCGAGGCGAGCCCTCATTTCGCCGCCGTGGAGACCACTTCATTGCGACCGTTCAATAGCAGCCGGTTGGGTGTAATGGGCTGGTCCGAGAGTCCGAAGGCCATGATGGTAACACGATGGCCCGTGCCGATGAGATGCGCTGCCGCTCCGTTGACCACGATCTGGCCGCTGCCAGCCGCGCCAGGGATGACGTAGGTCTCTAGGCGTGCGCCGCTGGTGATGGAGGTCACGAGCACTTTTTCACCCTCCCACAGATCGGCACGCTGCATCAAATCAAGCGGAATGGAAATGCTGCCTTCATAGTCGATGTTCGCGTCTGTGACCAAGGCGCGGTGGAGCTTGGACTTGAGTAGGGTTCGGAGCACTGAGTTTGCGGGGTATGGGGCGCGGAGACTCGCCGGAGTTCGACACTCGCGCAACTGCGGCGAAACAGGAGATGCAGCCCGATGGAGCGTCTCAACCTGAAAGAAACTTCGCACTTGTTAAAAATAATGATGGATATTGTGATTATTATTGTTATAATGAAGGAATAAATCGCCTCTTATGCCCATCACCGTCGCCAATCCCTTCCAAGCGATGCCTTCGGCTCCCGGTCCATCAGTGCCCAACGCTCAGCGTGCGAGCGTGACATCAGGCTTGCTGAAGCTGCTGGGTTCCATGAAGCCGACACGCCCCATGGCACCCACCGGCGGCGCTACCACACTGATGCCGGGCATGCCCCAAGGGTCCTCCGCCGCGCTCATGCCACAAGCGCAGTCCGCACCGCTTGCGCCAGTGACCAGACCGCAGGCACCCGAGCCAGCCAGCGACTCCTCTCCCTTCGCCCTCTCCTCCATCCAGCGAGCAGCCCAGCCTGTCCCCACCGCCGGAAGCAGCATCTCATTTGACCAGTTGATGACAGGTGGCGGTGCCAACCCTGGACTCGACAACCTGCGGCAGCAACTCTTCGGGAAATATTACGAAGACACTCAGGCACAGCTAAAGGAGCTACGAGAGTCTCAAGAGGCCGCGCTTGCGCGGACGAAAAAGGCAGCCCTGGACCGCATTGAGGAACTGGGCGTGGCCATGCAGCGTGACCTGGTGGCACTGCGGCAGGAGACGCACCAGGAGCTTGAGGACATCAAGCGAGATGTCTTCAGCGCCGTCATGAGCATCTCCGCCTTGAATGACAAGCTGGGCGTTGCAGACGCCCGGGTGCGAGAGGTCACAACCTCCCTCACGCGCAGTCTGGTGGACCGCGTGGAGCAGCAAGCGCAGACCTTTGACCAGACCATGCGCCACATGCAGATGCGGCTTGACGAAATGATCAATGCCAGAGTGGCCAGCGCCCTCCAGCGCGCCGTGCAGGAGATGATCGAGGCGCAGATGAACTTGCGACACGCGCCCCCCGGTAACGTAGCGCCGCCGGGAACCATGTCAGGCGCGCACCAGACGCCTTGACCTCCGGGCCGGCACTCTTTCCCACCTCCCGTTCATGCCCCTCCCGTCGGTCAACCCAGTACCTAGCTCCACGCCCAGCCGTCCTCTGGCTGCGGGTGACCCAGCGACGCGCAGGCCTGGACCGCTCACAGTAGCACTGGGCAAGCAGCAGGCGGAACAACGCCGCAGCATCAAGCACCGCGCTCGTATCCTTGAAGCCGAGCTTGGAGAAGAACACGCAGCTCCTGCACCTGCCGCCCCAGCTCCCCAGCCTGCCTTGCTGGAAACACTCATCGCCGATCTGGCACGCAGACCTGACCTTACGCGCGCACTGCGGCCCGACACCCGTTCTCTGGCCAAAGCGGTGGCTCCCCTCATGCCGGAGACCCTTCAGTTGCAGACTGAGCGCTCCCTGGAGAAGAAGTGGCGGGGCTTGGGCAGATTTCTCTCTGGCCTCAGCCATGCAAAGGTGTGGCGCTGGACGGTCGAAGCACTGTGGGAGGGAGAATCCATCTCGGACTACATCGACGCCCGGGTGAAAGCCTGTGAGGTGGTGGAGATCGTGCTGCATGACAGCGCCGGGCAGCGTGTTCTAGCCGCAGTCACCCTGCCCGGAGTAGCCCCCACACGGCTTCATGGCACCGAGGCAGACTTCCACGAGGCCGAACCAGAAGAGGGAGCATTTAGCGTGTTCATTGGCGCTCGCTGTCGGCTCTCTGCGCGGGTCATAGGCCAGCTCCAGCCAGAGGTGAAGCGCTACTTCCAGGCACTGTGCCTGGAGCTCGATGATCTGCTGGAAGAGACCGTGCTCAATGCCCAGGAGCGAATGCGTGTGCTGCCGCTGAAACTCCGTAGCGGACTGAGCACCAAAGGCCCCTTCACCAACGCCTGGTCCGCCCGCCGAGCTGCGGCAGCCGTGCTCGTGGCCGCAGGACTCGTCATTGGGTTTCTCACCTGGATCGGCGTGAGCGAGTACCGCTGGCAGAAATACGTGGAACTTCTCCAGCGAGAGCCAGGCATTCAAATCGTGCGCTACGAGCGCGGCTGGGGCCGCAGTCTCGTGATAGGCACCCTTTCCCCAGGAGCGCGCGACCCAGCCGCGCTTGCCACTTCCCTAGGCATCCACGCCGGTCACCTCGACCTCAGGTTCAAGCCCGCTGAACTCGAAGTCATGCCGCCGCCTGCTTCCATCTCCACCACGGCGCACGCAACCACACCATGAACGCCCTCCGAAGCAGAATCCTCCTTCAGATGTTGTTCCTAGGCCTGGGGCCACTCACCGCCTTTGCCCTCGTCTTACGGTACCTCCCCGGCGGTCTGCTACCATGGTTCTGGTATGGTGCTCTGGCCATGGCCACCGTCGTGCTGGCACTGGCTCTGTCTGGCCGTGTGTCACGTCCCCTGAAACAGGGCATCTCCGCCTTCCGCGGCCTCGTGCATCCGGAAAAAGGCGACCTGCTGCGCAAGTGGGTGCCGCCTGAGTACTGGGAAGTGCGGGAGGAACTCAAAAAACTCCTTCGCGACACCCGCGCACGCAACGCCGAGTTGGAAAGCAACTGCGCACGCCATCACGCCCAGGCCCAGGCTGCGGAAAAAGCAGCCCTCCGCTCCCTCGAAGTACTTCACGGCCTCGTAGATTCCATTCCTGAAGGTGTCGTCTTCATGCACGGAGACGGTCACGTGGCGCTGATCAATCAACGCTGTATCGACCTCTTCCAGCTGAGCGAGGCGCATCGCAAACCAGGAGCAGATGCTACCGCCTGGCTTCAGGAAGCAGCCAAAAAGTTCACCGGCGCCGAAGCGCTGGCTACCGAGTGGACCGCATGGCAAAGCGGCCCGCCCACCCCCATGGAGGGAGAATGGGTCATGGCAGGCGCATCCCCCCGGGCCATCACCGTTCGCACCTTCGGTGTCCGCGGGGACCATGGCGAGAACCTCGGTCGCGTCTGGCTTTTCCGTGATGTCACCGACGAACGCCAGGTGCATCAACGCCTGCAGGACTCTCAAAAAATGGAGTCCATGGGCCAGCTTGCTGGCGGCATAGCCCATGATTTCAACAACCTCCTCACCGCCATCCGCGGCAGCCTGGCCCTCGCTATGCTGGAGGATGTAGATGCCAAACAACGTCACGAGTATCTCGAAAACGCATCCAAAGCCTCCGCGCGCGCCGCAGACCTCGTGGGGCAAATCCTCGGTTACTCCCGCGGCAAAACCGCAGCCGCTTCCACCGATGTCAAAGTGCTTCTGGCCGAGCTCAAGAATCTCCTCCGCGCCAGCCTGGATCCGAGCATCAATCTCGTCTGCGCCGAGACGGATGAAACTTGGAAAGCAGATCTTCCCCACGTGCAGCTGGAGCAGGTCCTCCTCAATCTCTGCCTCAACGCACGCGACGCACTGGCGGGCAAAGGCGGCACCATCCACATCTCCACCAGCCACCACATCCGCAGCGCACCAGAAAACGGCAGCCCCCATGCGGGTGCGCCTGCCCCGGGGGAATACATCGTCCTGCACGTGAAGGACGACGGAGCCGGCATACCGGAGGACGTACGGGAGCACCTTTTTGAGCCCTTCTTCACCACCAAGGACCCCGGCAAAGGCACAGGCCTCGGTCTGGCCACCTCAGACGCCATCGTCACCGAGGCAGGCGGCTGGATGGAGTTCGAAAGCGAGCTGGGCAAAGGTACCGAGTTCCGCGTCTTCCTACCGCGCGCCAGCCAAAAGCGCCTGCACTCCCGAGCCCTTCAGGAGAAGCCCACCAAGCCCATCAGCAAAGAAGAGCAGGACAAACCCCAGACCTCGCCCATTCCGCGACCGGGGAGTGCAGAGGGAGTCATCCTCGTCGTCGATGACGAGGACGCCGTGCGCTCCATCGCCGTGAGCATGCTGAAGTATCTCGGATACAGGGTCCTGGAGGCCCGGGACGGCGAAGCGGCTCTCGACATCCTGGCCAAGCTCACCCACCCGCTGGACGCCATCTTGCTGGATGTCCACATGCCACGACTCTCCGGACGAGATACCTACAAGCGCATCCGCGCCATGGGCATCGACACCCCCGTCATTGTGTGCAGTGGCTTCGTCGTAGAGCCTGAGGAACTCCGCAGATCCACCGGAGACGCCAGCGGCAGCATAGCCGTCATCCAGAAACCCTACTCCATGGACACCCTGGCCCGCACCGTCTCCGAAGCTGTGAAAAAAGGCCATCACGCCCTCACAGCCTGATTTGTGACCCCTACTTGAAGTAACGCCGTCACTTTGGGCGTAATGGGCTTCATGCTTCGTCTCGTCGTCCGGTTGAGCGTCGTCTTTGGTTCAGCGTGTGCGCTGGCGGAGACGCATTGGGCGTTTCAGCCGCTCAAACCGGGGCAGGAGCAGAGCATTGATGCCTACATCCACCACAGGCTCAGGCGGGAAAAGCTCTCTCCCTCTCCACGCGCAGATGCTCGCACGCTCATTCGACGCGCCACCTTTGATCTCACGGGCCTGCCGCCCACTGCCGAGGAGGTGGCGGCCTTTGAGCGGGACGACTCACCTCAGGCCTATGCGGCCCTCATCGACCGCCTTCTTTCCTCTCCCCACCACGGTGAGCACTGGGCACGACACTGGCTCGATGTAGCACGCTACTCCGACACCAAGGGCTACGTCTATGCCCGTGAGGAAAAAAAATGGGTCCACGCCGCGCCGTACCGGGACTGGGTCGTACGCGCGCTGAATGAGGACATGCCTTACGATCGCTTTCTGAAACTTCAAATCGCAGCAGACCAGCTCGTGCCGCCCAAGTCTCCGGACCTCGCAGCCATGGGATTCCTCACCTTAGGTCGGCGCTTTCTCGGGGTCACGCATGACATCATTGATGACCGCATCGACGTTCTCACTCGCGGTGCGCTGGGCCTTACGGTTTCCTGCTCGCGCTGTCACGACCACAAGTTCGATCCCATACCGACCGCAGACTACTATGCGCTCTACGGTGTCTTCCAGAGCTGCGCCGAGGCGCTTGTACCGCTCGGCGACCAGGCTCCGAGTGAGGAACTTCTCCAGCTGCAAAGGAGGAACCGCGAACTGATGACCAAGCGCCGTGAGGAGCAGATGGCTCGCAATCGGGCGCGGCTCAGTGACTACCTCGCCGCGCAAAACCACCTGGAGGACTATCCGGAGGAAGTCTTCAGCCAGCTGCTGGATGAAAAGGATCTCAACCCCTTCATCGTACACCGTTGGAAAGCCTGGCTGGAGAAAAACCCCGGCGTCCAGATCACGGATGCGATGATGCGCCAGCCAGACTCACCCGCCTTCGTGCCGGATGAGCACATCGCAAACATCGAGATGTATTTCCCTACCGCCGTCACCACTGAACTCTGGAAGGCGCAGGGAGAAGTGGACCGGTTCCTTTTGAAGAACCCGTCAGCACCAGCTCACGCCACCGTTCTGTTGGATCGTACCCAGCCCAGTGCACCGCGGGTTTTCATCCGGGGGAGTCCGCTCAACAAGGGCCAACACGTTCCTCGGCAGTTCCTCAGTGCCTTCGGTCCCCAGCAGCCCTTTACCAAAGGCAGCGGCAGGCTTGAACTCGCTGAGGCCATAGCCGACGCTCGCAATCCACTCACCGCCAGGGTCATGGTAAACCGTCTGTGGCAGCACCACTTCGGCCGCGGCCTGGTGAGCACGCCCAGTGACTTCGGCAAACAGGGCAGCCCGCCCACACATCCCGAGCTGCTCGACTGGCTGGCGCAGCGCTTCATTGACTCCAGCTGGAGCATGAAGGCCATGCACCGTCTCATCATGCTTTCCCAAACCTATCAGCAGAGGAGCCAAGTCAGCACGGGAGCGGAGCGGGATCCAGACAACCACCTGCTCTGGCGTATGTCCCCTCACCGGCTGACTTTTGAAGAAGCGCGTGATGCGTGGCTGACAGCTGCGGGGCAGCTGAACTTGCGGCTTGGCGGCCAGCCAGAACTGCTCTTCTCCCCCGCCCACTTTCGTCGCACCCTCTACACGCTCATTGACCGCGAGAACCTGCCCGCCGTCATGCGCACATTTGACTTCGCCAATCCTGATCTCTCCATCCCGCAGCGGAGTGAGACCACCGTTCCACAGCAAGCCCTCTTTGGCATGAACCATCCCTTCATTGTGGAACAGGCTAGGGCTCTGCTGAATCGTCCAGAGGCGAAAGTGGACTCCGGCATGAACCGTCTCCAGTTTATCTACAAGGAACTTTTTCAGCGCCCTCCCTCACACAAAGAGAGAAAACTGGCCCTTCAGTTTGTGCTGCGAGATCAAGCCACCAGCGCAGCCCTGGCGCAGGCAGACCACTCCAGCTCCTGGCATTACGGCTACGGTGAATGGGATGAAAGCACGGGCCGCATCAAGGAGTTCAAGCCCCTGCCTCACTTCACCGGCGCTGCATGGCAGGGAGATGAAGCTTGGCCCAATCAAGCACTTGGTTGGGCGCAGCTCACTGCCACAGGCGGGCATCCAGGAAATGACAGACAACACGCCGTGGTGCGCCGCTGGGTCGCGCCGACAGGCGGCACCTTCGCGGTGAAATCCACACTCCTGCACGAACCTGCTGCGGGAGATGGCATCCGCTCCTTCATCAGTCACAGTCGGCAAGGTCGCCTGCACGCTGGCAGGTTGCACCAGGGCAGCGCAGACTTGAACTTCGACAGCCTCACCTTCCTCGCAGGTGACACCCTGGACTTCGTCGTGGACATTGACGAGGTGCTGAACAGTGACCAGTTCCTCTGGTCCATACGCATCGCGCCATCCGGGCCTGCGTTGGCTGGTGCCGAGGCCGCAGCTTGGGACAGCGAGCGAGACTTCTCGGCTCAGCCAGGCTCCCAGCTCAACCCGTGGGAGCAGCTCGTGCAGGTACTCATGCTTACCAATGAGTTCATGTTCGTGGATTAAAGGAATATGAATCTGCCGCTCACACGTCGCGACTTCCTCTCCCGCTCCGGCATGGGGCTGGGGCTTCTAGGTCTTTCTCACCTGCAAGCAGCCAGCTCCCTCCCCAAGCCACATTTTGCGCCGAGGGCCAAACGCATCATCCACTTTTTCCTCAACGGCGGTCCCTCCCACGTGGACACCTTCGACCCCAAACCCGCACTTGCTCGTTATGATGGCAAGCCTGTGCCATCTCACCGGCTGACTGAGCGGAAGACAGGGGCCGCATTTGCCTCACCGTTCAAGTTCCAGCGCTACGGTCAGAGCGGCATTGAAGTCAGTGAGCTGTTTGCCAAAACCGCCGCGCACATCGATGACATAGCCGTCATCCGCTCCATGCACGCACAGGTGCCGAACCATGAGCCCTCCCTCATGCTCATGAACTGCGGGGACTCCATTCAGGCCAGGCCCAGCATGGGCGCATGGCTCACCTATGGACTCGGCAGCGCGAATGAAAATCTGCCCGGCTTCATCGCCATGTGTCCCGGCGGCATGCCGATCAAGAGCGCAGAAAACTGGCAATCCGCCTTCCTGCCGGGTGCTTACCAAGGCACTTATGTGGACACTAAACACGAAAGCGTGGACCGTCTCATCGAGAACATACGCAGTCCACATGCTGACAACCGAGTGCAGCGTAGTCAGTTCGATCTGCTTCGCCGTCTGAACGCTGCCCACCTGGCGGAGCGCAATGATGCAAGGCTCGAGGCGCGCATTGAATCCTTTGAACTTGCCTATCGCATGCAGATGGAAGCCGCAGACGCCTTTGATCTTTCAAAGGAGCCTCAGCATGTCCGCGATCTCTACGGGCCGGGCGTGCATGGCAGGCAGACTCTCATTGCGCGGCGTCTCCTGGAACGCGGGGTACGCATGGTGCAGCTCTGGCACGGTGCAGGTCAGCCCTGGGACAACCACGACAATATAGAGACCAACCACCGCAAGCTTGCTGCCGAGATCGACCAGCCCATCGCCGCCCTGCTGTCCGATCTCAAGCAACGAGGTATGTTGGAGGACACGCTGGTGCTGTGGGGTGGAGAGTTTGGCCGCACACCCACCGTTGAGCTTACCGGTGGCAAGTCCAGACTAGGGCGTGACCACAACCATTATGGCTTCACCGTGTGGATGGCTGGCGGCGGCATCAAGGGCGGTACTGTCCATGGCAGCACGGATGAGTTTGGGTTCGCTGCTCAGGATCATCCCGTTTCGGTTCACGACCTGCACGCCACCATCCTGCATCTCATGGGGCTGGACCACGAGGCGCTCACCTACCGCTATGCAGGGCGCGACTTCCGCCTCACAGACGTCTTTGGCGAGGTGATCAGACCCGTACTGGCCTGAGCCGCTGGGCGAGGTGCTGGGAAGTGTGGGCGGGACTCTCTTGGCCGCGAGGTCTCACGACCTCCGCTACGGTGGGTGTTGGGCGAAACCTTGTTCGCCTGTTACGGCAGCGGAGTCAGTGTGACGCGGCCAGACTCCCGTGCACCGGTGCCATTGAGGAACCACCCCATGCCGCTGCCGGAGGTGGCGGTGCTCCAGAACACGCCCCTGAATGCCACTTTGCGCGTGCCGTCCATGAAGCTGCCGCGGAACTGCCCACTCTTTGGCTCCAGCACCAAGCTCACCTGATTGGTGTTCGGCGCGGTGATGACCTGCACTTTGTTCGCGCTATCCACCGCAGCATCCACACTGATGGGTGAACCGAGTCCACCGTCGGTGATCTCGATGCGCAGGTTCGGGCTGGCACTGGAAAGGTTCATCACGCGGGTACCGCTGGCGGGGGCAGCGTAGCTGCTGCCGGTCAGGGACAAGGCTCCGTTGAAACCTGTGGCGTAATCTCGCGTGGGTGGAGTCAGCACCGTGGTGTCGTGCTTTTTCCAGAAGAACTCGCCGTCGAGTGCCGGTGGAACCCCAATGGGGTAAATGGTGGGCGGCACATCACCGCCCAAGAGAGCGCCACGCGCTTTGTAAAGCGGGCGGTAGATGAGTACCTCACCCGCAGGCCCAAGCACTGCGGTGCCGGTGAGCGGGGTGGCGTCTGGGAGTTGACCACTCAGCGTCACCACTCCGGTGCGGGAGACGTTGAAGACGCCCGCTATACTGCCCGCTGGGAGCAAACCGGCGGTGATGCTGCTGCCATAGTGGTGTCGTCCGGCCCGTGTGGTAGCGCTACCTCCTGACCAGGTCTGACGCCAGCCCCAGCCAGTCCAACCGCCGGAGCTGTGCTGGAGGATGGCGTCCACGTAGTTGGCACCCGGCACGTCAAAGCTGAGCAGCAGACTCGGAGCCGCATCTCCCTCAAAGGGCTTCAGCGGGATCGCGGCGGTATAGACCGCGCTGGCGTTCCCGGTAGCTCTTCCAGTAAAGGGGCGTCGCTTGCCCTTGATGACATGGTTTCCAGTGATGGTGCCGTTGGAAAGCAGCGAGAAGTCCACCCTCCCTCCAATGTCGTCGGCCAGGGCACCGAAGCCCAGGCGCACCGAATAACTGCCGAGCACGGTGACGGGGATGGGGTTGATCAAGATGTCGCGTGTGGCGGTCACAGTACCCAGGGCATTGCGTGCCAGCATGGAGACGGGAAAGGTGCCCGCCCTGGTGGGTACGCCTGTCACACGCATGGTGTTTGGATTGTAAGTCAGACCGGGTGGCAAGCCGGATGCAGAGGTGAATGCAGGGGTGAGGCCGAGGTTTGGATCAATGGGTATCACTTGGTCAAAAGCCACACCTACCCGGCCCGGCTGAAAGGCTCCCATGGCGGGGAAGACGGGTGCCCCGTTGATGACCCCTACGAGATGCTCACCGGCCAGCAGTGTGGTGGCACCGAGCGTGACGCGGCAGACGTAGGTGCCGTTGGCAGCGGTGAAGGTGTAACTTGGTGAGGTGGCACCGCTGATGAGGTTGGCACCACCACCACTGTACCATTGATAAGCCAGCCCAGTGCCAGCGGCCACGGCATTGAGCGTGAGGTTCGTGCCCGAGGCCACGCCATGCACACCGGGAGTCTGCCTCAGCACTGCCAGCACCTCAGTTGCGGTGTCGGTGTATGCCCTTCCGCCCAGGGGTCTGAGCTTGTCATTGCTGACCCTGGCGAAGTAGGTGCCAGCGCTGCCGAGCTGAAGATTGTTCAGCGCAAGGGTCTTGGATGTGGCTCCGGAGATGGGGACATTATTCTTGTACCACTGCACCCTGCCTGTGCCCTGGGTCGTGTAGTCCACGGTCAGCGTGGTGGAACTGCCTGCGTAAAAGAGGCCGCCATTCGGCTGCACGGTGATGTTCGGAGCAAAGTCATCATCCGGAATAGTGACGACGTGCTGTTTGTTCGTGCCCAGTGGCAGGAAGTTGGTGCTTGCTGCATCTCCCAGCTTGATGGTCACGATTTCGTTGCCTTCCACCAGTTCATCATCCTTCAGGCTGAACATGGTGAAATCGTAGGTGCCGGCCGTGGTGGCACTGGTGAGGATCAGGTTCTCCAAGCTGGTGGTGTAGTCGCTGCCCTTGGTCGCCTCACTGCCGCTGTTGCTGCCAAAAACGACGGGGATGCTGATGAGAAAGGGAATGGTGCCTGTGACGGTGAGGCTCACTTTCACTTCTGTGTCCGGCTCCGGCAGGGTGTTTCCATCACTGACGGCATCAATCTCATTCACCGTGCTGGAATCCACCAGCGTGAACTCAATCTTCGGCGTGGCGATGATGTTCACCTGGCCCTGGTAGGAGTAAAAGGAACTGCCTCCCGCGTTTTGAGACTGGATGCCTGAGAGTCCGATCTTGATGCTGTCACCCACGGCGCGTTTCTGGGCTGTCTTCCGCAGCTTCCACACGGCCACACCTGCCTCCACGAAGCGGGTGGCGGTGCCGAGTGACGTCCTGACCTCCGGATCCATTCCTGTCTGGGTGATCTCCTCGACAAACAGCATGTCCATGTTGGGTGCCACGCCGGTGAGAACGAAACGGATGTCCAGCGTGTCGGAGTCTGCCTGCGGGTCGGCATTGGGATCCTCATCCAGCAGCGCGTGAAGGCCTACACCAAAGCTGGAGCCGTTGAAAAGCCGGGCGATGCGGGGGCACTCTCCACCACCCATGCGTGTGAAGTAGCCGCCGGCATAGATTTTGCCGTCATTCGCCTGCGCCAGCGAGAACACCCATGGGGCCACCTTCGAGAAGGTCTGTCCGCTGATCTGCCCGCCGCCACGCAGGAACTCATTGGTCACTTGCCCTGAAGCATTGAGCTTGGCGATGCAGAGGCGGCTGATTCCACCGATGGCGGTAAACTCACCACCCACCACCATGTCTCCAGCTGCATCCAACGCGAAGGCATAGACGGCACCGTTCGGCTTGGGGTTGAAGGCAGTGTCCACGGACCCGTCTTTGTTCAGTCTGGCCAGGTATTGACGGGCGACTCCGTTGATTTTCACGAAGTAACCACCTACCAGCACTTTCCCATTTGGCTGCACGCAGAGGGCGAAGGCGCTGGAGGCTACGGATTTGGTTCCGGAGCCATCCGTATCGGGGCTGTTGTCAGTGTCCGCCTTGAAGGTGGTGTCCACCCTGCCGTCCGTACCGTCGATGCGGGCGATGTTCCTGCGCGCCACTGAACCAACCCGTCCAAACTTGCCCGCCACCAAAATCTTGCCATCATTCTGCACCGCCAGCGCATACACGGCACCAGCGACGGCGTCTGCGCCTGCGGGAGTGTCCACCAATCCGGATGTGGCATCGATGCGAACGAGGCCGAAGTTTCCTCCTACCCAGATTTTCTCCTGCGGAGTAAAGACGACAGCATGAGCATCGCTGCCGAGGGATACGGTGAAGGTGGCGTCCACGGTGCCGTTTGAGTTGAGACGCACGATGCGGTTGTGTGAGGCTCCGCCTGCCGTGGTGAACTTGCCTACGGCGATGATTTTCCCATCTGGCAACAGCGCGATGCCCGTCACGGTTCCATTTAGCTCCGGATTGGCAAAGGTGGCCACGGCCTCCACGGTGCCGTTCGTTCCCAGCCGCGCGAGCCGTCCCCTTGCCTGATTGGCCACGCTGGTAAACGCACCGCCGATGATGACCTTGCCATCAGGCTGGACGGCGATGGCGTTGACCGCCGCATTGGCGGAACTGGAAAACGCAGTGTCCAGGTCCCCGCTGGTCACCTGTGCCACGGCCGATCCCGCTGCCACAAGCAGCAGCAGCGCGTACAGGCTGGCCAGACGTCGGAAGTAAAACATGGGAAGTGGGAGACCAGCACCTAGCCGCGTGGAAACCGCGCTGCATGGCGCTGGGCGGCGTAGAGACTGAAGGCGGATACTGTCCACGGGGTGAGGGGGTTGCAACAAGTTCAGACAGCGCCGGGGTTAAAATGTTCGCAGAACGTGCCGTGCAAAACAAAGGAATGCCTTGCCATCGCGTTCTCCCTCATGGGAGTATTTTCCACATCACCTCATTCCAAAGCAAGCCACCCACTCAACATGCGCACGTTTTGCCTGCTCACTCTCTTCGTCGGCCTGATTGTTCAGGCTCAGGAGCCCCCTTCTCAGGTGTCACCCTCCCAGATTCAGGGACAGCTCAAGCCGGAGCAGATCAGTAGTGTTCTCAAGCAGCTCGAGGAACTGGAGAGGACCATCCTGTCCCAGCGCGGTTCCTCTCTCTCCTCCATCATTCAGCGCCTCCGCTCCGCCGCCAGCAGTGACGCGGCAGCGCTCAGCTTCATCGCCGAATGCGACGAGATTGTGAACGTTCAGCGCAAGGAGGGTGACCGCCAGGCCAAAGAGGACGCCCAGCGCCGGCAGGAGGCTCAAAAGCGGCGGCAGCAGGGCATGGACAAGGAGGACGTGGAGAAAAACGGGGACGCCACCCTAGCCCTTCGCCTGAGCCTGGAGTACCTGGCCCTCAGCCTTGAGGCTTGGCAGACGTCCGATCTAGCGACCATGGTGCCGAAGCTCCAGGCCTTTCATCAAACCCTCATCGCCAGCGCTCCCAAGCTCCGTGGCCGTGCGGGCGAGAGCCTCCAGCGCGGTGGTGGCGGTGGCAACCAGCTGGGCCTAGTGGTCAGCGCCCTGCAGCTTGAACCCTACTTGCAAAAGGAAAACTGGCCCAACTCGCCAGGGGACATTCTTCTTCACTATCAAAGGCTCATCATCCCACCCATCCGCCGTGAAAATCCGGATGAACTGGGGGCTATCTGGGACACCGCGCTGAATGCAGAAGGGGCTTTCCGCAAGGCTCGCATGTTCGAGGGAGAGTATGCGCTCTGGATGCAGAATGACCTTCCGGCACTGCGCTGGCAGCGCGCCCAGGACATCGTTCGCCACAGCAGCAACCCCGTCACCGGCCTTGCCGAAATGCTCAATCTCATCAAGGCCCACCCTTCACACCCTTCTTCAGCAAACTGGGTCAAAGAACTGCGCTCACTGGTGAAGCCAGCCGAGGAGGAACCCCAGCCCAAGCCTTGAGGCCAGTGCATCAAGGACTCAGCGCGCTTCCGACCAACGCCGAAAAGGGCTGACGCTTCAGCTCAGCCTCCTTAGGCAGTCACCGCCAGTCGCTCCTTCACCAGCCGCGCTGCGTTCTCAGCAGTGAGACCGTGCTTCTTCCTCAACACAGGGACGCTGCCGTGCTCGATGAACTCGTCTGGCCAGCCGATGCGCACCACCGGTGTGGTAATGCCATGCGTGGCGAGCAGCTCCATCACGGCACAGCCAAAGCCATTGTGCAGCACATGATCCTCCAGTGTGCAGATGACTTTCACACGCTGTGCCACGTCCAGAATGAGCTTTTCATCCAGCGGCTTGATCCAGCGCGCATTGATGACGGCAGATGAGATGCCCTCAGCTTCGAGCGCAGTCCGGGCCGTCTTTGCCAGTTCTACGATGTCGCCGATGGCGATGAAGGCGGCGTCTTTACCCTCATGCAGCACCTCGCCTTTTCCAATCTCCAGCAGCACCGGCTTGTCCTTGGGCGTGATGCCGGGGCCGTTTCCACGCGGATAACGAATGGCGATGGGTCCCTTCTCGTAGTGCGCCATGGTCCAGAGCATATCGACGAACTCATCCTCATCCTTCGGCTGCATGTGGACCATGCCCGGGATGCCCCGCAGGTAGGCGATGTCAAAGAGGCCGTGATGCGTGGGACCATCATCGCCGCTCAGTCCGCCGCGGTCCATGCAAAGGCGCACGGGCAGATTCTGAATGGCCATGTCATGGATGATCATGTCGATGGCCCGCTGCATGAAGGTGGAATAAATGGTGAGAAAGGGCTTCAGCCCCTGGCAGGCCAGACCGCAGGCAAAAAGTGCGGCATGTTCTTCGGCTATGCCCACGTCATAATACCGGGCCGGAAGCTCCTTCTTGAAAACACTCAGCCCCGTGCCGCCAGGCATGGCTGCGGTGATGGCCACGATCTTCTCATCTTCCTTGGCGAAGTCCGTCACGGTGCGTGCAAAGACCTGCGAGTAGGTGGGAAGTGCGCTGTCCGGGGTCTCGCCCGTTTCGATGTTGTATTTGCCCAGGCCGTGGAACTTGCCGGGGTTGTCCAGCGCAGGCTTGTAGCCACGTCCCTTCTCCGTGATGATGTGAAGCAGTACCGGCTCGTTCTGCTTCTTGAGGAACTCAAAAGTCTTGATGAGCAGCGGCAGATCATGGCCGTCGATAGGGCCGTAGTAGCGGATGCCGAACTCCTCAAAGAGCACGCTCGAGGCAGGCCGCGCGTCAGACTCTGGGAGCAGGAGGTTTTTGGCGCTTTCCTCCACCTTGGCAGCCAAACGACGTGCACTCTTCCCTAGAACCGTCTCCACGAAGGTGGCCGCACGCTGGTGCAGGTCCGCATACGCATCGTGCGTGGCGATGGTATTGAAATACTTAGCTATGGCTCCCACGTTGCGGTCGATGGACCACTCGTTGTCGTTGAGCACGGTGATAAGCCGCTTGGTCTGGCTGGCGATGTTGTTCATCGCCTCAAAAGTGGGACCGCAGGTGAATGCGGCGTCACCAGCCACACAGACAACATGCTCGTCCTTCTTCGCCAGATCCCGACCGACGGCAAAGCCCAAAGCCGCAGACAAGGCCGTACCCGCATGCCCTGCCCCGTAACAGTCGTGCTCGCTCTCCGTGCGCAGGGCAAACCCATTCAGCCCTTCGTACTGACGGATCGTGTGAATCTTGTCCCATCGGCCAGTGAGCATCTTGTGAACGTAAGCCTGGTGGGCGACATCCCAGACAAACTTGTCCTGTGGAGTGTTGAAGACTCGATGGAGGGCGATAGTCAGTTCCACCACGCCTAGGTTGGGCCCCAAGTGACCACCCGTTTGGCTAAGCGTTTGAATGAGCGTTTGACGGATTTTTTCAGCCAGCGCGGGCAGCTGCTCCACAGGCAGCGCCTTGAGATCGGCGGGGCTATTGATCACAGGTATGCTGTCTGGGCTAAAAGAGGCGGATGTCTTCGTCATCGTTGGAAGCTGGCTTGCTGCCGGCGCTGGCGCGGCGAGCGGTAGTGGATCGTGCGGCAGGGCGGGCGGCGTCTTCCGGCGCGGCATCGGCGGCAGCCGGGTCAAAGGGCGTCAGCGTGGTGGCGTCCGGTTCATCCAGCCTGGCCGTAATGAGCTCCACACGCTGACGGGCGGCCTCAATGCGAGCGCGGCACACCTTCAGTAGCATGGCACCCTCCTCGTAGGCGGCCACCATCTCCTCCAGCGGCACGCGGTCTCCTTCCATGCCAGACACGATCTCCTCAAGACGTTCCATGGCGTCTTCAAAGGATAGGTTCTGGGGCGTGCTGGGGGTGTTCTCGCTCATTGGCTGTCTGTGAACCGCCACGGCGGACGGGCGGAGATGATGAGGGGCCTTGCGCCGCCTCGCAAGCAGTAAGTGGCGCTCACTTCAACTGGTCCCAGCGCACCCTGTCCGCATAAAAAACCATGGCCGGAGCCAATCTCCCGTCTGGCCTGGCCACAAAAGTCAACGGAAAGGCAGCCTTGAATGGCAGCCGCTCCTTCAGCAAATCACCCATATCCAGACCCAGGCCCAGCACTGGACCACGGAAAATCATCTCTGCCCACGCACCGTAAGCGCCAGACATCTGCGTGTGAAGCCCCTCATTCATGGATGACACCGGCGAAATGAGAAACCCGGCTACTGGGTGATCCTCCTCCGCCGCCAGCTTCTGGATGGACTCAAACTGTGCCTGATTCCTCGGCAGCCAGAGCGCCGTGCGGTCCGCATACCACGCCACGGCCCAGGGCTGATCCGTCACCACGATTTCCCGAGGCTCCACCATCGCCGTGAGCAGAGCGGTCCGGTTCGGCATGTATGGTGGCCAGTGCGCCAGCCGGTCCTTGAAAAACATTCCAGCCGCTATGCCTTGATACAGCCCGCTCGCCATCGGCCAGCCAGAGATGCAGACCACCAGTATCACCACACCATGCTCCCGCCACACAGTGTGCCGATCCGTCTGAAGCCTCGCCCACAGCACCGCCAGCACCGCCAGACCGAGCATGGTAAAGACGGGAACCATCACCATGTGGATCTGCATGTCCCCCACTTCATCCCGTTGACCGCCAAAGACCACCGACCCTGCCAGCACGCCCAGCCAACCCACGAAAGCCACATTCCGAAACGTGTTCACTACCGGGTTGCGAAAGCGATGCAGCAGCGAAAAGAACCCCGCAAGCGCCGGGATCACCCCCATGAACAGCGTGTAGAAGTGGGCTAACACATCCTTCAGATTGCCGTTGAGCCTCTGGATGAGCTGCGAAAAATAAACCGCAGGAGTCAGACCACCGAAGTCCCGCAAATGCACCTCGGCAGCCTCCGGCGTGACGCACCCCAGCAGAAGCGCTTTATAGATCCCCAGCGGTTCGCCAAGCAAGTGGAAGTTCCTCAACACCACGAGCACCAGCCCGGCGGCGAGTCCTGCCAGCGTGCCAAGTGCCACCCTTCCACCAGCAGGAATGATCAACCAGGCACCAACGCCAAGCGCTGCCACGAGCCAGGGAGCCACCCAGTGGGTCAGGCTCATCAGCATGGCCGTCGCCATCAGCACCAGTGGCAGTCCCACACCCATCACCTCATCTTCGTGCGCCCTTCTCGTCGCCTCCAGCAGGCGGTGCAGATAAATGGATCCCAGAAACAGCAGCAGCGCACGTGAACTGCCGCCCGTGCTCATCTCCCAGAATGGCATACTCAGCGCCAGCACCAGCACCGTGAAGTTTGCCACCACCACATCGAAAAGCCGCCGCGCCATGCCATGCACCAGTACCAGCGCCATGACGAACCAAAACACACCCAGACAGGCCACCGCACGATCCATCACATACACCCGGCGAGAGGCATCAAAGCCCCACCACGACTCCGTGAGCTTCATCAGCGGAGCCAGAACGTAAATCGGCAGCGGCGGCTGTGCCGCATCCCCGGACAAAGCGGCGGAAACAGGCTTCTGTTCTCCACCTGCTTGCTTGAGCATCATCGGATATATCACCTTCGTACCCGTCAGGTTTCCCCTGGCCACCTCCCGTGCCGCCTGCGCCTGCTCCATGCCGGCCGCGCTGTCCAAACCACGAAACGAGACAAACGCCTGCACAAGCCCCAGCGCCACGACGCCACACCACAACAGCCAGCGATACACTGGCTGCGGCTCCACGGGCTGGCCTGAAGTCGCCTGAATCATATTGCCTGAGGGATGGGCACCGCAGCCTGCGACGGACCTCGCCCTCGCGCAACTTCTCATCTCTCCGCCGCACTACAAACTTGCTCCATTTCCCCGCTTTCATTTGCCGACACTCTATCGCATACTCCCGACCCCGTCCGCCTTGGCGCACGGCACGCACCGCACTTCCGCATGAGCGAAGACACCCCCACAAGCACGCCACTCGATCTTTCCAGCCTCCGTCTGATGCCAGACTGGGTGGCAAACTTCGGCCACGAAACCAAACCACGTCGTGAAGACGACCGTGAGGAAGAATCCAGCCCTCGGCCTCGCCGTGATGACCGCAGACAAGGCGGCAGCAGAGACAGGCAGGGAGGTGCATTCCGAGATCGCGGTGACAGAGGTGATCGTCGTGACGGCCCGCGCGGCCCCCACCCACAGGGCAAGGGATTTCGCAGAGATCGGGAGGATCGCCGCCCAGACAGAGACCGCTTTCCTCCCCGCGAAGAACGCCCGCAGATTCCAGCCGGAGTGAAAGTCATCATAGAGCCAGAAGAACGCGCTCTTGATGCCCTGGCGCAGCACGTGCGCACCCAGGGCCGGGCATTCAGTCTATTCGAAGCAGCCCGCTTGGTCGCAGCTGGTACCGAGCGGCATCAGGTCCGCTTTGAGTGCGAACCCGAGCGCCTCGTGGGCCTCTTCAAAGTGGAGGCAGACGGCGCCCTCTTTGAGACCAGGGAAGAGGCCATGCGCCACGTGACCAAAAGTCACGATGCACTGGCCACCTACTACCAGACCGAGGAGATTGAGCTCGAAGAACCCAAAGGCAACTTCACCTCCGTGGCAGTGTGCGGCATGACAGGCGAACTGCTGGGTCCGCCAAGCCATCACAGCTACCAGACCGCGCTCAAGCGCCTGCACAACGAGCGCTTCAGCCACCTGCCCTTCGAGGACTACAAACGCCGCGTGCAAGTAAAGCCAGACCCCGAGCTGGTCCAGAAGTGGAAAGACGAACAACGCAAAGGCAAACGCTGGATCTGGCTCAAAGGACCGCAAGTGGAAGGTCAAGAGCCTGTCACCTTCCAGACACTCACCGAAGTGGAAGCCCACTTCCGCAGAACCCACGGAGAGAGCGCCGTGGCTGAAGTGCGCGCCCACATCATGCCCGGCACCGTGCGCCGCGAACAACTCTCTCCCGGGCTCGGAAGGCTCTTCCGCACCGTATTGGAAGACACGCGCAAACACCTCTTCGAGCTTTCCCAGCGCATCGCCCATGGCCTCGAAAGACGCGGACTCAAGCTCTTCAAGCGGCGCAGCGGAAAGCTCTTCGTCAGCCGCGTCAAGCCACGCGCCATTGATCCCGGCACCGTCTTTTCAGACCGTGTGGCCCACATCGTGGAACTCATTCGCAGAGAGCCCGGCATTCAGGCGGCCAAGCTGCTTGAAACATTAGCCCCCTCACCTGCCCCGGCCGAAGAACAGACCAACCATGAGAAGGTGCTCACCGAAGAGCAAAAGACCGTCATTCGGGATTTACGCTGGCTCGCAGACGAGGGCTACGTCATCGAATACAGTGACGGCCCCGTGTTCCTGGGCATCCAGGGTGATCCACCCAACGCCAAGCAAGCGGCTGCGAGTTCGGAAAAAGAATCCCCTGCTGCAGAAGACCCCCCACAACCCAACAAAGACGCCGAACCCGAGAATGACCCGGAAGCCACAGCCGTTGCGCAAATGGACTCCAGTGCTACCACGGATTCACCAACGGTCGAACCTGATGCCGCACCGCCTGGGGAACCCGAAGTCACTTCCACACCCGACTCCCAGCCGCCGCCGGCCACGCAGCCGGAGTAAGCAGCAGCAAGAGGCCAACCCGTCACCCCTGCTTCACGCGGGTCTCAGTTGCTATCGGCAGGTCGTCTCCGTCACTCCGCTCGACCGGAAGCACATTGATGTCCACCGTCACTGGCACGGCACGGAGACCCTCGATGATCGCCTTCAAGTCCTGCACCGTCTGCGCGCTAAGGGTAGGCTTGGAAACCGCATCGACGATGGCTCCGAGCTGACCGGCAATTTTAGCCACAGGGTCATCAGCAGAGCCTAGCAGCAGATTGCGGCCAAAGCTCCTCTTGATCTCCTCCCAGCGGCAGCGGTCTTCCTCATCCAGTCTCCCCGTGATCTCTCGCCACTTGAGCAGATTGGCCTCCGTGGCCTTGCTCAGCGTCTGAGACTCCCCACGATAGTGGTCTGCCACCAGAGCATCCACCTCCTCAGCCGTCATCAGCGGCATGATCTTTTCCGCAATCTTGTTCATGTTCCGGTAGCTGCCCTGGAGCTTGAAAGGCGGCTCCGTCCGGTAGGCGTCCTCCTGTGCGGCCGAAGCGATGTACTCTGCATTCACCCGCAAAATGACCTCTCGCACGCGCAGCAAATGCTCCATGACCGTTACAGCATCGTTCACCTCTTCGGCAGTGCAGTTTCCCTCAAACTCAGTGTCCTCACGTGAGCCTGTCACCGCGATCTTCAACACCGTGAGCGCGTCCGCGTGACTGCGAGCCGCAATACGTGCCAGCGCCGGATTGCTGGTGAGTGCGTTCTCAATGTAGCTATCCTTGAAGGC
This sequence comes from uncultured Verrucomicrobiaceae bacterium, assembly GCA_964538625.1. Taxonomy (GTDB): domain Bacteria; phylum Verrucomicrobiota; class Verrucomicrobiia; order Verrucomicrobiales; family Verrucomicrobiaceae; genus JAEUHM01. The sequence continues at coordinate 69,307 of CAZIGH010000006.1, forward strand.
CTCCTGGTGCCCGCCGAGAATCTCACCGAGATTGTATGTATCCGCCCGATTGGCCAGCATATCCGGCACCTGGAAACGTGTACCCACCTCAGTGTAGGGATTGCCCGCCATGACTACGGCCACCTTTCGTCCACGCAGGTCATAGGATTTGGCATTGCCTTTGAACACACCCTCGATCCGCCGCGTGCCGTCACAGAGCGGAATGAACTTTTGCAGGAACTCCGGGCTGGTATGCTGAATGTCATCGAGATAAATCATCACGTTGTCACCCATCTCAAAGGCGAGATTGAGCTTCTCGACTTCCTCCCGGGAGCTTGCATTCGGGGCCTCTGCAGGATCCAGCGAAGTAACGTTGTGCCCGAGCGCAGGTCCATTGATCTTCACCATGGTAATGCCAAGGCGATTGGCTACATACTCCATGAGCGTCGTCTTGCCGTAGCCAGGTGGGGAAATAAGCAGCAGCAAGCCCATGCGATCCGTGCGCGTGTCGCCACCCGCAGCACCGATTTGTTTGGCCAGGTTGGCGCCGATGATTGGCAGATACACCTGATCAAGAAGACGGTTGCGAACAAACGAGCTGAGCACCCCTGCTTTGAACTGCTCCAGCCGAAGCTCGTTCCTCTTTTTCATCACAAGCTCGTGTTTCAGCGTCGTGAAGGATTCAAAGTCTTTTGCCGTGGTGGCCTCGTAACGCTTCAGTCGGCTGGTGAACTCATGATAATCCAAAGTCCGTGCACTCGGATTGACTCCCGTCAGACCCGAGACTTCGGCGCGGGCAGATGCCGCCACGCCGTGCCCCGAGTCCTCATAGAGAAGTAGCGCAGCCGCTTCGTGAGCCAGTTCCTCTGCGGCATCCGGTTGTGCCATACGGACCCATTCCAAAATGATCTCAAACTGCGCTTTCGGCTGCTCTGCTAGCGCTGCGAGTACCTCCGAGAAGTCCGCAGTGCTCCGTTTCGCCGCCAGTGTCCTCTTAAACATCTTTGCAAGTTCCACTGCCGCTGAAGAGCGGGTGTGGGGCAACGTGGACGAGGCCATAAGCTCATCACAAAGACAAGCCCATGCCTCATCGCCCAGAAGTGCAGACACCTTGTCGTCTGGTGGTGAAATCCGGCCCCCACTTCCAAAGGCCGCACGCATCTTCCCCCTTGCCCGCATTCGCACGGCCAAAGCTGACTTTCCTGCATCGTCTGCCCACGCCTTCCAGAAAACGAGAGCCTCTGCACGCGCCTTCGCAGAATGCCTCAACAACCCAAGCTCGTGGTGCATGGGCAGCAGCGCATTCAGGAACAGCGCAGCATCCGCATCATGCACCCCTTTGGTATAACCTTCATGATAGCGCTCGTGCATGAAGTCTCGCACTTGCTCCACCGTCACTGCCGTGCGTTCAGGATGCGCTTTGAAGAACTGCCACGCCAGGTACTCGCCGCGATACACCTCAGCATTCTCAGAGACCACCGTCTGCTCCCAGACATGCCTGAGGTCATTGAGCGCAGCGTGCTCTATCTTCTCAAAGTAACGGGTACCGCTAAGGTGAAACCAAAGCGCCCCATCCCGATGCAGCACGGAGAGTTCCAGCGGCTGGCGGTTGACGCTAAACTTGTGCCTTCCAAGCTGAATCAAATCCCCACCATCGGCAAAGAGTTCCGCCTTATCGCGAATCTGCTTCAGCGCATCCTCACGCAGTGTCTTGAGGCGAGTGGCAAGTTCATCGGCACGCACGCTGTCGCCGAGATTTCGGAGTTCCTCTATCAGATCTCGCAACTTCGCGGCCATCAAGTCCGAGGCCAGCCAGGCATGAATCTCATCAGGCTTCGTAAAGGTGGCCGCCTTGCCGCGCAATCCAGTGAGAATGCGTTCGGCACTTTGACCAAGAGCAGCGCTGCGCTTGCTCATCGCTTCCATCAGGGAATTACGTTTGCCCTGGAAGGCCGAGTAGATCTCTTCACGCTTGGTGGTGAGTTCTAGCATGAACTCATCAAAGTCGGAGAACCTTCCGCTGATTTCCTCCACTTGCACCATGGCTCTGGTCAGCGATTCATCACACTTTTCGGGTGAGGAGCAGGCCTCAAGGTAGTTCAGCACGCTCTGGTTAAGCAGGCTGAGCTGAGCCTGAAACTCCGCCGCCCCTTCATGCCGCGCCAGTTCACTGCGCCTGTTCCGAACCAGCGCTCGCACTTGATTGAGGTGCGCATACAGCTCCGAGATGCTCTCTACAATGCGCGTGGTCTCGGTAGCGTCTTTGATCTTCAGTCCGCTGACCACCGTGGTGAGCATCTCCAGCTCGCCTGCTGACTGGTCGAGCGCATGGAGGATCTCATCCGCCTCTGCCACCTTACCGAACTCCTGGATCTTGCTTCGCTGACTCTCAATCTGCGTGCGGTAGGGATTGAGCGCCTCAGGGCGAAGGAGGAAGCGGATGCAACTCTCACTGAGCTTCTCGACCGTCTCGGCGAGTGTTCGCTCCATCTCTTCGGCCGCAGACAAATCTGCATATCTTACATCCCGCAGCGCCACGACCAATCCACGCAACTCCCGCTGCATCGTCAGTTGTTTGACAAAGCCGAGAATATCCTCTGGCTCACCTGCACGCGCACCGCTGATGGTCTTTTCCACCCGGGCCTGAAGCTCCGCTGTTTGCAAAGCGGCAGACCTGCGCATCGCACGCACTTTTTCAAACTCATCCAGCGCTGCCTCTGCCGTTTCCTTGATGTCCAGCAGCACTTCTTTGAGCCGGTGGCCTTCATCACGAGCTATCCAAAAATAGCTGTCCGCTATGTCACCACTGCGCCGCGCCAGCTCCACATACAAACCGCTGAAGCTATCCTCCTTCTCAAGCAGCGTTAGCACTCCGCGGCACTCCGCCATGGCACGGACTATGTCAGCATTTCCCACCTGAGCGAGGAAGCTCTTTGTGTGCGTTTCGTTGGCATGGCTCTCCGTGACCAACGGTGTTCTCCAGCTCTGGACGACGTGGTGTTTGCGTGGTTCAGCATCCCCGTTCACCAAAAGCAGCTCTCCACCGGAGAAGAGACTGTAACCGTGGCAGAACATCGGCGTAGAGAGATCCTGAGCGATGAGGTTGTACGGAAACAACTGATACTCCCCAGCTTCCAAATCACAGAAGACAAACAACGTATCTTCCCCGTTGGCGGAGATCATGCGGCGCTCAAACCTCATTCCTTTCCGATCTGTTGGGATGCGTTTGATCGCCCCCGTTTGCAGCGCAAAGCCGTCGTTAAACAAAACTCCGTGATCATCCGGCAGCAGCACACAGCAGTCCCCCATACTGTCCACCCGCTGTACTTCTTGAGTGCGCTCATTATAGACGAGATGACGAGCTGTCTTCTCTTGGTAAGGCAGCACCCGTAGCAGAATGAGGCTGCCCACGATGGCATAGTGGATCTCCGCATCATCCAGAGTCTGATCCTTGTTCTCCACCGGTTCGGAATAGATGCCTTTACCGCTGTCTGTGTTGTTTTCCACCTTCACGGTGAGGTCACCGCCGATGGTCTCCACAAACACCCTATCCTCTATGCTGACGTGTGGATGCTGACCTTCGCGGTACATCTCACGCCGCACGCGCTTCCATTCAAACTCATGCTGCGGCGGAAACACAAACTCGTGGTCGAAGCGGCTGCCGATGTATTTCAGCGTACCTTTCTCCTCATTGACGAGCCACTTGAAGGTCTTCACCTCACTCACGTCGCGCCCTACCTGCATGACCATGTAGAGATGCAGCCCACTCCGGTGGAACTTCAGGAAGGAGGCGTTCTTATAGTACTTGTACAGGTAATCAAAGTCCTCGTGAAACGCTGCGTCATCGAGCAGGCCGGTCTTGTTGGTATGAAAGCTGTGGTCCGCCGCGCGATAATCATACACAGCGAAGACGTCTTCCACCTTGGTGGAAGTGCGTAATCCGAGGTGGACATTGTAACCGAGCAGGAAACGCCCATTGCCTATGGCCGCCATATCGCGCGGCACACAGTTGTTTTCCGTGGTCAGCCGCGATGTGGCAAGCAGCGCTAAGTCAATGCCACCAAAAATCGCCTTCCGATCTGCATTGAGCTTCTCAAGCCGTGCAGATAGTTCGGCCCCATGCCTTTTTAGCCGCTGCCTGATGACCTCATAGGCTCCGGCTTCGAGCTTTGCTTCGGGATGCTGGGGTTCACTCGTCATGGATACACGATTGAACACAAACGGACGCTGATGAATGATGGAGCGCGCCTCTCATTCACGTCCATTTGTGTTCGGACTTCACTTCCTCCTGGAGCCACCGCCCAGCACGCTGCTGGCTGATTCTTCGGTGAGACCGAAGCGCGACATAGCTCCCAGCATGCCAGTGAGTTTCGAGGCCACAGCCGCATCTGAATTGAGCCCGAGCATCTTCACCAGAAGGGCGCTGATGGTTAGATTCTTGGTATCCTCCGCAGTAAGGCCGAACTGGTCCACCAGGCCCTTGAGCTGCGCTTTGAAATACTCGGGATCGCCGTTGAAGAAGGTCTCCTTCACATCCGTCAGCGTGCGACTGCCCTCCACCATGCGGTCGATGGCACGCCCATTGCCTATGGCGTTGGTAATTTTGTCGAAGAACTGGCTCTCGCCGCCGACGATCTCGATCCTGGCGCTCTTCATCGCTTCTCCCAACACACCTGCCTGCGCGGCTGCGATGTCCTTCTGAATGTGAATCTGCGCAAGCTCTACCGCCTTCTGCTTTTCCAGATTGAGCTTGAACTCCTCGTGCTCTCTGCCGGCGTTCTCCAGCAGTTTCATCGCCTCCGCCTTTTTGGTAATGCCTTCCGCATCGGCTGCGAGTTTCAGCCTGGCCACCTCGGCCTCCGCTTCGCCCTGCTTCCGGACAGCTTCAGCCTTGGCCAGCATGACCTGGGCTTCACCCAGCCCAGTGGCCGCTGACTTCGCCGCCATCGCCTCCGCCAATACTTTCTCGGCAGCGGCGTCCTTGGTAGCAGCTTCCTGCTTCGCCTCAGCCAGGGTGAGAAGCTCTTGCGCATGAAGTTCGGCAGCCTGTTTGGCAGCTTCAGCAGCTTTCACTTCCTTCAGTGCCTCCTGTTCAGCAAGCAGCCTAGCAGCTTCTTTCGCCGCCTCAGCCTCTTTGATCTTCTGTATGAGCTGTTCCTGAGCGGCCTTCTCCGCATTGGTCAGCGCTACCTGCTTTTCACGGTCCGCAGTGGCGAACGCCTCCGTGTCCTTGATCTTCTGCTGCTCAACGACGACCGTCTTTTCCAACATGACGCGGTCCTTAATGACGTCCTGAATGTTCTTGCGCTCCACTTCCACCGCCTTCTCTTTCTCTATGGACTTCAAGGTGGTGACTCGCTCACGTTCGATGATCTCCAGATCCCGATCCCGAGTGACGCGCTCCAGCTCTACGGCGTCAGTCCGTTCCTTGTTGCGTTGCGCCACGAGCACCTGTCTGTCCTTGTTCTGGGTGGCCACTTGGATCTCCTCTTCGGCGGTGATGCGAGCGCGTTCTGCTTTCAGCCGCTCCTCCTCCTGAATCTTGATGGTTTCCGCTTCTTCACGCGCCTTCACGGACTCTACGTCACGCTTCTGTTTCGCCTCCGTCTCCGCAAGTTGCCGCTCCAGTTCCAGCACGGCCTCCCGAGCTACGACATCCTGTTGCTTCATGACCTTCTCCTTGTCGCGTTGGATCTGGTTGGACATCTTCGCCTGCTCTGCGGTCAGTAGATGGATTTTTTTGATGCCCTCCGCATCAAGGATGTTGTCAGGGTCCAGGTGCTCAATAGCAGTCTGCTCCAGGAAGTCGATGGCGCAGTCGTCCAACACGAATCCGTTCAAATCAGTGCCGATGGTCTTAAGAATCTCATCCTTGAAACGGTTCCGTTCGTCATAGAGCTGCACAAAGTCGAACTGCTTGCCTACGGTTTTCAGCGCCTCAGAGAACTTGGCATCGAACAATCCGCGAATGGCGTCCACGTTTGAGGCACGGGCACATCCGATGGACTGGGCCACCCTAAGGACATCCTGTGGGCTTTTGTTTACCCGAACGAAGAATGCCACTTTGATGTCGGCTCGCATGTTGTCCTTGCAAATGAGGCCCTCCGCACCAGAGCGCTCGACCTCAATGCGCTTCACTGAAATGTCGATGTATTCCGCTTGGTCAATCACTGGGAATATCATCATGCCCGAGAACTCCACACGCTCACCTCTCAGGCCCGTCCGCACCAATGCCTGGCCCTGCACCACCTTGCGGAAGAACCGCGAGAGCATGACAACAAAGCCGAGGAGGATGATGGCGGTGGAGCCGATGATGATCATCGACATTTCTGGCAGGATGGCGAAGTGCGGTTGCATGTGGGAGTCGTGTTGGGTTGGATCAAAAGAAGCTATTGTCCGGCATCCGCCTCTGTAGTTTGGCGTACGATGTACCAAGCGTGGTCAGGCGCAGGCTCGATGAAAGTAACCATTGCGCCTTTCGGAATGGGTGGTGTCTCCCCTGAAGTTCGAGCATTCAGGAGCAACGGTGCGCTCTGGGTGCGAATCTCCACCTGTCCGTAGTGCGCATCCACTTGGGCAGAGATGACTACGCCCTGCCGACCAACGATTATGGCCTCTGCCTGCGCCTTGTCCTGTAGTCCTGTGAAGTAGTTCTTTGCCGGGGCCAAAAGCAACCGCGTGGCCACCGCGCTCACAAGGAGATTGGGCACCAACAGCCCGATCGCTACCAAGTGGCTGCGCGCTCCGGGTTCTCCGTTGAGGTAGTAGTTGGCCAAAATCGAGATGCCCCAGAGAAAAAGCGACATGACGCTGAGGACAATCATGAACGGAATCACCCCCAGATGGAAAAAGCGTCCCGCCGAGGAGAGCAGACCACCCTCTCCGCCGTGATGCCCTGCATCCGAATCAAGGCCACCATCCACACCTGCATCTACTCCACCAACGTCATCGGCGTCTGCCAGTCCCAGGATGACGAGTAGCCAGTAAATCAGCACCGTGGCCAGCAGAATGCTTGCGGGCAGGTTGTGCAGCGAAAAGGCTTCGTTTATGAGCTCGCTCATCTTGAGGGGGAGTTCTTGTTCAAAGAACTGCTCCTATTCAAGCAGGTTCGCCAAAAGCTGGCCATTACAAAAGTGGAGCGTGGTTTGGAAGTGTGGCAGGGCAAAAGCCAGCGAGTTCAGTTGCGCCATAGCGCGGCGCATACGGTTCCTTGAACTGCCGATAGCTTTTGAGTTCCGCACAGAGTCCTCCGCCGAGGCCATCAAACCCTGGCCAGAGAGCATTACCGCTTCGCGCGTTTGGCCTTCTTTTTGTAAATATCCTTGTAGTTGACGGGCTGGCGCGGAAGCTCGGGCTTTCCGCCGCCTTCACTGGTTTGCTTTTGCAGCTCCCGAATCTGATCCCTGAGAAGCGCGGCACGTTCGTATTCAAGCCGAGCGGCAGCTTCCGCCATCTCCTGCTGGAGCTCAGAGATGACCGCCTGCACATCCAGATCGGTAGAATCGTTGAGCGTAACGGGGTCTGCGTCCTTCTTGAACATGCTGAGGCTCTCCTGCGCGGCACGCTTCACTGAGGTGGGAGTGATGCCGTGCTTCTCGTTGTAGGCGATTTGTTTGCTCCGTCTGTAGTCGCTGATGGAGGTAAGGGCGCTGATGCTGTCCGTCATGATGTCAGCGAAAAGCACCACCTGACCGTTCACATGGCGCGCGGCGCGACCCGCTGTTTGGATGAGGGAGGTCTGGCTGCGCAGGAAGCCCTCTTTGTCCGCATCCAGAATGCACACCAGAGAGACCTCCGGCAGATCGAGCCCCTCGCGCAGGAGGTTGATCCCCACCAACACGTCACACTCTCCGTTGCGCAACCCACGCAGAATCTCCACCCGCTCTATGGCGTCGATGTCGCTATGCAAGTAGCGGACGCGGAAGTTGAGATTCCTCAGGTAATCAGTGAGATCCTCGGCCGTCCGCTTGGTAAGAGTGGTAACGAGAACTCGCTCCCCCCGCTCGATGCGCTGCCGACAGAGTTCCATGGTCTCGTCGATCTGACCCCGAAGAGGCTTGATGGTGATGATGGGATCCAGCAATCCCGTGGGACGGATGATCTGCTCGGCGATCAATGAGCGGCCTGGAGTGGTGACATCGAATTTCTCGACGGGTTCGCTGGAAGGTGACACGCGTGCGATCGTGGTACCCGTGCCGGGCAGTGCTGCGGGCACGGCTTCCTCCTGGCCGATGCGCTCGCGCTTGTGCGGGATGTAACTCTCATTTCCTACCACGCTGTTCTGCATCTCGAAGGTGGCGGGTGTGGCCGACACGTAGAGGAGCTGCGAAGTGCGTGCCATGAACTCCTCGAACCTTAGTGGGCGATTGTCCAGCGCACTGGGCAGGCGGAAGCCGTGCTCCACAAGCACGGTCTTGCGTGAGCGGTCGCCCTCATACATGCCACCTATCTGCGGCACGGTGGCATGACTCTCATCCAGGATGGTGAGGAAGTCCTTCGGAAAAAAATCCAGCAGAGTGCCGGGGGTGGCTCCCGGCGGACGCCCGGTCATGTGGCGTGAGTAGTTTTCGATGCCCTGGCAGAAACCCATTTCCTGCATCATCTCGATGTCGTACTCCGTGCGCATCTTGAGCCGTTGGGCCTCCAGCAGCTTCCCTTCCTTCTCAAACTGGGCGATGCGTTCCGTGAGCTCTTCACGAATGGCCACGATGGCTTTGCGCAGCTTGTCCCCGGGAGTGACAAACTGTTTGGCCGGGAAAATAGTCACCGTGTTCAGCGCATTCGTGGCATTGCCTGTGAGGATGTCGATGACCGAGATGCGATCGATCTCATCACCGAAGAACTCGATGCGCAAGCCCTCCGTGTCGAGATAGGCGGGAACAATCTCCACCACATCCCCACGTGCTCGGAAGCTGCCGCGCTTGAGCTGAATGTCATTGCGCTCATACAACATATCCACGAGACGGGTTAGCAGCCCGTCACGGGTCATGCGTCCTCCTAAGTGCAGTGAGATCATCATCCCCTCATAGTCCTCCGGAGAACCGAGGCCATAGATGCAGGACACAGAGGCCACGACAATCACATCCTGCCGTGTCAGCAGGGCACCCATACTGGAGAGTCGCAGGCGCTCGATTTCATCATTCACCGAAGAGTCCTTCTCAATGTAGGTATCCGTGCGCGGGATGTAAGCCTCTGGCTGGTAGTAGTCGAAGTAGGAAACAAAGTACTCGACTGCATTGTGGGGAAAGAAGTTTTTGAACTCGGAGTAAAGCTGGGCGGCAAGTGTCTTGTTGTGACTCATGATGAGCGTGGGTTTGCCCACCTGCTGGATCACGTTTGCCATGGTAAACGTCTTCCCGGAGCCGGTGACCCCTAGCAGAGTCTGGTGGCGGTTTCCGGCACGAATGGACTTCACCAGCTTGGCGATGGCCTGAGCCTGGTCCCCCTGGGGTTGAAATTCGCTGGCGAGGTTGAAAACGGACACTCTCCACCATGACGTGGCCTCTGCATGGTGCAATATCCTGTGACAGGATTGATGAAGATGAAGCACCTCATGCCGCTCGACAGGCAGTAACTCCTGACTTTCATGAGCACACCATGAAATACCTGCTGCTTTGCCTCCTGCTCTCTGCAACTCCGGCCCTGGCTGATACGATTTCCCTCGTCGATACCGGCGGCCAGTTGAAGGAGCCTTTCGGCACGGAGTTCGATTCAGCAGGAAACGCCTGGATCGTGGAAATGATCTCTGGCAACCGTCTCTTCAAGCTCGACCCGACTGGCAGGATGACTCACATGGCCGGCAAGACGGAGGCAGGTTATGCTGGTGATGGCGGCCCGGCTTTGGAGGCAAGGTTCAACGGCCCGCACAACCTCATCGTGCTGCCAGACGGCAACGTCCTCATCGGCGACACGTGGAATGGCGTCATCCGCCACGTCGATGTCAAAACAGGCGTCGTCTCCACGGTGAAGGGATACTCCGCAGAGAAGGGCAAGGAGCGTGCCCGGGGCCCCTATTGCATCACGCTCGGGTTCGATGGGAAGACGGTCTATATCGCGAATCTCAGCCAAGTGTTCACCCTGCGGCTGGACACGCACGAGCTGAAGGTCATCGCTGGAAATGGCCAAAAAGGAGTCCCTGCGGATGGTGCACTGGCCGTGGATGCCCCTCTGGTGGATCCACGGGCTGCGGCCCCAGACCGCCAGGGGAATGTTTACATCCTAGAGCGTGGTGGCAACGCACTGCGCGTGGTGGACAGTGAAGGGCGCATTCACACGGTCGTGAATCGTTCCGGCAGCCAGGGCGGTAGTGGAGATGGCGGCCCTGCCCTGGACGCCACGATGAATGGTCCAAAACATCTCTGCATAGATGTGGATGACACGGTCATCATCGCCGACGCCGAGAGCCATCTCATCCGTCGCTATGATCCGAAAACGAAACTCATTACTAGGATAGCCGGAACTGGCAAAAAAGGTGCTTCCGGTGTGGGAGGTGATCCCACTCAATGCGAACTCGCACGTCCGCATGGAGTGACCATTCATCCTCAGACCAAGGAACTCTGGATCACGGACAGCTACAACGACCGCATTCTCAAGATCACTAAGCCCTAAATTTCATGTGCCCGCATTCTGCAACGACGCTACCGACTACGAGGTCCTCCACTGAGGTTTCACGGGCACCCTTACCTAGCCAGACGCCGCAAGTAGGGCTGGTAACGTTCATTGGCTGTCTCACTGCCGCCCTCCTTGCAGCCGCCTCATCCGCCCCAGGTGCAGAACCTTACCGGCTGGAAAAAGCGTGGCCCAAGATCCAGTTTCCAGACTGTCCCGTGGCCTACGCTCACTCCGGTGGAGAATCGCCAAAGCAAGTACTGGCATTGCAGCGCGGCATGCTGCACGTGCTGCCTGCGGACCGCAACGCGGAGGAGGCCCCCGTTTTTCTGGACTTGCGCCAACGCTTGAAAGAGGAGTTCCACTTTGAGGCAGGTATCCATGGCATTGCATTTCACCCTGACTTTGCCAAAAACCGCCGCTTCTTCATCAGTTACAGTCACTCCGAACCTCGGAGGAACGTGCTCAGCGAGTTCACCGTCACCGCAGAACCGTTCCGAGCAGACCCGGCCACTGAGAGAATCATCCTTGAAGTACCCCACCAGCTTGCAGATCACTTCAGTGGAAACGTCACGTTCGGGCCTGACGGGTATCTCTACTGGAGCATTGGCGACGGCGGGCTGCGCGATGATCCATATCGCTCCGCCCAGCACCCCTTTCTTCTCCAGGGGAAGATCCTGCGGCTTGATGTGAACGTTCGCAGCGGCAGCCGAGCCTACAGCATCCCGGCGGACAATCCCTTCGTCGGAAAGCAGGAGTGGCATCCCGAAGTTTACGCCTACGGCTTCCGAAACATCTGGGGACTGTCTTTCGATCCTGTAACCGGCACCCTTTGGGCGGCAGACGTGGGGCAGGATTTGTTTGAGGAGATCAACATCATCCGCCCGGGCGGGAACTATGGCTGGAGTGAGAGAGACGGTCCTACGCGCCTCCTCTCACGCCAAGAGCAGGCGGAGGTGCCAGGAGATTACATCCCGCCCCTGCACTCCTATTCCCGTGCCGATGGTGATGGCATCTGCATCGCGGGAGGAGTGGTATATCGGGGTCAAAAACACTCTAACCTCCACGGGTGCTACATCTACGGAGACTGGGGCTATGGCAAAATCTGGGCGCTTCGCCCGGATGAAAACCTCTCTGACGTGCAGAGCAACACCCTCCTCGTGAAACGCGACGACGATGCCGAGCGCTTCAACCCCACCCTCATCTGCGCGGATACCGAAGGCGAGGTGTTGGTGCTCTCCCACACGGGATGGTTGCACGTGCTCGAAAAGTACTGAAGCGCACCTCTTGTCTCTCTCCTCTCAGGAAGCTTTTCCCACCACCGGCTGGAGTCACGTGCAGCTGGCAGGCGGAGCCAGTGCCAAGGCGCGGGCCGCCTTGAACGAGCTGTGTCGAAAATACTGGCGCCCGCTATACGCTTTCATCAGGCACCGAGGTTATGGACCGCACGATGCCGAGGACATGGCACAGGCCTACTTTGCCGACCTGCTGAATCGCGGCTACATAGAGCGCGCTGACAAAACAAAGGGCCGGTTCCGCACCTTTCTGATCCACGATCTGAAGTTTTTCATGAACAGCGACAGGGCCAGAGCACAGGCAAAGAAACGGGGAGGAGGCTTGGTGTTCATTCCGATCGATGCCGCAGCAGCGGAGGCCAGTCAGCAGGAATACGGCACCGCGCCCAACACCGAGCCTGACGCCTGGTTCGACCGCCAATGGGCGCTGGAAACCGTGAAACTCGCGCGCGAAGCGGTTGCTTTGGAATACGCAAACGACGGTAGGCACCACATCTTCACCGTGTTGCAAAGCGGACTAGTGAACCCGCCAAACGCAGATACCTACGCACGCTGGGAGCAAGAGACGGGCAAAACAGTCAACGCGCTGAAAGTAGCTCTGCATCGGCTGCGTGAACGTTTTCGCGAAGCACTTCAGCGCCAGATCATGCAAACCGTATGTGATGAGTCCGAGATGAAGGACGAAATGCGGCATCTCCTCCAGGCTCTGAGCAGGGATTGATCTTTTGGCGAAAGTCTGTCTTCCGAAAAGTTTCAAAGTCACCCCCAAAAAGAAAACCGCCCTGGCTGCCGTGCTCCAAGATGGCGCATGGGGTCTGCGCTTTATCTCATCCAACCAGCCACGACAGTGGTCATAACGAGTTCCTCCGCGGAATCAAAGTAAGAGCGCAGAAGCCCATGGCCAGTAGGCAGCAGGCGATCATGGTGGTGAAGACACCGCCCCAGCCCCAGTGGTCTGCTATCCAACCAATGCCACTACCTGCCACTGCTGATCCAAACACGTAACCGAAGAAACCCGTTAGCCCGGCGGCGGTGCCTGCGGCTTTCTTTGGCACCAGTTCCAGCGCGTGCAGTCCTATGAGCATGATGGGCCCGTAGATGAAGAAGCCCACCACGCCAAGGGCGATCTGATCCATCCAAAAAGGTCCGTTCAAGTTGGCCGCATAAAGGCACAGCCCCGCCAGTGTGAGCAGCATGAAAAGGATGGTGCCGGGAGCGCGTCGGCCCTTGAAAAAGCGGTCTGAAACCCAGCCGCAGAGGATGGTGCCCGGGATGCCTGCGTACTCAAACCATGCCACTGCCGAGGCGGCGTCTGCTTTTGTCAGTCCCTTGGAGCCTTGCAGATAGGTAGGTATCCAGTCCGCCACGCCAAAACGAACGAAATAAACGAAGGCGTTTGCGAAGGCGATGGCCCATAGCGCCTTGGACGTGAGGACATGCTCAAAGAAGATCTCTCGGAAGGAGAAAGTGCGCTCCTCTTGAGCAATACTGCTGGAACCATTCATCTGGTCCGGCTTCCATTTCTCGATGGGCGGCAGCCCGCAGCTCTGCGGTGTGTCTCGCATCAAGACCAAGGCCACGGCCGCAATGCACGCAGCTACGATGGCATTGAACCAGCACTTGGCGCCCCAATCATGAAACCACAGTACGCCGATAAGCGCTATGTGGGGCATGAGTCCACCGCCGACGTTGTGCGCGAGGTTCCAGAAGGAGACCACACGCCCGCGCTCACGCTGACCATACCAGTGGACCATGGTCTTGCCACAAGGTGCCCAGCCCATGCCGTTGAACCAGCCGTTCAGGGCCTGAAGAATGACGATGGCCGTGATAGACGCATACACTTCTTTCACGAGCCCGCAGATGGCCATGATGCTTGCAGAGAGCAGCAGACCAAGGGGTAGAAACCAGCGCGGGTTGCTCCGGTCTGAGACGCTGCCCATGAGAAACTTGGAGAACCCGTAGGCCACGGATACGGCGGTGAGTCCCGCTCCAAGCGCAGCCTTGGAATGTTCAGGATGAAGAAGCTGCACGTCCGGCATGACGAGCGAGTAATTCTTGCGGACAAGGTAGTAACCTGCGTAACCAATGAAGATGCCAGCGAAGACCTGCCATCTCAGCCGCTGATACACAGGGTCCACTTGGGGCTGAGGCAACGGCGGCGCAGGAGGGGCTGGAGCGAGAAATGAAATCATGAAGCCGTGAATGCTGAAGGAGCCGCCGGGTGGGTGTCAACACCGCCGCTATGCTGCCGGCTTTCCTTCACTTTTTCCCTTTGCTTCTCTCCTTGCGCTCTGGCAGGTCGTTCATGGTGGCGGCAAACTGTTCGTCCAAAGACCGTGGGCGTGCGTCGTTGAAGCGATCAAGCTCCTTCTGAAGCTTTGCACGCTCTTCCTCCGCCCGCTCGGGCGGCAGAGGCGAGGTTTCATCCGCATCCATTTTCAAATCATAGAGTTCGCCGGTGCGGTAGAGCTTGTAGTGGTGGTCAAAGACAAACTCCTTTACCGACATGTCCGCTTTTTGCCTGGGCGAGTACCAGGTGTAAATGCTCTCTCTTGGTATGCCTGGCTGTCCCTTGACCTGTGGGAGGAAGCTCACCCCGTCACTCTCTTGCGGCAAGGCTGCTCCTGCGGCCATGCAGATGGTGGGCAGAAAGTCGGCTGCGCTGATGAGGTCCGTGCAAACGACGCCCTTCTTTGCCATGGCGGGCCAGCTTGCGATCAATGGAACATGCGTGCCGCGAAACGTGGTGGAACCCTTTCCTCCCGGGTAATCCACCCCTTTGAAGCGGGAGGTGATGCCGCGTCCGGTCCCGTTGTCTCCGAGGAACATGAGCAGCGTGTTGTCTCGAATGCCCAGTTCCGCCAGCTTCGCATCCAGTCTGCCGATCATCTTGTCCATGTAGGCCACCATGTCAGTAAAGAACTTGTCCATTTTGCCTGTCCGCTCATCCGCCACAGTAGGGTCCCACTCTTTGCTGTCGGGCGTGGGTTGGTAGGGATCGTGCGTGAGGATCATGGGGTAATAGAGAAAGAAGGTCTGCTTCTGATGCCGGGTCACGAAGTCGAGAGCGAAGTCATTGATGAGCTTTGGCCCGTAGCTGCCCTGAGGATACTGCTTTTCCTCTCCGTTGTGTTCGAGCCCAGCATTCGCGTAACGAGGTGGTCGGCGAGTGTGCTGCCAAAGCAGCGCTTCATCAAAGCCGAAGTGCTGCGGTGCATCCGTCTCCCGTCCAAGCTGCCACTTGCCGCAGATGCCCGTGGCGTAACCTGCCTTCTTCAACAGATGGGCAAAGGTGGTCTCCGTGCGCGGCAGGGTGCCGAAGTTCAAGTAGTTGCGCACGTTGTAGCGCCCCGTCATGAGCTGCACGCGCGTGGGCGTACAAAGCGGCGGCACATGGCACTGCTCAAAGCGCACGCCCTCCGCCGCCAGTCGGTCCAAGTGCGGTGTTTGGTATGACTCGCCACCATTGGCGGTCACGCATTCGTAGCCAAAATCATCCGCCATGATGAGAATGATGTTCGGTGGCGGTGTGGCCGCTGCACTGAACGCGATGCCGAGGAGAAGTGGAACCAGTTTCACACCAGTGAAACGCAGCGACGGACCGGAACTTCACTTCACCTCATCATGGCCGCGCATGGAAGCATCCCAGACGAGTCCTTTGAGCTCATCCGCAGAACGCGCCGGAATGACAATGCTCAGCAGCGCTGCGGCCAGCGCCGTGGAGCCACAGCCTATGGAGGTGAACCAAAGCATGGAGACGGGCGTCTTCATCCATACAAAGATGGCCGTGAGAAAACCCAGCGCCGCGCCTACCAGTGCCGGTTTCGCACTGATGCGCGGTGCGAACACTCCCATGAGGAAGAGAGCCAGCAGTGGCCCCCCCACCAAGCCAATAATCGTGTTCACGGAGTCCACCAGATTGCCAAGACCACTCACGAGGAAGGCGAGCGAGATGACGATCACTCCATAAAACAGCGTCCAAAGCCGCGCATGGCGGATCTGGGTGGCATCGGGTGGCAGCGGCTTGCTCGACAGGCGTTGCTGAAAATCGACCATCGTGGCGGAAGCCAGCGAGTTGAGTCCTGCGGAGATGGTGGACATGCTTGCAGCAAAGACAGCGGCTATGAGCACGCCCGGCAGCCCGGCTGGCAGTTCATGCACCACGAAGTAAGGGAGGATCTGATCTGCCTTGTCGATGGCCTGGGTGGCCAGAGGATCCGGCGCGTGGTTGTAAAAGGTCCGCAACACCGCGCCGGTGAAGTAAAAGAGACCCAGAATGGGCAGTGTCACCCACAGCTTCAGCCAAAGTCCTTTTCTCGCCGTTCGCAGGTCCCGCGCCGTCATGTAACGCTGCACCGCCACCTGGTCCGTGGCCATTTGCACCAGAGACAGTAGCGCTCCGCCTATGAGCACACCCAGCCAACTGATGCGCACCGTGGGGTCCAGCGTCGCCACCGGCACCGGCTGTCCATGGGACGAGGCCGTATGCCACACCTCCGCCCACCCCCCGGGAATGTGGCTTACCGCCACAAACACGATGATGAGCTGACCGCCAAGCAGGACAAAGAACTGCATCACATCCGTCCAGATCACAGCTTTCATCCCTCCCATCATCGTGTAAGCCACCGTGACCGTGCCGGTGAGAAGAATCGAAATCTCAAGCGGCAGCCCAGTTGCGCGTTCCAGAGCCAGCGCCGGTGCATACGTGGCGCTGCCCAGCCACAGAAGCACCCGCAGAATAAACAGCCCGGAGGCAAGCAGCCGCACTGACAGGGCAAAGCGCTCCTCCAGATACTGATAGGCAGTGATGAACCGGCTGCGATAGAAAAATGGCAGCAGAAAGACAGTGGTCAGCGGCGTGGCGATGAAGAACGACAGCACCATGAAAGAGAATGCGATGCCATTCACATACACCTCCGCCGGACCGCCAATGTAGGAAATGCCAGAGAAGAGGGCAGCCATGACCGAGATGGCCACCACGACAGGTCCCATACTGCGGCCCGCGAGGAAGAAGTCCTTCATCGAATGCTGTTCTTTGACAAACAGCACGCCGATGAACGCAGATGCGAGCATGTACAGGGCAAAGACGGTGTAGTCGATCCAGCCGAAAGACATAAAGATGAGAAGAGGGTAACGACATCAACCGCCCAGACCTCCCAACGAAATGGATTGAAGTGATCGCACCAAAGAGGGTGCAGGGTGCGGACAAGGGCGTCGAGAATAGGCAGGTCGTAGCCTTGTTCGCGTTGGCAAAAGATTTTTCGCCTATCGGCGTCACATCGTCCCACAGACCTCGGAGAACCGGAGTGAAAGCCCATTCACAGCGGCTTGAACCAACTCCTCCATCTCCATGAAAACACCATACCTCCTCCTCGCAGCGCTGCTCTCCGCAGCGCCCTGCGTCAGCGCTCAAACCTCACCGGTGCGCCTTGTGCCGCCGGCATCCGAATCCGGCACGCTCGCGGGACTGGGACGTCAGTCCGTGGCAGTCGGCTATGGCCGCATCGCACTTGGTGCGCCTTCAGACCGGAATCGCTCCGGTGTCCGCAGTGGCGCGGTGCACATCTTTGATGAAACCACAGGCAGGCTTCTTCACACACTGCACGCTCCTGATGGGGCGGCAGAGGATCAGTTCGGCTATTCGGTGGCCATTTCAGGCCATCGCATCGCGGTAGGAGCACCACGCTGTGACCGCCCTGCCGAGCCAGATGCCGGTGCGGTTTACATCTTTGACCTGAGGACTCGCACCTTCATCGAAAAACTCGGCACCGCCTACTTCCTCGCCGGAGAGAATGCCGGCTCATCCGTGGCCATGGAGGGTGACCTAGTGGCCATCGGTGCCGAAAATGCCAACTTCGGACGCGGCCCGAACAGTGGTGCGGTGGTGCTTTGGAAAACCGGTGGCGCGGCTGCTGAAACGGTGATCACAGATCCCACCGGCATCGCTGGTGACTTGTTCGGCTTTTCTGTGGCGCTGCATGGCGGAGTGCTTGCGGTGGGTTCTCCCAAGTCCGACCTTCCCGGGGGCCTGAGCAACGTGGGCTCGGTTTCGCTCTTCGATGCGGTGAACCATGTCCACTATGCCACCGTTCGCTTGGTCAGCCCCGCAGCGGGTGACGGCCTTGGCTTTGCCGTAGCCTTGGACCGCGACACGCTCTACGCCTCCACTCCCAATGCCGCAGCAGGCTCAGGCAAACTGGCAAGCTGGACGCTCCACGCACTGAACGCCCCCGTTCGGCTGCGGGAAGTCACAGGGGTGGCAGGTGAGAGGCTTGGGCACAGCCTCAGTGCCAGCCAGGGACTGGTAGCAGCGGGCACCCCCGCTCGGAGCGCTCCTTCCACCAGCATCCCCGTGGGCGGGGTCCGTGTCTTCAATCGCAACCTGGATGCCACCATGCCAGTGATCCAGCCCCCTACGCTTGCCACCATGGACGGCTTTGGCCAGTCCGTTTGTCTGCTCGGCAACACCCTGATCGCAAGCGCCCCTGGTGATGATCGGCGTGCAACGGACGGCGGTGCCGTGTGGAAGATAGGCGGCCTCCTGCGCCCCGCAGATGCAGTGTTCTCCGAGTTCTCACACCTCACCGGCACCTCTACCAGCATCTTGGGCACCAGCCATTCCACCGTGGTGCAATCCACCGGCACCAGCGGCGAGGCTGTGAGCATCACCACACTTACAGGCAGCGGTGCCACCGGCGGCAGAGGTCAGGCTCTGTGGTCTCCCTTCAATCCGGGCCGCACGCTTGGACTCGTGGCGCAGACGGGAGTGCCAGACTTCTCAGGCAGACGTTTCACCGCCTTTCATTCCGTGGCCGCCAACGAAGTGGCCAGCTCCCTGTTCGTTCGCGCCACCCGCAGCGGCACGGGCGTTTCGGCCGCCAACAACTCAGGCATTTTCATTTCTAGCATGGCTGCTCCCTCACTCTCGCCACTGCTCACCACAGGCATGGTCATGCGGGACGGGGAGCGCATCTCCACCATTCAGCAAATCCGCGTGAACAATGCCATCGACACGATCGCCATTTCGGTGGGCCTCACCAGCGGCACAGGCACCACTCCTGTCTCAGCACGTTCAGACAGCGGCCTCGTCATTACCTCCGGGGCCAGTGTGGCGGCCATGCTCCGTGAAGGCATGGCCATGACCCCACTGGGCACGCCCTTTGCACACCTGCCGACACACTACTCCGTGAGCGGCGACCGTCTGTTTGGTGTATTCAACGCACAAACTGGACCCGGCGTGACCACGGCAGACAATCTTTTCGTCATGCAGAACATGGTTCTCGTAGCGAGAAAAGGGGGCATGGCCCCAGGCGAGTTCGGCCACCCGCTCGGCACCTTCCGCTCCTTCTCCGCAGCCACGGGCAGCAATATCGGCATCGTCTTCCGGGGCGTGATGAACACCGGCACCGGCATCACGACTGCAAACAATGAGGGCCTCTGGACGAACCGAGACCACACCCTGCGTCTGGTGCTCCGCAAAGGCGACCCAGCCCCTGAACTACCGGCAGGCATCACTGTGCGCAGATTCCTGCGTCATGGCATGAACAGCACCGGCAGCATTCTCATGCTCGTGCAGGTGGGCGGTCCTGGCGTCACCGCCGCGAACGATCTCGTGCTGTATCTGAACCGCCTCACTCCTGGAGGCAGCTCCTTTGAAGTTCTACTGCGGGAGGGCCAAGTGGTGCCGGGCACAGGCGGGGCAAAGCTGGGCACCATCGCGCATGTGGACTTCACCGCCATACCTACCTTCTCCAACAGCCACTACGCCGTGCAGGCCACGCTTGCCTCACAAGCCGGGTCCGTCACCGCAGCAAACAACCTCGTTTGGATAGCGGGGTCCGCTTACGCAGCCACCACCGACGGCCCTGCCGTGCGCCGTCCGCAAGTCGTTCTGCGCAAAGGGCTGCGCTTCCACTCGGGAAGCGGCTTCGTCAGCCTCAGCAGCTTCACACCGGGAGTGCGCATTGGCGGAACCGACGGCACTCTGAACAATGGCAGCGGCCACGCCCTAGGCATCAACTTTGGACGTTCCACCCTAAAGATCCAATTCTCAGACCGCCGCCAGGCCGTGGCCAGCATGGACTTGTGACAGGCATCTGAAATCACACCGCGCGGCCGGTTCTCCACCGGCCGCGCGGTTCCACGTACAGCCCGGATTTCCACTGGCAGGAAACCGGTGGCGGTTATAGATGCCACACATGACTGACTACATACCCCCGCACGTCTTGGATCAACCAGCGCCGCGTTTTGACCTCGCCAGGGTTCAGACGCCCGCGTTCGTGGTGGACTTGGGACTGCTGAGACAGAACCTGGAGAAGCTGGCCACAGTGCAGCGGGAAGCAGGCTGCAAGGTGCTCCTGGCCCAAAAAGGATTCTCCATGTGGAGCACCTACCCGCTGGTGAGCCAGTATCTCAGCGGCTGCTGCGCCAGCGGACTGCATGAAGCACTGCTGGCCCACGAAGAGTTTGGGAAGGAAGTGCATGTTTATGCGCCCTTCTTCACCGAGGAGGAAATGAAGCAAATCATCCCCATCGCCTGCCACATCAGCTTCAACTCCATGACGCAGTGGCACAAATGGAGGCCCATGATCGAGACAGCTCGCCTGGCCGGCCACGCGCCTAGCCCCGGCATTCGTGTCAACCCGGAGCACTCCGAAGTGGAAGTAGCACTGTATGATCCTTGCTCGCCAGGCTGCCGCCTCGGCATCCGCGCAGAATCTCTGGAAGATCAGGATCTCTCAGGCCTGGAGGGACTGCATTTTCACGCCCTGTGCGAGCAAGACAGCGATGTCCTGGAACGGACGCTAGCGGCCGTGGAGCAGCGCTTCCCCACGCTCCTCTCCCAGGTCAAGTGGGTAAACATGGGCGGCGGGCACCACATCACCAGGAAGGACTACGACGTAGAACGGCTCATCCGTCTAGTACGCAGCTTCCGCCAGCGCTGGGGCAAGGAGGTTTACCTGGAGCCCGGCGAAGCCGTGGCGCTGAACGCCGGCTACCTCATAGCCAGCGTCATGGACGTAGTACCAAGCCAGACACCCACCGCCATTCTGGACATCTCCGCCACCGCTCACATGCCTGACACTTTGGAGATGCCCTATCGTCCACACATTATTGGAGCCGGACTACCCGGCGAGCACCCGCACCTCTACCGACTGGGCGGCCCCACCTGTCTCGCCGGTGACGTGGTCAATGACTACTCCTTCCCAGACCCGCTGGAGATAGGGCAAAAGCTGGTGTTCACCGACCAAGCGCACTACACCATGGTCAAGACCACCACCTTCAACGGAGTACCCCATCCCGACATCTGCACTTACGATCCTGGCACCGACGAGTTGCGCATTGTAAGACGCTTCGGGTATGAGGATTTCAAACGCAAGCTCTCGTAGGTTCGCGTTGACGAAAAGCGCCTCCGGCTGCTATCACATGGTCCATGCTTTTGCAGAAAAGAGTTCGTCTGCTGGTGTTTGGTGCATGGCTTACCGCAGGAGCGGCAGGCGCGGAAGGCTTGCGCACGTGGACAGATGCCCAAGGCCGCAAGGTCGAGGCTGAACTGGTGGGCGTTAAGGACGGCAGCGCAGCTCTTAAGCTCGTCGATGGCAGAGTCGTTCCTTTCGAGATCAACAAACTCAGTGCCGCTGACCAAGATTACGTCAAAACCATGCAGAGCAAGCTGAGTGCCGTCGCCTCGCTTGGTTTGGGAACCGTGCCGCCGCCGGAGAAACGGACCTGGCCGGATGCGGTAGAGGCCACCCGCACGGCGGTGGAAGTGAAGCTGCACCAGCAGGACGCCACCGCAAGAACGTATGTGTATCGCAGCGAGGCGTTTGAGTTCACCTCACAGGCGAACCTGCTGCCCGGACTAATGAAGAGTGTGGCACAGACTTTTGAGGCCACCCGCAGACTCATCGAAGCGCTGCCATGGGGCATCACACCCAGACCGCCGGAGGGAAGCCAGTTTTACCAGGCAGCACTTTATGAAACACGAAATGACTACATGGCTGCCGGTGGTCCGCCCAACTCTGGCGGCGTTTACATGACCCGGGAAAAGATTTTCAAGATTCCGTTCCAGAGCCTCGGCATCGAAAAGCGCGGGCAGAGCTACACCCGGTCAGAGAACTACACCGCAGACACCCTGGTGCATGAAATCACCCACCAACTCATGCACAACTACCTCAATCATCTGCCCACTTGGGTAGTAGAAGGCACCGCCGAATACACCGAAATGCTCCCCTACAACGGTGGCAAGTTCCGCGTGTCAGGCGCGGAGTCTGGTTTCAAGGATTACCTGGAGACCTTCAAAACCCGCGGCATCAACCCCTCCCTGCCAGACCTCAAGACCTTCTTTGCCTTGCCTCGCGCCCAATGGGAGGCCATCGCTACCTCAGGCTCCACACGCATGGCGGAGCTCTACCAGCAGTCCGCCGTGCTCGTGTACTTCTTCAATCACCTTGATGGCGATGGCAAGGGACTGAACTTCATGAGATTCATGGATGCCACCCGAGCGCAAGTCATCAAATGGGAAGTCTATGACCAGGAGTTTGCGGAGTACCGGAGAAAAATGGACGAGTTTTTCAAACTGCCGGGCGTAGAGAGACTTGAGGGAGGACGCTTCACCTACCCACGCCATCTCCAGCCTCCAGAGCCTCCCAAGTCACCAGATGGCAAGCCCCAGGATGAGATGCTGGCCATGAACAACCTCAACGTGCTCCTGGCAGGCCGTGAGCTGGACCAGCTACAGAAGGAACTGGGTGAAAAGATGGACAAGATCGTCCGTGGCCTGCAAATCCGTCCACTGACTAGATTGTGATCTGAAACTCACCGCATTTTTCAAGACCCACCGCTTTTTGCTCGCCTACGCAAATCCAATCTCTACTCTCACGTCAACTCCCTTTGATTCGTGTGTATTTCCATGTCCACCGCCACTCTCCCGTGCGCTGCAAAGTTCTTGCCGCAAACACGCAAGGCAGCCTCCTTAACGTCAGATGTCGCCTGCAACCTGATCACACCACCAAAACGCCCTAATCATGGAGACCGCTGACAACGCTACCCTCCCCGAAGAGAGTGGTGGAGATCGGCTGAGCTTCGTGGTTTGCAGAACAGCCCAAGGCACCGAGCTACACGGCACTCTGCACCGGCTCACGCGATTCGCCGCCGTGTTTGAGGTGTACAATCCCTACAGCATCCTCCAGCTCTCAGAGGTGCTCTCAGACTTCCGCATCTTCATGAACGACCGCGTGGTGTACTCCTCCCGCGCCGTCATCGCGAATCTCGTCAATACCGGCATTGTCGTCATCTGTGAAGCCTCACTCAACGAGGAAGGCTGGATCGACATTGATCTCTTCTCACCCGTGCACAAGCGGGATCGGCTGCTGGACGAGTTTCAGGACTTCATCCGGGAGACGGAAAAAATCTACCGCGTGCTGCCTGACTTCAAAGTGGCAGTGGCCGACATGCAGGTCTTTCTGAGCAACCTGCGCCGCTGGATGGAACAAGTGGAGCTGGGACTGCGGTCGCTACCTGCCATGGATCGACTCGAAGCCGAGCGCGAAGTACTGGGAAAACTGGAGGGCCCCATCGTGCCGCTCATCATGCCCGTCATGCGCAAGTTTGAGTCGGTAGCGGCAGAGATACCCAGAGACCTGCAGCCCGCACACCGCAGTTACATCAAGCGCCAGCTCCATCCCATCGTTCTGTGTGCGCCGTTCGTGTATCGCACCTTCCAAAAGCCCCTTGGATACGCCGGAGACTACGAGATGGTCAGCATGATGCTGCGCTCCCCCTACGAAGGAAGCTCCATCTTCGCAAAGCTCATCAACAAGCTTTATCTGGAAATCCCACCGGTGCTCGCCCACCGAAACCGCATCCAGTATCTGCGCCGCACCCTTGTCGGTGAGTCTGAACGCATGGCCGCCCAAGGCAAGGTAGCGAAGATCTACAACCTCGGCTGCGGACCAGCGCAGGAAGTCGGTGAGTTTCTGGCCCATGAGCCATCCTGTGACAATGCAGACTTCCTGCTGCTGGACTTCAATGATGAAACCCTGGCCTTCACCACCCGCACCCTGGAGGACGCCCGCACCCGGCACCGTCGCCGCACAGGTCTGAGACTCGAGAAGCGCTCCGTGCAGCAGGTCATCAGAGACTCCTACAAAAAGGACGACAAAGAGACCGGCACCTACGACATGGTCTATTGTGCGGGCTTGTTTGACTATCTTTCTGACCGAGTTTGCCGCAGGCTACTGGAGATCTTTTATGACTTGCTGGCTCCAGGTGGCCTCCTCGTAGCCACCAACGTGCACACCTGCAATCCCTGGAAAAACTGGATGGAGTACCTGGCGGACTGGCACCTCGTTTACAGGGATGAAGAACAGTTTCGTAAGCTGGCTCCTGCGCTGGCACCAGATCAAAACGTCTGTGTGAAAGCAGAAGCCACGGGAGTAAACATCTTCCTCGAAGTAAGAAAACCAGATGCCTGACGGGCAAACATCTGCCGAGCACCTGCGCCGCCTGAATGAAAGATTTCAGGAGCACGAGAGGGGTGTCCGGGTGGCCAACTACCGCACCTGCGGTCTGCTGGCCATGCTCTTTATGCTCGCAGGCAGCTCCTTGGACCTCGTCGTTTACGGCTGGCAGGGCATGATGGACTTCCTGCCACTGCGCGTGGGGTCCGTCGCAGTGCTGGCCGCACTCAACGTGATCCTGCGCACCGACTGGGGGGCTAAACACCACCGCATCGTCGGACTGCTCATGGGATCGCCGCTTGTCGTCGTCATCGCCGTCATGATCGCCCGTACCGAGGGTGGTGCCTCACCCTACTACGCTGGACTGAATCTAGTGCTTCTGGGCGCGGCAGTCCTCATGCGCTGGACCTTGGTGGACAGTATTCTCGTCGTCCTCTTCACCCTCGGCGCTTACCTGCTCGCCTGCCATCTCCACGGCCCCATCACCAATCCGCGCATCTTTTACAACAACCTCTACTTCCTCACCGTCACAGGCATCTTCACCGTAGTAGGCACCTGGATCTACAACCGCATCCGCTTCTCCGAGTTCCGCACCCGCGACGCACTGGACCACAGCCGCAGTGAGCTCGAACAGGCAAATGCGAGACTCGAAGACAACAACCGCCGCCTGCTCGAACTGGATCAGGCAAAGAGCCGATTCTTCGCCAACATCAGCCACGAGCTCCGCACCCCGCTCACTCTGCTCATCGCCCCCATGGACGTACTGACCGCACGGTCGCTGCCCGGTTCCACAGATCGGGATATGCTCAACGTCATGCGCGCTCATACCATGCGCCTGCTCAAGCTCATCAACGACCTTCTGGAACTCGTGAAACTGGAGTCGGGCACCATCCAGGTGAACCGCATGCCGATGAACCTGAAAGACTTCCTGCGCGCCCAAACCGCTGCTGTCCTCGTTATGGCAGAAGAGCGCGGCGTCAATATACGCGTTCACCTTCCGGAGGAACCCTCCACCGTGCACATGGACGAGGAAAAGCTTGAGCGCATCTGCCTCAACCTCCTCTTCAACGCCATCAAATACACCCCATCCGGCGGCAAAGTCGAACTGGCGGCAGAAGTGACCAAAGACAACCTCTGCGTCAAAGTCATCGACACCGGCGATGGCATACCAGAAGACCTCCTCCCTCATGTGTTTGACCGTTTCTGGCAGGCCATGCCAGAACACGGCAACAAACCGCGCGGTCTCGGCATAGGACTTTCGCTCGTCAAAGAACTTGCAGAAGCACACGGAGGGAGCGTAGCCGTAGAAAGCCGCTTAGGAGCAGGCTCCAAGTTCACGGTGACACTACCGCTTGTGCCGCCGCCCTCACTGCATAGCAAACCTGGTCCAGTTCGCCCCACTACCAGTTCAGGCGACATGGGCCATCAGCAGTGGCTTGCCGAGTTGTATCGGGATGCAGACCGGCACCCCGTCCAGCTGCCCGTCAAGGTGGAGACCAATCCCCCACCCCGTGCACGCTCAGACGGCAGCGAATCCGGGCTGCCGCTGCTCCTCATAGCAGAGGATGAGCCTGAAATGATGAGATTCCTCGCTGAGCAGCTCTCTCAAACCTTCCGCGTGCTTGAAGCGCGGGATGGTGCCGCCGCAGTCAGAATGGCCCTGGAGCATGTGCCCGACATCATTCTCAGCGACCTGATGATGCCAGAGAAAGACGGCTGGCAGGTCTGCACCGATCTTCAGGCCCACCAGACCACCCGCGAGATCCCAATCGTCCTCCTCACTGCCAAGGCGGATGAGGAAACCAAACTCCGCCTCCTCAAGGCTGGTGCCACCGACTTTCTGGCCAAACCCTTCTCCCTAGCCGAGCTAGGCGCACGCCTGCGCAACCTAGCTATCCTGCGGCTCCATGCCAAGACCCTCGCCGAACAGCGCGAGCAGATAGCCCAGAACCTCCAGCAGCTCAAAGAGGCAGAGGCCATGCTGGTGAGAAATGAAAAACTCACCGCCCTGGGAAGACTCAGCGCCGGCCTCATCCACGAGATCAACAACCCCCTGAACTACGCCAAACAAGCCCTTTACGTCATCCGCCGCATGGCCAGGCACCTTGAGGAGGACAAGCGCGGAGAAATGCTTGAGATCGTGGCAGACGTTGAAAACGGCATCGAC
Organism: uncultured Verrucomicrobiaceae bacterium; assembly: GCA_964538625.1. GTDB lineage: Bacteria > Verrucomicrobiota > Verrucomicrobiia > Verrucomicrobiales > Verrucomicrobiaceae > JAEUHM01. The sequence continues at coordinate 95,817 of CAZIGH010000006.1, forward strand.
CGCGTCGTCACCATCACCTCAGACCTCCGCGGCTTTGCTACCCGGTCACCAGAGCGTCGGCAGTACTTCCTACTGCGCGCCGCAGTGGAGACCACACTGAGATTCTTCGCCCCTGTGGTGAACAGTGACGTAGCCGTGCAAATCGACATCCCTCCCGAACTCGAGGCCCAGGGGGACCGCAACCAATTCCTCCAGGTGCTCATCAATCTCATCCAAAATGCGCTGGATGCAGTAGCCTCAAAGCATTATCGTCAGGGTGAACTTCCGCAGATCACCATCAGCGCCACCGAGAAGGAAGGGACGACGCTCATCAGCGTCCGGGACAACGGTCCTGGCATCTCACCAGAAGTCATGAACCACATCTTCGATCCGTTTTTCACCACCAAAGACGTAGGACAAGGCATGGGCCTCGGCCTCGCCATCTGTCACCGTATCATCGCAGAACATCAGGGCCGCATCCTCGCCAAAAGCGAACCCGGCCATTACACTGAGTTTTTGATCGAACTCCCCTCCCCCTCCCACCAACCCACCCTCGCCGCCTGATCCCCATGACCCACAACATTGATTACAAAAGATACGCCATTCTCTATGTGGATGACGAAACCATGGCGCTGAAATACTTTGAGAAAACGTTCGGCGGTGAGTTCCGTGTGCTTACCGCAGAGAACGCCGAAGACGGACTTAAGCTGCTGGAAACACATGGCGAGGAGATAGGCATTCTGCTTTCAGACCAGCGCATGCCAGGTCAGAAGGGCGTTCAAATGCTTGAGCAGGCCATGAAAATGCGCCCGCGCATCGTTCGCATGCTCATCACCGCCTATGCGGACTATGGCGTCACGGTAGATGCGGTCAACATAGGCAACATCTTCCGCTACGTCTCCAAACCCATCCAGGTAGAGGACATGCGCAATACCCTACGCCGCGCCATGGAATACTACTCCATGCACCGCGAGCGTGACGAACTGCTGAGTGAAAAGCTCTCCGTGCTCCAGAAAATGATCATCACAGATCGCGTAATCGGCCTCGGAGTGCTGGCAGCAGGTCTCAGCCAGACGCTGCGCAACCCCATTGATGCCGTACAGGCCTTCGTCAACCTGGCCCCGCAGAAAGTCAGGGACGAAGTCATGGACATGGACCGTCTGCGTGACTCCGCCTTCTGGCAGGAGTTCCACTCCCAGGTAGTCAAACAAGCCGCTCGCGTAGCCGACCTACTCGGTGAGATTGACGGCGTTTCGTGCAGCGGACGCTGGGCCTTCGTCAACCAGGCAGACATGGACCCCACTCTGGCGCTTCAGGCCTCCATCGGCACCCGCGTGGAGACCCTTTCCCAGAAGGGCGTGGAAGTCATCAGCCACCTTGCGCAGGACCTGCCCAAACTCCGCGTGGATCGCACCAAGTTCCGTACCATCTTCGATCTCCTGCTCGATGGTGCAGCGCAGCTGCTCCCCTCTGGCTCCACACTCACGGTGAGTTCACGGCTCGTCCCGGCCGCGGGTGAGCGCCCCGCCGCAGTGGAGATCACCTTTGAAGACGACGGGCCTGGTCTTCCCATGAACGCCTTGCGTTCCATCTTTGACCCCTTCTCCAAAGTGGACTCCCACACCGAAAACTTCGGTCTCAGGCTGATGAGCGTTTATTTCCTGGTCCATCATCACGGAGGTTCCATCGTGGCTGCAAATCGACCCGCAGGCGGCATGAAAGTCACGCTCCAGCTCCCAGTAGGCATAGCACAGGAACCAAGCGAAGCAGCGAGCAGCCGCGACTTCGTCACAAAGGTGCTCATGAACGAGACGCTTTGGGAAAAGCTCCTGTCTGAAAAGTAGAGCCACCAGGCACCACGGAGATGCACCCGCCTTATGGCAGCAGCTCTGCCGCGATGCTGTCTGCCAGGGCGAGTCCCCGCTTCGTAAGCCGAATGGTGTTCTCGTCTGCCTCCAGAAGTCCAGCCTCAGCAAAAGGAGCAAGCGCACCGTCACTCAGATGCGGCAGCATCTGACGAGACACTCCTCGGAGTGTCCGGAGCGCCAGCCCCACGCGCTCGACTTGATGCTGCTCATCGGTCAAAGTCTCGGCATCCTGCTGCGGCAAGATTCCAACATCCAACGCCGCCATGTAGCCCGCAGTGTCCGAGATATTCCTCCACCGCGTGCGTCCCGTGGTGCTCACCGCACTCGGACCCAATCCCAGGTAGTCCGCTCCAGACCAGTAAGCGGCATTGTGTGCCGATTGATGGCCGGGACGTGCATAGTTGGATACCTCATACTGAGCATATCCCAGCGTCTCAAAATGGCGCATGGCGTGGAAGAACATGTCGGCATCTCGCTCAGGCTCTTCGTGGTAGTGGCCACGCGTGAGTTTGTCGAAGAACTCCGTATCCTCCTCATAGTTAAGATTGTACGCAGAGATGTGGTCCGGCTCGAGACTCAGGGTTCTCTCCACCGTCTGCGCCCAAACCTCCATCGTCTGGCCCGGTATGGAGAACATGAGATCGATGTTCAAGCTGCGGATGCCTGCCTCCCGCAAAGTGACAAAAGTCTCCGCCGCCTCGTCAGGTGAATGGTCTCGTCCCAGAGTATGCAGCGTCCCTGCATCCCAGGACTGCACACCCAGGCTGATGCGGTTGACGCCGCACCGCCCCATCATGGCCGCCTTGGATGCGCTAATGTTCCGCGGATTCGCCTCACTGCCAAACTCCTCCAGCCCTTCCCCATTAAACACCTCTCGCAATCCCATCAGCAGCCGTTCCAGATGGGTCTCGCTCAACAATGTGGGAGTGCCGCCGCCCAGGTAAATGGTCTTTGGCCGAATGAACAAGCGCTCAGCATGGAGCTTGGCTTCTTTCAGAACGGCTTCCACAAAGCCAGGCATGGAGGTAGAACCCGGAGTGTGCTTGTAAAATGCGCAATACGGACAGATGCGATGACAGAACGGCACGTGAACATACACATGCGAGATCGGGAGCGCTTCGCTCATGACCGACAACGCACCGCCACAGACTCGCCGTGCGCATCCAGGCCCTCCACTTCACTGAAGGCACGCACGATGGGTTCACTCTTCGCACAGGCCTCCGGCGTCAGGCGCACGATGCTGGTACGGCGCTGGAACATGTCCGCAGTGATACCGGGAAAACTCTTGCCCGAGCCGCCCGTGGGCAGCGTATGGCTGGGTCCTGCCAGAAAGTCCCCCACGGCCACGGGTGAGTAGTTGCCCACAAAAATCGCCCCGGCAGTTCGCACCTGCGGAAGCAGCTCGCCCTCGCTTTCACTAATGAGAACCAGATGCTCGGGAGAGTAGTCATTCACCAGACGCACCCCGGCTTCCATGCTTGGCACCAGGACAGCGAAGCCCCCCTTGTCCAGCACCGTCTGCACCATCTGCTGACGACCCAGTTTTGCAGCCTGCGTCTGGATCTCGTTAAGCACCTCCTCGAGCAGGCTTGCATCATCCGTGATGAATCCTGCGCCGCTGTCCTTCCCGTGCTCCGCCTGCGCCAGGAAGTCTGCCGCTATGAACGACGCCCTGCCCGTTTTGTCACTGAGGATCAGTACCTCGCTGGGACCCGGGAGCAGATCGATCGACACGGTACCAAAGCTCTGGCGTTTTGCCTCCACCACGTAGCTGTTGCCGGGGCCGAATATCTTTACCACCGGTGCCAGGGTCTCCGTGCCGTAAGCCATGGCTGCGATGGCCTGAGAGCCGCCGACTTTATAGATCTCCGTGGCTCCGGCTATTTTCAAAGCAGTCAGAAGTCCGGCATTGATGACACCATCTTTCCCACATGGCGTGCACACGACGATCTCCGGCACGCCAGCGGCGGCGGCTATGGCGACCGTCATCAGCACTGTGCTCACCAGTGGCGCTGTGCCGCCGGGCACGTAACAGCCCACCCGCTGAAAGGGATGAAATACCTCGCCCACCTCTGCTCCCTGCTCGTTGATCATGGACCAGTCCTGTCTCAGGCTGCGTTTCGCAAAGGCGGCCACATTCCGGCACGAGGCTTCAAGCGCTTCGCGTGTCTTCGGACTCGTGACCGCCTCGGCGGCAGCCAGTTCCTCGGCGCTGACGCGTAGCGTGGCCGGCGTGAGGGAGGCACCGTCAAATTTGGCCGCGTAGGCGATGAGCGCCTCATCCCCTCCTGTGCGAACGGCCGAAATGACTTCTGCGACCACCGAGCGTACGTGCTCTGAGGCCTCGGCACGACGGTTCAGTGCAGCGATTTGTGTGTCGAAGTCGGCATCCGTGTGGCGAATCACTTTCATGGGGGGCGGAGAGCGTAGCCACTCCAGAGACATGCGCAACAAGACCGGTGGAAAGGAAGTGTCTCCTTCCCGTTGCCTTTCACCGGCTTCCGGCAGCAGGCATCACGCCTTGCCCATGTGCCGCAGCAGCGTCACTGCCATGTCAGCCGGCGTTTCGCTGACCGCTATGCCGCACTCTGCGATGATACGCTTCTTGGCCTCTGCCGTATCTTCCGCGCCACCGATGATGGCTCCGGCGTGTCCCATGCGACGCCCGGGAGGTGCAGTGGCTCCGGCGATGAAGGCGGCGATGGGTTTCTTGCAGTTCTCCTTGGCCCAGCGGGCTGCTTCCACTTCCGCATTGCCACCGATCTCGCCGATCATGATGATCGCTTCCGTCTCCGGGTCTTCATTGAAGAGCTTCAGTACGTCGAGGTGATTTGTGCCATTCACCGGATCGCCCCCGATGCCGACGCAGGTGCTCTGGCCGTAGCCACGCGTGGTGAGCTGCCACACCGCTTCGTAGGTGAGCGTGCCAGAGCGGGACACGACGCCGATGTTGCCACGCTTGTGGATGTAACCTGGAGCGATGCCAATGCGGCAGCCGCCGTGCGACTTTTCGCCGTGGCCAGGAGTCACGAGACCGGGGCAGTTCGGACCGATGAGACGCGTCTTCTTGTGCGCCATGGCCGCCTTGGCACGGATCATGTCATTCACCGGGATACCCTCTGTGATGGCCACCGCGAGGTCCAACTCAGCATCGGCACACTCCAGGATGGCGTCTGCCGCAAAAGGCGGGGGAACGAAGATCACGGAAACGGTGGCCCCGGTCTGCTTGGCAGCCTCTGCCACCGTATCAAAGATGGGAACCTTATGGCCGTTGTGTTCAAAGAACTGACCGCCTTTGCCCGGCGTCACGCCCGCTACGAGCTGAGTGCCGTAATCCAGGGATGCCCGAGCGTGGCGCGAGCCAAAGTCGCCGGTGATGCCTTGAACAAGAATGCGGGTATCGGTTTCTACGAGGATGGCCATGGGGGGGGGAAGTGAACTTGCGCCCTATGAAGGCGAGAGGACGGGCCAGGGCAAGCCGGAATGCGCTGAAATGCGTTTATCATACCCGGTTCCTCCAAGGCGCGGCCGTGTCTCGTGAACAGGCCGGTTTCAAAGCCGAGCCTTCAGCGTTCTCACTGCACCGCTCACATCCGGTGCCAGCAGGAACGCGGATACGACGACCACGCGCTTGGCCCCGGCAGCGAGCACCTCACCCAGACGGGCCTCATGGACTCCGCCAATGCAAAAGATGGGCACCCGAACCCGCTCATGCACGGCCTGGACATCCTGAAGTCCCACAGGCGTATAGTCCGGCTTGGTGCCCGTGGCATAGAGCGGACCGAAGCCTATGTAGTCTGCACCCTCTTCATGAGCCGCCACAGCTTGAGCAAGGCTGTGAGTGGATTTGCCAACAAAGCAACCCGCGCCCACCACTTCGCGCGCCCGGGCCACGGCGTCGTCATCCTGCCCCACGTGCACGCCCTCCGCGCCTACAAGCGCGGCCACCTCGGGGTGGTCATTGATGACTAGGGGCACTCCAGCCGAACGGGTGAGAGGGTGCATGACATGTGCCAGCTCCGCCACCCGCTCCACCGGATACGTTTTCGCACGGAGCTGAAGGATGTCTATGCCGCCCTCAATGAGCGCGGTGGTCATCTCTGCCACGTTTTTCGGCTGGACGTAACCGAGGTCCACAATGCCGTAGAGTTTGCAATCAGTGAGCTGTCGCATGGCGGGCAGAACTTTAGTGGTGATGGCTACTTTTGGCGTGAGGTCGAAGACGGGGCTACTTGTTCATGTACACCTCGTTGTAGAAGACCTTGATGTAGTTGAGCCCACGTTTTTCATCGAATCCGCGCTCCAGCACGGGTTCATGTTCGCTGTCGTAGCCGGGTTTGACATGCACTTCCACGCCGGTATCCAGCTTGATGACGGCCCCCACGCGTTTCTTGGCTTTTTTCACCTGCTTGGGTTCGATTTCAAAACTGGTTTCCAGCTCCAGCCCCTGTTCCTCTTCCACCCGTGCACGGTGTTCCGCGAACTTCTCCACCGCCTCGGGTGTGCGGAGGACTTTCTCCTCAAACTCCTGAAGATCGAAGTGTTCCCGCTCATCAAAGAAGGCCAGCGCTTCGCGCGCGGAAGCACAGTTCTCCTCTGGTGGTGTGTCGAGCGGACGCTCTTTTTCCATGTAGGAGACGGCTAGGTCTGCGTAAGTCTGGGTGAGGAAGGCGGAGTCTGGAATGGGCTGCACGCCCAGGAACTCGCGGACCCAGAAGCGGGACTCACCACCGCTGCGGTCGAAGGTATAGACCAGGTAGCCTTTCGCCGCCCAGTGGTCCAGGATGAGGCAACCCTTGTCGATTTTTTCGGGGTTGATTCCATGTGCGGTGGACAGACGCAGATCACCGTCTTCCTCTGAAATGCTGAGGAATGGCACGACACTCTCCGACTTGAGGATGCAGATGCCGTTGACGAACTTGTCCTCCACTTCCACCTCCTCGATGAGCGCGATGCACAGGTCCCCAGACTTGATGTTGGGGTGTGTGGACTTGGCATAGAGGCGCTTGGCGAGTTCCACACTCTTCGGATGAAGCTTCAGTGTGGGGGCGTCAAAGATGGCCTTGGCACAGTTGTTGACTTCGTGTTGATCCAGAGCGCTATGGTGGGCAAAACGGTGCGCCACAAGGTTGCGGAAGGGTTTGAGAAAAAGGGGCGTGAGCACCTCCCGGTCTTCATCATTGACGGGAAAGGATTCCCTGGAGGTTTCCAGTGGTTCATCACGCTGGGGGTTGCCCACTTTGGCGAGGACGAGACGGGTGACGGAGGCAGAGGAGAAGCGAAGTTTAACCGGCATGGGAAAAGGGGGATGAAGCGTAGTCAGGCCGCGACCAAAGGGAACTGGTTTGCGAGAGTTTTGCACTCAGGCAAGTGCACTCAGCCCTTCGGTTTGAAAAAGGACCGCTGTTTCTCGCTGATGCTCATGCCGAGGCGCTCCATGACCATGAGCATGTCTTCCCAGACTAGGCGCTTGGACTCGTTGCCCTGGTTCTCCTGCTCCTGGCGCAGAAGCCAGGAGGGATGGTAGGTGACCATGACGGGTATGCCTCGGAACTCATGAAATCTCGCCCGCAACCGGCCCACGCCGCCTTCGATACCGAGGCCTTGTGCCGCAGTGGCTCCCAGCGCCACGATCACTTGTGGACGGATGAGCGAGATCTCGGTCAACACATACGGCAGGCAGACGGCCATCTCTTGTGCCGTGGGCGGGCGATTGCGTGAGCCCTGCACACCCTCCACAAGGGGGCGGAACTTGCAGATGTTCGTGATATAGACATCCTCCCGCCGTAGGCCCATGGCGTTGGTGATGATCTTGGTCAGGAGCTGTCCTGCGGGGCCTACAAAGGGCTCTCGCTGCCGCTCCTCCTCGGCCCCAGGGGCCTCGCCGATGAACATGAGACTGGCCTGCGGGTTGCCCACGGCAAAGACCATGGTATCCCGCAGTGTACCCAGCGCTTTGGGCCTGGGGTCCTCTTCTGCCATGACGGCGAGCCGTCCGAGCTTTTCATCCAACGTGTCGCCAGGAACTTCAATCACCTCTGCTGGCGGAGGAGTGGCAGCAACCTTGGGAGGCGGAGCGGGTGGTGGGGCTTCAAGTGCCCGGATGCGCGCTGCGGCGGCTGCTTCCCTGCGCTTTGACACTGGGTTCTTCACCAGGTTTCGAATGGCGGCCCGGCCTTCCTCATTCAACGGCACATGAGTGACGCCCTGCACCGCCCGGCGGTCCAGATAGGCGCGGAGCATGACGATGGCGGCCCTTGACATAGGTGAACGAGAAGCCGGGAGTGAGGCTGCTGCAACGGCGAAAAAGCAAAACGCCGCGCCTGCACGGGGCAGACACGGCGTGAAGCTGAGTGAGCCGACGAAGTGGCTTATTTCTTCTTCTTGGCGCCCATGGCCTTGAACTCTTCGAGGCTCAGGTCGCCGCTCTTGTCCTTGTCAAGTTTGCCGAAGGCGGCTTCAGCCTTGGCAGCGTCCTTTGCGCCTTTGGTGAACTCTTCTTTGGAGAGCTTGCCGTCGCCGTTACCGTCTTTCTTTTTGAAGGCGGCTGCGGGATCGCCTTTGCCCTTGCCCTTGTCTTGAGCGTTCACGGTGAAGGTGCAAAGCGCCAGGATGGCGAGGGTGGTGGTGAGTGCTTTCATTGATGCAGTTGGTTTGTCTGGGGTGCGATTGTCTTGTTTGATGAAGCGCCGGTACGCCCGGCACTTCTGCGGGCTTTAACGCGGGCCTTTTTCCGCAGTTTCATCTTTCTGCAAAAAAAGTGCACGAATCTTCAGCCATCGTTCGAGCATTGGAAAATCTGTGATTACTGCAATTGCGGCTCGCCCGGAGTGACGGTTTCCCGGTGCACGCGCATCACTTCCTCCATGCGGGAGATCACCTCGGGGTGTGCACCAGCGACATCGCGCTTCTCACCTACATCCCGCCCAAGATGGAAGAGCAGTGGCTTCTCGTGCGCTTCCAGTGCGGCTTGGCCGTAGCCGGTCTGGGTTTTGAAGTGGGCCTTCCACTCTCCCACGCGGCAGGCAAAGATTTCGGTGCCACGGTAGTAGAAGAAGGGGCGCTCAGCCAGACTGGAGCCGCTGAACAAAACGGGAGACAGGTCCACTCCATCATAAACAATACCTTCCGGCAGGGCACGCCCTGCGAGAGCCATGACGGTGGGATAGAGGTCCAGCACAGAGGCCATTTGGCTGGTGACGCCGGGCTTGATGCGACCGGGCATCCAGGCGATGCCGGGCACTCTCATGCCGCCCTCCCAAGTGCTGCCCTTGCCGTCTCTGAGGGGACCCGCGCTGCCGCCTTGGTCTCCCATAATGAGCCAGGGTCCGTTGTCACTGCTGAAGAAGACAAAGGTGCGCTCTTCCAGCTTCAGCGAGCGGAGCTTCTCCAGCACCTGCCCCACGCTCCAGTCCAGCTCCTCAATGGAGTCTCCGTAGATGCCGGCACGACTTTTCCCCTTGAACTGGGGTGAGGCAAACATGGGAACATGAGGAAAGGTGTGTGGCATGTAGAGGAAGAAGGGTTTTTCCTTGCTGTCTTCGATGAACTTCAGCGCTTCTTCCGTGTAGCGCTTCGTGAGCGTGGTCTGGTCTGCGGGCCGCTCGATCACTTTTTCATCCCGCATCAGCGCCACGTTCCAGCCATCTTCGGGCGGAGTCGGTGAGCCTGCGCTCCCTTTGGGGAGGTCACGCCTGGCATCCATATCATTGGAGTAGGGCAGACCGAAACTGTGATCAAAGCCCTGATCGGTGGGGCGTGATCCTTCGTGAATGCCCAGGTGCCACTTGCCGATCTTCATGGTGGCGTAGCTCTTTTCCTTCAGCGCTTCGGCCATGGTCACTTCCGCTGCGGGCAGCCCGCCCTTGGAGTCCGGAAAGAGGACGCGCCGCGCTCCGGACATGCCACTGCGGATGGGGTAGCGCCCGGTCAGCAGGGCAGCGCGGCTGGGGGTGCATACTTCGGCCCCAGAGTAGAAGTCCGTAAAACGAAGTCCTTCCGCCGCCATGCGATCCAGGTGCGGTGTACGGATGACCGGGGAGCCGTAGCAGCCCAGGTCGCCATAGCCCAGATCATCTGCGTAAATGATGATGACGTTCGCCGGGGTGGCGAAGGTCGAATGCAGCATGGCGATGGCCGAAAAGAGTATCGCAAGGTGCTTCATGGCTTGGAGATGGCCTGGATGGCTTCTGCGACGGTCTTGGTGCCGGATGGTACATAGGCGTCCCACGGACCGTCGGCGCTGCCCGCTGGCCAAGTGGCCGGGTCTGCGTAGATGCCGTCGTCCTTGAACTCCTTCTGAAGGCGGGCGAGTTCAGCCTTCATCTCTTCAAACTTGGCCTGAACGGCGGGCGAGTCAGCGTCTTCCTTCGAGTGCAGGAGATTGCGCTGTTCGTTGGGGTCACTGGTGAGATCAAAGAGTTCGTAAGCATCCTGCTTCCAGTAGTGGATGAGCTTGTGTGTGGAAGTGCGCACGCCGAGGTGAGCCACGGTGTTGTGATGCCCGGGGTCATGATAGTAGCGGTAGTAGATGGACTTGCGCCACTCCTTCGGCGACTCACCACGCAGCAAGGGCGCTATGGACTGACCCTGCATCCAGTCCGGGATGGGCAAGCCTGCGAGATCAAGAAAGGTGGGAGCGAGGTCGATGTTGACGACAAAGTCAGCGGATACGTGACCAGCCTTGATTCCAGGTCCTTTCACAAGCAGCGGAACGTGCAGACCGTGCTCATACATGAAGCGCTTGTCATACAGGCCCAGGTCCCCAAGGAACCAGCCATTGTCTGCGGAGTAGATGACAATGGTGTTCTCTGCGAGTCCTTCCTTTTCGAGGTAATCCAGCACCGTGCCCACACCGTCGTCCACGCCCTGCACACAGGCTAGATAATCACGCATGTATTTCTGGTACTTCCACTTCACCAGGTCCTTTCCTGTGAGCACCTTGCCATCCACCTCGAGCTCCATGGGCTTCTCCTGCATCCACTTTTGCAAAGCGGGGCCTTTCAAGTCTGCTGGAGGTGTAAGCTTCAGGTCTCGTCGTGTCAGGTCGCGTGCGATGGTCTGCTCGTTGATTGGCAATGCAGTGGGCCTGGTGGCGTAGTCGTCCCACAACGTCTCTGGTTCCGGGATGACCTTGTCCTTGAACATCGCTATGTGCCGCTCGGCCGGTTCCCAGGCACGATGCGGCGCTTTCTGATGGAGCATGAGAAAGAAGGGCTTATCCTTGGGCCGTGTTTTTAGCCATTCGATTCCAAGCTCCGTGGTGACATCCGTGCAGTGACCTTCGATGGTGAGCTTCTTCCCTTCGATCAGGAAGACGGGATTCCAATACGCTCCCTGCCCTGGCAGAACGATCCAGCGGTCAAATCCCGTGGGGTCGCTGCCCAAGTGCCACTTGCCAATCATCCCGGTGTGGTAGCCGCCTTTTTGAAGCTGCTTGGCCACGTGATCCCGCGCCCCATCAAAACGGTTGAACACCGGCACGGCATTGAGATGCGAATACTGCCCGGTGAGTAAGGTGGCACGACTGGGCGTACAGATGGAGTTGGTGACAAAGGAGTTGGTAAACCGCGTGCCCTGAGCTGCAAGGCGGTCGATGTGCGGTGTTTGGTTCACCCTGGAGCCGTAGGCCGAAATGGCGTGCTGGGCGTGGTCGTCCGAAAAAATGAACAGGATGTTTGGGCGCTGGGCCGCCTGGAGCTGCTGCAAAGCGGCCACTGACAGAAGAGTGAGGAAAAGACGCTTCATGGAGTGTTGAGAACGGGGCTACGGGCGCAGTATTGCGCCGAACACACTGGCCGCCACCACTCGCCGGTCCGCTCGTCCTGAGGGGCCGCTCAGTTTATCGCTTCGATCTTGGTCCGCACGCCAGCCTACCGGAACAGCTCACGGAAGAAACCGCCGGTTTTGCGCCCTGCTTCTTCCGTCCAGTTCCATGCTTTGCGTACGCCTTGTTTTACCTTGCGAGCGGCTGCTTCTCCCTCGCGCTCAGCTCGGGTTTTCGGAGCGGCACTGGACTCGGCGACGTCCAGTGTCCAGTCCTGATGCTGCAAGGCACCGGTCTCGGCCGAGATAACGCAGAATCCAATCTCCACTCCGTCTGCGCTCTGGAGGGCGAGGCCCCACTCGGGTGCTCCGGTGGTTTCATTGGCCGCGAGCTGGTAGGATGCGCTGGCGAAGTTTTTTTGAGCCAACCGTGCAGCGTCCGTCGCGATTCGACTTGCTTCCTTTGCATCTACCTTCAGGCGTTTGAAGTCGATGCTCTTGGACGGCGTGCGCTGCAACAGCTTGCCAGCGCCTGCGGGCGTGGCATCCCAGCCGTTCGCCGTACGGCTGACCACTGTCATGAGCAGTTCTCCGGGGCGATACACATCTTTGGAATAGACGCGCCACTGAACGGGATCATTGGGGTTGGAGACTGCGGTGACGAGCAGCACATTGGCCAGCTGCGCTTCGCCGAACTGACGGATGATGGCCGCGCCGACTTCTGAGCTGGCTGCGTTGACGACCGGCACCGATACGATGAGGCAGAGGAAGAGAAGAAGTTTGGGTTTCATGGGCTTGATGTTTTTTAGCAGACTCAGGCTGGTTTGCACAAGGGAAGCTGCTTGCAGTGATACGAGCGGCACTGGCTAGCTGGCGTGTCGTCTTAGGGTCGCGGGGAAGGACCTCATACGGGAGCTAGCTGCCGGGCCAGATGATCCTGCTACCCTCACTTTAGCGGCCGAGCAACCATGATGCCTGCGTGGGTTTTGTAGCGCTGGAGGTACTCGGTAAGGCGGGAGTCAAGAACCACCTTTCCGTGGTTGCGCGGCGAGCTTGCGTGCATGAAGCGGAGCACGCCTTCCCTCCGCACCGCAAGCCCTACGTGCGAAGTACCGAAGGCGTCGCCGTGGCGAGAGATGATGCTGATGATGTCTCCGTTCCGAAGCTGTGGCTCTACGGAGGGAACTTTAGCTGTGGGAATCATGGGCAGCGGCTGTTTGCGAAGCCGAGCTTCCAGCTTGGCTATCTCTTCTCTCATCTTCGGGCTGCTGGACATGTAGCGGTAGCCCTTCCAGTTATTGGTCATCTCGGTGGCGGAGTTGCGGACGCCTGTGCCACCCAGTTTCATGGTGAGATCTTCCACAAGACCACGACGCTCATTGTCCCGCGCCCAATCTTCCAGATAATGAAGACGGGAGGTGTAGGTGCCGTCACATTTGCCACCCCAGTAGCGGTCCACTTCGATGTAGCGAAGCAAGAGCTGCGGGGACCACTGAGCAGGATCGTGCTGGCACATGCGCGCCTTTGCCAGAGCAATCTCAAAAAAGGTCCAACAGTCGAGGCCATCGAGGTTCACGGAGGGAGCCTCGATGTGGTCGTCGATCTCCAGGGTGTAGGACTTGTAAGGCGTGCCGAGCATCATCTCGCCAAAGAACGCGGTGCGCTCACCGATGGGAAGGGCGCGGATGCGGTCCACGTGGGGGGCGGTATTGGAAACGAACTCACGAAATCGCCTTTCGCCTTTGAAGACGGTGGTGAAAGGTAGCTGAGAGCCATGAACTGCCGGACTGGAAAGCGTGGCAGCGAAGCCCGCATGGAGGAAGGTGCGACGATTCATGGCGTCAAAGGAATGTTCCCTGAATGATGCGTCAAGTGGTGGATGCACTGCTTGACAGGGCGGCAGCCGAGCGAAACATGGACACACTCATGCCAAGCTCTGAATACGCTACCACGCCGCCGGAAGTCGCCTGCCTGGGTCCGGAGGGAAGCTTCTCTCATCTGGTGGCTTCCAAACGCTTTCCAGGTTCGCAGGTGCGTGCGCTAGGCACCATTGGGGAGGTGTTTGATTATCTGATGGAGAATCGCGAAGTCCTCGGCGTGCTCCCCATCGAGAACTCTTCCGGCGGCATCATCATTGACACCGTGGACCGGCTGGTGGATGGCCGTTGCGGATTGCACGTGCTGGAGGAGCTGACGCTGGATGTGAAGCTGGCACTGCTCGGGCACGCGGGGCAGCCGGTGGAAGTGATTTACTCGCATCCCATGCCCTTCTTCCACGCAGATGAGTGGCTGCGGCAGCTACACCCCAATGCCCGGCGTGTGCCACTTACCAGCACTGCCGCTTCAGCTAAGCGGGCGGTGGAAGAGAGGAACGCGGCGACACTGGGACCCCGCCAGAACGCGGCGCTGCACGGCCTGGACATCCTGGCTTTTCCCATCAATGGCGAGACGCCTAACATCACTCAGTTCTTCGTGGTGGGCAGTGTGGCGAACGAACCTTGTGGCACTCACAACCGCGCCGCGCTCGTCACCGAACTGCCGGATCGGGCGGGGAGCTTGTGTCGCTTTTTGATGCCTTTCAGCGATGCGGGGGTGTCACTGAAGCGCATCGAGTCACGCCCCATTCGCGGCCAGCCGAACAAGTATCGCTTTTACATCGAGCTTGAAGGCTCCGCTGCCGATGCGCGCACGATGCAAGCTCTGGCGCAGACGGAAGCCGATGGGGCAGTAAACCGTCTTCTCGGTAGCTATGAGAGTGGGAGGCGCTTTGAATCTTGAGATTCAACTTTCCAGAGGTCACGGGTAAGGACTGAGCTGCACGCCGCCGGAGAGGATGGGAGTGCTGGAAGGATTCTCACCAGGACCCGGAGCAGCGGGAAGGAGAAAGTATCCGTAGGCACTCTGGCCCACCACTCGTCCGCTAAACGTGGCGGTGCGCAGGCTGTCTGCCCTGAAGGTGCCGGTGATGATACCGGTGGCGGGATCAATCTTGAGCGTGGTGGAGCGCGGATTTTCCAGGGAGCCTGCAGACGGAAGGTTGAGCGTGTTCCCAGAGCCGATGCTGAAGATGATTTCCGGCCCCGGAGATGGCAGGGCGGTTGTGTGCTGAAAGGTCAACTGTGCGTTGTTAGGTGGAGAGGGAGGGAGCCCCATGAAGATAGCTGGAGAAACAGGGCGTGTGTAGCCAGAGGCTTTCCATTGCAGGTCGAGGGCTACGAACCCTTGCTTGTAGTTCCGCTCAGTGGAGCTGGTGCTTGGGGCTTTCGTCCACCACAGCCCGGGATTTTCAGCAAGCTGACCTTCCTCCGGCTGGCGACACCAGCCGAAGATGCTACCTGTTCGGGAGCCGCGCGGCAGCAGCCTGAACAAGGGTGATGAGCCAGTCATAGTCAGAGAGCTGCTGGCGGTCAGTGTGGTGGCGTCTGCCAGCCTTCCGGAGAAAGTGACGCTGCCTGTTGTGGGATTGAGTGAGATGGTTCCCACGCCGCTGCCTTGGGGTGACTGATCCGGGAACGTGAGCGGAGTGAGGGCGAAGCTGGCCTTGGTGCTTTTGCCGACTGCGGGATTGAGCCGGTTGTATGGGATGCGCCCGCCGTCAAGGTTCGCATAGTGAGAGCTCTGCCTACTAGAAGTCTGAACGTAGCCGGTGAGTCTGCCGTCTGTCTGGATCTCGAACCAGAGTCCTAGCGGGTAACGATTGGGCAAGGGAAATACAGCTTCGAAGGTGGCAGAGTGGTGATGGGCCTGGAGGACCCCGGTGAATGGGTGTTTTCGCGTTCCCGAGGTCAGCACTCCGGACAAGGAAGCGCTGGACGTGACGGTGAATCGAATGTGTCCACCCAGTCCGGCATTGATTTCGCTATTCGCCTCGACCAGCCCCACAAAGGTTCCGGTGTGCTCAGCGTGGAGTGGCTCACAATAGAACGGCAAGGTGATGGAACTGGAGCCCGCCGAGTTGCTAGCGGTAATGGTGGGGTTATACATCTTGCTCACGCGGGGTGTTCCCTGGATCAGACCGGTGGAGGTGATGGTGACGCCAGGTGGCAGTCCGATGGCGGTCCACTTGGAGGGAGTGCGAGCCACGTCGTCATTGTATTCCATTTGGTGGAGATAAGGGGTGCCTACTTTGCCCGGTTGAAGGAACGTGAGGTCGGCAAGCAGTGGCTTGAGTTCATGCACAGAAACGTAATAAGGGATGCTGCAAACGTGGTCCTGACCCACATACACGTTGCAAGTGAAATCATAGGATTGTGGACCGGGAAGCGGGCCTGTGGCTAGGGTCCTGCCCGTGGCACCAGTGAGTCGTGTTTGCCCTTTGTACCATTCATACCTGAGACCGTTGCCAGCCACCAGACAAGGCAACGTGGCGGAATCACCCACTTTGACAGACATGACGTGGCCACGGGTGTTCGCCACGATCACCTCCACCGGCAGACTGAGGTCTGACCGCGCCCTGCCACCTATCACGTTGCTGACCCTGCAATGATAGCGTCCTGCGTGAGCGAATGCTGCTCTCTGCATCAGCAGCTCGGGACCATTGGTACCGCCCAGGGCAGCACCATTGCGGAACCACTGATACTTGATGGTGGGAGAGCCTGCGGCTTCCACCCATAGAGTGCCATGTGGAGGCTCGCCGACTTCAAACACCAAACGTGGCTGGTCCTGCTGATAAGTGATGCGAGCTGGTCCGACGGGAGTCGGATCGATGCCCCGCCCGCTGAGATGAATGCGGTAGAGAGAGATGTCAGCATCGCTACTGGCGATGCGTAGCTCCGCCCTACGCAAACCGTGCGCCGTGGGGCTGAACCGTACCTCAAACTCCGCCGAAGCTCCCGGTGCTAGGCTAGCTGGAAGGCCAGTCACCACAAAGTCGTCGCTGTGCGTTCCCCCTATGGAACCTGTAATGGCGTAGAGGGTGGCTGCACCGTAGTTCCGAATCACAAAAGTATCGTTCATTTCTTGTCCCAAGGGAACACGGTCCCAGTGGTAGAGTTCGCCCTGGAAACGGTCGTCATGCCGCCAGGGATACCCATCCATGTTCTCAATGGCTAAGTCAGCCGTCGGGGCTGCCGTTGGATCGAACCTGACGTCGTCCAGTGCCCACTGACTGCTGTCCGTTCCATAGTGTCTCGGCTGGCGAAAACGGAAGAACGTGGTGCTGCTGCGAGCGGCCGGAGGAATGCTGATGGAGATCGTCTGCCAAGCACGGTTGTAGTAAGGTCCACCAAGGGGCAGGAAGTCCTGGCCATTGATGGAGTACTCAAGCACGACCGCATGGTCTCTGACAAAGTTGTTCCACCCAGTTTCGACGTAACCTGCTGCCGCAAACTTGAAGGAGAAGACGCCGCCGTTGCTGGTATCAATGGGGCGGGTGGTGACGGAGCGCTGACCGCTGGAGTTGAAGTAAAGCGAGTTCCCGGTGGAACCGCTGCCGGCACGCTGGCCAATGGTGTTGGTGGTGGGTGTACCTCTGACATCGTACCAGAGCGCAGTATCCAGCCCGGGATCAAAGTCCTCGAAGTAGGTGGTAGCTGGCTCATAGACTGTGACGGCCACGGTCTTGCTCCCCATGCCGCTGCCATTGCTGGCATTGAACTGGACGTGGAATGCACCTGCGGTGTTCGGTACGCCACTGAGCAGCCCCGTAGTAGAGTTGAAGGTCATGCCTGGTGGGATGCCTGTGGCCGAGTAGCTGCTGGGTGAGGCTGTGGCCACGACTTGGTAACTGGAGGCGGCGTACCGCACAAAAGCCACTCGTCCCGTGCTCATGATAGCCGGTGCCGTGGCGTTGCCTGCGCTGAAAGTGGCAGCTGCGCGGCCTAGCCAAATCGTGCCGATGTAATCCGTATTCCTGGTCAGTGCGCCTTGGAAGAACCAGCTGCCCAGTTTCGGACTCACGGTGAAGTGGGGCAGGAAACCGACGTTTGGGAAGCTGGAGATGATTTCCTCCCGCCCGTCTGGCACTCGGCTGCGGATGACATTGTTGTATTCGTCCCGGAAGCAAAGGTAGTGCCTACCACCAAAGAACTCCGCAGCCCCCCAGACCGCCCAGCCGGAGGTGTAACTCCATTCCGGTACGGCCATGTTTCCAAGATGGGTGACCGTACCTGAGGGTGTACGTATTTCATACACGGCGGTGCCGTTGTGAATGAGGATCCTGCCGTAGCCGCTGAAGATACCGCTGCCATTCGCCAGCGGAATCGGCTGACTGAGGGGGATGAAGGTCGTGGTGGTGGCTCCGTCTGCAGGATTGAGCCGTTGCAACTGGCTGGCTTGGGTGCTGGTGGGGGAGATGCGTATGTTGTTGTGAGCCAGTGTGTAAATCTCTCCGGTGCCCACATCACTGCACAGGCCATCCATGCGCAGCGTCGAGACTCCAGAAGAATCAAGCGTGGCCGGGTAAACGCCGGTGGAGCTGCCGCCAGTGACGAACGCGGTACTACCAGAAGCAGCCACACCTGAGTAAGAGAAACCGGTGAGGGGGGCATGATCCACGGTGGCCGTGGCATCTGGCCCCAGGCTGAGAATGGCAAAGTCCAGACCGGTGAGCGCGGCGGTGGCGATGCCCGAGAGATTGATGTCAAAGGGGTTCTCATCCGCATCATTGCTGGCGATTCTCAGAATGGCGGATCGCGTTCCGGCAGCGGTGGGCTGGAACCTCAGGACGAAGGTGGTGCTGTAAAGTGGCGAGACCGAGGTGGCTGGCGCAGTGGTAACGGTGAAATCGCCGGGGTGCGTGCCCGCCAGCGAGGTAGAGATACTCGACAATACTGCGGTGCCCACATTCCGCACCGTGAAGGTGAGCAGGTTCGGTGCTCCCACGACCATGTTGCCTACTTGCACAGTGGAGAAGCCATCTACCAGAGGATTGCCCGCAGGCTGTTCTACCTCGATCTCCGGCGCAATGATGGCTCCGGTGCCGATATGGACGTTGTCGATGGCCCAGTGGTCGAAGCTCGCTCCGGAGTGGCTGAGCTGGCGGATGCGGAACAGGGTGGCCGTCGTCATGGCGGCGGCCGGAATGGGGATCCCGATGACCTGCCAGGTGTTGTTGGTGTAGGTGCTGCCCATCTGGGTGAAGGTGGTGCCATTGGTGGAGTACTCCACCACGATGCCCTCGCCCGTTTCAGGTTTCTCCCACGGCTCGAAGCTGCCATTTGCCTGAGCCAGACGAAAGATGACGTTGCCCCCGCCGGTGGTATTGACGGCCACGGTTACTGCCGATCTGGTGCCGCTGCCACCGAACCAGAGGCTCTTGCCTACGGAGCCTGGACCACCTTGCTGCCCGTAGGTGTTTGCCTCCGCTCCGCCAGTCAGGCTGCTCCACACAGAGGGATCCACGTCCGGATCAAAGTCATCCTGAATGCTGGCTGCCGGGACGTAACCCATACCGCTGAGGGTGACGGTGTAGGCAGGTCTGGAAAGGTCGTTGCTCGCCAGAACAAGACTGGCTGATCTGGCTCCGACACCTCCCGGTGTGAAGCGGATGCTCATGGAGGTGGATGCCCCTGGCGCGAGGCTGGCAGCCGGTGTGGTGGTGATGGCAAAGTCCGCCGCTTGTGAACCCGAGAGTGCAGCTGACAGTCCGAGCAGGTCTGTGGTGCCGGTGTTTTTGATAGCAAACGTGAGCGTTTTGGGCAGCGCGGCGGTGACGTAGCCGTAACTGGCAGTGCCGCCATGATCCAGGGGAGTTCCCGCTGGCTGTTCTAGGGTGAGAACCGGCACAGGCGGGTTACCCTGGCCTATGAACACATCGTCGATGGCGCAGTGGTCAAAGCTCGCTCCATTGTGAGACAGCTGCCTGAAACGGAACTGAGTGGCCCGGGTCATAGCTGCGGAAGGAATGGCCACGGTGTAGGACTGCCAGGTGGTGTTGGTGTAGGGGCCCGCCAGATAAGTGAAGTTGGTGCCATCCGTGCTGTACTCCAGCACGAGGCCCTCACCCGCATCAATCTTTTCCCATGGGTAGGCACTGCCATTCGATGCCGCAAACTTGAAGTGCACGTTCCCTCCTTCATTGACATCGATAGCCACTGTGGTGGCACTGCGAGTGCCATCACCGCCGAACCAAAGGCTTTTGCCATAGTTGCCCGGGCCGGCTACTGCGTTGGTATTCGCTGCCAGACTGGCACCGAGCTCGGCCCACTGCACAGCGTCCAATGCGGGATCAAAGTCATCAAACAGACTGAGCTTGGGCGCGATGACCGTCAGGGTCATGGGCACAGTGGACGCACCGGACCCGTTGGTAGCGCTCAAGGTCACGCTGAACGTTCCCGCTTGGGAAGGCGTTCCTGAGATCAGCCCCGTCGCGGTATTGACACTGAGCCCGGCAGGAAGCCCGGTCGCTCCGAAGCTGGTGGGGCTCAGAGTGGCCGTGATCTGGTACGAGAACGGCAAGGCGAGCGTGGAACTGGCGGTCAGAGGGCTGGTGATACCAGGCCTGGCGCTGGTTCCGAACCGCACCAGCATCCGCGACGCCGGATTGCTCAGTGCGTTGATCCTCACCCCGGAAGAAGTGCCCGCCCACCACTTGGCCGAGGGCGTCGTCGTATCGTCAAATAGACCATCCGAAAGATCAAACAAGTCGCCCGAGTCCCCTCTGTTGTTGTTGTTTTCCAGGTCAAACCACCCGTCTGCCTGCTCCACGGAGATGAAGTAGTGCTGGGAAGCCGTCATCTGCTGGCGTTTGTTGCCCGTCGTCACAGCTTCATCCACATGCCAGATGAGAATACCCTTGTCAGGAGAGGAGCTGGCCCACTTGTCCCCACTGCCCCGGTTCTCCACCAGAAAGAACTCGGTGGTGGTGCCGGGCTTTCGGATGCGATGTCCCCTTGCTCCGGTGGTGTTGAAAACAACGTCCGCATTCGTCGTAGGCGTGATGTCAGTCAGCGTGGCCCAGCCAGAGAAGTCCTTCAGGTAAAGACCGATCGGCCCCGGTGTTTTGCCACCGTTCAGATGATTGCCAGAACCCATGAGGCAGTGCTGGCCTACGCCTGCGCTGTCACCGTCGCTGGCGTCCGTGTCATAGAGATCGGGGTAATCCAGCAACAGGTGCCCAAGCTCGTGGCAAAACGTGCCGATGGGGATGGACGCAGATTCGGCGTTGGTAATCTGGTAGCGATAGATGTAACGCGGTGCCGCCGTGGTGCCCACATTGATGCCCGGACTGGTCAATGACCACGCGTGGGGCCAGAGACCGTAGGACCACTGGCCAGAGGAGTTACCTGCGAAAAGGACGCTGGTGGAGATGACTTGATTGCTCCCGTTCACCGACAGGCTGGAGAAGTCGAACCCCTGGTTCTTAAGGATGGTGATGGCATCCGTAAGGATGGCCCGTCCCACCGTTCCTGAGCTGGGCAGCGTGGTGTTGGTGGGGTAGTTCGCAAAGTTGTACTTGTTGCGGGGATGCGGGAGCGTCACCACGGCAGTGACGACATGGGTGAAGGTCAGCTTCCCCTCCGACTGGTCGTAGAAGTAATCCCTCACGGAACCGGTGTTCCCATCGTCCGTGTAGCCGACCTCGTTGCAGTAGCGCTGCACTTTCGCCTGCGTAGTAGGAAAGTTTACCGGATCCACAGCAGCCGTGGCCGGGTCATCGGGAAACTGTACCAGGATCGTTAGGCCCACCCTCGCCCCACTGACAGGAGAGGCAAAACTTTCCACCTGCGCTGCGGAGTAACTCGCCATGGCCTGCGCGTCATCCGGTGCCGCTGCCTGGCCGGTCGCCTGGGCTTTCTTCATGCGCCGGGCACGGAGCCTTGCCTCGAAAGCTTTGGCGCGCTCCTTGTCATAGATCTCCGCCATGGCCTCGCGCTTGGCACGGGCTTTCACTTGAGACTCCCGCAGACGCGGTGCCAGCCCCGCTGGAGGAGGCCTGTGGGCCGGCACCTTGCCTGGTTTCAAGTCACCAGTGGCGGCATCCTTCTCGGCAAACACATAGTTCCCACTTGCTGAATCGTAAAGAACCGTGAAGCCGTCCACTGTCTGAGTGACAGCATAAAGATCATCTCCCAGCACGCGCAACTGGAGCACCGTCCCGTCCCGCTGAGTCCATGTGATCGGCTCACCATCCGGAGGGTAAGGCGCAGCGCGGACCCACAGGCCGACCAGCAGCGTCAGCACGAGGACACCCCACGTCCGCATCGTATGTCTGATTGAGTTCACACCCTACTATAGCAGACCGGCGGTGAAATGTTACAACAACCAAGAACTTCCTGCAAAAAAAACCGAAGTTTAGTTATGGAATGTGCTAGAAATGGACTCCGTCAGATGGGATCAATGCCACTTCTGCTCTATCGTCGCCGCGTATAGCCCACCACCTTGCCCGCTACGAACTCCACCTGCGTGCCCTCCACCGGAACGTAGTCAATGGACGGACCACCCCAGTAAAATGGGTCATAGTAACCGCACCCAGCGCCCCAATAGCCACCGAACCCGAAGTGGTGAGTATAGACCGGTTCATAACTGTTGTAGCTCCAGCGCTCAAGCTCCTTGCCGTCCCTTCTGCCGTTGTGGATTCTTGCCGGCCTGCCGAGAGCCAGATAGACGGCATCCTTGGACATGCCTTCACGCACTTCTCCTCGTCTCACGCTCGCCTGGTCTGCGGCGCTCAGCTTGCTGAACATCTCAGGATTCCGCGTCACGCGGCGCTCGATGGGAGAGGCGCAGCCGGAGAGCAGCAGCGCTGCCATGGTCATGAAAAACAACTGTTTCATAAGCTGGAGTTTATCAAAGGTGTGGTCTGTCCGCCAAGCGCGGTGTTCGACGTCAGGCTCCAAAAGCTGACACGCATCATTTGGGATGCAATACGCGCCAATCATGGTTCATAGTGACAGGAAAACAAAGCTCTCCCCCACCCGCCCAAGTGCAAGACTCTCACGGCCATCTCATTAGCTACCTGCGCGTCTCGGTCACCGACCGCTGCAACGAACGCTGCCGCTATTGCATGCCCGAGGAAATGCAGGCCTGGACGCCGCGGGAAGAGGTGCTGAGCTATGGGGAAATGCTGCGCGTCATCCGTGTCGGCTCCTCCTTGGGCATCCGCAAGATACGCGTCACGGGAGGGGAGCCGCTCACGCGCCCTGGAGTCGCCGCCTTCTGTGCCGATGTGGCAGCACTACCGGGCATCAGCGAGGTAGGCATCTCTACCAACGGCACCCTGCTGGCCCGCCGCGAGTCCACCGGCCACACCATGGCGGAAGCGCTCGTGGCGGCAGGCGTGCATACGGCCAATATCTCGCTCGACACCCTGGACCGAGCCGCCTACCGCCGCACCACAGGGCGTGATCTGCTGCCAGCCGTGCTCGAGGGCATCGATGCGGCCATTGATGCCGGCTTTTCCTCCATCAAGCTCAATGCCGTACTCGTGAAAGGAGAAAGTGAGCCTGCCCTGCTGCCGCTCATTGAGTTTGCAAAAGAACGGCGCCTGCTTCTGCGCTTCATCGAGCTGATGCCGGTAAGCACCAACGAAGTGCTGGACGAGGCCAACTTCCTGCCCGTGGCCACCGCACGCCGCCTCATCGAGCAGCACACCGGGCCGCTCATCCCGCAGCCCGACTTCAAGACCAACGGCCCAGCCGCCTACTGGCTCATCCCCGGCAGCACCCAGCGCATTGGCTTCATCGGCGCACTGACCAATCTTCACTTCTGCGAAAGCTGCAACAAGCTGCGCCTGACGGCAGATGGCAAGCTCCGCCCCTGCCTCGGCTCGCACCTGGAGTTCGACCTTCGTGAGGCGCTCCGCCGAGGAGCCTCAGATGCCGACTTGGCGGACATCATCCTCCACACCGTAGCCCGCAAGCCAAAGGAGCACGACTTTCGCCAAAACTACCAGCCACACCGCCGCATGATCGCCATCGGCGGCTGAAAAACAAGCATGCTCAGCCACACCGACGAATCAGGAAAAGCCAATATGGTGGACGTGGGCCACAAGCCCGATCTCAGACGCTCAGCCATTGCCACCGCGAAGATCCTCCTCCAGCCCGCCACCCTGAAGATGGTGCAGGAGAATCAGCTTGCGAAAGGCGACGTCCTGGCCGTGGCACGTATCGCCGGAATCCAGGCGGCTAAGCAGACCGCCTCGCTCATCCCGCTCTGCCACACCCTGCCACTCTCTCATGCGGGCGTGGACTTCGCCTTTGAACCAGATGGCATCCGCATCACCACCAGCGCCTCCACCACCGCACAGACCGGCGTTGAAATGGAGGCACTCACCGCCGCCTCCGTGGCCGCTCTTACCCTCTATGACATGACCAAGGCCGTGGACACGGCTATGATCATCACCGAGGTAAAGCTGCTTGAGAAGCGCAAAGAGTAGTGTCCACCTTGTCAAAGAAGGGGAAGGAAGATGGAACACAGGTTCATGCGCCCCCTCGAATCTCTTCTAAGCAAGTCGCAAAAAGCTCTGGCCAAGCTCAAGCCCGGCACCTGGCAGGCGAAGATGTTGCTCCACACCGTGGAGGCGCTGAGGCTCGTCATTGACCACTGCCAAAGCGGAGCCGCCGCCTCCTCCCCGGAGCTTCGGAAGGCGCTTCAAACGCTCGAAGCATTGACCGTCAAAACCATGAAGACCAAGTTCGCACAAGGCACTTCCCAACACAGCCTTCAACAAAACCGACTTGCCGCATTGCGTGCCGCGATGGCCATGATTCAATCCCAACTGGCCCAGTCGAGAGCCTAACCTGACTGATTCATGAAAGTCGTAGCCAGAAGCAGTGAAAGCCCGCAGTGGCAAGGCGGGCGCAGTAGCGTTTCATGAATCCGTCAGGCTAAGCAGCCTCGACAAATCAAAACACCTCGCCCCCTCTTCTGTCTGTCCCTTCTATGATCGCAGTAGTGTGGGTTGCGGATCCTGCCGACGGACCTGCCGCCAGAACAAAACCTCATTCGTGCCGCGGAAGAGATGCCTTCCAGGAACTGGACTTCCGTCGAAAGAACCTGTCTTGAAACTTTGCTTTGTGCGCTAGTGTAGGAGTGAAACCGGCGCGATCGGCATTCTTGATGCTCCGTGTTATCTCCTGTCGTAACTTTGCTCAGAACCTTGTCCGCGCCTTTGCCTCAATCCCCCTCCACTCAGGTGTCTGCCCCAAGACACAGGCTGCTGCGTGACTACAAGACAAGCCCCGGTGCCTACGACGAACTGCTCGATCCCTCAGGCACCATCCGCGAGCCTTATCGAAGGCTCATGGCTGAACTCGAGCAACTCGGACCTGACGAACTCAAACGCCGTTGGGATACCGGTCGCCGTTTCATCCATGAGCAGGGCGTCACCTACAACGTGTACGGCGACCCCATGGGCATGGAGCGCCCCTGGGAGCTCGACCCCATACCCATGATGATCTCCGCAGCGGAATGGGGCCGCCTGGAGACAGCCCTCGTACAGCGCGCCCAGCTTCTCAATGCGGTCATCGCAGACTGCTACGGAGAGCAAAAGCTCATTCACAGCGGCGGCCTGCCACCCGCACTGGTGCTAGCGCAGCCAGACTTCCTACGCGCCTGCCACGGCATCAAACCGGCCAATGGCGTGTACTTGAGTTGTTATGCCGTGGACTTGGCACGCTCCCCGGACGGCAAGTGGTGGGCCATCTCAGACCGCACCCAGATCCCCACCGGTTCCGGCTACGCACTGGCGAACCGACTTGTCACCTCACGCGTGCTCCAGGAGGTATTCCGAGACTGCAACGTGCACCGGCTGGCCGGCTTCTATGGGCAGCTGCGCGACTCTCTGGGCCGCCTCGCGCAGCGCCGCACCGATGATGCACGCATCGTCATGCTCACCCCGGGTCCGCACAACGAGACCTACTTTGAGCAATCCTATCTAGCCCGCTACCTCGGCCTCACACTCGTGGAGGGCCAGGATCTCACCGTGCGCGACGGACGCGTTTTCCTCAAGACCCTCAGCGGCCTCGAACCCGTGGATGTCATTCTGCGCCGAGTGGATGATGATTTTTGTGATCCCCTGGAACTGCGAAACAACTCCATGCTAGGCGTACCCGGCCTAGTGGAAGCGCTCAGGACCGGCACCGTAGCCGTAGCCAACAGCCTCGGCAGCGGCCTGCTGCAATCACCCGCCTTCATGGCCTTCCTTCCAGGCCTGTGCAAACACCTCCTCGGTGAGGAACTCAAACTCCCCTCAGTAGCCACCTGGTGGTGCGGACAGAAGTCTGCGGAAGAACATGTGCTGGCGAATCTGCATCGCATCTTCGTCAAGCCCGCCATGCGCTCCGGAGCCATAGGCATGACACCGGGAGGCGAGATGTCCCCGGCCGAACTAGATGCACTGAAGCGGCGCATCCAGTTCCAGCCCCATCTGTATGTGGCCCAGGAGCGCGTCGAACTCTCTACCGCGCCCACCTGGTCAGCCGATGGCAAACTCATGCCACGCCCAGTGGCCATGCGCGTTTACCTCGTAGCCGCAGAGGACGGCAGCTACCACGTCATGCCCGGGGGACTAGCACGCATAGCACCACTGGACGGCGCACGCATGATCTCCATGCAGCGCGGCGGCTCCAGCAAAGACATCTGGGTCATGAATGAAGGCCCGGTGGATGAAGTGACACTGCTACCACGCACGGCAGATGCCATTGAACTTCGCCGTACCGGAAACAACCTGCCCAGCCGCGTAGCAGACAATCTCTACTGGCTCGGTCGCTACGCCGAACGCGCCGAGTGCACCGCACGCCTCCTGCGCAGCTCCCTCATCCGCCTGAACTCAGAGACCGCCAGCAGCGCAGTTGTGCTCCTTGAACCCATGCTTCAAACCCTCGAAGCCCAGGACCAACTACCGTCAGGCCGCACCGCCACACTGCTCAAATCCAACACCGAGGCGCTCGAGGCAGAGCTGCTCTCCCTCATCCTGGATGACCAGAAGACCGGCAGCCTCTGCGCCCTTGCCGAACAACTTCAGCGCCTCGGCATGCAAGTGCGTGACAGGACTTCAAACGACTTCTGGCGCGCCGTCAGCGTGCTTGGTGACACCATCCAGCACGCCGCAAAGTCCCAGGAGTTCCTCATCAGTGACGGCATCGTTCTGCTCAATCAAGTCCTGCTCCAGATCGCCGCACTCAACGGACTTGCCTACGAGAACATGACCCGTGCGCAAGGCTGGCGCTTCCTCGACATCGGACGCCGCGTGGAGCGCACCATCTACTTCAGCAGCTTCCTGGGCCGCGCCTTGAAATCGTGGATATCCGACACCTCCAGCGCGCTCGAAGCCGTGCTGGAGATGGCAGATAGCACCATCACCTACCGTTCCCGCTACAATCTCATGCCCACCATGGCTGCGGTGTACGACCTCGTCATGCTGGATGATACCAATCCCCGCTCACTCCTCTTCCAGTTCCGCCAGCTCACCAAACATCTCGATCGCCTGCCTGGCGAGACAGAAGCCATGCCCGGCAGCGCCCAAAAAATTCTCATCGAAGCCGTGGCCAAACTTCGTCTCACTGATCCCATGACGCTTGAAACGGAAGGCAACGACGTCGCCCTCACCCTGCTGCATCTGGAAAAAGCCATGCCCCGCTTCTCGGATGCGCTCGCCGTAAGCTACTTCGCCCACTCCGCCATCTCCCGCACAGGCCCCAGTCACTTCACCTCAGGAGGAGGCGCATGAAGTTTCGCATCACCCACCGCACCTCATACCGCTACGCTGAAGCCGTCACCGTCTCCTACCATGCCGCACGCATGACACCGCGCACCACCAGCAGCCAGCTGTGCAGCGAGGTCAGCTTCACCATCGACCCCGCCCCCGCAGTCCAGAGCACGCGCACCGATTACTTCGGCAACGAGGTCTGCGTCTTCAGCCTTCAGGGACTGCACCGGCACTTGCACGTCACCGCCCGCAGCACGGTCGAAACCGCAGCGAGAGCGGAGCTCCACCTGGATCTTTCACCCACCTACGGCCAGACCAGAAAACAGTTTCTCGATCCCGTCTCCCCTTCCCTCTGCGAACCCTACCAGTTCGTCTTTGACTCCCCGCAGGTGAAGTGCCTGCCCGAGTACGCCGAGTATGGCACCCCGAGCTTTCAGGAAAGCACCCCTCTGCTCGCCGGCGTAAGAGATCTGACCAGTCGTCTGCACAAAGACTTCGTCTTTGACTCCACCGCCACCACTGTGGCCACACCACTCAACGAAGTTTGGGAAAAGCGCCGCGGCGTGTGCCAAGACTTTGCCCACCTCGGCATAGCCATTCTGCGCAGTCTAGGCCTGCCTGCTCGCTACGTCAGCGGCTACCTCCGCACCGTGCCGCCACCTGGCAAACCCCGCATGGTCGGAGCAGATCAGAGCCACGCATGGTACTCCGTCTTTTGTCCCGGGCTGGGCTGGGTGGACTTCGACCCCACCAACGACTGCGTGGTCGGTGAAGACCATCCCGTCGTCGCAGTAGGGCGTGACTACAGCGACGTCAGCCCCCTCGTCGGCATCCTCACTGGCGGCGGCCAGCACGAGGTCATGGTCGGCGTCGATGTAGAACCTCTGGGGTAGCCCAGCTGGCCGCACTCAGCGCCGCACACCATCGCTCGCTCACAAAGGTTTGGTATAGATACGCTCAAACACGGCATCCGGCCCCTCGGCCACCCTGTTCGGATCCACAATCGTGATTCCGTCTTCGCCAAATCGAGCCGTCACCGTAGCGCCCTTACCCTCGCTCAAATACTTGAAGTTCAAATCCCGCACACGAGCCGCCGCGTCCACAATGGCACAAGTGATTCGAGAATCTTCTGCCGTGGGGTAAATCGGGGCCACTTCATCCAGCGAGGCACCATCAAACTTGACCGAGCAAATCGCTACCAGACCCACCGTCAGACTGTCCACCCCGTAGCCAATGTAGCCCCTCGTACCATCAGGACGCAGAACTTCTCGCGTAAAGTGGTTATTCGCAGTGCGAGAGCCACCGCCGGCGTTCCACCAGCGAAAACCGCGGTTCTGCTGGTCACTCTCCACTTTGCCATCTGCCCCCACAATCTCGTGCCCCTGGTTCACCGGTGCCTCGAAGTCTGGCGGCGTGATCCAATTGTTGTGGAAGTTGATCGACATACCGTTGTCAAAGTCCACGCGCACCTGCACCGCATCATACGCATTGATGCCATCCCGCACCAGGCGCTTCTTCTGGCCCACTGCCGTCAGTGACACAGGTTTGCTCCGGTAGTAGCTCCAGATCAGATCCGTCCAGTGCGGCCCCACGTAGCTGAAGGGGTCACTGCTTTCCACCCACTTGAAGGTGCTCGTACTCACCTCCAACGGCTCTTCCAGATACGCCGTTCCATAGAGCGGCGCACCTATCCGCTTCTGAATGTCATCCCGCACCCGCAGATGATCCGGGTCATAGCGCTTGTGCATGTCCACCGCCACCACGCAGTTCTTTGCACGAGCCCGCTCGATGATCTCATCCGCCTCATGAATGCTCAGGCACATCGGTTTCTCCGTGAGCACATGCACTCCCGCAGCCAGCGAGTCCAGAATGGGCTGCGTATGCAAGTGGTCAGGTGTCGCTACCGCCATCACGTCCAAATCCGGAAAGTCCCGCAGAATATCCCTCCACGGTTCCTCTCCAAAATACGCCCTCGGTTCATGGCCCGTCTGTTCCTTGAAGCTGGCCGCAGCCTTCTGTGCAGACTTCTCGGAACGCGTGGCCACAGCCACGAGATCAAACTTCACCCCTGCAAGCTTGCGCGCATGCGACTCAAGCCCCACCCGTGCAAGCTGACCAGCTATGCCAAAACGTTGAAGATCTGCGTAAGCTCTTGCGTGGACATCTCCACCGAACATTCCTGCACCGACGAGCGCTATTTTGATTTGGTCTGACATAGATTGGATAAGAGAAGAACAATCGTGGCGAAACTGGACCTTCCATCAATCAAAGATGCCTCTTGCCTGCCGAATCCAGTTCGCCGCATAGCCTCAGAATGCAAAATATCGAAAATAAACAAAAATCGATTTGACGATGTTGAAGTTCCCAGTTAACATCTCGCACGCTCAACGCACTCGCTCATGAAAACCTCCTCCATTCAAATGACCGCATACGCCGCCCCGGCAGGGTTCGGCTGGTCATTTGCTGCCGGAAGAAGTTTGGGGCTCGGAATGCCAGTGGTCCGTAATTGGAATCATCGCACATGCCTCACCGAGCCCAAACCCACCGGCGAGCCAGGAGCTTCGTAACAAGTCCACAGAACAAAGGATTTTCACGCCAGCCCTGCTCGCCAACCCGGAGAGCAGGGCTTTTTTTTCCTCCAGCACTCACTGCCTTCCCTCCCACACACATCTACCTCACAGAACGCATCTAACCACCTTACAGGCTGTCCAGGCACCAGAATCCATTTCCAGTCCAGCCTCCAGCCAACAACCATCCACCCTTGCCACGGATTGATGTCATCGCGGCGCTGCAAGTTGAGCGCCTATCCATAATCCACTATTCCGAAACTCCCTCGCGTTTCCGGAATGAGGGGAGTCCATGCCCGGACGCCGGGATCACCCCCCATCTCAAACGCTTTCTTAAACCCAAAGGCTTCCCCAGGAGGTGTGCCACAAACACCGAAACATCCGCCGAGCAAATCCAGCGGGTGCGACGCCAGACCGGCGTGGCAGCGGTGTTCGTTCTTTTTGTCGTCAATAAAGGCGGGCGGTGCTCAAGCGCCGTCCGCCACACGACGCCAGCTCATCGCGCAAGTGGGCTGACATCGTGATCCAAGCACGACAACTTCATACGGAGGTGGCTCGACAAGCAAGGCACCGGATTCCAAACCCGGTTCATGTGGGGGCAGTACCCACCCTCCGTGCCATCGTTCAAACCCTACTCGTCCTCGGACCATTCGAGCGGAAGGAAGACCGAAGCGTTTACTGCGATCTTGTCTCTTACATCTTGAAGTCCTGAAACTTTTCTCGGCGGGAAGGAGCAGTCTCCGGCCTGGTCTCATAAGCCTGGTACCTTCGTGCAACTCGAAGTCCCGCACCCCATCTTGAGCCGTTAGTCGTATAATGAGCACGATCTGCCTGTAAAGCAGATGTCCCTTGAAGGACCTAGCTGGAGCATTACCAGCGCGGTTCACCCATTTTTATTGCCATGTGGGATAACAGTAGTCCACCTCCCTGTTAAGGAGGTCGGTGTTGGTGCGAATCCAACCATGGCAGCCAATTTCATTTCCCTCTGTAGCTCAAAAGCAGAGCGCCCGGTTGATAACCGGAGGACCGGGGTGCATTACCCCGCAGAGGGACCAGATGATTCGCTGGATGGCTCAGACAGATGAGCGTCGGACTGAAGCTCCGAACAGGTCGGTGCGATCCCGGCCCCAGCGGCCATTCTTTTACTCCTCCGTAGCTCAACAGCAGAGCGCCGGGCTCATAACCCGTGAGAGTCGTGGTGCAAGTCCACGCGGAGGGACCACCTTTTTGCGTCATTGATGTAACAGTAACATGCGAGTCTTCCAAACTCGATACGCCGGGGCAGCACCGGCATGGCGCACCATTTGCAGTTTATCAACGCCTCCGTGGCCGACCCGGAAAGGCACCGCTCTTGTAAAGCGGACTATGTCGGTGCGAATCCGACCGGAGGCCCCACCATTTTTCAAACGGATACGAGGGAGTCAGCAAACCCGCCCGGCTTGGGACCGGGAGATGCCGAGGGCAGCACTCGGGTGTCCGACCACTTTACAACTGGCCTGTAGCTCACCTAGCAGAGCATCAGACTCTGACTCAAAAGGTTGAGAGAGCGACCCTCTCCAGGCTTGCCACATCCCAATCGACCTCTTGATGTAATCGGTGAAGATCTCCGACTTTCTATCGCGGTATCCCGGTTCGAGTCCTGGCGTGGTTGCCATTTTCCTCCCCTCGTGGTGTAACAGCAGCATCCGGCTTTGTGAGAGCCGAAGTGCCGGTGCGAATCCGGCCAGGGGAACCATTTTCAGCTGCCGTAGCTCAATAGACAGAGCGCCGCGCTTCGAACGCGGAGGTTGCGGGTGCAAGTCCTGCCGGCAGCGCCATTTCCGCCCTTGTAGTCCAACGCAGAGACAACCGCCTCAGAAGCGGTGCAGTGCAGGTGCAAGTCCTGCCAAGGGCACCACTTCGTTCCTGTGGCTCAGGAGACAGAGCGCCGTTCTGCGAAGACGGAAGTCGCAGGTGCAAGTCCTGCCGGGAACACCCTTTTGGAGCGCATACTCAACAAGCGAGTGAGCGTGGTTTGCTAAACCAACGATGCCGCAGTGTCGCGGCATGAGGTGCAAGTCCTCTGCGCTCCGCCACTTTTTGGAGAGTGAACCAGTCCAGAGCACTGGAGCGGTCCTGAAAACCGAGTGTGCCGCATGGTCGGCATGGGGTGCAAGTCCTCCGCTCTCCGCCAATTTTTGCTGCCGTAGCTCAATAGAGAGAGCGCCGCGCTTCTAACGCGAAGGTTGCAGGTGCAAGTCCTGCCGGCAGCGCCAGTTCAAGAATAACGAACTCAGAATGACGAATGGCGAGTGCGCTTACGGCAAGTTCATTTTGCATTCGTCCTTTTTTACACCGCGTCGTCTAACAGTTAGGACCTCAGGCTTTCATCCTGAGAACACGGGGGGCAGCACCCGTCGCGGTGACCATTCTACCTCACTGAACCACAAGCATTAAAGTGATGCTGCGTGCTTTTAACGCGCAGAACGGGGAGCATTACCCCGGTGGTTCACCATTTCCATTCTCGGGGCCTGATGGAGCCAGTGAACCAAGCGGTCTGCAAAACCGGTGCGGCGAGTACAACACCCGCAGGCCCCTCCACTTATCCTCTCTGCATACGCTGAAGATTGCGCGGTGACTCCCAAGCAGCCATTAGTGCAGATGCGAAGTGCCCTTCTTCTACCCGTTTTCCTGGCATTGTGCAGTTGTGCCGCACCCAGGCACAGCTCGGTCTCCGCCGCAGACCAGCGTCGGCTCGCTGAACTCACGCTTTCCTCCGAGCGCGGCCGTGAACTTCTCTTCGGTGCTGACGCGCTTCGCCTCGGAATCAGTGGCGAGGGAACTCATAGCATACCGTTTGTTCGAAAGGACCGCTGCCCATTCGTACCCGTGTCCATCAACGACTCTGCGCCGACGCTTTTCCTCTTCGACACAGGTGCCACGCTCACGGCCATCGAGGCAAAAACCGCCATCCGCCACAGATTGCCTCTTTTTGATTCCCAGCTCATCCCGGCAAAAGCCAGAGGCATAGCAGGGGAAGAAACCATGCGAGTCGGCTTCGCACGCCTTGGTTTTGGAGGTATGGACATTCACAATGTGCCACTCTTCGTGCGGACGCACAAAAACGAGTATCGTATCCTCGGCCCGCTTCTCACTGAGAGCCTGCACACCGACATCTTGGGCATCAATCCGCTGCGGAGCTTGGTGAAATACGTCACCATCGACTACCTTCGCAATACGCTAACCTTCTCCACCGACGCCTCCTATTCGCCACGTCCCGGTGCCAGAGTGGCTAAGCTAAAATGGATCAACCGGCTGCCTTATGTCACGCTTTCCTCTGGTGGAGTGAGGTGGGATGCGCTGATCGATACAGGCTCTTCCTTCGGCGTCGAAGTCAGCCGAGATGTCGCATCTCGGCTGGGCATTCTGGAGAACTCCGCGCCCGTAGTAGGCTCCTACCACTACGGCATCGGAGGTAGCGTGGATACAGGAGCAGCAGATATTCGTGAGAGCCTGCTTGCCCGCCTTGAAGGCCTGGGTCCACCTCTTAGCGATGTCGGAGTAGGCATTCGCCCTTCTCTCAATCTCATCGGATCCTGGTTTCTTCAGCACTTCCGGGTCACGCTCGACTTCAGCCGCGGTCTCCTCTACCTCGAGCGCTGACATCACCTTTTCATTTTTGTTTCAAACCTGCCCCGGCACGCTTGCGTGACCGGGGCGTTCTTTTATTCCCCATGAACACGCCAAACCACAACCCACCCGGAGTCAATGCACTCCTTGACGAAGTCGAACGCAACCATCATGTCCGCGTGCTTTTCGCCGTGGAGAGCGGCAGCCGCGCATGGGGTTTCGCCTCCCCGGATAGCGACTACGACGTGCGCTTCGTCTATGTACACCAGCGCGAGTGGTATCTGTCCGTGGAAGATCGGCGGGATGTCGTCGAAGTCACAGAAGGCGATCTCGATGTCTCAGGCTGGGAGTTGCGTAAGGCCCTGCGTCTGTTGCGCAAGTCCAACCCCTCACTTCTGGAGTGGCTGCACTCACCTGTGGTGTATCGAGAAGACAGGCGCTTCGCCCAGGAGCTGCGCGCCCTCGCATCCCAATGTCTCAGCACCGAAAAACTCTTCCGCCACTACTTCCACCTCGGCCGCGGCCACTGGCAGAAGTACCTGCAGGGCGATGCGGTTCGGCTCAAAAAATACCTCTATGTGCTCCGTCCCGTGCTCGCCTGCCGTTGGCTGGAGCAAGGACTGGGAGCCGTACCTGTGCCCTTTGTGGAGCTGCTCGCTGCCACCTTGCCTGAAAAGAGCGTCCGTGCCGCAGTGGACTCGCTCCTCGCTCGCAAGGCGCTTGCCCGGGAGTCAGACACCACGGCACCAGACCCCGTGCTGCATCGCTTTCTGGAGACTGAGTTGCAAAGGCTGCAACCCGTAGCCGCAGGGCTGCCGGAAGCTCCAGACTCAGACCTGGAAGCACTGGATGAGTTCTTCCAGGCCGTGGCCCTCGCTGCCTAAACAGCGCGCCACGGCGAACCGGCATCGACAAGAAGGACGAACACCGCTGCACGGAGATCCACCGCACTTATGAGTCCCATCCACAAAACGACTGTCCTCGTCCTCAACCGCTGCTGGCAGGCCATCCATGTCAAAACGCCTGCTGAAGCTTTTAGCATGATGGCCTCCGGCACGGCGACCGCCCTCGACATTGCTGATGATGGCCATCTCAGCCCCGTGCATTGGGAGCAGTGGCTCTCTCTGCCCGTACGCCCCACGGACAGCAGCATCGGTACGGTGCGGGGCCACGTACGTGTGCCCACCGTCATCGTTCTTGCACGCTATGACAAGGTGCCCAGGCGAAAACCTGCCTTCAGTGCGCGCTCCATCTGGGCTCGAGACGGCGGAGTGTGCCAGTACACCGGACGCAAACTCAAGCCCGGAGAAGGCAACATAGACCACGTCATACCGCGCAGCCGTGGAGGATCCAACAGCTGGAACAACTGCGTGCTTGCAGACAAGCGGGTGAACTCCCGCAAAGGCGACAAGCTTCCGCACGAAGCCGGTCTGAAGCTCATCCGCGAGCCCACCGAGCCAAAGGAACTTCCCGCCACGCGCCTCATCCGCAACGCGCATCGCGTCCGGGACTGGGATCTCTTTCTGGAAAGCGAGTGCTGAGCCAAGCCTCCGCCAGTTTCACCTGGCGGAGGTCTTCGTTTCTCCCCTCTTTGTGGGGTATCGGACGTGGATTTTCTGCAAGGCCGCTTGACCCGCCGGGCGGTTTTGAGGCAGAGTCGCGCTCCCGTGAACCGGGAGTCAGTTTCCCTTCAACCCTCAACCAACAACCACAACCCACACATTATGAGCAGGAAGATTCGTTACGGCATGGTCGGCGGCGGACGCGGCGCTTTCATAGGCGCGGTGCATCGCATCGCAGCAGCGATGGATCAGCAGATAGAACTCGTCTGCGGCGCGTTCTCGTCCGACCCTGAGAAATCGAAGGCCAGCGGTGCAGACCTGTTTTTGCCTCCAGATCGTTGTTATGGCAGCTACCAGGAGATGATCAAAGCGGAAGCCGCACTGCCAGCGGACCAGCGCATGGACTTCATTGCTATCGTCACTCCAAATCACATGCACTTCCCTCCGGCCAAAATGGCGCTGGAGCACGGATTCCATGTCCTGAGTGACAAGCCGGCCACCTTCAATCTCCAGGAAGCGAAAGAACTCGCAGCCATCGTGAAGAAGAGTGGCCTTCTCTACGGACTCACGCACAACTACACCGGCTATCCGCTGGTGAAGCAGGCCCGCGACATGATCGCTGAAGGCAAACTGGGCAAGATCCGCAAAGTCGTCGTGGAATATCCACAGGGCTGGCTGGCGACGCGCCTGGAAGAAAGCGGCCAAAAACAGGCCTCCTGGCGCACGGACCCCAAAAAAAGCGGAGCCGGTGGCTGCGTGGGTGACATCGGCACCCACGCCGAAAACCTGGCAGAATACATCACCGGCCTGAAGATCAAGGAGCTGGCCGCCGACATCACCGCCTTCGTCAAGGGGCGCAAGTTGGACGATGACGCCAATGTGCTCCTTCGCTTTAGCAATGGAGCCAAAGGCGTGCTTCACAGCTCCCAGATCAGCGTGGGAGAGGAGAACAACCTCAACATCCGCGTCTATGGCGAACTCGGCGGCATCGAGTGGCACCAGAAGGAGCCCAACACCATGCTCGTCAAGTGGCTGGACCAGCCCATGCAGGTCTATCGCACCGCCAATGGATACCTCGGCAAGAACGCTCTGGCCGCTGGGCGAACGCCACCCGCTCATCCCGAGGGCTATCTCGAAGCCTTTGCGAACATCTACAAAAACTTCGCGAACGCCATCCGCGCCCGTCTCTCCAAGACGAAGCTTGCCAAGGATGATCCCGCCAACGACTTCCCAAAAATCGAAGATGGCGTGCGCGGCATGGCCTTCATCGAAGCCGTAGTCGCCTCTTCCAAGAACAACGCCGCCTGGACCAAGCTCGACGTCTAGTCAGCCCACTCCCCAGAAACGCCGGAGTGCTCGCACACTCCGGCGTTTCCCATTTCTGGCAAAAATCAGTCCTCCAGCAGATGACGAATCAGGTCAGTGGAGGTCACCATGCCCACCAGGGTCTTGTCATCTGATTCCACGATCGGTACGGCGTGAAACTCACCCTTCACCAGCACTTCCGCCGCATCTCGAATCGTTGCAGACTTGCGCAGGGTGCGCACATTCTTCTGCATCACGTCCTCCAGCGTCATCGTGTGGTCCAGCGTCGCATCCACAGTACGCTCGTCCGTGTCAAAGGCATCACCAAAACTCACCCTCAGAATGTCTGAGGCACTGATGATACCCAGCAGCTCGTGGCCACTGACTACCGGAATGTGGTGAATGCCATGTTCGCGGAGCAGTTTGCGGACTTTTGACACTGGTTCCCCCGGATGAACGGTAATCAGGCCGGTGGACATCAGTTTGGTAATAGGCTGGTTGTGTTTCATAAGACGCCCACAACCTATCGTCACGCTCCTCGCTCCGCTGCGCATCCTGTGCGATTATGACACCCGGTATTTGCCTTGGCAGTTCGCCACTCAGAACGGGAGCACAAAACGGAGAGGCAGCTTCCCGTTCCAACCGTGAAAATCGGTGACCTCCACTCCGGTTCACGGAATCCTTCCACCACATGTCCCATCCAAATGACTCCGCCGCCTTCATCGCCGCGCTGACCAGGCACCAGCCCGCGCTGGAAGCCTTTTGCCATGCCCAGCTTGGGCATCACCAGGACGCACGCGATGTCCTCCAGACCACCTGCGTCAAGCTCTGGGAAAAATCCGCCGACTGGGACCCGGACACCCCCTTCCTGCCCTGGGCCTTTGCCGTCGCACGCTACACCGCGCTCTCCCACATCCGCGACAAGATGCGCGACCGGCTCATCTTTGATGAGGACGTGGTGCTGGCCATGGCGGAGGAAACCGAGTCCGCCGCCTCCCAGTTCGAAGACCGCAGGGAGGCGCTCGCGCATTGCCTGCAAAAGCTGAATCAGGATCAGCGCGACCTCCTTCAACGTCACTACATCGCCGGTCACGGCCTCAAAGAACTCGCCGCCGTCATGAACCGCAGCCTCAGCGCCGTGAAAATGACCCTGCTCCGCCTCCGTCAGCAACTCGGCATCTGCATCCAGCGCCAGCTCCATTCCGCGTCATGAATCCAGATTCCGCATCCCTCGACTACCGCCTGCTCACCCTGTTGCAATCCGTGCGCGACAGCCAGGACGCCATCGCGCGCGCCGAGCTGAATGACCTCCTCCGCCATGATCCTGCCGCTCGCGCTGTCATGGCCCGCCTCATGGTGGACGAGCAAGCCCTCATTCAACACCTGCGGGATGACAGCCTGCTCTCCATCCTCGAATCCCGCCCTCCCAAACCCGCAAATAAGCCCCGCTGGTATGCCTGGCGTCCGCTCACCGCCGCAGCCGCAGGACTCGTCTTTGGCGCTTTGTGCAGCACCGTGGTTTATGGCTTCATTTCCCAAAGCCAGACAGCCATCCATGAGACGCCCATCTCCGTCTTCGATCCCGGATTTGAAAACCCGTCCGCCAGGCTGGACCGTGGCCTCCCTCACCAGGCCGGCGAATGGGGCGTGAACGCAGAGTCCACCATCGTCACCGCAGAGAACGGCGTCCAACCCGCCGAAGGCCAGCGCATGTTGCGGCTCCATCCCCGCGACCCGGCAGAGAAAAACCGCGTCACCCAGGCCTATCAGTTGATCGACCTTCGCACGCTCCCAAGTGCCGAAGCCATAGGCTTGGCCGAACTCCGCCTCACCGCCTCCTTTGCCGCCGCTCGTCGCGACTCCAGTGCCCGCTACCGCGTCCAGGCCATCGTTCTCGCCCAGCCGCCCGATCAAGTGTATGAGGGCTTCTGGGAAAAGGCGGAGGAGCAGGGCTCCGTCTCCATCTCACAGAAGTTCTCCGTTCCACCATCAAAACCGGACACATCGCCGTGGAACACCATTTCGCTCAAAGTCCCCTTGCCACCTGCCGCCCAGACGCTCGCCATCATCCTCGGTGCCATGCCTCCGGAAAACGACGTCCAAGAACCCACCGTCCACTACCTCGACGCGGTCCGCGTTGATCTGCTCACACCGCAGCCTGTCCCCTGATGGGATAGACCATACGGTCTTGCCGTGCCGTCATGCACTCACCTGACAGAACAGAAAAACGTGTCTTGTTACCTGCTCCACAAGACAGTCAAACTTTTACCCAAGCATGAGAGCACCACTCACCTTCCTGAGGCTTGTATTGTCTCTTTTCATCGTGGCCAATCACCAGCCGCTCAGCGCACAGATCGGTTCAGGCTGGAGCGAGTATCATCCCGCAGGTGATTTGCACCTGGGCAATCTCGATGCTGCCAAGCGAACACTGCATCTTCCCACTGCTGGCTCCATCAGCGAATCGCTTGGCGCTCCAGCAACCGCCTCGTATTCTCGGGATCCTTCAACCCTGCGCGAGACCTTCTCGCTCCAGGCACCTGGAGAAAGAGCCGAGGTGCGGCTGAAGAACGATTATCTTCAAGGATCCCGTCAGTTCGAGGGCTACGTGACCGTGCGCGCGCCCATCGAACGCCAAATGATCTTTCAGATCTGGGGCAGTGGAGAGAAAGACCGCGCCACTCAGTTCTTCCTTCGCGGTTACCATGAGAACGGCGGCACCCTGAAAGCGTTTGTTGCCGGTGCGCCATCCGTCGTGGTGGCCCGCCAATGTTACGACCGCGAGATACGCGTCAATGTCATTCATCTTCAGGAAGATGCCGGTGGCCGCATTCTGCTCTATCTCGACGGCAAGCTCGTCCTCGACAAGCCCGACATCTATCCACGCATCGCAAACAACCCAAAAGGCAACTACCACAAATACGGCTGCTACGGCTCCTTTGAATCCGAGCATCAATCCGCCGCAGCACATTGGCGCGCCGTCCGCCACTTTCAAGGTGGTAAGGCACCGTGATCATCATTTCCCCCCCTCGCCTCTCGCCCACCTTCTTTTCAACAGCCATGCGACTTCCCCTGCTCCTTTTGCTCCAGGGTTTCACCATCGCCGCCTCCGCCGCTGGCATCGAACTCCACACCGACCCCACCACTCGTCAGCCCGGACAGTTCGCCGCTGCCGAGATCCAGCGCGAGGCCGCCGCCAAGGACACAGAGGCAAAGATCCACCTCACCGTTGAAACCAACCCCAAAGCCACGGCGCAGAGCTATCGCATCCAGCGCGCGGGTGACACCTTCCGCATCATCGGCACCGATCCCGCCGGAGCCATGTATGGCGGCTTGCACCTCGCCGAGGCCATCCGCACCGGCACCCTGGAAGACATCAAGAACTCCGAGCACCGTCCGCACATCGCCAAGCGCGGCATCAAGTTCAACATCCCGCTCGACCTCCGCACCCCCAGCTACACGGACACCGGCGACGCCGCCCAGCACAACATTCCCGAGGTCTGGGAACGCGAGTTCTGGATGGACTACCTCGACGCCATGGCGCGCCACCGTTACAACGTCCTCTCGCTTTGGTCGCTGCATCCCTTCCCCTCCATGGTGAAGGTGCCTGAGTTTCCCGAGGTCGCCCTCGATGATGTCTGGCGCACCAAAGCCAAGCTCGATGACTCCTTCAGCTTTTCCGGAACCGGCTTCGTGCGCCCCGAGATGCTTGCCAATCATGAGGTCGTCAAAAAGATCACCATGGAGGAAAAGATCGCCTTCTGGCGCTGGGTCATGCAATACGCCGCCGACCGTGGCATCCAGGTCTATGTCTTCACCTGGAACGTCTTCACCTACGGCGCGGACGGCAAACACGGCATCACCGACGATCTCGAAAACCCGATCACCAAAGCCTACTTCCGCGCCAGCGTGCGCGAGATGGTGAAGACCTATCCTCTGCTCGCCGGCATGGGCATCACCGCCGGTGAAGGCATGCCTCACGACATGGACAGCAGGCTCAAGGAAAAATGGCTCTGGGACACTTACGGCGAGGGCATTCGCGACGCGCTCAAAGCCGGACCGAAGCGCGAGTTCAACCTCATCCACCGCTTCCACTGGACCGCGCAGGGCGACATCCTCGACGCCTTCAAGGACTATCCCAGCACCTTTGACTTCAGCTTCAAATACTCCGTCGCGCACATGTATTCCATCACCAAACCACCCTTCATCCAGCCGCTGCTCGAAGGCCTTGCGCCGGGCCGGAAGACCTGGCTCACGGTGCGCAATGACGACATCTACACCTTCCGCTTCGGCGACCCTGCCTACATCCGCGACTACATCGCGAACATCCCGCCCGCTGACAAGATCGCCGGTTTTTACATGGGGCCGGACGGCTACACCTGGGGCCGCGATTTCCTCGAACGCAATCCCGCGCCCGGCCCGCGCCCGCTGGTGATGCAGAAGCAGTGGTATGCCTTCCACCTCATGGGCCGCCTCGCCTATGATCCTTCACTGCCCGACTCCCATTTCGAAAAACTGCTCGCCGCCCGTCATCCCGGCGCGCCCTCTCACCACCTGTTCCGCGCTTTGCAAGGCGCCTCGCAGACCATGCCGCTCATCACCCGCTTCTTCTGGGGCGACATCGACCTGAAATGGTTCCCCGAAGCCTGCTGGAGCCATCCAAAACGCAAAGGCGGCGATGGCGGCTTCTACACCGTCCGACATTTCATGGAAGGCAGCTCCATGCCCGGTGCCAACGTGCTCAACATCCGCGACTGGCGTCAGCGCCTGAGCCAGCGCCAGCCGATGACAGAAACAACGCCGCTCGAAATCGCCGACGCCCTCGACGGAGCGGCAGCGCAGACTTTCGCGGCGCTCGCCGCGCTCCGCGACGCGGCCCAATCTGATCCCGAACTGCAAAAGACTCTCATCGACTGCGAAGCCCTCGCGTGGCTGGGCCGCTACTATGCGGCGAAGATTCGCGGCGCCTGCGCGCTGGCGTTGTTCGACGCCAACGCCGACCCTCATGAGCAGGCCGCCGCGCTGCGCCACCTCGGCGACGCGCTTTCGCACTGGAAGAACTACGCTGCCATCCGTGATGCCCACTACGTCCCCGCGCTCTACAACCGCCTCGGCCAAGTGGATATCACCGCCCTGACCCAAAACGCCGCCGCCGACCTCGACATCGCCCGCGATTGGAAACCCGGCACCCTTAAAGCCGACGGCAAACGCAGCGGCACCGAAAAAGGCTTCCGGGAGTGATGAATCTGCGCGCTTCTGCAATCAGCCGCTTTCCCGCCAAGAGCTCATTCCAGCCGCACCAGGCCACGGCGCAGCGCGGTGACGGTGGCGGAGGTGCGGTCCTGGACGCCGAGTTTGGCGAAGATGTGGCTGAGGTGGTTTTTGATGGTCTGCTCGGTGCAGCCGAGGGTGTCGGCTATGAGTTTGTTCGGGGTGCCGGCGACGACGTGCTGGAGGACTTCGGTCTCGCGGGTGGTGAGTTCGGGGCGGGCGCGGCGGGCGTTGAGGCGGGCGGCGAGTTCGGGGGGGAAGTAGCGTTTACCTCTGGCGGCCTCGCGGATGGCGTGGAGCATTTCCTTGCGGCTTGAAGACTTGGTGAGGTAGCCGGTGGCTCCGGCGGCGACGGCTTGATACACGTCTTCCTCGGTTTCGTTGATGGTGAGCATGATGATGCGGGCCTGGGGGAACTCGGTGCGGATTTCGGCGATGGCTTGAATGCCGCTGCCATCGGGCAGATTGCCGTCCATGAGGGTGACGTCCGGCTGGTGGGCACGGTATTGCTCGACGGCGCTGGATGCGCTGTCGGCTTCGGCGATGACCTGGAGGTCGCCTTCGGCTTCGAGCGAGACTTTGACGCCGGAGCGGACGAAGAAGTGGTCGTCCACGAGGAGCACGCGAATGATGGCGGGTGTTTTGCTCATGGGGTGCGGAGGTGATGGCTGGTGGGCCGGGTGGGGACGGTGACGGCGATGGTGCAGCCGTTGCCCGGGGTGCTTTGGATGGTGAGTGTGGCGCGGATTTTGGCGGCGCGTTCTCTCATGCCGAGGAGGCCAAACTGGGTGCTATGCAAAGCGGGCGGGCGGGTGGCGTCGAAGCCGGTGCCGTCGTCGGTGATGGTGACGTGCAGCTCTTCAGGTGTGAAATGGAAGCGCACGGTGATGTGGGCGGCCTCGGCGTGCTTGAGGGCGTTGGTGATGGATTCCTGGATGATGCGCAGGAGCTGAAACTCGATGTGCTGTGACTGGCGCTGCTCCTCGCCTTCGACTTCGAGGGTGATGCGCGG
Source organism: uncultured Verrucomicrobiaceae bacterium (assembly GCA_964538625.1). Classification (GTDB taxonomy): domain Bacteria; phylum Verrucomicrobiota; class Verrucomicrobiia; order Verrucomicrobiales; family Verrucomicrobiaceae; genus JAEUHM01. The sequence continues at coordinate 138,341 of CAZIGH010000006.1, forward strand.
CGTGATGACCTGGAGGGCATCGATGGACTCGCGCACAGCACCGACGAGGCCGGCGTGTTCGATGGCGCGGGAGCGGAGTTCGAGGATGGAGCGGTGGGCCTCAGTGCGGCTGTGGGCGAGCATGGCGCGGGCGTTGTCGAGGGCGCGGGAGACGGACGCGGGCAGATCGGGGGCGCATTCGGCGACGGTGTCGAGGTGGATGTTCACGCCTGCGAGTTGCTGCTCAAGGGTGTCGTGCAGTTCGCGGGCGATGCGGCGGCGCTCATCGCTAAGTGTCTTCTGCTCGAGCTGATGGGCGATGACCTGGGTCTGGCGGATGACCTGTCGGCGCAAAAGGAACACCCAGGCGCTGATGATGGCGGTGAGCGCGAGCATTCCTACGAGCAGCCAGCGCAGGCGCTGGGCGGTGAGCCAGGGCGGCCTGCTGATCAATGCGATGTCCGCGTTCTCGCGCAGCAGCAGCGAGAAGGATTCGCGGGCGGCCGGAGCCGTGGGTTTCTCGCAGACGCCAGTGAGTCGGAGCCAGCTTCCGTTTTCCAAAGCGAGCGGACGGTTGGTGTCGGCACTTTCGGCGAGTCGTGCATAAAAGGTGTGTCCCCCCGCGCCGAGATAAAGCAGACGGTGGCTGGGACGGTCGAACTGGTCAATCAACTGTCCCTCCACCTGGACGAGGCTGCCGAAGTCGCTGCCTGCGGTGATCGCTTCAGTGGTGCGCACGAGGGGAGCGAAGGGCACGGCTTTTCGCTTGGTGCGATGGATGCCGTCCTCCAGCCAGACGCCGTCGGCACCCCCGGCGATGAAGCCGATGACATCCAGCTCGTCGCCAGTTTGCACGGGGGGTTGCTGTGGTGTGCGCACCCATAGGCCGCCGTGCTGGCTGCCGAGGTAGTAACCGCCGCGTGAGGGATGGACCAGGGTGACGATGCCGGAGACGTGCTGTCGCGTCTCGGTGCCGCCGGGCTGCGGTGGCCGGTATTGCAGCAGTTCGCGAAAGCCTCGCGATGGCTGTTCAAACCATGCTTGCATGGTGGCGAGGTCCGGCTTGATCTGGGTGACGCTGGCGACGAGCAAAGTCACCTTGCGCAGCTGGCTGCGCTCATCCGCTTCTCCAGAAACCACGCCGCTGATCTCGGCCTCGATATTTTCCCACTGCTTGACGGCGGGCTGTTCTCTTTTGGGACACATCAAGATGACATTGAGCGGGCCGTAACGGCTGCTGGCATCCACATTGAGCAGTTCGACTCTGTTGTCTGTGTGTTCCACGACCTGCCGGAGAGTCGCCCGGACGCGCACGAACTGATCATGGAAATCGCCCGTGTTGATCCGGTCCACGCTGACAAGCGGCGCTTCGGGCAGCGGGCCGGTGCCGAGCTTCTCGACGCGCATCACCACCGGGTCGCCCGTGCCGGGCGCATCGTCAGGATGGAGGGAGATGCTGGGTGAAAACTGCCCGCGCCGGGTAACGGCGGTCATTTCCACGCGGTCACCGGCGGCAAGCATTGGAGCGTCGGCGGCGTCCACCGGAGGCGGTTTGAAATAGATGCCACCGGTCTCATCCTGAATGAAGCCCAGGCTGTAGAGCGGATTGTAGAAGGTGATGATACCACGCACCCGCACCGGAAGATGTCGTGCGGCCTCCTCTGGCATGAGCGCCTGCACAGCGGCGATGGTCGTCAGCGTCTTCCCGCCCTCAGCATGCGCAACGAGGGCGAGCGCAGCGTGAGCAAGAAGCGTGGCGACGAGAGGCTGGACACGAAAGAGCATGGATGCGGGCGGCATTCTACGGGGAGTGAACGACAGCGGAAAAGCTCAATCATCCGCCAAGCGGTCATACAGGACTAAAGTGCCATGCGGTGGGTGTGCATCTGCGGAGAGTATTCCCGGGCTTTAGCCCGCCAGGCTTGGATCGGGGCAAAGCGTTCGAGTCGTCTAGTGATCTGCGCTCGGAGAGAGAGGTGTCTGGTATCCGTGAGCGCGGGAGCTGGCAGCGATTGGACGGCCTGAAGGCCGGGAATACTCCCCAAGGCCATGCAGGACTAAAGTGCCATGACCATGGTCTCGACGACATGGGCCTGCCCCGGTCAAATACGACTGAATCCAACCAGTCAGCCCACCACCATGAAACCGAGTCCAACCAACTCCACTGTGATGTCCACACGCTTCGCCCTTGGGTTAGCCCTGGCGCTTGCCTTGATCCCTGTCAAATCGCAGGCAGGAAACTGGCTGAACGGCGGACCGAGCATCGACTGGAACACAGCTGCCAACTGGCACGATGGACTCGTGCCGAACGGCACCGGCGCTTACATCTCCACCAACACCGGAAACATCGCCACGATCTCTGCGACCCCAACTGGAACCATCACCGAGCTGCAAGTGGGCACTTGGTATAACAACGGGCGTCTGGATCACACGGCGGGCACTCTCACGGTGACGAACTCCGGCTGGCCCTACGGCTGGGTGCTGCTCGGGGGCGGTTCTTATGGCACAGGAACTTACAATCTTGCCAACACAGCGGCCTCGGGCGGTGCTTTCACCGGCTTCGGCACCGGCTCGGGCAGCCTCAGTGTGAATGGCGATTTGAGGGTTGGTGCGGGAGCGGGCTGGTGGGATCACGCGACCGGTGTGATGAACATCAACACCACCGGCACGGTGCAGATCAACGGCAGCTTGGTGGCTGGCACCGCGATTGGTGATGTGGGCACGGTCAATCTGGACGCAGGCACGGTCACGGTTGCCGGAGATTACACGAACAGCGGCATGTTTGGTCACGGGGGCTCGGCGGCGACTGGCAACCTCAACATCAGTGGCGGCTCAATCAGCTTCAACAACCGGCTAGCCCTCGCGGTGGGCACGGGTTCGTCAGCCGGTGGCAATATCGCCACGGTAACGATGACCGGCGGCACCCTGACCACGGACTACGCGCACAACGAGGACTGGCACGCAGGTTTGAACATGGCCTCAGGCTACGACACGGCCACGGGAGGCACCGCCACCATCAACCTCAACGGCGGCACGCTTTCCACGCTGCGTGTCTTTAGCGAGACGGGTGGCACGGGTGTGAAGGGCACCTCCACGTTCAACTTCAACGGCGGCACGCTTCAGCCTCAGGTCAACCGAACCGATTTCCTCGGCGGCCTCACACGGGCGAACGTGCGCGACGGCGGTGCCATCGTGGACACGAACGGCTTCAACGTCACCATCTCCCAGGCATTGCTGCATTCCGACATCAGCGGTGACAACGCCGTGGATGGTGGTTTGACGAAAAACGGGACCGGCGTGCTGACCTTGAGCAATGTGGATAACAGCTTCACCGGCAACATTGTGGTCAATGCAGGCACTTTGCGCGCGAACGGCTTCCGCGGGGGCTATCCAGCCACGGGCACTCTCGGTGCCAACGCCGGGAGCCGCACCATCACCGTGAACAGCGGCGCGACGCTCGACTTCACCAGCAACAACATTTTTGCCGGCGGAGGAGCCACTGCGAGCGGACTGCCGCAGATCGTGCTCAACGGCGGAACGATGCAAAGCAGCCGATTCAATGTGCTCGGCCACGTCACGCTCAATGGCGGCACCTTGAATCAAACCAGCGGCGACGGCGGCAGCTACGAAGGCTACGAGTTCCTCGGCAACATCACCGTTGGTGGCAGCGTGGCTTCGACAATCAGCTCCTCGAACGGCAAGGCCAATCATATCGCGGGCGGAAACAACATGCTCGTCACCGTGGCGGACGCCACCGGCAGCAGCGCCGCTGATTTGATCATCAGCAACCCGCTGCGCGATGGCTCCGGCGACTATTTTGGCAATGGAGCCATCACCAAGGCTGGCGCGGGCACCCTGCGACTCACGGCGGCGAACACCTACAGCGGAGGCACCACGGTGAGCGCGGGCACGCTGGAGGTGAACAACACCACAGGCTCCGGCACGGGCAGCGGCACCGTCACCGTGGCAACAAGTGGCACGCTCGCGGGAGATGGAGCCATCACCGCCGCCGCGAACAACTATGTTTATATTAACGGCACGCTCCAGGTGGGTGCCATCGGGGCTTCGTCGGGTTCGGATTTTGCTATGACCACTTCAGGCACTGGCAGCACGGTGTTTGGAGCCAGCAGCTTCCTGAGCCTTGATCTGTGGTCCACCACAGGCACGGACATGACGGGCGATCAAGCCGCCGCTGACATGCTCCGGCTCTTTGGCACGCTGGACATTACCAGCGGGGCCACCTTGCTGCTGAACAACCCCAACGCGCTCACTTTCCAGGCAGGTGATGTATTCCAGTTGTTTGACTGGACCGGCCTTAGCACCCGCACCGGCACTTGGAATGTGGACATATCCGGGCTGACACTCTCCTCGGGAACGTATGTGGACACGAGCAATCTCTACACCCTCGGAAGCATCAGCGTCCTGGGTGTGCCGGAGCCTTCTCGGGCTGTATTGGCGATGCTCGGCGTGGTGGGATTGTTGGCGCGTCGTCGGAGAGTAATCACGGGCTTTAGCCCGAAAATGCATCGCTGACACCAGCGGCTCCGAGGATTGCGAGCAGACTTCGATAGCTTCAAGACATCGTCACGCTCTGACGGGCTAAAGCCCGGGAATACACTCCAACATCTCTTCTCGAGACAGGCCAATCTCCGCGCCGAAACCCAGCACATAGCCGGACTTCAGATGTGCCTTCGTTGGATTGTCCGCCACATACTCGGTCAGCCGTCGCCATTGAGGCTCGTTGCGGATGATGTGATCGAAGGGTTCCTTTACCCACAGGCTGCCAGAGCGGCCCAGCAAGCGGTTGATCGCGAAACTGCTGCCGCCTTTCCAGTGCTGCACGATCCCGCCCAACGTTGAGCCCTTCGCAGGCTCCACCACCGCGTGAAAATGGTTCGGCATCACGCACCATGCGCCGAGCTGGAAGCAGGTCGCGTGGCCTTCGATCATTTTGCTGATCAAAACGTCCGCGCAATCGCGACGGGCGAGGAAACACTCGCCATGACCTGCGTCGATGAGGTCGTGAAACTTGTCCGTGAACAGACGCTGGTAATCGAGTCGGAGTTCTTCGGCCAGCTCGTCCACGCAAGTCGCGCCGTGTTGAGCGAGCCATTCGTCACGCTTTCCGCGCCAGTCGTCCGCGATGTGTTTCGGCAGCGAGTCAGCCAGTCGGCTGGTCACGAAGTAGGTCGTGCCGTCTTGCCGCCAGTGCGGCAAGTTTTGCCGTGTGATGCGCAGCTTGGCATTCGGATCGAATGGCTTGAAGCTCATTAAAGGAGAGTATTCCCGGGCTTTAGCGCGTCAACGTGCTGTTCGGAGCCAAGGCGGGCTAAAGCCCGAGACTACACTCCAGCGCGGCAGTTTGCGCCGAGTGATGTGCAGATCTTCACTCGAATCGAACGAACTGAAGAGAGTATTCCCGGGCTTTAGCCCGCCAACCTGTCATTCGTAGCCAAGGCGGGCTCAAGCCCGAGACTACACTCCAGCGCCGCAGTTTGCGCCGTGTGATGCGCAGATCTTCACTCGAATCGAA
>CAZIGH010000007.1:0-132275 GCA_964538625.1 uncultured Verrucomicrobiaceae bacterium
CGCTTGTGCGGACGATGTTGGTCAAGGCTGCGATCAATCCAGTGATAGTCCGTGATCTTGAACTGCATGAGGGTGGCGAGGTCCTTCGCAGGATCGGTGAGGCCGAGGATGTGTTTGGCCCGTGCATCGGAGCTGGTGTCCAGCGCATTGCCGAACCACATGCGGCGGCTGACCATCTCGCCGTCGAAGATGGCGGAGATGTATTGGTAGATGACGGTGGCGTTGTCGGCTGCGTTGTTGTTGTGACTCACGTATTCTGCGTCCGCACCATTGCCGAGGAAGACGCCATTGGCTGGGCGGTCGGCTCCGGTGAAGCTGTGGCTCCAGCCTGCGGTCTTCACGTGTGGCGTGTGCGACTTGACGTGCAGAGGTGCTTTGGGATTGCTGACGTTGATGCCTACATAGCCAAGGTCAGCCACTTGATCGGCGAGTTGTTCATCGGTGGAGGCGCGCTTGAAGGTCATGATGCCGATCTCGGAGCTGTCGGAGTTGTTGATCCAGCGGAGGTCGGCAGTGCCGCTGGAGCGGTTGGTGAGGGCTAGGCTGCGAGGGGCTGAACCTGCGGTGAGAAGCAGGCGGGAGGTGCTGCTGCCCTCTGCCTCCGCGCTGGCGCGGGTGCTGGTCACTTTGGCCAGTCGAACGCTTAGCAGGCCGGTGCTATTGTTCAGAGTCATGATGCTCTGAGTGCCGCCGTACCAGGTGGTGGTGGTGGCAGAGGGTGCTACGGTGTAAAGATTGCTGGAGGAACTCATGCCGAAACCGACGAGGTCAGAAGAGGGGTCGGTGCCATTGAGAATGATCCTCATGCCGGTGGTCGTGTTGGCTCCGGTGATGGGTGCACTCTCGGTGCTGGCCAAGGAGTCACCCCAGCCTGTGGCTCCGCCGAGCACGAAACGTTTCGTCGCTGAGAGTACCTGAATGGCGCCAAACGTGGCCCCGCCGGGCAGGATGATGCTGCCACTGACGGTGAGGTCCTTGATGGTGATCCTTCCGGCGCTGTCGATGTTTAGCTCGTTCCCAACGGGACCTGTAAGCGTGCCGCCTTTGCTGAGATTGATGGCACCTTCTGCGGTAATGCCGGCGAGTTCGCTGCCCGCTGGTGTAGCGCGGATGCTGAGGCTGGTACCGGTGAGCGTGGTGCCGGTGATGGCTCCGCTGGTGGTGATGCCGCCGCTGCTGAGTCCACCGGTGAGGGCGAGGTTTCCGGCAGCGGTGATACCTCCTCCAAGAGTGAGGGTGCCGGTGGCCTTGATGTTGCCACTGACATCGAGTCGCTCGGTGGCGGGGTGGATGCCTATGCCGACATTTCCGTCTCCACCCCATGACAGGGCGAGGCTCTGGGTACCGCCTACGGATGAACCTAAGCCGCCACCGCCCTGGCCAAAGAGCACGGGGCCGTTGACGTTCACATTGTTGAAGCTGCGGGAGCTATTGTAGTGGCCAAGGCCGTAGTCAGCGGATGCTGGATTGTCACTGGGGAGGAATCGCAGATCCGTTCCGGGCGTGACGCTGTCTGCGCTGCGGGCACGGAAGGCATAACCCGTGCTGACCATGCGCTGGCGGGGACTGATGGGAGGGTCGGCGGCGGTGTTGGCGGGATTGATGACGCCATCTCCGCCATCGATGGTGACTTCGAGGTAGAGGTTGGCACCTGATGCGGCGAAGACTTTGGAGAGAGGTTCGCGGGTGTAGGTGGGCACTGCGATTCCGTTGCCGAGGAGCACGGTGAACTCGCCGTTGTAGATGTTGGCATACTGCTGCTCGGTCCAGACACGGTTGCCGCCGGTGGGTGCATCAAAGAAGCTGAAGACCATGAGGCGATTCACTGGTGTGCCTGCGCCCACCAGGCCGCCGGCGCCGGAGATGCGGCCTTGATAGCTGAGAAGCTCAGGCACCGAGTCTGCCCGCAGGTGCGAGCTGATACCGCAGAGCAGGGTGAGGAGGGCGGAGCGGGTGAACTTGTTCATCGGGAGTGGAAAGAGGGTCATGGGACGGTGATGGAGCCGAGTTCGGAGGCGCGGCGAAGTTCGAAGTAGCCTGAGACTTGGAGCGGTTGTTTGTGCAGACCGGTGATGGTTTCCTGGTAGTAGCCGCCGATGACGCTGGTGCCCCAGCCGGTGGGGCTGACGTTGTCCACTGGCGGCACGGTGGTGAAGGTGAACTGGCAACTGCGGGTGATGTTGTAACTTTCGTTGCCGGCGGGCAGCGGTGCATTGAACCGTGCATTGAGGTTGTCGTGGTCGGGGTGGTACTGGTGCACGAAGGGGTTGGTCCGGTCATTGAACGGGATGGTGAAAGTGCGGGTGAGCTGTCCGGGTATGGTCACGCTGCCGCTGCCGCTCTCGATGATTTGATCCAGCGGCAGGGTGGTGGCGCTGATGCGCTGAGCGCTGGCTTTTTCATCCTGTCTGAGGTGTGACTCCCGAGTGCAAAGACCGATGGGATGCGGTGGTGCTGCGAGACGCCCGATGAAGACCTGAGAGAGCAGCCGCGCGATGCCGGCGTCATCCACATGCAGGATGGTGCGCATGGGGAACTTGCGCGGGACGGTAGTGCCTGAAAGAGGTGGAGGCGCTGCAACGCTGACCTGCGGTGTGTCTAGGTAGCCGCTGCCTGGGTGGGTGACGGTGAAACCGGTGACGACTCCACTGACGACGGTGGCGGTAGCGGTGGCCTGCGTGCCGCCGGAGGGCGGTGGCTCGATGGTGACAACTGGCGCAGTGACGTAACCCGCTCCACCGGTGCCGTTGACTTCAATGCTTGAGACGCGGCCGGCGGCACCCTGCACGGCGAGCTTGGCTGAGGCGAAGGCGGGCTTGGTGACCTGGCTGCTGACATTGGTCAGGGTGACGTCCCCGAGCCAGAGGCCTGCGAGCGATGTCTTGGAGGCGGAGACGGGAAGGAAGACTTCCATGAGGTTGCTGCTTTCCGTGAGTTTGAGGAAGGAGGCGTAATAGGAACCTGCGGGGCCAGTCATGAGGCTGCGGTTGATGCCGAAGGTAAGCTCGATGGTGGTCTGCGGTGCGATGCTCTCTGTGTAGGAGGCGGTAATGGGCACTTCTGTCCATGTGGCGCTAACGGCATTGAACGTGCGGCGGGTGATGGGCACCGGTCCGCTGACTGAGGGACTACCGGTCGGGGCGGCCTCGCTGTTTTGCGGTGCGATGGTGAGAGTGATGGCGGCAGTGGAGCGGTTCCGCACGAGCACTTTGGCGATGGACTCGGTCCTGCCGAAGACGATGCCTTTGACGACGTCTGTGGTGATTTCAACTGGGCCATAGAAGTTGCTAACCACTTCGGACGAGAACCAGTAGGCCTGAGTACGGTCCACGCGCTCGGTGGTGGGTGCGAAGATCTGCATGGGGTTGCCTGCGCCGAGATCACCGCCCACGTATTTGAAGATTTTTGCGTTTGCGGAGATGGCGGAAGGGAAGGCGGCAAAGTAGTTGGAGAAGAGGGGGAAGTTACTGCCGTTCTTGAACGAGGGGAAGCCGAGCAGGTTGGCACCTGCGCGGACCCACGTTGCTGCTGGTGGAATAACGGCCTGCTTGATGGGCACGGTGTAGGTACTGCCTGAGGAGCCGCTGCACTTGACGAGGTAGGAGGCCTGGCCGGAGAGTTCGCTCAAGTTGCTATCGGCAGGGATGCCGCGACGCCACACGGACCACTCTGGGGTGGCGGCACTGGGAATGAGCGGGGACTCAGTGAACTGTACCTGCTGCGGGTTTGGATTCCACCTCCACACTTCCTGGATGGTGCTGGGCAGCACGGCGTCAAGGGAGCCATACTTGACGTCGCCGGTGAGGAAGATGGCATTCCATCCTCCTTTAAGGGTGTAGGTGGTGGTCTGCCACTGTGCCAGTGCCGCGCTGTGCATGGCGATGAACACGAGGGCGACCAGCAGGAGGGATTTCCGAAGGTGGGAGGAACTCATGGGAGGGTGGAGTGAAGGGGCTTAGCGCACAGTGAGGCGGTAGAACTCGTTGCCAGAGGTGCCGGGGTTCGGGGTGACGAAGACGGGAATAATGCCGACATCTTGAGCGGCGTACAGGTCATCCCGCGGGCTGGTACTTGTGCCGGTGCTGAAGCTGACGCGCGTCCAGGTGCGGAGGTCACGCGAGCTTTCGATGGTGTAGGTTTTGCCGGTGATGCCGTAGAACTCGAGCTTGGTGTAAGAGGGGGTTTTCTCTTTGATGTTCAGGGCGAAGGTCTCGGACGCATCCGTGGCATAGGTGCCGGCGAGGTATTCCAGCCAGTTGCTGAAGCCGTCGCCATCAAAGTCGCCATTCTTGGTGATGAGGTGGATGGGCCAGTTGCCGTTGGCATCAGGATAATAGCCTGCGAGGTAGAGCTGCCACTGTTCCCAGATGTCAGGCAGGCCGTCGCCGTCGAGGTCTTCGCCGAGATTGAGATCAAGCCGCACGCGTTCGCCGCCTTTTCCTGTGGTGAGAGTGCCGTTGACTTCGATGGGGTAGAAGAGGGCACCATCCATCTGGACCACGAGGCTGAACTGGCTCTGCGGAGTGAGGACATCTTTCTTGTAAGCTAGAGTGCCGCTGCGGGCGTGGTCTAGGCTGATGTTGAGCTCGTAGTTCTGATCGAGCCGGCGGCTGGAGTCGATGCTGGTGCGGCTGACCTCCTGACCGTCTTTAAGCAGGATCAAGGTGGCACCTTGAGCGGTGATGGCCTGGCCTACCTGGTCACGCACCATGCCGAAGAGGGTGTAGTAGGGAGCAGGCGGAAAGGCTGTGAGCGTAGAGGCGCTGAGGAGGAATGCCGTCAGCAGGGTGAAAGGGAGGCACTTGTTCATGGGGATGGGAGGTATCAAGGTGTGGGGGGAACGCGGTTATCCCAGAAGTGGACTTTGCCGCTCAAGATGGGGGAGTTCGCTGTGGTTTGCGGAGGAGCGGGAAGCTGTGGGAGAAGGAAGTGGCCTATGCCGAGCAGGTAACCCACCTTGGGCACCATCATGCCCGAGTAGGTGCCGCGCCGGGAAGGTGTGGAGACCGCTCCTGGCACGGTGAACCTGCCGCTGAAGAGGCCGGTATTGCTGTTGAAGACTGGCACCGAAACGGCGTATGGCGTGGGTGAAGTGAGCTGCACCTTGTTGGTAGTGCCTGTGGGAGCTGGATTGTAGAGACGCAGCAACTGGGCGAATCCGTCATGGATGTCGAGGCCACCATCCACGAACTCCATGACACTGTTCGGCGTGCCCGATGCGGAGGCGGGTAGGGCTGCGATGAGCTGGCCGGCGGCGGGACTGGTGTAGAGTCCACCCTCAGCCTGGAGGAGAAGCGTGACGCCCTGACGATAGAAGCGGTCCTTCGAGGCAGGGAGTGCAGGGGGGCGCTTCCAGTCCAAGGTGCCAGAGACGGGATTCGGGATGATGCTGGGATTGGGAATGGTGGGTCGGAGCAGGGTGACCTGGAGCCTTCCAAGCAACGAGCCCTGGTTTTTGTAAAGCGGTGCGAAGACAAGGGCTTGCCCTTCCGGCCCGATGAAGCTGGCTCCGGTGATGGCGCTACCGTCTGGCAGGCGTCCAGACATGGCAAACCGGCCGTCATCTTTTGCCACGTTGAGGCAAGCAAACGCGGCTCCCTGAGGCACTGATGCATCCGCATCATCGTGGGTGAGGGCCATGTTGTGGCGGCCTTTGTAACCCGGTGCGGGGTTGAGTGGAGCGGTGGTGCGCCAGAGGTGACGCCAACCGGAAACAGGCGCTACGGGCGCTGCTTGGGATGTGGTGGATGGTGCTGCGTTTGGAGGTGGCAGGGGGGTGAGTTCACCAAAGATGCGGTTGTGCAACGGCTCAAAGCTGACGTTCAACTGACGCTGGATGGAGGCGAGCGTCTGACGGATAATGGGATTGAGCGGATGGAGGGCGTCGATGGTGACGACTCCAGCGAGCCTGAGTGTGCGGCCATCCGTGGTGAGGCTGCCTGTGTAGGTGCCCCTTCGCGTGAGGTTGATGATAAGGCGCGAGCCGGTGCGTGGGTTCACTTCTGCGGTGCGAGCTGCCATACCATGATAAAGGCCGCTGAAGTCTCCGGGCAGAGGGCCGAGGTCACGGTTCAGGCTCTCCACCAAGTACTGGGGCACCCAGTTTCCAGGTCTGCGTCCGCCACTGTAATAGACCATGGTCAGGGTGGCGCTACCGCGTGCGGGGACGATGATGTCACTCTCGTAAATGGGCAGGAATGGATGACTCCTGGTCCTCAACTGCATGGTGCGGAGGAGATTCAAGACGGTGACGCGCACTCCGCGCATGGCCTTGGGTTGCGGGTTGGTAAGCGTAAGGACGTGCTCGTAGAGTCCGGTGTCCTGGTTCAGTGTGAGGGGACCAAGCGTGACGATGGGGTCTCCATAGGTGAACATTTCGAGATCATTCCCGTCACCGCCGAGGTAGGTGATGATAAACTCTTCCCCATTGAACGGATATTCGCCATCCTCTGGCACGCTGATGAAGGTGCCGATGATGGGGTCAGCGCCGTCATTCACGACAGGCAGGATGGTGTAGCCGGGCGGTGGGACGTAGGTGCCGACAATGTCGAGACCAGCGTTGGACACATCCACTTCACCATTCACGTAAAGGCCCTGATAGGCACCGTCGCTTGCAATCTGGATGCGGAGGTTGCTACCGGTGGCGAAATGGACCTTTGTGGCGGTGATGGTGGTGCCAGAGGGGGAGGGCGTGACATAGGTGCCGGGAGCGAGCAGCACTTCACCAGTGGTGGAGATTTGCCCAGTGGTGATGGAAGCTCCGCTGCGAAGCTCCAGATCACCGGCCAAGCTGATAGCGGCGCTCTGCTCCACTGTTCCCGCACTTGCATGTCCGACGACGATGGTGCCGCTGGTGATCCTGCCCAGTTCAGCGCTGCTCAAGCCGAGCAGGGTATCAGTGTCTGAGGAACCGAGTCCGATGGCGAAGGCGTTTGTTTTGGGTCGCAAGGTGGCAGTGTTGCATGTGGCGGTGCCGCCGAGTTCGAGACTGTCGGAGACGATGGAGAGGGTGGCTGCGGTGATGGAGGATGCGGCATCCGTTGATACGCCAAAGGAGTCCCCTGCGGTGGAGTGGGTGGAGCCCGTGAGGTTCAGTGCCTGTCCTGGGGCTTCCAGCGTGCCGGTGATCATGAGGCCATCATTGTGAGCACTTCCTGAAGTGGAGTTGACGCTGGTGCCTGTTAGACTAAGGGCGGCACCATTGCCGGAGATGCTTCCTTCCACCACGAGTCCGCGTGAGGAGATGTCAGACAGGGCAGAACTGCCAGTGACGCTGATAGACCCTCCAGCGGTATCTCCTTCGACGAGGGAGTCCGTGCTGATGAAGCATCCAAGACTTCCTACCACTCCGGCGGGCGCAAGCACCGAACTGGCCGCTGTTCCATTGAGGCTTGAGGTGGTGACGCCAAGGCAGAGCACTCGCGCGGAATGGGTAATGAGAAGGCCACGGGAGATTCCGCTGGCCGCCGTCCCGCCAGTACCTTCCAAGCTCATGTGGCAACTGGTGTTCTTGATTGCGGAGCCATGAACCACGGTGCCAGCGCTGGAGCCGGTGCCGGTGATGGCGGCGCTCAGTCCGCTGACGCTCATGGGCTTGCCTGAGGTGCCTTCGATGAGCGAGGACTGTTCCATGAGGATGCCTACGGAAGCCATGTCCTCCGGGGTCGTGCCGGTACCGGCTCCGGAGTGGCCGGTGACTTGCAGTTCGCCTGCGGCGACGATGCCTGAGTCCACCATGTGGAGGCCGAGGCTGCGGACCGCTGAAGTGCCGGCGATGGTGCCCTTCACTTCCACGTCTCCAGCTCCGTCGATGTCGGCACTGTAGATCCAAACGCCGGCGGCTTCCGCTGCGCCGGCAGCGCCACGCCCGTGAACGGTAATGCTGCCCGTACCGGTGCTGACCAGTCCGCCTCGCAGTTCAATGGCGGTGAAGTTGTCCACCAGGGCTGCGCCGGTGGTGTGCGCCTGGAGGAGGAGGTCTCCATCCACCACACTGACACCCGAGCCGGCAGTGAGGATCAGATTGCGAGTGACTTTGAAAGTGGCACTGCCTGTGCCGAGCAGAGTGAGCTGTGCCCCGATGGTACAGCGGTCCACGCCAGGCACGGGATCATCATTGGTGAGATCCACATCCAAATCTGCATCTGGCTTGAAGTCGATGGCTCCGGTGAAGCTGACGCTGTCATTACCTCTACCGCCGTGGATGGTCAGGGGGGCCATGCCTGTGGCGGCACCGATGACGATCACATCGTCACCAGCGCCGGCATCCAGAACGACGGTGGTGACTCCACTGGCGATGGAGACTGGGCCGGATCCGCCGAGCCGGACGGGTCCGTTGTCCACGGTGAAAGTGCGGCCTGTGGCGGTAACGGAGATGTCTCCACCGGCAAGCTGCGAGAAGTGGAGTGCATCATCCGTGCCGCTGGGATTGTTGACGTTCAGTGGACCTCCTCCGGAAGTGCTGGTAACGAGGTAGTCCGGCTTGGTGTAGAGAACGACGTCGTTGCCGTCGCCACCAAGGTAGGTGATCTTGAACTCCTCACCGTTGAACGTCATCACTGAACCTTCTGGCAGCCCGGAGAAGGTGCCGGTGATGGCATCGGATCCATCGTTGTCGATGATGACAAAGTGTTCGCCGTATTCGGCTGGAGCGTGAGTTCCGCTGAGCTGAAGCGCCAAGCCTGTGAGATCGACCGCACCGAGAACGTGAAGCATGTCAAAGTCTGCAACGGAGGTGATGGTGAGGTGGAGGGTGTCACCGCTGCCAAAGCTCAGCGTACCGGGACCTCCGCTGGTGAGGTCTGCATCCGTGCCGATCACTTTGGTGGTGATGGTGGAGGTGGCATCAAGCAAGAGGGCACCAGCGGTGATGGTCCCCGTTTGCAAGGAGATGTTGCCACCGCTGCGCAGCTCCAGTGCGCCGGAGCGCGAAAGCGCGGCGAGCTGGGTGATGGCTCCAGCGCTGGAATCGCCGATCTTCAGAGTGTCGGAGGTGATGCGATCCAGTTCGGCATCTGTGAGGCCAAGGATGCTGGCGCTGTCTGCTGAACCCAGCTCGATGGGTCTGGCGGCGGACTTTGTGAGAATCTCGGTGGTGGATCCGGAGAGTGCTGCTGCGGTGTGGATGCTGAGCATGTCGGCGGTGAACTGGAGGAGAATGCCCGCAGTGAGGGTGGCGTTTCCAACGGTGGTTTTGGTGCCAGAGATTTTTTGGGTGGCAGCGGTCAGGGCAGCGCCGGTGCCGAGGTCCACGTCTGTGCCGTCAAAGCCTGCCTTTCCGGTGATGCGAAGCTCTCCTGCGCCGATGTGGATGGTGTTTTGAATGACGGCACCATGGTTGGCGGTGGAGTCTGGTGTAGCGTTCAGTGAGGTGCCCGTGACACTGACAATCTGGCCAGCGCCTGAGATGCCGCCCAGCAGCAGCACGCCATGCGAGCGGCCTGTGGTCTGCCCGCCGGTGCCCTCGACTGTGAGCTGGGCACTGCCCTGGATGGTGAGAGTGGCTGTGGACTCGAGCACCACACCTGCGCTGCCCAGTGCGCCTTCAGCGATGGCGGGTGATGCGCCGCCGGTGCCGGTGATGGTGGTGCTGCCGGCACTGGTGACGGTGCTTCGGCGCAATACGACTGCGGTGCTGCCTACCCCTGAGTCTCCATGGACCGTGCCGGTGAGGTTTACCGTGCCGCTGCCAGAAGAGCTGATGCTTGCGTCTTCGAGCAATATGCCTGGAGCGGCCACCGCTCCGGCGGCACCGCGTCCGAGGAGTGAGATCTTGCCCTCGCCAGTGGAGGAGAGCGTGCCATGCAGGTCGAGTGCGGTGAAGTTTTCACTAAGCGGGATGGCCTGTTGATGGGCCTCTAGCGTGAGGTCTCCATCTTCAACGCTGATGCTGGCGTCAGCGTGAAGCACGATGTCTCGGTGAGTGCGCACGGTGGCGGCTCCTGTGCCGGAAAGCTGGAGCTGGCCTGAGATGATGCAGCGGTCCGTGCCGTTGCGCTGGTCCACATTCAAAGATGCATCTGGCGCGAAGGCGATGCCGCCGGTGAAGGTGACGAGGTCATTCCCTTCTCCGCCGCTGACAACAAGCGAGGGGAGGCCGGTGAAGGCTCCGATGCTGATCTGGTCATGGCCGAGTTCGGTGCTGACGCTGATCTGCGTGATACTGCTTAGGTTTAAGGGCCCCGAGTCATTGTCACGCAGGGCACCACCATCCACACGGAATCTGCGGCCCGGAACGGAGAAGAGGATTTGACCTGCGGAGGGGGCGGAGAGGGTGAGGGTTTCACCATTACCAGAGATGTCCACGATGCTAAGCTGGCCGCCGGTGGTAGTGATCTCATAGTCCGGCTTGGTGGGGATGACTCCGAACTGCCAGCTGGACTCTATCTCCGCTTGGCTCAATGCGCGGTTGTAGATTCTGAACTCGTCTAGGATGCCATTTTCCGGGACGCCGACGAGGGCTTGGTCCACGAGGTCGGAGCTGTATCCTCCGACTTTGAGTGTGCTGGTGCCCGTGAGTGTGATGGGATTGAAAGTCTGGGCCACCGTGGTCTTGAGCACGCCGTTCACGTATGCGCGGATCTCACCTGCCGCTGCATCATAGACGAAGTGGGTGACGGCGGGTTCACCTGGAATGGTGGCTCCCTGGACGACCACGTCCACGATGTTTGTGGCACGGAGCGTGAGGGTATTGGGGCCGGAGGTGCCATTGGCGATGCAGCGGAAGAGGCTGGCCGTTTTGTCTCCGAAGACGTAGTAAGCCTGGCCGCCCGCTGAAGGGATGTGGTGAAGACATACCGAGATGGTCCAGCTGCCGGTGAGGTTGGTGGTCCAGCCGGTATTGAGGTAATCTGTCCGCACTGAGCCGCCGGTGCCCACCATGCCAGAGGGGTAGCTGGAGGTTCCGCCCTGAGTCAACGCACCCATTAAAGTGCCAGACAGATTGACGCGCGTGGCCGGAGCCGCGAGGTTGTTTACGGTGGAGCCAGCACCATCAAAGTTGTAGTAAATGAGTTCCGGAAGGGGGGATGGCTGCGGTCCTGCGGCGTAAGTGGTCGTCAGCAGGGTGAGGGCTGCCATGAGAGCGCCAGCGGTCGTACGGGCGCATCGGCTGCCGTTGTGGACGGGATTCATGGGAGGGATCGGGTCGGGAGTTGAGAGTAGGTTCGGAAGGGGAGGAGGAGGCTAGAAGTTCCAGCCCACTCCGATGCGGCCGGTGAAGCCTTTGAGGTCGAGGTCAATATCGGTTTCGCCAGCAGGTTCACTGAGGCTCTGGCCATAGTCGTAGCGTGCGGCGGCGTTGAGGCTCCAGTTGCGGATGAACTCCCAGCGCAAGCCCAGCTCTCCGTAGGCTCCGGGAAGGATGCTTGTGCCGGAGCTTTTGTCCTTCCATGTGCGGATGCTGCGGGTGTCGAGCTTGAGTACTTCTTCCGTGCTGAGTTCCCAGTCCGCCACGTTCGCGGCAAAACCCAGACCCAACTGTGCTTGCACGCGGCCAAGGGCGAGTGAAACCCGCGGTCCGAGCGAGAAGGTGTGGAGCTTCAGATCAAAGTCCTGCCGCAGGGTGCTGATGTATTCCTCTTCCAGGTGGTAGCGCTCGCTTCCGTCTGGGGTGCGGACGAACTTGGTATTCAGCAGTGGACCCGGCCCTTCAAAGGTGCCTGCGTAGGGCGCGGAGGGCGGAACGGCGAGGTTGGAGACATCATAGGTGTCTGTGTAGCGCTCGGTCACCTCATTGATGGCGTGGTAGGTCTTGAAGGCCCGTGCAGTGTGGCTGGCACTATCCTGCACAAAGCTGTAACCAGCCACCGCAGTGAGTGAGACGGCTCTTTTGTGGAACAGTACCGGGCTTTCAATCTCAGCGAAGAGGCCGGTTCCACTCAGTTCGTCATTCCAGTCTGTGTTGAAGCGTTGCACTTCCACCGTTTCGTCAAATCGGGTGGTCTGTCCGTGGAAGGAGAGCTGGTCGCCATTCAGCTGACTCGCATTGTCATAGCCCCAGTTCCAGGTTTGGCCGTTGTTTGCGCTGTCGGCCAGCACGTAACCGTCTGTGTAGTAGCCCTCTTCATCCTCCTCGTAGAAGCTGCGTTCTGGCAGGGAGAGGTAGTTGCTGGCACGGGTGAATCCGTTCCGAATGGAAAGACTGCCGATTTGCCTCCACTGAACGCCTGCGGTGAACTGCCAGCGTCCTGAGTCCACCACGGTGGGTGCGAGCAACTCTGCGGGGGCCTTGGCAGAGGCACTTGTGGCGGCGTCAAGGCGCGCCGTCTTGGACTTGGAGGATGGAGGGCTAAGTTCTGGTGGTGCAGCTGCCGATCCCAGTGTAATTGCCAAAACCAAAGGGATTACTACACCTGCTAGCTGTCTTAGGTGAACTGACGAAGAAGAAAGGCCAGCGGTTCCGTTCGGGAACTTGGGTTTTTGGGCCATTTCGTCGGTTATGGGCGGCATGGGTTCGGGAGAAAATCCAAGGAGCCACTACCGCTCTATGAATTATGGAAATAATATTTTCAGCGGCTTAATTTGTCAATAAAAATTAAATATAAACTCGCTCAGCCTGAATGAATCCCCCACCCGCCCGTCTCCTGGAGTGCGGGGCCTGCGGTCGTCGGCTGAGCTTTCGCCGCACACAGCCGGAGCCGGATGAGAGGGGACTTTCACCACTTTCGGCTCCACTTCGCACCCTGAGGCAGGTGCTAGGCCTACAAGCCTCGATTTTCCGGGCGGGGCGTCAGGGCTTTCCAATGTGAGCGTGGAGGACCCTCACACGGCTTGCTGAATGGTGTATGGCGGTGGAGAAGGGGGATTCTGAGTGGAAGCGCCGAGGAGAATGCAGGGCCTGGGGGAAGCAGGGACTCTGAGTCCTGACCTTCTTGGATGGTCGGCGGATATGGGGGCGGACCCTTGGGAGGGTATCGCTCCGATTCGGCCGAGCGGTTCACTTTCTCGCTGGTGCCGTGGCCTTGTAGAGGGCCATTTTTTCCTGCAGCTTCTTGTTGAGCACCTGGTACTCCGGGCTTTTGCGGTCGAGCTTGCCGCGCTGGTCGGCGAGGGCACGGATTTCAGTGAACAGGGCGCGACGTTCTTCGGCGGCCTTTTGTGCGGTGGGGTCCAGTTTGATCTCCACATCGTCCCAATCGTCGGTGCGGAAGACGGAGGCGGGCAGGCCTTCGCTGTTGACGAGGTTGGCGCCTTCGGGATTGGAGGCCCAGGCGTAACGGACGGCGACGGGCTCAGGCACTTGCGGGCTGGAGACGAGGACGCTGCCTGAGCTGTCGATCTTCGCCTCCGCCCAGTGCCAGACTTTGTCCGCACCTGCGATTTCGAAGCGCTTCAGCGGTTGGCCGTTGCGTGACTTAAGTCCTTTTCCTGCATGGTCGAAGGTGATGCGGATGGTGCCGTCTTTGATCTGGAAGGTTCGGAAGAGTGGTCCTGAGTAAACGATGTCTCTGCCGTAGTCCTTGGCCAGTGCCCAGAGGGCGAGACGTTCGCCGGGGGCTTGTTTGTTTTTGGGGTGGATGTCATCCGCCTGGCCGACGTCGTTGGTGACGGCCATGCCTGTCTTTGGGGTGGTGGCAAGGATGAGCCTCATGCGGTCTTGCAGGAGGGCCCAGGAATCAGGCGTGCCAGGGGAGGTGGAAGGGGCGCGGTAGCTGGCGAGCTGGACAAAGTAGAAGGAGAACTCATCTGCCCAGCGTTTGCGCCAGTCATTGATCATGAGGGGCAGGGTCTGATCATAGGGCACGGCTCCGGGCCTGGCGTTGGCCTCGCCTTGGTACCAGATGGCGCCGCGCATGGTGTAGCCGGTGAAGGGGTGGATCATGGAGGCGTAGAGCACGCCGGGTCTGCCCTCGGTGAGCAGTGGGCGCTTGGGCATATCCGGCTTCTTTGGCAGGCGTTTGCGCTCATCAGCGGACTTGCCTTTAGCAGCGGCCATGGTGGTGCGCCACTCCTCCAGCCTTTTGGCGTAAGTGGCCTGGGCTTGGGCATCATCGTAGGTGCTGTCGTCCCGGAGCATGGCATCCACGAGGGCCTTGGTGCCGGGCAGGGTGTTCAGCGTCTCGCGGCTGGTGAAGGTCTCCACGGGCTTTCCGCCCCAGGCGGACTTGATGACGCCCACGGGAACGCCCAGCTCCTGGTGCAGCTTGCGGGCGAAGAAGAACGCCACGGCGGAGAAGGTGGGAACGGTCTGCGGAGTGGAGGCCTCCCACTTGCCCTCGATGTCTTCCTGATTCTCGGCAGCGGTGACGAGGGGGGCATTGAACATGCGCAGGGCGGGCAGATTCGATGTGGCGATGAGGTCCGCATATTCCGGCGTGCGGTTCATGGTGTAATACATGTTCGACTGGCCGGAGGCGAACCACACTTCGCCCACGAGCACGTCTCTGATCTCACGTTTCTCAGCGCCAGCGGAGATGGTGAGCACGGCACCGGTGGCATCAGCGGCACCGGTGTCGATCTGGGTGCGCCACCTGCCATCCGGAGTGGCGGTGGTTCTGGCGGATCTGCCTTTGAATGAAACGGTGACTTCAGCTCCTGCGGTGGCTTTTCCCCAAATGGCGGCCTGGCGCTCGCGCTGAAGCACCATGCCGTCGGAGAAGAAGTGAGGCAAACTCAGCTCGGCGAAGAGAAGAGTGGGTGTGGAAAGCAGGAAGAGAAGGGTTCTCATGCTCGGGGCTAACGGGGTGCGACCGGCGCAGCTTGCACGTTTTCACCGGCTGAGTGCTGGGAGAGCTAGGGTCAGTCTGATGCGCCACGGGCTACTTCAGCCACACCACGCCGTGGCCCACTTTGTCCGGAGAGGCTCCAGTGGGTCGGGCAGTGGCTTTGAGGACGCGGAGGATGTCGGCGGATTTGACTCCTCTGCCCAGGTAAGTGGCGATGACGCCGCTGACGATGGCGGCCGACTGGCTGGTGCCGCTGGCATTGGCCATTTTGTCGAGATCCCAGGCAACTGGTAAGCCCACGCCGGGAGCGGTGAAGTCCAGGTTTTTGCCGGAGTTGGAGAACCAAGCCTGTTTTTGGTTCCGGTCCACGCTGCCTACGCTGATGACTTTTTCAAAGCCGGCAGGGAAGGCGAGTTGGTCGTAGTTTTCATTCCCAGCGGCTGCCACGACGATGGCCCCCTTCCCTACCGCGTAGTCCACGGCTCGCCGCAGGAGCGTGCTGTCGTCGTAACCGCCGAGGCTGATGTTGATAATGTGAGCGCCGCGATCTGCTGCGGTGATGATGCCCTGGGCCAGCACGGTGGAGACGCTGATGCCTTTCTCATTTGCCACCCGTATGTCCAGCAGTGTCGCGCCCGGGGCTATGCCGGGCACGCGTTCGTCCTGGCCTGCGATGAGGGATGCCACGCTGGTGCCGTGTCCGTGAGGCTGCTTGCCATCCTGTACGAGGTCCATGCGGGTGATCTGCCGCTCGCCGAAGGTGGGGTGAGACTGCAAGCCGGTGTCCAGCACGGCGACGGTGATCCCCTGCCCCCAGTCGGAGCGGTCTCCCACTGCATTGACGGCCTGGAGAAAGCTATCACCCAGTGCCACTGCTCCGCCCTCGTTATTCGGGGCTGTGGAGGGCTGGATCTGCGGTGTGCTGAGCCAGATATTGGGTTCCACTTCAGGCCGGTTTGCCGAGCCGCGGCTGCCGTCGAGGTAGCGTTGCAAACTGGCCAAGTCATCGAAGCCCACACGGGCGCTGTTCAGTGCGGGCAGCTGGGACAACACTTCCAGCCCCAGACTAGGTGCTGCGTTGACAAAGGCGCGTAAGGAACCGGCATCGGGAAATCTCAGCACTGCTTCATTCGGCACGGAAGTGGGACCTCCCAGCAGGGCGCGCAGCGCGTCCATGGCGGCGCTGAAGTAGGGTGGTAGGCTGGCGGAAGATGCCGCTGCGGAAGGTGAGGCCTCAGGGGATGAGGAGGAACCCGCCTGTGAAGGGAATGCTGTGGCTGGTGTGGCTCCCCTTTCCGCTGCCTGAGCCGCAGCCTTGCTCTCTCGGTTCCGATTCACCTGGTGAAACAAGCTCCAGATGGCCGCCACCGCTGCCAGCACCAGCACCAAGGTAACCCAGGGTGAGGAGGTGGCCGGTGGCGAGGAATGAGATTTCATGTGATGAGAGGAACGCTCGCCCTCATGCGTGGGAGTCGCCAGCGAGAAAACCCTTCCCGCAGTGAACCGGTGAAGTACGACTTGCGTTTTTCGGGTGTTCCCTCTCGTATGCTGCCCATGCCATACGAGTTCCCAAAATCACAAGCTCTTTACACCCGTGCCCAAAGCAGCATCGCTGGGGGTATCAACAGCGGCATCCGCAAGCTGGAAGTGCCGGTGCCGCTATATTTCGATCACGGAAAAGGCAGTCGGCTCTTTGATGTGGATGGGAATGAGTTCATCGACTTCCAGACGGGCCAGGGTGCCCTGCTCTACGGACACGCGCCGTCCGGCATGGCTGAGGCCGTGGCCGAACAAGCAAGGAAAGGCACGCACTGGGCGGCGCAGTGTGAGCTGGAGATCGAGGTAGCGGAGCGTCTTCAGTCCATGATCCCAGGGGCCGAGCGGGTGCGCTTCAACAACTCCGCCACCGAAGTGGTTCTCACCGCACTGCGACTGGCCCGGGCACACACGGGCAGGCGTCTGGTTCTTAAGTTTGAAGGTCATTACCATGGCTGGGCGGATGAGGGGCTGGTGGGTTTCGCGCCGCCGCCGGACAAGTGGGGCAGTGATGAGGAACCCACGCGCCTGCACCCGAGCCAGGGGGTGATTCCAGAAGTGCTGGACCAGTTCGTCGTAGCCCGCTGGAATGACCCGGAGCATCTCCGGCGGCGGGTGGATGCCTACCGCGGCCAGATAGCGGCCATCATTTTCGAGCCCGTCCTCTGCAACACCGGCTGCATGATGCCCGTGCCTGGAATGCTGGAGACGATCCGCGAACTCTGCGACCGGGATGGCATGATGATGATCGCGGACGAAACCATCTGCGGCTTCCGCTTCGGGGCGGGTGGGGCGCAGCAGTTCCTCGGCTTCACGCCAGATCTGACCATCCTAGGCAAGGCGATCGGGGGTGGTGTACCCTTTGCCGCGCTGGTGGGCAAAGCGGATTCCTTTGCAAAAATCCTGAGTGGCGAAGTGGTGCATGCCGGCACGCTGAATGCGAACCCGCTCTGTCTCGCCGCAGCGAAGTGGTGCCTGGACGAGGTTCTCTCCAAAGGCGCAGGGCACCCTGCGGAACTCATTCGCTTGGGCGAGAGACTCATGACGGGTCTGTCATCACTGGCAGGCGAGCATCAGATACCGCTGCGTCCACAGGGCCCCGGGTTAGTGTTCCATTCCGCCATGCTCAAGCCCGGAGCTAGCGAAGGACCCATGCGAGACTACCGGGACTACGTCAGCCGCCACGACGCGCCACGCTGGGCGAAACTCCGCCGTTGCCTGCTGGAGGAAGGTGTCCGAGCCATTGAGCGCGGCCTGTGGTTCATCAGCCTAGCGCACACGGAGGCAGACATAGACGAGGCACTCTCGAGAGCGGCGCGTGCATTCCGGCGCTTTTCTGATATGGAAGCGGCATGACGACGCCCGGCATTCATGGTCTCCCGAAGGTTCAGCTTCACACTGCGGACGGCGCGAGTGCGGAGATCTACCTCCACGGCGCTCACCTGACTTCTTGGCGGACTGCGGATGGCATGGAGCGCCTGTACCTGAGTCCGCGATCCGAGTTCAAGGAGGGCGCGGCTATCCGCGGCGGGGTGCCGGTGATTTTTCCGCAGTTCTCGGGTCTGGGGCCGCTGCCGAAGCACGGTTTCGCACGCAACCACGCTTGGGAACTGGTGCCAGGTCAGGCAGGCGAGACGACCCTTCGCTTCGACGGCAATGAGCAGACGCACAAACTCTGGCCTCAGCGCTACCGCACGGAGCTGACCATTCGCATAGCGGGACAAACGCTGGAGATGACGTTGAAGGTGGAGAACCGAGGCGATGCTGGCTTTGACTTTCATGCCGCGCTGCATGGCTACTACGAAGTGGCATCGAGCACCGAGTGCACGGTGACCGGGCTGGGCGGCTTGATGTGGAGGAACAATCCCACAGCCACCGTGCATGAGGACTCTGAGGAAGTGATCCACTTCGGAGAGGAGGTGGACCGCACGATTTATGGATCCTCAGACCGGGTCATCCACCTCACTGGAGGGGGCAGCCGCTATCGGTTCACGCAGGAGGGTTTTCAGGACAGCGTAGTGTGGAACCCGGGTCCGAAAGTCTGTGCGAACATCCCTGACCTGGAGCCCGAGAGCTGGCTGCACTACATCTGCGTGGAGGCCGCCAGCGTTCGGCAGCCGGTGCATCTGGCTCCCGGGGAGCAGTGGCAAGCCACCCAGCGGGTGCTGGCCTGAGCAACTCCCGTCTTGCCCGGCGGCGGATTTGCCCTACTTTCTGCACCCCACCATGGCACTCGCAAAAATCACCCAAGTCACCGGCCGCGCCGTTCACGTTCCAGGAGCAGACATTGACACCGACCGCATTATCCCCGCACGCTTCATGAAGTGTGTCACCTTCGACGGCCTGGGTGAGTTTGCCTTTTACGACGTGCGCAAGGACGAGAACGGGAATGACCGTGAGCACCCTCTCAACGATCCGCGTTTCAAGGGAGCCAGTGTGCTGCTGGCAGATTCCAACTTCGGCTGTGGCAGCTCTCGTGAGCACGCGCCGCAGGCACTGTATCGCTTCGGCTTCCGTGCCATCATCGCGCAGAGTTTCGCAGAAATCTTCTTTGGGAACTGCACCACACTGGGCATCCCATGCGTCACAGCCAGTGCTGAAGACATTGCCGCAGTTGCTGCGGCCGTGGAGGCAGATCCCGCGCTCGAGGTCACTGTGAATCTGGAGACCGAGCAGGTTACTTTTGGCGGCAAGTCCATCCCCATCACGACCGTCAAGTCCGCGCGGGAAGCTCTCATCTCCGGCCACTGGGACGCTATAGGCGAGCTACTGGAAGGCAAAGACGCCGTTGCCGAAAAGATGAAAGCCTTTGGCTGGGCGGCTTGAGCGGTGGGCGAATGACGGATCCAGCATGGCCTTCACGCGCAAACTCCACGCCTTCGCCATTAAGACTTTCGTCATCGTACAAGCCTCATTTCCATGACCCCCACCTACGTCATCGGTCACCGCAACCCGGATACGGATGCCATCTGCTCCGCCATCGGATATGCGGCGTTTCTGCGTGAATCGAAAGGCGAGAACGCAGTGGCCGCTTGCTGCGGAGAGCTGAGCGTGCGCACGGCATGGGTACTGAAGCAAGCTGGGCTGGAAGCCCCGAAGCTGCTGCTGGACGTGCGCCCCACGGCAGCCACCGTGGCACGTCGGCAAGTGGTGACCGCCATGCCGGATGCGACGCTGCTGGAGGTGAACCGTCGGATGCTGGAGCGGGACTTCCGCAGCATTCCAGTGGTGGATGATGAGGGCCGCTTGGTTGGAATGCCTTCCCTCACCGAGATGGCGGAGCTGCTGATGCCGCCCAGGCAAGGAGCGGATCATCATCACCGCCGCGTGCGCACCAGCTTGGCAAACATAGCCCACTCACTGGAGGCGAACAAGGCCGGTGCAGCGGAGGGCTCCCGCCAAGTGGAGGAGCTCATCCTCGTGGTGGCGGCCTCCAGTGCGGAGACGACGCGGCAGCGGGCAAACCAGTTCGACCCTCGAAAGGTAGTGCTTCTAGTAGGCGACCGGCCAGAGATTCATGAACTTGCATTCGAGATGGGCGTGCGCTGTCTGGTGCTGACAGGCGGTTTCAAGCTGACTAGTGAAAAGGAAACGGAGGCCCGGCAGAAACGCATCGCCGTGGTGCTCACCACCCATGACAGCGCCAGCGCGGCGCAGTTGATCCGGTTCTCGCGCCCCATCGCAGAGGCTCTGAAGCCGGGCTTTGTTTCCTTTAAGTCCAAGACTCCACTGCGGGAGGTGCTGCCAGTGGCACAGCAGTCCCACCAGCCACTCTTTCCGGTCATTGACGACGACACTGGCCTGCTCATGGGCGTCTTCTCCAAGTCCGATCTCATTGATGTGCCGCGCACGCGCCTGGTGCTGGTGGATCACAATGAGTTCGCCCAGGCGGTGGTGGGAGCGGATGAAGCGGAGATCCTGGAGGTCATCGATCATCATAGGCTCAGCGGCAATCTGCGCACGAAGGAGCCCATTCGTTTCATCAATGAACCGGTGGGCAGCACCAGCACCATCGTGGCCCTGATGTATCGCCTGCGCGGCATGACACCAGACAAGGCCACCGCACTCTGCCTGTGCGCTGGCATGATCAGTGACACGCTCAATCTCACCTCTCCTACCACTACCGGCACCGACCGTGAAATCTTGGCGTGGCTCAGCGGTCTCGCCGGCATAGACACGGAGCAGTTCGTGAGGGACTTCTTTGCCGCAGGGTCTATGCTCAAGGAACTTGCACCCGCGCAGGCCATCGAGAGCGACCGGAAGGAGTTCGCCGAGAATGGTTGGCGCATCAGCATCAGCCAGATCGAAGAACTGGGGCTAGATGAGTTCTGGAAGCGCGAGGCCGCACTGCACCAGGCACTGGAGGCGGTTTGTCGTGAGCGCGACTTGCACTTCGCCTGCCTCATGGTGACGGACATCACCGAACACAACAGTGTTTTGCTCGTGGCAGGCAGCCAGCGGGTGGCTGACGCGATCGAGTATCCCGAGCGCAGTCGGAACCTGTACTCCATGCCGGGAGTGGTGAGCCGCAAAAAGCAGCTCTTTCCCTACCTGGGCCGTCTGCTGGGCAAACTCACACCGCCCTCGTGAGGTCCGTTTCCCGGCGCGGCGGTGGAGAGTCTCGCAGATTGTTGTTACTCAAGGACATTCACATCCAGCCAGCGGCGCTCCTGCCAAGACTTGAGTCCCAGCTCGGCAAGTTGCACCCCTTTGGCTCCTTCACGCAGCGTCCAGGGGAAGGGCGAGCCGACCGCTACATGCTTGAGGAACTCCTCCCACTGGATTTTGAAGGCGTTGTCATACACGGTGGCATCTGGCACCTCCTGCCAGCCCTCGAAAAAGCGGATGGGCTGCGGAATGTCTGGATTCCAAACCGGGCGCGGTGTGGTGCCGAGGCTCTGCACCCAACACTGCCGCAAGCCTACGATGGCGCTGCCATGGGTGCCATCCACCTGCATGGTCAGCAAGTCATCCCTGCGTACGCGAACGGTCCATGAGCTGTTGAACTGGCAGATGACGCCGTTTTCACACTCAAACGTAGCGTAACATGAGTCATCACTGGTGCAGTCATACGGCACGCCTCGCTCGTCCACTCGTTTCGGGATGTGGGTAGCACCCATGCAGCTAAGGGCCTTCACCTTGCCGAACAGGTCGTCTATGACGTACCGCCAATGACAGAGCATATCGACGATGATGCCACCGCCATCTTCCTTGCGGTAGTTCCATGAAGGACGCTGCGCAGGCTGATCAGCATCCAGCCCGGTGAATACCCAGTAGCCAAACTCACCGCGCACACTGAGAATGCGGCCGAAGAACCCCTGGTCACGCAGCGTGCGGAACTTGCGGATGCCGCTGAGCCAGAGCTTGTCCTGCACCACGCCGTTTTTGACTCCGGCGTCTTCGCAGAGTTTCGCCAGGCGCAGGGCTTCGCTGGTCTCTACCGCCGTGGGTTTTTCACAATAGACGGCCTTCTTGGCTTTGACCGCCTTCTCAATGAACCCGGCCCGCTGAAGGGTGCCACTGGCGTCGAAAAAAATCTCGTCCTCCGGGTTGGCAAGTGCGGCGTCGAGATCGGTTGTAAAGCGGGTGACGCCCGTGCGCTCGGCGAGCGCCCTTAGCTTGTCATGGTTTCGCCCGGTAAGAATGGGGTCAGGCATCAAGGTGAGTTCATCGTTCACCTTCAGCCCGCCCTGGTCCCGTATGGCCTTGATGGAGCGGATGAGGTGCTGGTTTGTGCCCATGCGTCCGGTGACGCCGTTCATGATGATGCCGATGCGTTTTGTTGTCATGTTGGGAAGGATGTCAGATGGTGGTCAAAAATGAAGTAGGTTAATGGGTCTCCAGCCGAGGCGGTTTGATTACGTGGTGGTGAGCGAAACGGGTGTGAAAAGTTGGGTGCGGGCGTCACGCGTAGAGGCGCTGGTAGCTGGTGGAGATTTGTTCCAGGAACTGGTGCTGGTCGGTGGCCCACCACTTGTTGGAGAAGATCTCCACTTCGCGTGGACCGCTGAAGCCTGCTGCGTCCACCCAGTCGCTGATTTCGCGGAGGGGGATGCAGCCCTCGCCCATGAGTCCGCGGTCGTTGAGCAGATCGGTGGTGGGCGTTTTCCAGTCACAGATGTGGAAGGCATGAAGACGGCCGGTGCGGCCGGCGTGCTCTATCTGCTGCTTGAGCTCCGGGTCCCACCAGACGTGATAGACATCGACGGCGATGCCGACAGAGCCGGGTGAACCTAGTGCGTCACAGATTTCGTGTGCCTGCCGCATGGTGTTTACCGCGCTGCGATCATCTGCATACATGGGATGCAATGGCTCGATGGCAAGCCTCACTCCGGCTTGTTCTGCGGCGGGCAGGATGGCTGAGATTCCCTCGGTAATCTGCTTTCGGGACTCGGCTAGAGGTTGCCCTGGCACGGCTCCGCAGACCAGTACGATGAGGGGCGCCCCGATGGCATGGGCCTGTTCGATGGCGAGCAGATTGTCATCCACGGCCTTTTGTCTGGCCGCCGGTGAGGTGGCAGGGAAGAAGCCTCCACGGCAGAGGCTGACCACGTCTAGCCCTGCTTCTGCGGTCTGGCGCTTCACGGCGGCGAGGTCTCTACCTTCAAGCGCCTGCCGCCAGATGGTGATGCCGCTGGCACCGTGCCTGGGATACTCGGCAAGACACTCCTCCAGGTTCAGGGGCTTGGTGGTGATGGTGTGGATGCAGAGGCGGCTCATGGAACACCTCTGTCATTGAAAATGGCATAAGAAAAAGATTTCTTTCTGATGTTTAGAATCAGAAAAATGGATCAAGTGATGACGCCATCAATGTCGATGAGATGAAGCTGCCGACCCTGGTCACCGGCGGGCGCATCCACGCAAATGAGCTTTTCATTGCGGCTCACACGAGGGTGCGTATCCACGCGCCACTCTCCCTTGTATTCCGGTGGCTGAGGGAAGATGGCCAAGTCGATGCGGCGGTTGGATTTGATGTGATAAAGATGCGGCGTCTGGAGGCGGCGGATGCCCTTGGGGTAGGTGTCGCTGACCAGCCATTCGTTTTGGTGCAGGTAGGAGAAATGCCCTGCTGAGTCCAGCACGTCTTTGCCCACTTCCTCAATGATGCCTGAGTCTTTGTCTTCAAAAAGGAAGTTCCCCCAGTTCTCGTTTCCGAGCCAGCCCTTTGCCTGGGAGAGAATGTGTGTGGGGTCACGCCAGATGAAGTGGGAGGCGTAGCCATTTGGTATGACGATGCGCAAGTCCGTGCCGTCCATGTTCGCGGTGATGAGGCGGGTGAGATGTCCTCCGCCGGGTTGTGTCCAGCGGTGCAGCATGATGAAGCGTCTGCTGTCCGGCCCCACGAGCAGGTGATAGGCGTGGTGCTTGGAGTCTGGGAGGTTTTTGATGATTTCGCCAGTCTCGGAAAGGAGTCGATGACTGATGATGAGCTTTTCTGCTCCTGTCTCCAGGTTGACGTGGGAGATGCCGGTTTTCTCGGGGGCCATGTCATCGAAGTAGGGGTCTCGAATGCCGGCATATCCGTAGCCAGGACGGCAGTCGGCTACACGGGAGTAGTCACAGGTGACGGCTTGTTTGCCGTCGGGTGAGAGGGAGTAGATGGTGGCAGGCAGTGTGTGTTTCTCGCCCGTCTTCACATCCATGATGTGGCTGACGAACTTGTCCTTTTCACGATCGTTCCAGATGACCTTGGAGTCACTGCCGGGGATCCATTGCAACATGCAGCCCTGCTGCCAGTTCCACGCACTGGACTTGCCGAGAGGGATCCAGCGGTCCTGCTCCTGCAGGTCCACCATGCCTACTTCGATGACATCTTCCGCCGTGGGAGAGCGATGTTCAAAGCCGACCTTCATGCCGAGCACGAAGCGGTCAGTGGGGTCAAACTGAAGCTTGTCGTAGTAACCGAACCAGTGGTAGCCGGGGCCCTTGGTGATCTGACGCACGGGGCGCAGTTGGGGTGCCGCTTCCTGGGCGCGGATAGAGGCAGCGGTAAGGGCAACGGCAGAGAGGAAGCGGCGGCGGTTCATGGCTGATTGGAGTTGGTTACTCAACGGCGACTTTGATGACAACCTTGAAGACAGTTTCGGGCTGCTCCTGTTCGATGCACGGTGCGTGGGCGTCTTCAGGGTGGAGGATGGCAAACTGCCCGGCGCTGATGCGGAGCGGCGTGAAGTCGGTGACAGGTTTCCACAGTGCAGCGTCCTTTTCCTCATCGTAGGGCATGGTCTGCTCCTTCATGCTCTCGAGAGGTGCCCACAGGATGGTCTCGCGCCCGGAGAGGAGAAACTGCACGTCGATGTATTTTCGATGCGCTTCAAACAGGGCCTGGCTCTGCGGCTTGGTTTGATAGGTCTGCACGAGTGCGAAGCAGAGGTCGCCATCCAGGTCATGCCTCCCCATGGCCTCACCGCCGGTGAGCGTGCGCAGGAAGTCAAAAGCGAGCGGGAAGCGGGAGTTGAGTCCGGTGTAACGGGCGGCGCGGTCCAGAGTGTCGAAGATCATGAGGGTTCAGCTGATGACGGGTAGTTGAAACTCCGGGCGGTACTCTTCCTCCTGAAGCTGGTTCGCCTCATCGGCAAACTCACCAACGAAGCGTTCGGCGGCGGGATCAAAGTGCAGTGTGGGGCCGGTGATGGCGAGGTCCTTTGCCATGTCGATCTGGTTGGCAGCCAAGTTGGCTTTGAAGTCCTCCAGTGTGGCGAGCGCTGCATCGTCGCCTTTGAGGCGCTCTGCGATTTCCTCTGGCCTCATTTTGGTGCCCAGACGCCAGCTTGTGTTCGCCAGGTGAGCGAGCACTGCGGAGTAGTGTCCCTGGATGACGGTTTGGTTCTCGCTCAGGTATTTGCCTTGGCGGATGGCTTTGATCCAGTTCCCCTGGTGCATGGAGCCGTCATCCAGGCTGAACTTTTTCACCAGTCTGCCATCATGGTCAAAGGCCTTCGACTCGGCGAGGTAACCGCCTTCACAGTGGACGATGTTGCCGATGCGGATGCCTTTGTAAGCAGGAGACTGGCTCCAGTCCATGTCCTTCATGGGTAGGCCGCGGTTGTCAAAGATCAGCGGGGGACCCTGCTCATACTGGTAGAGCGCGAGCTGGTTGTTCGGGGTCTGGCCATCGTCGTCATAGCCCCAGCGTGCGCCTAGGCTAAAGGCCCTCACGGGGTGGGTCATCTGCGCGAGAGCCCAGCGTGCGACATCGAGCTGATGCGGGCCTTGGTTGCCTATGTCGCCATTGCCAAACTCCCAGATCCAGTGCCAGTCATAATGGAGCAGGCGGCGCTGCACGGGCAGCATGGGGCGTGGGCCGCACCAGAGATTGTAGTCGAGCCGCTTGGAGATCTTTGAGGGTTCAGTCACCTTGCCAATGCTCTCACGGGTTTTGTAGTTGAGGCCGCGCGAGAGGGTGACCTTGCCAAGGTGTCCCTCTTTGAGCCAGGCGAAGGCTTCATCCCAAACGAGGTCCGAACGGCGTTGCATACCGTGGGTGATGATCAAGTGCGGCCGTTTGGCGGCAGCCTCGGCGAGCAGGCGACCTTCCCTGATGTTGTGAGACACCGGCTTTTCCACATACACGTGCTTTCCATGCTGGATGGCAGTGAGGGCTATGAGGGTGTGGGTGTGGTTGGGTGTGGCGATCATGATCGCATCCACCTCTTTGTCTTCACAGAGCTTCCTGTAGTCGGTGTAGGTCTTGACTTTGTAGCCGCTGTCCTCAGCCTCTTTGCTGTATTTTTCGAGGTCTCGCTGGTCCACGTCACACAGGGCGACGACGCGGCAGTAGTCCACCTTCATCATGTCTGCGAGATGGTATTTCCCTCGTCCATGCAGGCCTACGATGGCCACTCGCACATCATCTGCGGAGCGCTTGGGGCCAAAACAGCCCGTGCTGATGAAGGGGGCCGCTCCGGCCAGCGCCGCGTGTTTGAGAAACTTTCTGCGAGGGGTCATTCTGCGGAATGCTAGCGGCCGGAGCACGCCCCCTCAACTTGAAGGATGTGGATTTTGACTTGGGACGGTGCGCGCGCTTCTCGCACAAAGAATGCGCCGGATCTCACATGGAGAACCGGCGCAAAGGGAGAGCGAAGAGGAGAAGGGATTACCTTCCGGAAAGAAGTCCTAGCAGACCTCCCAGGATGATGTCTCGCGGATGAGGCGGACGCGACGGAAGGTTGCGGCCTTCATCACGTCCGGAGCCGTGCCCACGTCCGTAGTAACCGCTGTGGGAGTCATACCTCGGCGGTGGTGGTGTGGCCACATGGAAACCCATGCGCTCCAGCGAGGCAAGGGTGCTGCCGGTCTGGGCCAGAAGCCCTTTCACACAGCCGCAAACTCCCACTTGGCGAGCAAGGGAGTCTGCGCGGCAGTGGGTCTGCTTCAGCGTGAGAAAGATCTGCTCCTGGGTGCAGGGTGGTTCGCGGTTCTCCACGGCGCTGCGGAGGGAGTCGGCTTGGGACTCCATGGAGTAAAAGGTGTCCAGTAGCGCGGCTTGCTCGCGGCAAGGACGCCCCCCTTTCGAGTGAGTGCGCAACTCGTTGCGGTATTCGCTCAGGAGTCGATCGGTGAGGGAATCCAGTGACTGCACGTGGCGGAGCAACTCCTTCGGGCAGGCGGCCGCTTCGACACGAGTGGTGGTGAGGAGACTGCCGCTGAGGGCAAGCAGAACGGTGAGGGTCATGGTTTTCATGGGTGCGTAGAGACTTGTTTGCGTCTCATGCACATCGACGGCTGGGCTCACCGGCTATTCATTCCGGACTCCATAATTTCTTCAATCCTCCGATTCGATGGAGGAGATGCCTTTGTACTCGGAGGGGAAACGGCGCTCCAAGGCCTTGGGCGTGAGATAGGCGATGAGCTGTGCTTCCTGCCAATCAGCAAGTCCCCAATAGGCGTGTGGCAGGCTCATGATGACTGCGGTGCAGGTGGGCATCTTGGGAATAGATGCGCGTGAGAGAAGCCGGTTGCAAAAGTCATGCAGGCCGGGGTTGTGCCCCACTAGCACGGCGTGGCGGGAGGACTCATCAAAGCCACGTACGACTTCCAGGATGGTCGGCGCTGGGGCGAGGTAGAGACGGGAGTCCAGCTGGATCTGGTCCTTGGTGAGGCGGAAGTGTTTTGCGAGGTGCTCACTGGTAGCCAGTGTGCGGAGGGCGGTGCTGCTGGCCAACGAGTCAGGCGGCACCATGAGAGGGGCCTCAGCCCCAGCGCCGAAGTAGGTCACTGAGAGAAACCTGGCCACGGCGGGAGCTGCGGCCTGCCCCCGAGCATTCAGAGGGCGGTCATGGTCCTGGAGGTTGGGCTGATCCCAACTGGACTTGGCATGGCGCACCACTGTGAGAAACTTCATTGCTTGGCTTGGAAATGGTAACCGGGAGTGACGGTGCGCTTGTGCCACGGTGCTCCGCAGGTGTCAACGAGCATCCGGCATACCAAGATGTCAGCGTTTGCCTATGCAATAGAGGTGCAGGTGACTGCGCACGAAGAACTGCCCGTCTGATACGGCTATGGACCCGATGACTTTTTCTCCCATGGGATTGACGGCGAGCAGTTCGAACTTGGGGCTGGCTTTGAATACAAAGGCGTCACCGCCCTGATTCACGGTGTAGCACCTGCCTTCACTCAACACGATGGAGGTCCAGTTCTGCCCGCTGTTGCCCTCTCCTTTCAGACGCTCATTCCACAGTTCCTTTCCAGACTTTAACTCAAGGCACTGAACGGTGCCTGGGTCGTTGTGGATATAGATGTGCCCCTCATGAACGACACCCGAGGCGATGCGCTGAGGCGACTTGGAGTGACGCCACAGCTCGCGAACTTTTCCTCCTTCTCCAGCTTGCAGTGCCATGGCCACTCCGCTGAAGCCGCCCATAGCCACAGCCACTCCTTCGGCAAACAGTGGGGAGGTATAGACGAGTGTATTGAGTCCTTCGTGCGTCCAAAGCTCGCTCCCGGTGGCGGCATCAAGCATGCACACCCGGTATGGCCAGGACATGAGGAGCTGAGGTTTCCCGTTCTGCATGAGCGGATGGGGATCGCTCCAGGAACCGTAAAATCCGGGCTTGCCAGCGTGAGTGCGAACAGGTTCCGGCTTTTCCCATACGACTTCTCCAGTGAGTTTGTTCAGCGCTACGAGCTTGGTGTTGGACTCGCTAGGGCCGTGGTTTAAATAACACCGATCTCCAGCCAAAACGGGGGATGTGCCCGGCCCCCAGATGTGCTTCTGCGGTCCGAGGTCTCGACTCCACAGCGGTGTGCCATCCATGTCAAAGCAATGGACTCCGGCGCTGGCGAAGTTCACGATCACGCGCTCGCCGTCCGTGGCGGGTGAGCCTGAGCAGTGGGGATTAGTCTTGTGGGTGCTATCACTTTTTTCGTAATCCACTCCGCGCTTCCACAACACAGTGCCTGTGGTTTTGTCGAAACACCAGAGTTCTCTTCGCCGTCCTTCATCGAGGCTTTGCGTCAGGAAGACTTTCGCCCCCCAGACGATGGGCGTGGAGTTGCCGGGGCCTGGCAGCGGCGCTTTCCAGGCCACATTATCGGTGGCGCTCCATCGGAGTGGCAGTCCGGTTTCATCGCAAACACCGTTGTGGTGGGGGCCTCGCCATGAGGGCCAGTTGGCGGCCATCACTGGCGAGGTGGCGAGCAGAATCAAAAGCGCGGCGGATTTCATCCCGGGCATGAACGTTCGCAGCAGGGTGTCTCTTCACGGTGTGTCGCACCGCAGGTAGATGGGTGCAAACGAGCCGGGGGCCACTTCACGCTCCGAAGCCTGGTATGCCCAGGCGTTTCGCCACGCGCTGGGGGCGGCGAAGTGCTTCGGACATGCGCTGGGCCTCGTCGGGGCCGCGCACGTCTTTGCAGTCGGGATGCGGCTCGGGCTGGTCAATGAGACCAAGCTGATGCAGCACGTGGGCGGTGCTGTGTTTGTAGGCGGCAGCGCTCATGCGCTCATCCAGGCGGAAGACTTGGTCTTCGAGCGACTGGAAAGCCTCGAACAACTTGTACACCCGCGTGTCGAAGTGGCCGGTGCCGGTTTTGAAAACCTTCTCTGGCACGCTGTCCAGGAGCCACATGTCACGGGCGGCGCTGATAAGCGGGGCGGCGCTGACTCCGGCTCCGATGAGCAGGGGCAGGCCCATTTTGATGGCGCTGGCGATGCCGTAGTCATCACCGCTATGCGGCGCGAAGGGGAGGTGGAGATCCTTGCACATGGCGGCCCAGTAGAGGAAGTGCGGCTCGTCCAGAGTGCTGATTTTGCCGCCGACGTATTTAGGATGATTCGCTATCTGGTGCAGCAGCCAGGGTTCGTAAGGCGAGGCCCAGGGGACAAAGGAGGGCTCCAGGGCGTGGGCGATGGCGGGGCGGATGCAGTGCTCTGCGATTTCGAAGTAGGCGTCGCGACGCGCTTCAGGACCGAGGATGTTGAGCAGGCGGGAGGTCATGATCATCACCTCGCAGTTGTCGTGAGCCTGAGCGATGTCGAGCAGCGGGAGATAGCGTTCTGCTTTGAACACGCTGTCGTTTTCGGTGCCGCGAGCCGTCACTCCCGCGATGAAGCGCTGCTCCGGAAAGGCTTCTCGGAAGCGGTGCAGCACCTCGGCGTAGAGCTCGTTGGAGAGGTCAAAGATGTAGCCCGTGTCTGCATTGAGGACAAAGACCATCTCTACGCCGTAGCGGTCAGCACTCTGCTTCATCCAGGCCACACTGTTGACGAGGCCCTTCCAGTCCGGTTTCCCATCAGCAAAGGGCAGCAGAGTGGCCACACAGAGCCTGGCCTTGGTAGTGTGGTCCACCAGTTCCTCTTCACCCACATAGGCCCATTTGGTTTCTTGCCAGGTGGTAGTCGGCTTCAGATCGTTCGGGTCGGTGATGAGGTCTCGTGTCATGCGGCGGGGACCTAACTCGCCTTGCGCACCGGCTCAAGTCCGCCGTAGAGTGGGAGCATGAGAATGATGTCGATCCTCGGCGTGCTGGCGTTAGCGGCAGGTGGACTCTTTGGCGGCGAGTTTTGTGGACAATGCGGCAAGCAGCACGCACTGCCCGCGCCGGTTCACCCCAAGGAAGGACGCAAGTATGCCAGGGACCGGCTGGTGGATCTGCTGCACTTGAAACTGGACGTGACGCCAGACTTTGAACGCCGTTCGGTCGTCGTGGTCACGCAGTGGCGGTTCCAGCCCATCGCCAGACCGCTGACGGAGCTGGCGCTGGATGCCGTGGGCCTGGAGATTGACTCCGTGAAGGTGGAGGGAGCCACTCTGGCCGAACATCAGAACACTGGCGAGAAGCTGGTGCTTACCTTTGCGGAGCCGGTGAGTCCTGACAAACTGGTCACGCTCACGGTGCGTCATCATGTACAACCGCCGCATGGCCTTTACTTCCGCACGCCGGAGATGGGTTACAAGCAAGGCGACACTCAACTCTGGACGCAGGGTGAAGCCGAGCTGCACCGCTACTGGTTTCCGTGCCACGACTACCCGAACGAGCGCTTCACCAGCGAGGTGATCTGCCATGTGCCCACCGGCATGGAAGTGGTCTCCAACGGGCGGCTTCTCTCCTCGGCACCTTCCACTGCGGAAGGTTTCACCACATTCCACTGGCTGCAGGACAAGCCGCATGTGAACTACCTCGTGGCCCTTGCGGCGGGTTACTTTCACAAGCAGGAGCAAAAGCTGGGGGAGCTGCCGCTGGCCATCTTCGTGCCGCCATCAGAAAAGGAGCAGGCGGACAACGCCTTCCGTGACACCGCGAAGATCATTGAGTTCTTCAACCACGAGATAGGCGTGCCCTACCCTTGGGACAAATACTACCGCGTCTTCTGCCATGACTTCCTGGCTGGGGGTATGGAGAACACAAGCTGTACCTTCGAGGCCGCGCGCCTGCTCTTCCGCAGTGAGACGGAAGATCTCCGCACGCTCCACCGTCTGGATGCACATGAGCTGGCGCATCAATGGTTTGGTGACCTCGTCACGTGCAGGGACTGGTCTCACTTGTGGTTGAATGAGGGATTTGCCAGCTACTACACCGTCCTGTATGAGGAGCAGCGCCATGGCGGAGAGGCCATGCTTTACTCACTCTGGCAGGAGGCACAGCAGGTCTTCGAGGCCACCAACACGCTACCGATTGTATGGAGGGACTATGCGGAGCCGATGAACCAGTTCGACTACCGCGCTTATCCCAAGGGGGCATGGGTACTGCACATGATGCGTAGTCGGCTGGGGAAGGACTTGTTTCGCAAGGTGGTGCGCACCTACCTGGAGCGTCATCGCTACGAAGTGGTGGGCACCGATGACCTGCATGACGTGCTGGAGGAGGTAAGCGGTCTGTCTTGGGACCAGTTCTTTGACCAGTGGCTGTATCACGGCGGGCAGCCCGAGCTGAACGTCACCTACGCTTGGGACGCGGCGGGCAAGCAGGCAAAAGTGAGTGTGAAACAAACGCAAAAGCTTTCAGAGCAGGTGCGGCTCTTCCGCTTTGACCTGCCGGTGCGGTTTCTCGTCAACGACGAGGTGGCCGATTTCAAGGTAACCGTGCACGAGGCAGAGCAGGACTTCCACTTTCCACTGGCCGCAGCGCCGAAACTTGTGCGCGTGGACCCAGAGTTCACCGTGCTGGCGAAGGTGAACTTTACACCTCCACCAGACATGCTGAAGGAGCAGCTGAAGAGCGACGTGACGGGCCGTCTGTATGCCGTGCAGGTACTCGGCAAAAAGGATGACCAAGCCAGCATAGACCTCCTGCAGAAGGTGCTGAAGGAAGACCCGTTTCACGGCGTGCGCAGTGAAGCTGCCAAGGCATTGAAGAAGATTGGAAGCCCAGAGGCACGCGCGGTGCTCATCGCCAGTCTGTCGCAGGAAGATTCGCGAGTGCGCCGGGACGTGGTGGACGCACTGGCTGCCTTTCCTCATCAAGACGCGCGTAATGCGCTCTGGGCACAGTCTTTGGAAGAGAAGAATCCGCTGATCCTGGCCGCCATCATCCGCAGTTGGGGTGCTCGCCCCGGTGAAGCTCCTGTAGCGGCAGCGCTGCGAAAACACCTGGACTCCACGAGCTATTCCGAGCAAATCGCAAGCGCCGCCATCACCGCGCTGAAGGCTCAAGACGACGGCGCTTCCGCGCCTTTCATCCTGTCCAGACTGAAGCGGGAGCCGGAGAACTTCATCACTCGTGACTACGCTGACGCGTTGAACGCGCTCGCGTTCCTTTCTCGCAAGGCAGAGAATCGTGGAGAAGTGCGCAACTTCCTTGTGGAGCATCTCAGCCACCCCAAGCAGCAGCTCCGCACTGCGGCAGCGCAGGCGCTTGGTACGCTCGGAGACCCTTCAGCAATCCCGGTGCTGGAGCCTCTTACCCGTGTGGCTACGCCTTACAATGACCCCGTGCGGGAAGCGGCCGCCAAGTCTGTGCAGTCCCTCCAGAACGCGCTCGAATCTCCAGTGGAACTGCGCAATCTCTGGCAGCGCATCCAGGACCTGGAGAAACGGAACGAGACCCAGGACAAGGAGCTGAAGCGTCTTCAGGAACAGCAGAATCCGCCGAAGAAGGAGCACGAGGAGGTGCGCAAGGCGGCGTAACTCAGCACGACGGGATGCCCGCTCAAGGTGCCTTCTGCCTTTTGCTGATGAGGGTGCCTTCCAGCGTCGTTTCCCCCTGCTCGCCAGTGAAGAGCACCTTAGTCTCCAGCGTATCCTTGTCTTCGCCGCTAAAGACATCCGTCAATGTGATGCTGCTCATGCCGGAGCCAGTAACCGCTTTGAGCGTGAGCGTGGATGCGGCCTCAGAGGCTTGAGCCTCGAAGCGGAGCTGATTGCCATCCTGTCCCATGAGCGTGGCCTCGATGAGGTCTGTGGCCGCATTGTGAGTGATGCGCCAGGAGTAGCTCTGCGTCTCCAAATTCACCGTGCGCGACCCCTGGATGAGGAACGCATTCTCGCCGTCAGCCTTGCCCTCCCATGTCTGGCTGACGGTGATGATGTTGCCGTCCTGCCCCTTCAGCTCCCCTTCTGCGGTCCACTTGCCCAGGTAGAGCCTCATAACCGGGTGAGTGGACAGATCAGCGGCGAGTCCCGGCCATGGTAGGAAAATCAGGCAGCTGACGATGACTAGGCGCAGACACTCGAAGGCCAGAGTGTGGGACGTGCGACGGAAAAACTTCATAGGTGGACGTGGATTGTTCAGTTGAACCGGACCGGCTTCACCCTAATGATCCCGCCCTCCAGCCATGTCCTTGTCCGCCATTCTATCAGCCGCCGTCAGCGAAGGGAAGCTTCTTCCCGATGCCGCAAAAAATATCGAGGCCCTCCTCGCCGCCAGCAGCAATCCACTTTACCGGGACAGCATCGATGAGCTGGCTGGAGCCGGGATGTGGGAGGAACTCAACGACCGCTTCTTCATCACCCTCAAGTTCGGCACCGGCGGACTGCGCGGGCGGACGATAGGACGCAACGTCACGAAGGCAGAGATGGGCAGTGGTTCCCCGGAGACTAGGCCGGAGCATCCCTGCGTAGGCACCAATGCCATGAACTTCTTTAATGTTTCCCGCGCTACACGGGGCTTGGTGGCTTACATCAAGGCACACCGCGCCGCCGCCGGCCTGAGCGGGAGACCAAGCATGGTCATAGCCCATGACACACGTCACTTCTCTCCAGAGTTCGCCAAGTTCGCGGCACAGGTGGCCACCGAGCATGGAGCGGATGTTTACCTCTTCGACAGAGAGCGCCCCACGCCGCTGATGAGCTTTGCAGTGCGCACACTGAGGGCAGATGCAGGTGTGATGCTCACCGCCTCTCACAACCCGGCTCACGACAACGGATACAAGGTAAACTTTAATGATGGAGCAGGCATCGTGGAACCCCACGCCACGGGCATCATCAAGGAAGTGAATGCCATCGCCTCAGAAGACTACACCCCTGTGCCAGCCGCAGAACGAGGTGAAGTCAAGGTGCTGGGTGCTGACATGGACGAGGCCTTCTTGAAGCGAGTGGAAACCATCATGCTGCGCCCTGAACTGCTCGAGAAGGCAAAGGGGCTGAAGATCGTCTTCACCGCGCTGCATGGCACCGGTGGCGTGTTCGTGCCCACCATCCTTCAGCGTCTCGGTTTCAACTTCACCACCGTACCGGAGCAGGACAAGCCAGACGGACGCTTCCCGACGGTGGCCTCCCCCAACCCGGAGAATGCACCGGCGTTGAAAATGGCCTCCGACCTGGCGGATCAAATCGGCGCGGATGCCATCATCGGCACGGACCCTGACTGCGACCGCATGGGCGTGGGTGTGCGCGACCGCAGCGGCAAAATGGTGCTTCTCACCGGCAATCAGACCGGCACGCTCATCGCCTGGTACCGCATCAAGACCATGTTCGAGTTGGGCATTCTCAACGAAGGCAACAAGAACAATGCTGTGCTGCTGAAGACCTTCGTCACCAGTCCCATGCTGGACGCCATCGCAAACCGCTATGGCATTAACTGCGTCAACACGCTCACGGGCTTCAAGTGGATCTCCGCCAAGCTGGCCAAGTATGAAGCCGCGCTCGGGATAGGCGACAAGTACCGTGACCTCAGCGAGCAGGAGACTCGCGACCTGCGGCTGGCGAAGAGCAAGTTCATGGTGCTCGGCACCGAGGAGAGCTACGGCTACATGGGTTCAGACTGCTCACGGGACAAGGACGGCAACGGTGCCGTGGTCATGTTCGCCGAGCTGGCGGCTTTCGCTGCCTCGCAGGGCAAGACCATCGCTGATGTGCTGGATGACGTGTACTCCGAGATCGGCTACTACCTGGAGGTGAACAAGTCCTGCGTCTTCGAGGGCGCTGAGGGTGCAGCGAAGATCGCCAAACTAGCCGATTCCTACGGCAGCCAGCCGCCGACGGAAGTCGATGGCGTGAAAGTGGTAGCAGTGCGTGACTTCCGTAAGGATCACATTCTCGACGAAGAGGGCGAAGTCATCAGCCGGGAGAAAATGCTCAGCGTGAAGCTGGAGGACGGGCGCCAGTTCGCCGTTCGCCCCAGCGGCACCGAACCGAAGATCAAGTATTACATGTTCGGCTGCACGCTGCCTGGCGAAGGAACCTCCTTCACTTCCGAACAGCTCACTGCGGCCAAACAAAACACAGCGGCAGGTATTGAGCGCATGTGGTCGTGGATTCAGGCAGACATCGAGAAAAGGCTGGCGTAAAAGCCGACCGATCTCAGCCCTTGGAATGCGTGCAACCCGGCTGCCGCTTTCCAGTGGCTGCCAGCCTGCTGGCGGGAAAGTATTCACTCTCTCCCGCAGCAGGGCTGCGATCATCTGAAAGCGGCAGTAGGCTGCCGCAATCCAAGACTTACGCAAACAACTGGGTCACGGGCTTGGCCTTCACCAATTCCCGAGGCTGGTTGAGGTGGTTATAGACGATGGACTCTGGATCGATGCCCATGGCGTGGTAGATCGTGGCCAGAAGCTCAGTTGGGTGCACGGGGTTCTCCACTGGGGAGGAGCCAGTCTTATCTGACTTCCCGTGGATGTAGCCGCGCTTGATGCCGGCACCGCCAATGATGGCGGTGTAACAGTAAGGCCAGTGGTCGCGCCCGTCTGCGCTGTTGTTGTTGCCGGAAGTGGAGACGCCACGCTCCGGACTGCGTCCGAACTCGCCAAGCGCAACGACCAGCGTCTCGTCCAGCAGTCCGCGGGAATCCAAGTCTTCAAACAGGGCGCTGAGTCCCTGGTCCAGCATGGGGCCGGACTGCTTTTTCATCCGATCCGTGAGGCCCACGTGGTGATCCCACGAGTGATTGTCGGAGTTCGCCACCTTGGGCCAGATAAGCTCCACCACGCGGGTGCCGGCCTCCAGCAGACGACGGGCAAGCAGGGCGCTCTGGCCGAAGGTATTGCGCCCATAGCGGTCACGCATTTTGTCCGTCTCACGGTCTAGGGCAAACGCATCTCGCGCACGGCCACTGGCGATGAGATTGAGCGCCTGGCTGTAATACTGGTCCAGGCTCATGTCCTTCACCGCGTTCTCGATGACGGGCATCTGGTCACTGATGGCGTCCCGCAGTCTGGCGCGGCGCTGGAGGCGGAGGCTGAAGAGATCCGGGCGAAGCTGGAGGTCGTCGATTTTGATTTTGGACATTTTGTCCATGTCCATGTCATCGCCATCAGGGTAGAGGGTATAGGGGTCGTAGGCTTTGCCGAGGAACCCGGCGGTGCCGCCCTTTCCGATGACGTTGGACTCCTGAAGGGGTCGCGGCAGCATGACGAAGGGCAGCATCGGCTCATCCATGGGCTTGAGGCGGATGATGTTGGAGCCGAAGTTGGGGTAGTCCTTCGCATTGGGCGGTTCGAGCTGGCCAGACGGGCTCACTTTGTCCGTGGTGTAGCCGGTCATGATCTGGTAAATCGCCGCCGTGTGGTTGAACAACCCGTTGGGCGTGTAGCTCATGGAGTTGATCATGGTGAACTTGTCGTTCACCTTGGCGAGTTGAGGCAGGATTTCAGTGAAGTGGTGGCCCGGCACCTTCGTGGGAATGCTTTTGAAAGCGGAGCGCACATTGTCAGGCACGTTTTCCTTCGGATCCCAGAGGTCGATATGGCTGGGGCCGCCCTGGAGGTATATCATGAGCACTTGCTTCGCCTTTCCCCAGCCGGCGCGGCCCGCACTGCCTGAAGCGGCGCTGGCGGTCTGTGCGCGGAGAATGTTGTTGAGCGTCAGCCCAAGCATGGACGCACCGCCCACACGGAGGATGTCACGGCGCGAGATGCCGAGGTGGCTATCGCAAAGGTCTTTGCCCGGAACGCCTGGAAGTCGAAACATGGGTGAGGTGTGGGTTAAGGTTCAGCGCCTAAACGATCCTGCGGAGACCTATCTTGCGGTTTTGCCGAGGGGGTGGAATCCGCCGCCGTCGGCATTTCGTAGCCGTTAC
Organism: uncultured Verrucomicrobiaceae bacterium; assembly: GCA_964538625.1. Lineage (GTDB taxonomy): Bacteria > Verrucomicrobiota > Verrucomicrobiia > Verrucomicrobiales > Verrucomicrobiaceae > JAEUHM01. The sequence goes on from CAZIGH010000007.1 coordinate 37,098, forward strand.
TCGTCTGACAGCGGTGCTCCTCGCTTGCGCGTCTGCCCGCTCATGCCATCTTTTCCGCCCCATGAAGCGATTTACCGCCGCATTCCTCCTCCCCACACTGAGTCTTGGTGCCGCCGACAGCCCGTTGAAAGCGGATTTCAACCAGCACATCAAGCCCATCTTTGAAGCGGCCTGCGTTCACTGCCACAGTGAGAAGAACACCAAGGGTGAGCTCAATATGGAAACGCTAGAAGGCATTCTCAAAGGCGGCGAGGACGGCCCCGCGCTCGTGCCTGGTGACCCGGAGAAGTCCCCGCTCTACACCCTGCTCGTCCTCCCGGAAGACGATGACGACGTGATGCCGCCCGCCAAAGAGGGCCTGCTCGACAAGACCCAGATCGCACTGATTAAGGACTGGATCGCTTCCGGAGCCAAGTGGCCGGAGGGCGTGAAGCTTCAGCAGACCACGCGGGTGAACTTCGTGAAGCACATTCAGCCCATCTTTGAGCAGAACTGCCTCTCCTGCCACAACCCAGAGAAGGCGAAGGGGGATTTCATCATGGCATCACTGAAGGAAACCCTGGAAACGGGGGAAAATGCGCCCTGCCTTGTCCCCTTCGACTCCGCCAAGTCCTCGGTCTATACACTGTGCGCCTTGGACAAGGATGATGATGATTTGATGCCTCCTGCCAAGTCCGGCGGGCCGCTTCCGGCGGATCAGATCGCGCTGATCAAATCGTGGATTGACCAAGGTGCCACTTGGCCGGAAGACATCACGCTGACAGCAAAAGAAAAATCCAAGTCAGCCACGCCCACGCCAGACACCATGGACTTGGTGAAGCGCATCCATGCCTTCATCGTCCAGACCAGCGAGAAGGAGAAAGAGTTGAAGGAATACACCGGTAAGATCCCCAAAACGGGCGTCAGCTACACCATGGTGCCCATTCAGGGCGGCGAGTTCATGATGGGCAGTCCGGAGACGGAGGCCATGCGCGGAGAGGACGAAGGCCCCCAGGTGAAGGTGAAGATCAAACCCTTCTGGATGGGACAGAAAGAAGTGACGTGGGATGAATACCAGCCCTTCATGATCACCGCAGTGGATCGCTACAAGGATGGTGCGCCGAAGAACTTCAAGCCGGATGATAAAATAGAGGATCTCGTCTCCCAACCTACCACGCCTTACACGGAAATGTCCTTTGGCATGGGCACGGACGGCTTCCCCGCCATCAGCATGACGCAACACGCCGCCAACAAGTACTGCCAGTGGCTTTCCGCGCAGACGGGTCACTTTTACCGCTTGCCTACGGAGGCGGAGTGGGAGTATGCAGCCCGCGCTGGCAGCACCACCGCCTACTTCTGGGGGGATGATCCGGCCCAGATCGGAGAGTATGCCTGGTACTTCGAGAACGCACCGAACTATCAGTACGCCAAGGTGGGCCAGAAGAAGCCGAACCCATGGGGACTGTACGACATCTATGGAAACGTGGTCGAGTGGTGCCTGGACATGTATGATGAAAAGGGCTATGCCACCCTGGCCCAGCAGCCGCAGCCTGTGGATGGCTCCAAGTGGGTCGTCTCTCCCAAGGCCTATCCGCACATCGTCCGCGGCGGCTCCTTTGATGATGATGCAGACATGTGCCGCAGTGCCTACCGCCGCGGTTCGGACCCCGAGTGGAAGTCTCAGGACCCGCAGCTTCCCAAGTCCATCTGGTATCACACTGACGCCAAGTGGCTGGGCTTCCGGATCATCCGCCCGCTGGAGATTCCCACACCGGAGGAGATGTATGCCGCCTGGAACAACGATCCTGCACGAGACTAACACCGCTCCGCCGCATGTGGACTACCATTGAGACCTTCACCGACATCAAGCTCGAAAAGACGGATGACGGCATAGCCAAAATCACGATCAACCGCCCGGAAGTGCGCAACGCCTTCCGCCCGCTCACGGTTCAGGAGTTGCTTCGGGCATTTGAAATCGCCCATCAAGCACCGGACATCGGTGTGATCATCCTCACGGGAGAGGGTGAGAAGGCGTTTTGTTCTGGAGGCGACCAGAAGGTGCGCGGTCATGCGGGCTACATCGGCGGTGACGGTGTGCCGCGGCTCAATGTGCTGGACTTGCAGAAGAAAATCCGCGGCATCCCCAAGCCCGTGATCGCTATGGTGGCTGGCTACGCCATCGGCGGAGGGCATGTGCTTCATGTCGTTTGTGATCTGACGATAGCTGCGGACAACGCCCGCTTTGGCCAGACCGGTCCGAAGGTGGGCAGCTTTGACGGGGGCCTGGGCAGCAGCTACCTGGCACGCATCGTGGGGCAAAAGAAGGCTCGTGAAATCTGGTACCTCTGTCGCCAGTATGACGCGCGGCAGGCTCTTGAAATGGGACTGGTCAATGCGGTCGTTCCCCTGGCTGAGCTGGAGTCCGAGACGCTGAAGTGGTGCCGCGAAATCCTTCAGCACTCGCCGCTGGCACTACGCTGCCTGAAGTCTGCGCTCAATGCGGACTGCGACGGACAGATGGGACTCCTGGACTTGGCAGGGAACGCCACTCTGCTTTACTACATGAGTGAAGAGGCCAAGGAGGGGAAGAACGCCTTCGTGGAGAAGCGGAAGCCGGACTTCAGCAAGTTCCCTCGCGTTCCGTGAGCGCCTCGGATGCGGCGTGGGCGCAGTGGCTTGTTAGTGAGTGAGAGAGCCGCGTGACGCGCCGAAGTCACTGGGTGCCGAAAAAGCCCCCGAGCTTGCGGATGCGGGTGGGGTGGCGGAGTTTGCGGAGGGCCTTGGCCTCAATCTGGCGAATGCGCTCGCGGGTGACCTGAAACTGCTTGCCTACTTCCTCAAGGGTTCGCCCGGCTCCATCTGAGAGTCCGAAGCGCTGCTCCAGCACTTCCCGCTCCCGCTCGCTGAGGGTGTCCAGCACGTCCTTGAGCTTGTCGCGCAGGAGGTTCATGGCGGTCAGTTCCATGGGGTTGGAGGCGTCTTTGTCCTCGATGAAGTCTCCGAACTCGGTGTCGCCATCTCCATCTCCCACCTTGACCTGGAGAGATACGGGCTGCTGGCTCATGCGGAGCACTGCGCGGACACGTTCCACGGGGAGGTGAAGCTCGTCGGCCACTTCCTCGGGCGTGGGGTCGCGGCCGAGCTCCTGCACGAGCTGCTTCTGCACGCGCATGAGCTTGTTGATGGTCTCGATCATGTGCACCGGGATGCGGATGGTGCGAGCTTGATCCGCGATGGAACGGGTGATGGCCTGTCGTATCCACCAAGTGGCGTAGGTGGAGAACTTGTAGCCACGGCGGTACTCGAACTTTTCCACGGCACGCATGAGACCCATGTTCCCTTCCTGAATGAGGTCCAGGAAGGAGAGGCCACGGTTGGTGTATTTTTTGGCGATGGAGATGACGAGACGGAGGTTGGCCTCGATCATTTCGGTCTTGGCCTTGGTGCTTTCGTTGACGTGCTTTTGAGCCTCTCCCACCATGATGCGGAAGTCTTCCGCCTTGTGCCATGCGGCGAGTTCGAACTCCTCCAGCGCGGCGTGCGCCACTTCGTTTTTGGGATGGGCGGCGATGTCTCTCTGGATGCGCTCCAGGTCGCGCAGGCGGGACTGGAGGAGATTCACGAAGTCCTCATTGACCTTCTGCTTGAAGTAAAACTTGTTACAGAGCTTGAAGAGTGCAGAGCGCTCGGCAGCAAAGCGCTCCTGAAGCGCGGTCTGCTTTTTCCCGCTGGAGGCGTGTAGCTGGGCGTAGGTGGCGCGGCACTGGTCCAGCATGGAGCGTGCGTGGGAGACGGTGAGACCGAGCTTGCGGAAGTAGCCTTCTCTGTCTTCCGCCTTCTGATCCAGCACCAGACGGTCAAACCGCTCAGCTCCGGCCATGAGGGCGTCTGCAAGCTGGAAGTAGTTCTCAGCCACGAAGCCGGAGGACTGAAGGCACTCCTGCAGACGGGACTCGGCTTTTTCGATGCGTTTGGAAATGGCTATTTCCTGCTCTCGGTTGAGAAGCGGCACCTGGCCCATCTGGCGCAGATACATGCGCACGGGATCATCCAGGACGTCCAGCCTGGGCGCGACATCCCGTTCGTCCCGTGCAGCGGAACCCGTGGTTACCGAGGAGTCGGCCTCGTCTTCCTCTTCGTCAGCCTCTGCTACCGCCGGTGGCACGGGTTTGACAGCGTCCACCTCGCTTTCATCCACGATGCGGAACTCCATGTTCCTGAGCCTGGAGATGACGTCATCCAGCAACTCTGCGGTGACGTGCCCATCTGGCAGGGAGCTGTTGAGGTCGTCATAGGTGAGGTAGCCTTGCTCCCGAGCAAGCCGGATGAGTTCGCGGAGCTTGGCCTGAATCTCGGGGGCGTTGATGTCGTCGTAAATGATGACGGGCACCTTGGGCTTCTCCTTGGGTGGACGTCCACGCCGGCCCGTACCGGGTGACTTTGGCGGCGGCGGTGGTGCATCCGGGTTCTTCCGCGGGCGGCCGCGCTTGCGCTTGACCGGCTGCTCATGCGCGGGTGCGCCCTGCGGGCCGCTGGGGGCCTGAGGGGTCTGTGGCGCTGATCTGGATTTGGCTTTGGATGCCTTGGAGTTTTTTGGTGCGGCCATGTGGTCCCGCTTTAAGCAAGGCGGATTGGTCTGGGGAGGGTCAGGGACTATCCGAAGAGCCTCGCAAGCGGTCAAGGTATTCTTTGCGCCAGGCGAGCACTTGGTGGTGGAGTTCAGAGATGTGCTCCAGGGAGAGCTCAGGCCGTTTCATTTCCGCCTGGGTGCGCTGAATGAGGTGGTGGAGCCGGGCGGTTCGGAGGGCCTCCAGATCATTTGCTGCGGAGGCGAGATCACTCTGTGGCAGGGGACGTTGCAGCAGCTGGGTGAGGGCGGACTCTTCCATGGGGGGAAGTGAGGCGATGAAGGCGGAACGGGCGTGCACGTCCTTTGCATCGTAATGCGCCTGCCACACGCAGCCCAGAAGTTGGGTGCCGGGGAGGTCATGGAGGAGTGAGTCAAGATCCTGCTTTCTCAGCCACTCCATGATTTCGGGAATCACGAGTGCCTGCTGGGCCAGAAGCAGTGCGGTCCTGTGTTGGGTGGTGAGGAAGCGCGCGGCTTCCTGGGCTGGGGTGAGGGCGGCGGGTGCGCTGGCACTCTGCTGCTTTTCCGCCTCACTGCGGGCCTGTCTGCGGACAAAGCTGTTCACCTGCGCGCGGAGGGCGTCTTCACTGAGCCCGAGCTGCGCGGCGTGGGCGCGGATCATGAAGTCGCGAGCGGAGACGCTGGGGTTCAGCGCTATGGTGACGGCGGTCTGTTCGGCAAGCATGACTTGGCTGCGGAGGTCGTTGCCCTGGGTGCTGCGCTTGTGGGAGATTTGGAAGTCGAGAAAATCGACGGCTTGTTCGATGACCGAAAGGAAGGCTTGGCCGCCGTTTTTTTTGATGAAGGAGTCAGGATCTTCGCCTTTAGGAAGCCTGGCCACTTTGACGACGAGGCCGGCAGGCGAGAGGACTTTGAAACTTTTTTCTGCGGCGTTGTAACCGGCGTTGTCCGAGTCGAAACACAAGATGACTTCGCTGCACTGACGGCGGAGCATTTTGGCGTGGTGCTCGGTGAAGGCGGTGCCTTGCGTGCCGACGACGTTCTGGATGCCGGCCTCAAAAACGGCCACGGTGTCTAGCTGGCCTTCACAAACGATAGCGCGCGCGGTCTTGGAAATGAAGCGGCGGCTTTTGTCGAAGCCGAAGAGCACTTTGCTTTTGGAGAAGAGTGCGGTCTCGGGGGAGTTTTTGTATTTTTGCTCCTTGGCATCGGCGCTGAGTAGCCTGCCGCTGAAGGCGATGCACTCTCCGTTTTCGTTTCGGATGGGGATCATCATGCGGTGGCGGAAGAAGGAATAGCTGCGTCCCTCATCCGTGCGTTTAAGGATGCCTGCTTCTTCGAGCAGCAGTTCAGAGTAGCCCTTTCCGGCGGCCCAGCGTCTCACCCACATGTCCCGCTCTGGTGCGTAGCCAAGCTGCCAGTTCTTTGCCACGGCGGAGTTGAAACCGCGGGACTTGAGGTAGTCGCGAGCCGGGGCTGCCATTTCATGCCTGAGTAGCAGGGAGTGGTACCAGGCAGCGATGTCTTCCATGAGCCGCTTGAGTGCGGCGCGGTGTTTTGCCTCTCGCTCGGTATTGGCGTCCCACACTTCTTCTTCGATGCGGATGCCAGCTGCATCGGCGAGCCGACGAATGGCTTCGACGAAGGGAAGTCCCTCGTGCTCCATGAGAAAACGTGCGGCGGTGCCGCTGGCCTGACAACCGAAGCAGTAATACGAATGGTTGTGAGGATAGACGTTGAACGATGGAGTGCGCTCCGTGTGGAAGGGGCAGAGGCCGACGTAGTTGGAGCCGTTCTTCCGCAGTTTCACGCTGCGCCCTATGAGGTCCACGATGTCCGTGGCGGCCAGTATCTGCTGGATGGTCTCTTCCGGGATGCGGCCCATGGCTGGCGGCTTCAGGGATCAGTGATGAGAAGGCGCGCGGGCTTCTCATGCAGGACTTTGTTCAAGGGCAGTTCCACCACGCTATGCCGTCCCAGGAACTCCAGCAGTACACGGACACGCTCCGCACCTGAGAGCATGCGCTCGATGATGCCAGTGAGACCACGCATGGGACCCTCTGCTAGGCGCACGGTGTCGCCCACCTGAAGCGCGGGCAAGACTTCCCGCAGCTCGGTGTGATGCATCTCCTCTTTCAGGCTTGCGATGGCAGCATCTGGCACGGGGACGGGCTGCCCGCCGAACTCGATGACGCGGATGACGTTCTGGGCATGGCGCACGGCGCGCAGGGACTGAGCAGGATCAAAGCGGGCGAAGAGGTAGGAGGGGAACAGAGCTTCGACGAACCACACCTTGCCCCGGGTGGTAGCGCGTTGGAAGCGGATGCGTGGGCAGTATGCTTCCACGCCCGGAAGCGAACGCAGCGCTCCGGCTGCCATGTGCTCGCATTTCGGTTTGGTGTGGATGCAATACCAGGCTTGGGTGTCCATGGGTTTGGATTCTCTGACCTGTAGCGCCGAGTGGGAATGATGCACAGACAAAAAACCCGCCGACGCTTTCGGCATCGGCGGGTAAAGAGGGAGCGGTGCCGTTTTACGGGTTCGGCTTGGACTCAGGGGCGGGTGCGTTGGCCTGAGGTGGCACGCGGAAGAGTTTGCCGGTGTAGGGGCACTTGACCTCCATGCCGGTGGGCAGACCAGTTACGTCAACGAGCTGATGCTTCGCGGCGAAGGGGCTATTCACGAAGCCGGGGCGTCCTGCGATGGCGGTGCCAAATGGAATCTCGTTCGCGGCTGGTGCGCCGGGGGCTTTCACCGGTGCTGGCTGGGAGCCGGCGGCTGCGCTGCCAGAGGTGGAAGGCTGAGGTGACGGAGCGGTGGAAGGTGCTGGGGTGCTGGGAGGTGGAGTGGTGTTTGCGGCCACCTTCGTCGGCGCGGTGGGTGGTTCTTTCACCAGATTGGAAGGAGGAAGTTGCGGCTGCGGGATGGGCTGAAGGCCGGGGCTAGGCACACGGGGCAGCGGCGCGGGCGTGGGTGGCGGTGCAGGCGTGTCGTTGGCGGCGATGTTTTGCGTATTCATCTGACCGGCAGCAGGCACGAGGAAAGGTTTCCGAGTGTAGGGGCAGACGACTTTGGAACCGGTGGTCATGCCGCGCACATCGACGAGCCGCGGAGGATTGGTGTAGGGAGAGCGCACGTAACCCGCCAGGCCTTCCACGGGTTTAGCCACAGGCAGTGAGGCGGTGGGCAACTGCGATGGCGGTGGCACTACATCAGCAGGCCGCTCTGGCCCGATGAGACCGCTGCCAGCCACCACGGGGGCGGGAGTGGTGGGCTTGGCTTGCACCAGTGCGCTATTGGGGCGCACAGCATGGGTGGGCGCAGGGCGGTCTGAACTCTTGAACTCGCCACGCACTTCGCGAGCGACATACGGGATCAAGCCTTGGGACTGGATCTGCTTCCATGCTTCCTTGGGAGGGAGGCTGCATGATGCAAGTGTGCCCAGGACGGAAACTCCGAGGGCGAGACGAGTGAGGTGATTAGCCATGGTGAAGAAGGAGGCTGATTTTTTGAATATCGAGTCGCATTCTGGAGATTTTTTTAGAATCTGCAAGAACGAGTTTTGTGTTGGCTGAATTATTTTTGCGCCTAATGGCGGGAATTATGATGATTTGACGGTTTTCTTGGGCGTTTCCCGAGTTATGCTCGGTGATGAAGTGGCACATCGTTGCAGTCGGAAAGCCATCATTATCCTGGGCGCGTGTGGGTATGGATGACTACGTGGGACGCCTGGCTCGCGTGGCGCCGGTCCGTTGTTCCTTTATCAAAGAGGGTCCTTCTGACGTGGTAACGGACAGGCTGCTTTCCGCTACGGACGGCAGCTTGCGCGTGCTGATGGATGAGCGCGGACGCCAGATGCGAAGTGTGGAACTTGCCCGTTGGATTGACAATAGGCAACTTGAGGGCTGCAAGGAGGTGAGCCTGCTCATAGGTGGAGCGAATGGTCACTCCCCTGCTTTGCGCAGCTTGGTCAGGGAGACTTGGTCCCTTTCCCAGTTCACCCTTCAGCATGAGTTGGCTCTCGTTGTGCTGTTGGAGCAGATTTACCGGGCGCACAGCATTCTGCGTGGTGAACCGTATCATCGCGAAGGAGCAGCAAGATGAAGAAGCAGACAAATCACTCCAACAGTTGAATCGCCTTGTTGAGAACGTTCGCAGAAGGTAGAATCAAGTTTTTGAAAAAGTCTTTCCAACCTCCTCCCGCGTCCTATGTCCAACTCGTCCGTGCTTCATAGCGTTATTTCGCCAAAGCCGCCCACTGCTTCCACGGTGGTACCCTTTGGCACGAATGAAGAGTCACAGCTGGCGGAGGATCGCATCCAAGACATTCCCGACCTGGAGTTGATCACCTCTGCGCTCGTCGAGAACGCTCCTGTGGCCATGGCCATGCTGGATCGCAAACTGCGTTATGTGCTGGCGAACCGGCAGTGGATCAATGACTTCGGCCTGCGGGACGCGCTGCCGCTGCTGGGGCGCAGTCACCTGGATGTGTTTCCGAACCTGAACCCCGGCTGGAAGAACGTGTATGAGCGCGCGCTCCAAGGTCATGTGGTGCGCAGTGAGCACGATGTGCAGCCTGCACAGCCGGGTGGTAGGCCCATGGTCTTCCGGTGGGAAGTGCGTCCTTGGCGCCGGGCGGAGGATGCTGCGGTGATGGGCATCATGCTGACTTGCGAGAAGTTTACTGGCGTCTCGCTACCAGCTTCCGCACCACGCTCGGAAGAAGCCAGTGGAGAGTCCGATACGCCGGTGGAGCCGGTGGTGTCTCAATCCCTGCCACTGGTGCCCGAGTGTGGACTGCCCATGGTAGCGCTGAATGGAGAAGGACGCATCGAGCACTGTAATGGGGCCATGCGTGCGCTCCTAGGCCATGCCGCAACCGACCTTCCGTCGGCCATCTGGGAGACTCTGGCCGGTTGTGTGGCCACCGAAGAGGCGCGGAATCAGTGGGGTGCCTCGTTGCATCTCGTCATCAGCGGTCAATGCGCCACCGTGACCCTGGAACCGCGTCTGTTCACCGGGCCATCCGCACTGTTGCAGTGGACGCTGAGCCGTCTGCAACCTAAGAGCGGTGAGCCACTAGCGCTGCTTTCGGGCAATGCCACACCGTTTGCAGTAGCGGCGGAGGTCATTCCCAGTGCTGCACTTCCCGCAGCCGAATCACCGCCTCACGTTCCCTCTACTCCGGCTTACGAAGTCCGCGTATCCCCACCAGCACCGGTTGAAGACTTGGTGAGTGAGCTGGAGCAGTTGCGCGAAATGGAGGCCACCTACCGGCGGCGCGAGCAAAGGCATCGGGACATTCTGGACACGATGCCCTGCGGACTCATCGTGCTGGATGAACGTGGCAGGCCGATTTTCCAAAACGCCCATGTGCGTGATCTGGTGGGCCGCGAACTTCAGACCGGCAGCTCCGTGGAACACTGGATCACCAGCGCCTGCCCGGACGAAGCAGGGCGGGAGCAGGCCGCACTCGCGTGGCGGGAGGACATCTGGCGCCGCCAAATCACCCGCGTGCTGAGCCTCATCACCGCAGACGGACTCATCAAGGATCTGGAGTTTCGCCCCACCTCACTGCCACAGGGCGGTCTGCTGCTGACCATTCATGATGTAACAGACAGCTGCAGACTGGAGGAAATGCTGGCAGGAGTGGAGGCGAAGTTCCGTACGCTCTTGCGAGAATGTCCGCTGCCGCTTCTGCTCACGGATGTGAAGGGTGCCATCTTCGATACCAACCCTGAGGCTGAGGCTCTCTTCTCACGCAGCCGGAATGAACTCCGCCGTGTCGGTCTAGGCGCGCTCTTCACCGCAGAGAGCGAGGAGCGGCGCCGTGCCGAGGTGGCACGTGTCACGGCCTCAGGTCTCAGCCAAGCCCGGCTGAACGTGCTGCTGCAAGTACCGGCCACCTGTGAGGGGGAAGCGGAGCTTTGCGTGGCTTTGGTGAAAGACAGTGAAGGCCGTCCCCATGCACTGGCCCACTTCCTGAAACCCATCAGCACCGCAGCCGTAGCGCCCGTGCTAATCTCCCTCACACCATCCGCCGACGATATACCAGCCCCTAAGCGTCCGCAGCCCACCTGGGTGACGGTGCTCACCACGGATGAGTTTGGGCGCATTGAGTCCTGGAACGAAGAAACTGGCCTAGCGCACTTTGGGCTTACGGAGGCGCAAGCTCTCGGCATGCACCTGCACCGCCTCTTCCGCCCCTCTGATGCCACCGGGTTCTACAACACGCTTCAGCAGCACCTCTCTACTGTCGGCGACGGTGCAGTCCACTGGACCTGGTTTGGTGGAGGAGATAAGCGTGGTTCAGATGACTTCCTCCTCACCCCCCTGGAGTCCGGCAACTACGCCCTCAGACTTCAGCTCCAGACCCATCCTGTGCCGCTGGTTCCTCAAAATGCGGAAGCCACACCTACCGCTGCTCCGCCGCAAACGGCCGACACTGCTCCCGTCTATGTCATCGCTCCAGGTCCCTCCCAGCTCTGGTCCGGAGGGGACTTGAACCGAGAGCGCATGCTCCTCACCGAGACCCATCACCGGGTCAAAAACCACCTCCAGATCATCTCCAGCCTCCTCAATCTGCAAAGCAACAGCGTGGAAGATGAGTCCGTCCGCAGCCTCCTGCGCTCCAGTCAGAACCGCGTGCGTGCCATTGCAGCACTGCACCAGCATCTTTACGAAATGCAGATTGGCCAGGCACTCAACCTCACCGACTTTGCCAAAGAACTCGTAAGTCGGCTGCGGGAGTGTTTTGATGCGGACGAAACCCGCGTGAAGGTGGAGCTGAACCTCGCCTCCCCCCGCATCCGAGACGAGTGGCTCATGCCCGTGGCTCTGATCCTCAATGAAGCACTCTCAAACGCCTTCAAGCACGCCTTCCCAGACGGACGCCGAGGCACCATCCGCGCCAGCCTTTCCGTGGAAGGGGATGGCACCCACCTCCGTGTGGACGACGACGGCGTGGGCCTGCCCAGCAGCTTCGGCGGTCCGGGTACCATGGGTCTGGGCCTGAAAGTGCTCGGCGTGTTCGCCGACCAGCTACGCGGGCAGACAAGTCTGAAAAATATAGTTAATGGTGGCTTGCGATTTGATTTGCTTTTTCCTATAACATGCGTTGATATTTAGAGCACTCCTCACCAACGAATGAATCCCCTCGATCGCATCCGCATTCTGATCGTCGAAAACGAGGGCCTTGTTGGTTGCGATATGGCGACGCAACTGGCAAACCTCGGTTATGACGTCGTGGGTGCTGTGAAGTCAGGCGAGGAAGCGCTGCGCTCCGTAGAGGAGCTGCATCCTGATCTCGTCCTGATGGACGTCCACCTCGACGGCCAGCTGGATGGCATCCAGACGGCCCAACACATCAAGGCGCACAGCACAGCCGCCGTCATTTACGTCACTGCTTGTGCGGACCTGGACACCGTGGCTCGCGCCCGCGAGACCCAGCCGCACGGTTACCTTTTGAAGCCCTTCAGCGAAGACGAGCTTCGTCTGACGGTAGAACTGGCCGCCACCCGCTACCTGGAGGAAGTGGAGCGTCGTCGCCGGGAGCAAAGCTACTTCGAGGCATTCCAGAGTCTGGCAGACGGCGTCATCGCGGCGGACCTGGCGGGCGGCATCATTTTCCTCAATCCCGCTGCCTCACGCATCACAGGCTGGACCAGTGAGGAAGTGGTGGGCATGTCACTCAATGAAGCCTTTCGCATCTTCCACCCAGGAGGAGACCCTGCGGAAATACAGGTGGTGGACGAGTCTGGCAGCAGCCCGCAGCGCACCGTATGGCTCACCACCAAATACGGTGAGCGCGTTCCCATTCACGACCGCACCACGGCCCTGCGGGATCAGCGCAACAGCCTTACCGGACTCATCATCCTCTTCCGCAAGCTGACGCCGCCCAGCGAAGTGGAGGCCGTAGCCGTCACCCACGGGCAGGAAATCATCAGTAAAAACCTGGGGCCCGCTCCGCTCACGCAGCCCGCTCCGCAGGTGCCCGCCGCTCATCATCATGCCGAGCCCGAGACGCTGCCGGTGCCGCCACCCGCAGCAAGTCAGGCCCAGGCCGCGCTGCAAGGCAGCGCCTCTCCCAGTCCCGCGCCGCTGGTGGATGTGGTGGAAAGCATTTCGGACCCCCTCATCGCCCTGGATGGCATGTGGCGCATGACCTACGCGAACGCTGCCGCAGCAAGGCTCCTGAGACGGGACAAGTTGAGCCTTCTGGGTACCAGCTTCTGGGACCTCATGCCCGCCGTGGTGAGAGATGCTCATTACGAAACGCTGGCTCACGCCATGCTGCATCGCGACGCCATCAGCCGCGATGTGTATCTGGAAGCTTTCCAGATCTGGCTCGAGCTCCGGGCATACCCCTTTGGTGAAGGCCTGCTTCTTTTGCTCAAGGACACCACCGCCCGGCACGAAGAGGCCGAGCGCCGCAACCGTATGGACCGCCTAGAGTCCCTGGGTCTTCTCGCCCGCGGTTTCGCCCACGACTTCAACAACCTCCTCACCGTTCTGCTTGGGAACCTCTCGCTGGCTGAGATGCGGCTGCGTGGCCAAAGCGACCGCATCCCCGAGCTCGGCACCGCAAAGCAAGCCACGCTGCAAGCGCAGAACCTCGTGCAGCAGCTGCTCACCTTTGCCCGCGGCGGCGCGCCCATCAAACGGCAAATGAAGCCCGCAGAGCTCATCGAGTCGTTCATGCAGAACCACTCCCGTGCGGCAGGCGTGCACTACCGCGTCGAGATCCAGCAGGACCTTCCAAGCATCGCTGTGGATCCCAATCAGCTCCGCCGCCTCATTGGCAATCTCGTCCGCAACTCCGAGCAGGCCATGCCACGCGGAGGAGAACTCACCATCCGCTGCACCGCTCCGCTGGCCGAGGAACTGTACGGAAGTGACATGGTGCCAGAGTTTGGCGAGGCACCGCAGGGCATCATCATTGAGGTCAAGGATACCGGGGAAGGCATCACTCCGGAGAACCTGCCGCACATTTTCGAGCCCTACTTCAGCACTCGGAAGGCACAAAACGCCACCGGCCTCGGCCTCACCGTGTGTGAGTCCATAGCCAAAGCGCACGGCGGCTCGCTCTCCGTGCGCAGTGACCACGGTTACGGCTCGACGGTCCGCTTCTACCTGCCGGTGGATGCAGACGAGGACACCGTGGACTCCGTGGGTCTGAGCACTTCCGCCTTTGACACGGCTGCACCCAGCCCGCCGCGCATCCTTATCCTGGAAGATGACCCGCTCGTGCGCAGCCTCATCGTTCGCAATCTCGTGAGTCAAGGCTTTGAAGTGGTGGAGACCGCAGATGGCAATGACACGCTGAAGCGCTACCAAGAGGCCATGGATGATGAGCGCACTTTTGACCTCGTCGTGCTGGACCTTACCATCCCCAACGGCTTGGGCGGCGTACGCACCATGGAGCGCCTGCGGCAAATGGACCCCAACGTGCTCGCCATCGTGTCCTCTGGCTACTCGGATGACCCCGTGATGGCCAAACCTTCCGCCTATGGCTTCAGCGCCGTGCTGCCCAAACCTTATGAACCCAGCGACCTCCTCCGCTTGGTAAAGAGTGTGCTGAACGCAAGAGGCCTGCGCAAGGACACCCGGGCATAGCACGCTTCCCTCCACTGCTGCCAACAACTGGCAACCCTCTTGGACTGCGGTAGCCTGCTGCCGCTTTCGGACACTCGCAGCCCTGCTGCGCGGGTGTCATGCCCTCCATCGCCAGCGGGCTGGCTGCCCCCAAAAGCGGCAGCAGGGCTGCCGCAGTCCATGGGGCTTTGCCCAGCTTGTCTCTTCGCGGCGGCCTTGCACTGATCTTCCTCTTGGACTGCGGTAGCCTGCTGCCGCTTTCGGACACTCGCAGCCCTGCTGCGCGGGTGTCATGCCCTCCATCGCCAGCGGGCTGGCTGCCCCCAAAAGCGGCAGCAGGGCTGCCGCAGTCCACGGGGCCTTGCCGGTGTTACGGCAGGGGGAAGCGCTGATTGATCTCGGCCACTTCCTTGCGGATGCGGGCGAGTTCTTCGCCGTTGTCCCTGTTCGTCAGGGCGGCGTGAATCCAGTCACCAATCTTGTCCATCTCCGCTTCTTTCATTCCGCGGGTCGTCACGGCCGGTGTGCCGATGCGGATGCCGCCGCCGAGGGTGATTTTTTCAGTATCAAATGGGATGCCGTTTTTGTTCACGGTGATGCCGGCGTGGTCGAGCGTCTCACTGGCGATTTTTCCATTCAGACCTTTGGGGCGCAGATCGACAAGCATGAGATGGTTGTCCGTGCCACCGGAGACGATGCGGTAGCCGTGGGAGGCGAGTCTTGCGGCAAGCGCCTGGGCGTTCTTCACGACCTGCTTTTGATACTCCACAAAGCCGGGCTGGAGGGCCTCGAGGAAGCACACCGCTTTGGCTGCGATGACGTGCATAAGCGGGCCGCCCTGCACTCCGGGGAAGACCTGGCTGTTGATCTTCTTGATAAGTTCTTCGTTGTTCGTCAGCACCATGCCGCCACGTGGTCCACGCAGGGACTTGTGAGTGGTGGTGGTGACAAAGTCCGCGTACTCCATGGGTGAGGGATGCACGCCCGCCGCCACGAGGCCGGCGATGTGTGCCATATCGACAAACAAGTAGGCACCCACGCTCTTTGCGATCTCGCTCATCTTCTTGAAGTCGATGATGCGCGGGTATGCGGACGCTCCGGCGGTGATCATTTTCGGCTGCTCGCGCACTGCCACCTCGGCAAGTTCGTCGTAGTTGATACGCTCGTCTTCCTGGCTCACGCCGTACTGACAGAACTTGTAAAAGCGCCCGGAGAAGTTGGCCGGGTTACCGTGGGTGAGGTGACCGCCGTGGGCGAGGTTCATGCCCAGCACTTTGTCACCCGGTTGCAGCACGCTGAAATACACTGCGGCGTTGGCTTGGGAGCCGGAGTGTGGCTGCACGTTGGCAAACTTGGCTCCGAAGAGCTTGCAGGCGCGGTCAATGGCGAGCTGCTCGGCCTTGTCCACTTCCTCACAGCCGCCATACCAGCGCTTGCCGGGGTAACCCTCTGCATACTTGTTCGTCAGACAGGAACCCTGTGCCGCCATAACGGCTCGGCTGGTGAAGTTCTCGCTGGCGATGAGCTCGATGTTGTTCTGCTGGCGGTGCTGCTCGCCTGCGATGACGGCGGCGATTTCGGGATCGGTAGCGGCGAGGAGGTCGGTCGGGTTTTTGTTCATGTTCATCTTGTCAACACGGCGGGCATGGCGGCCGCCGGCAAAGGGGGTGCTGAGCCAGGCATCGGCAATCTGCGCTCCGAGTTCTGGTGAGGTGGCTTTCCCTGAGAGCACGAGGACGTTGCTGTTGTTGTGCTCCCGGGTGATTTTTGCGGTTTCAACATCATGCACCAGGCTGGCCTGGATGCCGGCGTGGCGGTTGGCGGAGATGCTCATGCCTATACCCGTGGTGCAGACCAGCATGCCTGCATCTGCGCTGCCGTTGAGGACACGTGCCGTCACCTGATCGGCGAAGTCTGGGTAGTCCACGCTGGCCCCGCCGTGAGTACCGAGGTCATCCACGGCATGACCTTGCGCTCGGAGGTGAGCCACTACGGCGTCCTTGAGCTCCACGCCTCCGTGGTCTGAACCGATGGCGATGCGTTGAACAACAGTGGTCTGGCTCATGGTTTTGCGGATTCGTCGGCTGGCTGTGGTTTCCAGGTTTGGTCGATGAAAGCGAGCACGCTGGGGAGCATTTTTTCCAGCGCCTCGCGGGTCTGGTCGTAGGCACGGCGGCCCATGCCGATGGGGTCGTGCACGTCCTGACCGCGGAGCTTATCGTCGGCGCAGAACTCGCTCACCAGATACGCCTTGTCTGCGGCATGGGGAAAATCCATCTCCAGGATTTCCAGGTGGTGCCCGGCCATGGCGAAGATGTGCGTGGCTGAGCGCAGGAGGTCGAGCGTGAGCGGGCGACTGCGGAAGTTTTTTAGCTCAATGCCGCGCTCTGCAAGGATGTCCACGGTGTGCTGGCTCGCTGACTGCCCGGGCAGCGCTGCGACGCCAGCGGAACCCACCTTGTAGTCACTGCGGTCCTTCACCAGTTCACGGAAAAGCGCTTCTGCCATGGGGCTGCGGCAGATGTTTCCGGTGCAGACGAAAAGGACGTTTTTCACGGAGAAATCAAGGGTGTTCAGGATGCGTGCAGGCTGGGCTTTGTCAAAGAGAGAAGGGTCCAGGCCATCAG
Source organism: uncultured Verrucomicrobiaceae bacterium (assembly GCA_964538625.1). GTDB lineage: Bacteria > Verrucomicrobiota > Verrucomicrobiia > Verrucomicrobiales > Verrucomicrobiaceae > JAEUHM01. The sequence goes on from CAZIGH010000007.1 coordinate 53,889, forward strand.
TAGCTCAGCCAGGGACTCAACCACTTCTCCACTTCCGTTACGCTCATGCCTTTGCGGGCGGCATAGTCTTCGATCTGGTCCTTGCCCAAATCCGTGGAGATGCCGAAGTAGCGGGCTTGTGGGTGGTTGAAGTAGAGGCCAGAGACACTTGCTCCGGGGTGCATGGCACAGTTCTCGGTCAGCTCGCAGCCGGTGTGCGTGGTGGCATCCAATAGCTGGAAAAGCGTCCTTTTCTCCGTGTGGTCAGGCTGTGCAGGGTAACCGGGTGCCGGGCGGATGCCGCGATACTTCTCGCGGATGAGTTCATCGTTGGAGAGGTCACCAGGTTTCTCGATGCCGCAATCAAAGCGTGCCTGCTGGTGCAGCCATTCGGCAAAGGCTTCGGCGAAACGGTCTGCCAGTGCTTTGACGAGGATGCTGGAATACGGATCCTGTCTGTCTTCGAAGGTCTTGGCGAACTCATCGCCGCCATGAATGGTGACAACGAAGCCGCCGAGGTAGTCATCTTTCTCCGCGATGAAATCGGCGAGGGCGTAGTTGGGCGTATCTTTTTTGATCTGCTGCTGGCGCAGGGTGTGAAACACGGTGCCGTTGGCGAGGTGGATGTCATCTCCAACGCGTCGCGCTTCGAAGAAGCCATACACGCCCTTCGGTGTGAAGCGATGTTCGGTAATGATTTGGTCCAGCAGCTTGTTGGCATCGGCATAGAGCTTGGCGGCTTCGGCCTCGGCCTCGGCTTTCTTTTCCGGATCATCCCAGGCGCTGGAGAACTTTTGTTCTTTGCTGTTCCAGCGCCCGCGCAGTTCCCAGGTGTGGAAGAAGGGTGACCAGTCGATGTAGCGGCGCAGGTCGGTGAGGGAGGGCAGCACCGTGTGGACACCCAGCTTGGCGGGCTTTGCGATGTCGTTAAAGTGGAGCTGGGGGGCATTCGCGCGGGCGTCGGCGAGGCTGAGGATGTCGCGGGCCTTTTTCTGTCCGTATTTCTCCCGCATTTCCTCATGGCGCTTTTCGTTCTCTGCCACGAAGGCGGCGCGGTGCTCTTGGCTGACGAGGGCTGTGGTGACGGGCACGGAGCGGGAGGCATCCAGCACGTGGACTACGCTGCCACTAGGGTAGTGCGGGGCTATCTTGATGGCGGTGTGCGCGGCGCTGGTGGTGGCACCTCCGATGAGCAGCGGAATCTTGAAACCCTGGCGCTCCATCTCGGAGGCAACATGCGCCATTTCATCAAGAGAAGGAGTGATGAGGCCTGAAAGGCCGATCACGTCGGCACCGATCTCACGCGCTTTGTCGAGAATTTTCTCGCACGGCACCATGACGCCCATGTCGGTGACTTCAAAGCCATTGCAGGCCAGCACCACGCCCACGATGTTCTTGCCGATGTCATGCACATCGCCCTTAACGGTGGCGATGAGGAACTTGCCTGCGCCGTCGCTTACTTCTTGGTCTGCGCTGATGCCGCTTGTCCAGCTTCCTTCAGCACTTCCAGAGTGGCTCGGTTCAGCTTCTCGATGCGCAGTTTGATGCGCTCGGCTCTGGAGGAACTGGCTGAGGACTTGCTCGCTGTAGCGGGCGTCGGTGCGGTTAGCGTTGAAGTGCTCATTTGCGCGAAGCTCGCCTGATTGGATCAGAGTTTCAAGGTCTTTGTAGAGCTTGTCACAGAGCCAGCTTGGATCCTCTTGGCGAGGCTCGCCCCGCACCGAGTTGTCGAAGACAACGACAAAGAAATCCTGATGGTCTTTTAGCTTGGTCCACAGTCCGAGGGTGGTTCTAGGCGCTTGGAAATGTCCATTTGCTGCCCTGCTGAGCGGCACGATTCTTCCCCCTTCGACTGCGGCACGATTCAGTATGTTGGCTACCGCAGTTTCCCAAGGGCAAAAAACATGCCGTATCTCGACGATCATTGAAGCATTCAGAGCTGCATTGATGTGTGTTTCACTGCGCTGTGGATTTTGCAGAGTGCCATCCATGATCAGGTCGGCACACTGTAGCACCGCACCTTGTGTGGCAGTCGTCTTGCCGCTGCCCTGACCGCCTGCATTGAACACGATGAGACTCTCCGCCGGTAGTTCCTTCAGCTTCCGCGCATACAACCAATCAATGAACGCGCCCGCCGGCTCAAGTGTGCTCACGCTCTCACGCTGCCTGGATTCACGACTCTCCGAGTAGTCGGTGCTGAGTTCCTGGGCGTTGTTGCGGTCCAGCACGTTGGCAAACATAGCTTGGTAGCGTTTCGCCGCGCCCTCAAGATCGCTTGCGAGTTCGGCGGCGAACTTGCACTCGATCTCGCGCTCTCGTTCGTCGAGGTCGGGATAGGGCGTATAGACAAATCCTTCCGCGAGCTCGATGGGCGTGTTTTTTGGTGCAGCGAGGGCTTTTTTGAACAGGCGCTTGCGCAGTTTCTCGGCCTCCATGACTGGCGTGAGCACCGCCACGCTTTGCTTCATGACGCGGGCGGACTTCACCACCTGCGGCAGGAACATCTTGCCTTCGCCAAAGAGGTCGCCCACGACTTTCATGCCGTCCATGAGCGGGCCTTCGATGACCTTGAGGGGCACGCCGTACTTGGCGAGTGCTTCCTCCGTGTCGGGGATGATGAAGTCGGTCAGGCCCTTGAGCAGGGCGTGTTCCAGGCGTTTCTCTACGGGCGCATCCCGCCAGGCGAGGTCAGTCTCCTGTTTCTTTGCTCCGGCTACGCCTTTAAACTGTTCTGCGTATTCGACGAGGATCTCGGTAGCATCCGGGCGACGGTTGAGCAGGACGTCTTCCACTTTCTCCAGCAGCTCCTGTGGGATGTCCTCATAGACCTCAAGCATACCGGCATTCACGATGCCCATGTCCATGCCGGCCTTGATGGCGTGGAAGAGGAAGGCGCTGTGCATGGCTTCACGCACTTTATTGTTACCGCGGAAGCTGAAGCTGATATTGCTCACGCCGCCGCTGACCTTGGCACCGGGCAGGTTCTGTTTGATCCAGCGGGTGGCGTTGATGAAGTCGAGCGCGTAGTTGTTGTGCTCCTCCATGCCGGTGGCCACGGTGAGGATGTTGGGGTCAAAGATGATGTCCTCCGCGGGGAAACCCACCTCTTCGACGAGGATGCGGTAGGCTCGCTCGCAGATGCGGATTTTGTCCTCGTAGTTTGCGGCCTGGCCTTGTTCATCAAAGGCCATGACCACGGTGGCGGCGCCGTAGCGGAGGATGGTGCGGGCGCGCTCCTTGAAGGCTTCTTCTCCTTCTTTGAGCGAGATGGAGTTCACGATGCCCTTGCCCTGAAGCATCTTCAGACCGGCCTCGATGACCTCCCACTTGGAGGAGTCCACCATGATGGGCACCTTGGTGACCTCGGGTTCCGTTTGCAGGAGCGCGAGGAACTTGGTCATCATTTCCACGCCGTCGATGAGACCTTCATCCATGCACACGTCGATGACGTTGGCTCCGTTTTCCACTTGCTGACGTGCGATGGCCACTGCCTCCTCCAGCTTGCCCTCCTTGATGAGCTTGGCGAACTTGGGTGAACCGGCCACGTTCGTGCGCTCGCCGATCATGAGGTAGTTTGCGTTCGACGTGAGATTGAATGGCATGGAGCCGGACAGACGCATGAGCTTCTCTGGCTGCGGCACCTGACGTGGCTCGATGCCTTCCACCGCCTTTGCAATGGCGGCGATGTGTTCCGGTGTGTTGCCACAACAGCCGCCCATGATGTTGACGAAGCCGCTTTTGCCGAAGTCGATGGCGTAGCTTGCCATGTCCGGAGGGAGCAAGTCGAAGCCGGTTGGTGCCAGTGGGTTCGGCATGCCGGCGTTGGGGTAAGCGGAAACAAAGCAATCCGCCTTGGCGGCGAGTTCCTCCAGGAAGGGCCTCATCTTGTCCGGGCCGAGCGAGCAGTTCAGGCCGATGGAGAGGGGTTTCACATGCCGCATGGCATTGAGATACGCCTCCGTCATCTGGCCTGAGATCATGGTCTCACCTCCGGGACCAACGGCGGCGCTGATCTGGATGGGCAGCTCCACCTTGTCCTGGTCAAAGACCTCACGGATGGCCACGAGCGCGGCCTTGGCGTTGAGCGAATCGAAGATGGTCTCCACCATCAGCGTGTCCACGCCTCCGGCGATCAATGCGCGGATCTGGTGCGCATAGGCGGCCTTTACCTGATCAAAGGTGACATAACGAAACGCTAGGTCCTGCAAGTCCGGGAACTGTGAGAGCGAGACGGTAAGCGGTCCGACTGCACCGGCCACGTAGCGTTTGCGACCGGTTTCGTTGGCAGCACGGTCTGCCCATTTGCGACACTGCTGGGCGGAGTTGAAGTTGATCTCCCAAGCCAGTTCATTAAGGAACTTGTCCTCGATGATGGTCTGGAAAAACTCCGGGTCCTTCCGGCCTCCATGCTCACGGGGATCGTCCACAAAGAACTCGCTCTGAGCGATGCTGGTGGCCGAGAAGGTGTTGGTCTCGATGATGTCCGCTCCCGCCTCGAGGAAGCGGCGGTGAATGTCCTCAATGATGTGAGGCGCAGTGACGCTGAGGATGTCTCCGTTGTTGAGCAGGTCTTTGGAGTTGTTCCGGAAACGCTCTCCCCGGGCTATGGCCTCGTTCAGCTCGCCTTTGTCTTTGTAACCACGGATGGTGGTGCCCATGGCTCCGTCGATGACGACGATGCGCTGGCGCATGAGAGATTCGAGTTCGGACCGGATGGCGGCACCTTTGGACATGGGGGAAGGCTAGCCGCCGTGCCGGTGGTTTCAAGAGAACATATCAACGCATCATCATTTGTGAATATGTTTGGTCAGGAAGCGGATTTCTGACATATCTCTATGCCAACCACGTTCACCCCTGCCTTATGATTCGCTCCTTTCTCTTTGTTACCCTGCTCGCCTCTGCCACCTCCCTGCTGGCTGAGAATCCCTACATCGGCCGCTGGGCTCTGACTTTGCCCAATGGCGGAGCAGGTTGGCTGGGGGTGGAAGAAAAAGACGGTGCTCTCACCTCAAGCGTGCTGTGGGGTGGCGGCAGCGTGGTGCCCACGGCAGGCACAAAGCTCCAGGATGGCAAACTGGTCGTGACCCGAGAGCAGAAGAACAAGGAGGGGAAGGTGACCACGGAGACGATCACGGCCACGGCCACGGGCGACAGCCTGGCGCTCACCACGGTGAGACACAATGAGGCTGGCAAGCAGCTTGGCGAGCCGGCTGCTTTCACGGGCAAGCGCATTCCGCCCGTTCCGGCACGTCCAGACCTGTCCAAAGTAAAGTTCGGTGAGCCGGTGCAGCTTTTTAATGGCAAGGACCTGACTGGCTGGCGTCTCATCAAGCCGGATGATGACAATGGCTGGAGCGTGCAGGACGGCGTACTGATGAACCGGGTGGCGAAAGAGGAGGGCAAGCACTGGGGCAACTTGCGCACCGAAGCGGAGTTCGAGGACTTCAGGCTCACAACAGAAGTCCGCACCCAGGAGAAGAGCAACAGTGGGATCTATCTGCGCGGCATCTACGAGGTGCAGATCATGGAGAGCTTCGGTAAACCTGTGGACTCACACCACATGGGTGCGCTGTACAGCCGCATCACGCCCAGTGTGGCTGCGGAGAAGCCCATCGGCGAGTGGCAGACGCTGGACATCACTCTAGTGGACCGTCACCTCACGGTGATTCTCAACGGCCAGACGATTATCGACAATCAACCCGTGCTCGGCTGCACCGGCGGGGCGCTGACCAGCGACGAGTTTAAGCCCGGTCCCATCTTCCTTCAGGGAGACCACACGAATGTGGACTACCGCAATATGGTGCTGTATCCCGTGGTGAAGTAAGGCACGGGCCAAAGCAAGGAGTGACGGCGTCTTGCCGCCACGTCCATCTCGATACCGACGGCAAGATGCCGTCGCCCCCAGTTATCCCACCAACTTCCGAGCTTCTGCCAGGGCGGCATCCACTTTGGAGACGTCCTTGCCGCCGCCGCGGGCGAAGTCGGGTTTGCCGCCGCCTTTGCCGCCCACGATGGGGGCGATGGTTTGGATGATTTTGCCTGCTTGGACTTTGGCGTGGTGCTCTTTGGAGACGGAGGCAATCAAGGCCACGCTGCCACCACCGGTAGTGGCTAGGACGACGATGCCGTTGAAGCTGCCTTTGAGAGCATCGCTCACGGCCACGGCGTAGTCGGCATCCACGTCACCGAGGTTGACGATGATGGCGTTGTTGTCCGCCTTGGCGAGCAGCTCCTTGGCGCGGCCCGAGGCTTCTCGCTGCTGTGCGGCCTTGAGGGCTTTCTCCAGTTCCTTTTGCTGGGAGAGAAGCGACTCGATTTTTTTCTCGATGTCGTGCATGCCCTGGGCGCTGACTTTGCCAGCGAGTGCCTTCAGCAGGTCCGACTCTGCACGTGCCGAGTGGTAGGCCTCTAGCCCGGCCATGCCTTCAATGCGGCGGATGCCTGCGGCCACGGCGCTCTCACTGGAGAGGCGGAAGAGGCCAATCTCACCGGTGCGCCGGGCATGAGTGCCGCCACAGAGCTCCATGCTGTAGCCGGTGAGAGAACCCGCCTCACCGCCGATCTGCACCACGCGCACCTGCTCCGGATACTTTTCACCAAAGAGCTGCATGATGTCCTGACGGGTCTGCACTTCCTTGTAGGGCACTTCCGTCCAAGAGACGGGCGCGTTCTCCAGGATGCGCTCGTTTACAAGCCGCTCGATGTCCGCAAGTTGCTGCGGGGTGAGTGCGCCGCTGTTGAAGTCAAAGCTCAGCTTGTCCGGCCCTACGTTGGAGCCCTTTTGTGTGGCGTCATGGCTGACGACTTCATGCAGCGCCCAGTGCAAGATGTGAGTGACGGTGTGGTGGCGCTCAATGGCGTGACGCCGCGCCGCATCCACCCTGGCGAGGGCCGAGTGCTGAGTGCCGAATGAGGAATCCGCTCCGTCAAAGAAGTGGAGCCAAGTGTTGCCCACCTTGGTGGTGCTGGTGATCGGATAGCTGTCTGCTCCGAGGATGAGCTGGCCGCTATCTCCGACTTGTCCACCCATCTCGGCATAGAACGGCGAGGTATCGAGCACGACGGCGGTCTTGTCCTTCAGGTGGACCACTTCCAGAATCTTGACTTCGGCCTCCAGCATGTCGTAACCGATGAACTTGGTGGGCGTCTTGGTTTCGATCTCGGAGACGGAGACGACTTGTTTGTTTTTCTTGCCAGCCTCACGAGCGCGCTGCTTCTGCTCTTCCATGAGCTTGTCGAAGCCAGCGGTGTCCACCGTAAGGCCGCGCTCGCGGGCCATGAGTTCGGTGAGGTCGAGCGGGAAGCCGTAGGTGTCGTAGAGTTGGAAGGCGAAGGGTCCACTGAGTTGAGCTGGGGCGGATGGGTCAGATCTCACGGAGCTGACTTCGGCTTCAAACAGGGCAACACCCTTATCCAACGTCCGATTGAATGCCTCTTCCTCCAGCTTGAGCACGCACTTGATCTGCTCCTTCTTCGTCCGCAGTTCAGGGAAAACGTCACCCATTTGAGCAGCAAGCACATCCACGAGTTTGTAGAAGAAGGGCTCTTTGAAGTCGAGCGTGCGGCCGTATTTCACGGCGCGGCGGAGAATGCGGCGGAGGGTGTAGTTGCGGTCGTTGTTGCCGGGCTGGATTCCGTCGGCGATGGCGAAGCTGAGCGTGCGGATGTGATCTGCGATGACGCGGAAGGCCACGTCGATCTTCTCCTGCTCGGTCACTGGCACCACATTGCCTTGCGCGTTGGCCTTCGGCAGCGTGCTGGCATACGACTTGCCAGACATTTTGGTGAGCTCGTCAAACAGGGGCTTGAAGACATCCGTGTCGTAGTTGCTAATCTTTGCGTTCTCAAAGTCGGTGAAGTTTTTCGTGCCCTGGATGATGCTGCACACGCGCTCGAAGCCCATTCCAGTATCCACATGCTGTGCGGGCAGTGGGGTGAAGGTGCCATCTGGGTTGGCGTTGTACTGAATGAAGACGTTGTTCCAGATTTCGATGCAGCTCGCGTCGCTGCCATTGACGAGCTTACGCCCTTCACGCTGACGTGCTTCATCCAGATCCCGCGGGCCGGGTGTGAGATCGATATGGATCTCGGTGCATGGACCGCAAGGGCCGGTGTCGCCCATCATCCAGAAGTTGTCTTTCTTGTTGCCGTTGACGATGTGGATCTCGGGGTCGAGGCCGATGCTGCGGAACTTTTCCGCCCAGATGTCCCAAGCTTCCTGGTCGCGCTCGGCGGGATCACCCTTTGATTTGTCTGGCTGGTAGATGGTGGCGAAGACGCGTGTGGGTGGGAACTTCCACTTTTCAATGACCAGCTCCCAAGCCCAAGCGATGGCTTCCTTTTTGAAGTAGTCGCCAAACGACCAGTTGCCGAGCATTTCGAAGAGGGTGTGGTGGTAAGTGTCTAGGCCCACGTCTTCGAGATCATTGTGCTTGCCGCCGGCGCGAATGCACTTCTGCGTGTCCGCTGCGCGGGTGGGAAGGCCTTTGTGCAGCACGCCGGGCCAGGTGTCCACATCCGCAGGGCGCTCGCCGAGGAAGATGGGCACAAACTGGTTCATGCCCGCATTCGTAAAGATGCGCGCCCCGTCCCGGCTGGTGTAACCCACGTTGTCACTGGGCACGATGGTGTGGTCCTTCGATTTGAAGAAGTCGAGGAAGGATTGGCGGATCTGGGCGGAAGTGGGGACGGACATGGCGGACAGGAAAAAGGGGCCGCCATGCTACGCGACGAATCTGAAAGGTAAAGGGGCGGAAGCGAGACGTGCCCGGTCTCAACGCCGCAGCTGGCGATCCAGGAAGTCGATGGCGCGTTCGGTGGCGGGCTTGCTGATGAGGAAAGCGGGGACGTGGCCGAGGCCGTTTTGCCAAAGGAGTTCGCTGCGCACTCCGGCTTGCTTCAGGGCAGTGTGGTAGTCCGAGCTGTGATCCGGCGGCACCAGCAGGTCCTGGCGTCCGTGGTAGAGGAAGACCGGTGGATCATCCGCACTGATGTGGGTCACGGGAGAGGCATCCGCATAAGTGTCCGGTAGTTCCCGCAGGGTGCCTCCCAGCAGGCGGATGACCACTGGACTGGCCGGCCATTTCCGCAAGTCCGTGGGCGCGCCGCCTGCCACCACGGCCTGCACCCGGAGACGCTCTGGAGCCTTCACGCTTCCGAGCATGGCAGCGAGGTGGCCACCCGCAGAGTAGCCAAAGGTGGCGATGCGGTCTGGCTCGAGCCGCAGCTCTGTGGCTTGCTCCCGCATCCAGAGCAGCGCCTGCTGGAGATCACGCACCTGCGCTGGGTGCATGGATTGGGGGGCCAGGCGGTAGGTAGCATTGACGACCACGTAACCGCGCCGGACGAGGCGTTTGGCAACCTTCACCATGTCACTGCGGCGGTCCTTCGCGGTCCAGCTTCCGCCGTGGATGAGAAGCACGCCAGGCCACGGCCCTGGACCTGTGGGCTGATAGAGGTCTGCCGCCAGCGGCTGAGGCCAGTCTTTGGGCGTGTAGATAAGGTCTCGTTTCACCGTGAAATGATTCACCCGCACTGGAGTCGGTGCGGCGGTGCGAGGCTTGTCCAAGTGAGTGACGCAACTGACTTGGAGTGCAGACAACAGGCAGAGGAGAAGTCGCTTCATGAGAGTGCACTGTGTTTCGCTGGCAGTTAGCGGCATGGATGCAGCTTTTAGCCCGCTGAAAGAGGAATCCGCAACCGATTCGTCAACGAAGAGGGTATGCTCACCTCGTCAGGCACGCCTTCTTTCATGTTTGCGCACTGCATGCCAAGTTGGCTACGACCTCCGCCAGAGGGTCCAGTCAACATGGAGATGAAGAGTAGCCTAGCCGAGAACGAGGAGCCGCTCGTGCTGCTGAGTCGGTGGCTTCCAGTTGTCGGCTACTCTGACTTCAATCCCACTGTGTTCACAGAGATGACGCGATACTTGTGCGCGGTACCAGGCGCGGCGTCCTTGTCCACAAACTCCATCCTGGCCAGCGGCATGACAGGGGTGTCGCTGTATTGCAAGCCCTGAAAAATGGGCCGTCCAAAGGGGTTCTTGGGTGCGTCTGGCACTTGGGCGAGAACGTTGCCATCTCGCTCCACGAGGAAATGCGCAAGGCCACTCTCCAGGTCAGCCTCAGCTTCCCAGGTGATGCGCCCATTTTCCACCTGCACATTGGTCGGTGTGGGAGGTGGACTGCTGTCGGGAATGGCGGTGTCCTTCACGTAGTGCATCCATGCCTTCGCCGTTGCTTCATCCGGCAGCCAGATCATGCGATTCGGCTCCGCCACCTCCGCTGCGGGCACGGCCTTTTCACCCAGCACCGGTGCCAGCCAGGCTTGATCCACTGGCATGGGCTTGAGCGCTCCTCCGGGTTCTTCAGGCAGCCTGGCTTGCAGACAGGCATCCAGCCATGCGATGGCCATGTAGCGCTGATTGCCGCACTCATGACTCGTGAGTGGATCCACCGCGATGCCGATGAGCCCTCCCCTGCCCCGCACCTCGCTGAAGAACGCCTCGTTCGCTGGCCATACACCGGCGAAGCGGCCCTGCTTCTCAGTCACACCTTCTTTGGTGCCGGGATTGCACATCATGGGTACCTGCAACGCCGCTTCTGGAAGTTGATGGGGTTTGATGGTGGAGCGGTCTGGAGCGGACTTCAGCAGTGGAACTCCGGAGCGCAGCCAGGCTGCGGCCACGCGCTCGGGATATAGCAACACCATACCGCCCGCCCAGTGACCACCGCCGCTATGCCCCCACAGCGCCCATGGCACCTCCGCCAGCTCCGGGTGGCCGCTTGCTTTCCCCAAGTCTTCGAGACAGCGCTTGAACGCTGCCGCAGAACCGTTGCGCGGGTCACACCACATCTGGCACTCCGCTTTGTCAGGCTGCTCATACGATGGCGAAAGCAAGGCGCACCCGTGCTTCTTTGCCAATGCCTGCCAGTGCAGATCGTAAGCGCCGGTGAGTCCAGATTTGCAAGACCCCTCTCCGCAGCCGTGCTGGTGAACGATGACGCCGCGCAGGCTCTTCACCCCAGGCGGTAGCCAGATGGTGTAGTTCACCGGATAGACGAGTTCGCCAGGCTTCTCGGAGGCCTCATAGCGCACCCGGTAGTATGGCGGTTCGGCTGCCGGAAAGACGTCGTAGGGTGCCTTCTGGGCAAGTGCGGAGGCGGAGACAATGAGAAAGAGGAAAATGGAACGCATGCGACGGGGTGAGCAAAACGATGCCCCAAAGGCATTTCAGGCGGCACGCGAAAAAAAAGAAAAAAAGGTTGCCGAGATTACGTCTGTAATCATAAGATTACGATTGTAATCCAAACCCGCTCGCATTCGATCTCATGGCAAAGGCATCCAGCAACCCCGCACCTCGTATCACCGAAGCCGAGTGGGCCGTCATGCGCGTCCTCTGGGAGCTCGGCGAAGCGTCGCTGGGCGATGTAGTGCGCAGTCTGGACCATCCGGACTGGAAACCGCGCACGGTCCAGACGCTGGTGCGGCGGCTGGTGGAGAAGGGGGCGCTGGCCGTAGAGGCACAGGGGCGGGACTTCCGCTACCGTCCGGCGGTCACTCAGGATGAGTGCCAGATGGACGAGGGAAAATCGTTTCTTCAGCGGGTGTTTGATGGGCGGTTGACGCCATTCGTGGCCGCCCTGGTGGAGAAGCGTCAGGTCAGCCAGGATGAACTGCAAGAACTCCGCGCCCTTTTGGATGCCGCTGAAGCCAAAGCTCAAACTCGCAACAAACCATGAACTCCACTTCCATCATCGACTGGCTCATGCGCACCAGTGTTGAAGCCTCGGTGCTCATCGTCGGCATTTGGCTCATGCGCCGCCTTTTGGGCACACGGCTCACGCCGGGTTGGCGCATCGCCCTCTGGGCCGTGGTAGGGATCAAACTTCTGCTTCCTCTGTCATTGTCCTCACTTCCAGGCCTTGCCTCTCTTTGGCCGAGGCAAGAGGCCCCGGCCTACGCGGCCGCCGTTTCCCGGACAGCCGCTCAGCCCGTGCCCACGGATGTCACCACACGGCACACGGCACACTCCGAAACCACACACACGTTAACCGCAAACCAGTGGCTGATGGGCGTCTGGTTGCTCGGAGGAACCCTGGTGCTAGGCATCGCAGTAGCCCGGCACACGAGCTTCAGACGTCAGCTCTCCCGGCTGCCCGTTTGTGCAGATGCGGCCATGCGGGCAAAGGTGCACCGCATTTCCCAGAGCATGGGGCTACGGCAGGTGCCGGAGATTCGCGTGAGCGCACCGCGCTCTGTGCCAGCCGTCACCGGCTTGCTGCGCCCCACACTGCTGCTTCCAGCGGACTGGCGTACCGCCCTGAGCGAGGGGGCACTGGACGAAGTCCTCAAGCATGAACTCAGTCATGTGAAGCACCACGACCTCTGGTGGAACTGGGCCTCACTGCTGGTGGCAGCGCTGCACTGGTTTAACCCGCTCGTGTGGAAGGCGGTCACTGAGTTTCATGAGGACCGCGAACTGCGCTGTGATGCCAGTGCGCTAACAGCGTGCTCCGCCCGGCAGCGCGTGGCCTACGGGCGCATCCTCCTTCGCTATCAGCAATCTCTCATCGCACCCGTGGCCACAGCAGGAGTAGCCCCGTTAGTGCGCACTCCACACTCCCTGCACCAGCGCCTCCTCATGATCACCCATCCACTCGCCACCCGCCCATGGCTGCACCTCGTGGCAGCAGTCTCCCTCGGTCTTTTCGTCTGTGCCGCCTTCGGCGCTGAACGCCCCGAAGACACTTCAAAAAGCCGAATGCGCGAAGGCGAGCGCAGCGGTGGTTCCCGCGCTCCCGGACAACGCGAGGGTTCTTCAGCCGAAGGCAGCGGTGAAATGAGCCGCCCAAAAGGCAGTGCCGCTGAAGGCAAACGGGAGGGCGGCAGGTCCGCTGAAGGCCAAAGGGACGGTGGCCGACCAGCAGCGGAAGGTGCCAAGGACGGTGAACGTGGGCGTGAGGGTGCGCGGGGCCGCGACGGTGAACGGGGCCGCGATGGCACTGCACCAAAAGAAGGCGGCATGAGAGACGGAGAACGCACACGCACCGGCCCCCGCGACGGCGAGCGCTCACGTGAAGGAGGTGAGCGCGACGGCAAGACTTCAGAATCCACAGGCTCGCTGGTGTTGCGCGTCGTGGATGGCGGAGAAAGCGTGCTGGTGGGCAAGGACAAAGTGCCCATGAACCGGCTCCGCAGTCACTTGAGCAAGGTGCTGCCCGAGCAGCCCGGCGTCCAGGTCAGCATCGAGGCAGACGACGATGTGCCGTTCAAGACCGTGGGGCAGGTGCTGGACGCCGCTCGTGACAACGGTGCCAAACGCGCCCAGATCCAAAGCGGCAGCAACCCCAGCAAAGGAGAGGGCTGAAGACCATGAGCAGGACCGTCCTTGCACTCGCGGTGGCGGCACTGCCCATCATCGCATGGCCCGCCAGCCCGTCAGCCGTCAAGGACGCGCTGGTGAAGAGCGTCACCTATTTCCACCAGCACGCAGCCACTCACGGCGGATATGTGTATCGTTACAGCGGAGACTTTAGCCTACGCGAGGCGGAAGGCATTCCCGGTCCAGACACCATCTGGATTCAGCCCCCCGGTACGCCCGCCGTGGGCGATGCTGCGCTGGATGCCTACGAAGTCACGGGGGACAAACGTCTCCTGGACATCGCCGTCGCAGCCGCACGCGCCCTGAGCCGCACCCAGCTCGAGAGCGGCGGCTGGGACTACGCAGGCCACTTCGACGACAAGGCGCGCAGCCGCATCCTCTACCGGCGGAGCACCACTGGCGAAAGACAACTGCGTAACCGCGTCCCGCAGTCCGAAGCCGGCTGGCACATCTGGCGTCAGCGGAAGCACAAAGACACCAACCACTCCACGCTGGACGATGACGTGACGCAGAGCGCCACCCGCCTCCTTTTGCGGGTGGACCACGCCCTGGGGCTCCAGGATGCAGAGATTCACGATGCGGCAACGTTTGCCGTGAAGGCCCTCATGGGCGCCCAGTACCCCAACGGAGCCTGGTCCGCCTCTTTCGACACCTTCCCCGCCAGTCCTGCGCCGACGGACCAGTTCCCCGTCAAAGCAGCCTCCTATCCCGCAGACTGGCCGCGCACCTGGCCAAAGGACTTCACCGGCTGTTACGTGCTTAACGACAATCTGCATGCAACTGCCCTGCGCACTCTCTACCTGGCCTCGGTGCTTCATCAAAACCAGGACGCGCTGGCCGCAGCCAAACGCGCCGGCGACTTTCTCCTGCTTGCACAAATGCCGGATCCCCAGCCAGCGTGGGCACAGCAGTATGATGCCGACATGCATCCCGTGTGGAGTCGGGCCTTCGAACCTTCATCCGTTTGTGGCCGGGAGTCCCAGGCTGTCATGTGGGTGCTGCTCAGACTTGCCTCCACCACCGGCGACAAGAAATACCTCGCCCCTATCCCTCGTGCCGTGAACTACCTCCGGTCCTCACTGCTGCCGGACGGAAAAGTCGCCCGCTTTTACGAACTGCGCACCAACAAACCACTCTACTTCGAGCGCGGCGAGGGCGGGAAAGGCTTCATCCTCACTCACGATAACCGCAGAGCCTCCTCCAACTACGGCTGGACCTGGGACTCCGAACTCGATGCCATCCAGGCGGCCCATGAACGTATCAGCCGTGGGGAACAGGCCGTCTTTCCGCCCACGGAGAAGGAGAAATGGAATCTCCCTCCAAGTGATGCCGAGGTGGATGAAATCCTCACCAGCATGAACCGAGAGGGTGCCTGGGTGGAACGCGGAGACGAGCGCGGCATCATCCGCGATGAAGCCGGCAAAAAACAGTCGCCCGCCGCTGGCGTCATTCACTCCGACACTTTTGTCCAAAACGTCCGCGCACTCTCTGCGTGGTTGAAAACGAAGAAGCCATGAAGCGGTTCCTCACCCTCCTCCTGCTCAGCGCCTCCTTGTCCGCAGTCCGCGCCGACGACCTGCCATCCTCCTTCCGCAAGCTCACGCGGCCCGCCCTGCCCAGGGTCACCGACACTTCATGGCCGAAGAATGAGTTGGACCTCTACGTGCTCGCCAAGCTGGAAGCTGCTTCACTCAAGCCGGTAGCGGACGCACCGCGCATCACGCTCATTCGCAGAGTCACCTTTGACCTCACCGGCCTGCCGCCCACTTGGGAAGACGTGCAGTCCTTCGTAAATGACCCCGCAGAGGATGACGAGGCCCTGGCCCGGGTCGTGGATAGCCTCTTAAAGTCCGAACGCTTTGGCGAACGCTGGGCTAGGCACTGGCTGGACGTCGTCCGCTACGCCGACACCGTAGGCCGCACTTGGAACGCACCCTTCACTTACGCCTGGCGCTACCGAGACTGGGTCATCGACTCCTTCAATGCGGACAAGCCATGGTCCCGATTCATCGCCGAACAAATCGCAGGCGACCTCCTGCCAGCCACCACGGTCTCCCAAAGGCGCGATCAAATCACCGGCACGGGAATGCTCGCACTGGGAGCCATGGACCTGAGTGAGGGAGACCCCGAGCGCCATAAGCTCGACCAAGTGGATGATCAAATCGACGTGGTCACCCGCGCCTTCCTGGGCATGACAATCGCCTGCGCCCGCTGTCACGATCACAAAACGGATCCCGTGACGCAGAAAGACTACTATGCGCTGGCAGGACTGTTTTACTCATCCGACACGCTCCCCGGGCAGGCAAACAAGAGCAACCTCACCGGAGCCATGTACGTGGACCCCGAGATGCTCATCGACCTGCCCACAAAGCTCGACGAGAAAGTGGGGCCACCCTCCAAGCTGCCACACGGCATCCACTCCATGGGCGACATCCAGGATGCAACACGCGGCGTCGGCGGCAATGCTCCACCTTATGACACTGATCCCCATTTCGCCATGGGCGTCATCGACGGCAGAGTGCAAAACTGTGATCTCCGCATAGGCGGTGATCCGCACGAACGGAAAGGAGCGCCGCAGCGCGGGGAGATTGACATCCCCGCACTGCCCAAGATGCCTGCCATTCCCGCAGGGCAGTCAGGCCGCCTTCAGCTCGCGCAGTGGATGACCCAGCCCACGCATCCACTCACCTCAAGAGTGCTCGTGAACCGCGTGTGGGCGCACCTCTTTGGGCAGGGCCTCATCCGGACGGTGGACGACTTCGGACTCACCGGAGCCAACCCAAAGAACGAAGCCCTCCTCGACCACCTGGCCGTTCGGTTCGTCACCGGAGGCTGGAGTGTGAAGAAGCTCATTCGCGAGATCGTACTCAGCCGCACTTACCGGTTATCCAGCGCCGCGTCAGAGGAAAACTTGGCTGCTGACGGTGATAATGATCTGCACTGGCGCATGAATCCGCGCAGGCTCGAGTTCGAGGCCCTGCGAGATGCCATGATGATAGCAGCAGGGCGGCTCCAGTTCGGCCGACCTGCGGGCATTCAAGTAGCTGGCACCGGCGGAAAGGGCAACGGTGGGCGTCCCCGCAGTCTGCTGCATCTTGATGCGCCTTACCGCACCCTCTACCTGCCCGTGATGCGTGATCTGCTGCCAGACGCCTACTCCACCTGGGACTTCCCGCCGCCCACTCAGATCAAGGGCCAACGAGATGTCACCACCGTGGCACCACAGGCCCTCTGGTTCATGAACAGCGAACTGGCAGAGAGCCTGGCAAAGGACGTAGCCAGCGCCCAAGACGTGGCCGCCATCTACCGTGCCGTCCTGAGCCGAGAACCCACCAGCGCAGAAGCCGCAGCCGCCCGTGAGCTTGCCCACTCCACAGGCTGGGCGGCGCTGGCCCAGGCCCTCATGGCCACAGCCGAGTTTCGATACCTCTTCTAACCATTCACTGCGCCACCATGTTCACACGTCGTCAACTTCTTCAAGACACTAGCCTCGGCTTTGGCTGGCTGGCGCTAAGCGCCCTGCACTCAGGCTGGGCGCAAGCCACAAAGCCTTCCATGGTCAACCCACTGGCCCCTCGCCCGCCGCATCATCCAGCCCGGGCGAAACGCGTCATCTTCATGTTCATGGCTGGCGGTCCCACCCACTTGGACACCTTCGACTACAAGCCAGAACTCGTGAAGGAGGATGGCAGCGGAAAGCTGCTCGGCCCGGTAATGAACTTCGCGCCACGCGGTAAGAGCGGCCTCATGATCTCCGACGCGTTCCCCGAGCTGTCAAAACATGCGGATGACCTTTGCATCCTCAACGGCGTGCGCACCAACAACCCCGGCCATCATCAGGCCACGGTGGCCATGCACATCGGCAGCGAGATGTTCGTGCGTCCTTCCATGGGAGCCTGGGTCACTTATGGATTGGGCACCGAGGCACAGGACCTGCCAGGGTTTGTCACCATAGACCCCATCCAGGATCTCGGCGGTGCCATGAACTACGGCTCGGCATTCTTGCCCGCCACCTTCCAGGGCACACGATTCAGCAGCGGCGGTAGCGGTGTGCCGAACTTGCAAAGCAGCATGTGGAGCATGGCTGAGAAACGCCAGCAGCTTGACTTCATCCAGAACGCGAACCGCAAACTGCTTGAGGACCAACCGGGCCATGCAGAGCTAGAGGGCATCGTGCAATCCTACGAAATGGCTTGGAAAATGCAGACCTCCGTGCCCGAAGTGCTGGCCCTCGACCAAGAGCCGGAATCCATCCGTGAGCTATACGGCCTCAACCACTCCGCCACGGAACGTTTTGGGACGCAGTGCCTCATGGCCCGCCGCATGGTGGAGAAAGGCGTGCGTTTCATCCAGCTCACCAGCAATGGCTGGGACCACCACAGCAACCTGAAGCAGTCACTCACCGATCGTGCAGGGTCTATCGACAAGCCAATCGCGGGCCTCATAGCGGACCTCAAACAGCGTGACCTGCTCAAAGACACCCTGCTCGTCTGGGGCGGCGAGTTTGGCCGCGGTTCGCATGGAGACAACGACCCGCGTGACGGGCGCGGCCACAACGCCAAGGGCTTCAGCATGTGGATGGCCGGTGGCGGCGTGAAGGGTGGCTTCAAGTACGGCAGTACCAACGAGCTGGGCAACGAAGCCGTGGAGGGCATCATCGGCACCCACGATCTGCACGCCACCATCCTGCACCTGCTCGGTCTCAACCACGAGCGGCTCACCTTCCGCTACGCAGGGCGGAACTTCCGGCTCACAGACATCGCCGGAGAGGTGGCAAAAGACATCATCGCCTAGCCTCGAACCGTTCCGGAAGGTCTGTTGGGACTCTCGTGAACCAAGCAGGCTGGTGGATTGATTGGAAGGACGCCTGAACGCACGGCGTTTCACCCTGTCTTCAAGCCATGAAACGCGCCATCGCCATCGCCGCACTCCTCACCTACAGCACCTTTGCCCAGGACGCCGCCAAACCCAAAGCGCCCGCTCAAAAAGCTCAGCCTCCACCGCTGCCCACTCCCACCATGGCAAACGTGCCTTATGGCGATCACGAACGGCAGGTGCTGGACTTTTGGAAAGTGGAGTCTGACAAACCAACGCCGCTGCTGTTTTTCATCCATGGTGGCGGCTGGGTAGGCGGGGACAAAAGCCGTGCGAGCGGCGTGAAGGAGTGCCTCGCCGCAGGCATCTCCGTGGTGTCCATCAACTACCGTTACAGCACGCTCGCCCACCAGGCCGGGGTGATGCCACCCGTGAAATGGCCGCTGGATGATGCCGCCCGCGCCCTCCAGTTCGTGCGCAGCAAGGCTAAGGAGTGGAACATCGACAAGGAGCGCATCGGTGCCAGCGGCGGAAGCGCAGGCGCATGCAGCAGCCTTTACCTCGCCTTCAGCCCAGATCGTGCAGACCCAAAAAGCAGCGACCCCGTGGCGCGGGAGTCCACCCGTCTCTGGTGCGCAGCCGTCATGGGCGCCCAGACCACGCTGGATCCGCAGCAGATGAAAGAGTGGACGCCCAACAGCCGCTACGGTGGGCACGCCTTCGGCTTCATGCCAGATCCCAAAGATGCAAAGACGAGAGACACGCAGTTCGCCAAGTTCCTCGCGGGCCGTGAGTCCGTGTTGCACTGGATCAAGGAGTACTCGCCCTACCATCACGTTTCCAGCGACGACCCGCCGGTTTATCTTTCGTACAGCTCCCCGCCGAACATCGGCAAGGAAGAGAAAGATCCCACACACACCGCAAACTTCGGCCTCAAGCTCCAGGAGCACTGCAAGGCGAACGGCGTGGAGTGCGAGCTCTACTACCCCGGTGCCACCGACGCCAAGTTCAAGACTGCGCACGATTACCTCATCGCCCGGCTCAAAGCGGCGAAGAACTGACCCCACGCACGCTTACCCAAGGCCCACCGCGTCGCGCACACGGCCAAGCACCTTTCTTGCAGTGCAGCGGGCTTTCTCTGCCCCGGCAGCTAGCACGTCATCCACGTACTTGGGGTTGGCCACAATCTCGGCGCGCTTCTCACGGAAGGGCGCAAAGTAATCCGTAGTGGCTTGTAGCAGGCGCTTCTTGAACTCTCCATAACCGGTGCCTCCACGCTGGAAGTCGGCGACCATGGTCTGGTAATCCGCCTCGCTTGCCACGAGCTTGTAAAGCGCCAGGATGCTGCTGCCTTCCACGGGCTTGGGCTCTTCCACCGGCGTGCTGTCGGTCTTGATGCCCATGATCTTCTTCTTCAGCGCCGCCGGTTCTTCAAAGAGCTGGATGGTATTGTCGTAGCTCTTGCTCATCTTCTGGCCATCGAGCCCAGGAACCACGGCGGTCTCCTCCCGAATGCGCGGGTTCGGCACTTTGAGCAGACCTTCGCCAAAGGTCTCGTTCATCTTGATGGCCAGATCTCTCGTCACTTCAACGTGCTGCTTCTGGTCCTTGCCCACGGGAACCAGATCCGAGTCGTAGATCAGGATGTCTGCCGCCATGAGCACAGGATAGGCGAAGAGGCCGTGTGAGGGCTTGATGCCGTTGGCGATTTTGTCTTTGTAGCTGTGGCAGCGCTCCAGCAGGCCCATGGGCGTCACCGTGCTGAGAATCCAGGACAGTTCCGTGTGCTCCGGCACATCACTCTGGCGAAAGAAAACACACTTCTCCGGGTCCAGGCCGCAGGCCAGGAAGTCGATGGCGAGATTCCGTACATGGTCCCGCAGCAGTTTGCCGTCGTGGATACTGGTGAGCGAGTGATAGTCCGCGATGAAGTAATAAGCATCACCTTCATGCTGAAGCTTCAGTGCCGCCTCCATCATGCCGAAGTAGTTGCCGATGTGGAGTCGCCCGCTGGGCTGGAGACCTGAAAGAATGCGCATAAGTCAGTGAGGACAATGGTGAATAAAACTGTGTGCCGGAGCTGCGACTTCATATCCGCCGCCTGCACCGGCTGCAAGTGATTGAACCCGGTCCCTACACCGCAGACAAGACACACCGCGTACCTCATGGGGCAGCTTTTTCTCCACCGTCCAGACTGCCCGCTCAGCAGAACACGACCGGCATGTTAATCCAAGTCGTCGTCATCATCACCTTCGCCCGCTTTCTTGCCACGCAGCTTGGCTTCGATGAAGGGTTCCAGAGCTCCGTCCATGACGGCTTGGATGCCAGAAGTCTTCTCACCAGTGCGGAGGTCTTTCACCATCTGGTAGGGCTGGAAGACGTAACTGCGGATCTGGCTACCCCATCCGATGTCACTCTTCTCACCGTACTGCTTGTTGAGTTCTGCCGCGCGCTTGTCCTCCTCCATCTGGTAGAGCTTGGCCTTGAGCATGGACATGGCCTTCTCACGGTTCTTGAGCTGGCTGCGCTCGATCTGGCAGGCCACGATGACTCCCGTGGGAATGTGCGTGAGACGCACGGCGGTCTCCACCTTGTTAACGTTCTGGCCGCCCTTGCCACCGGACCGAAAGGTGTCGAGCTTGATGTCCTCATCCCTCACCACGATGTCGATGTCTTCATCCGAGTCAGGTGTGACGTCCACCGAGGCAAATGAGGTCTGGCGTTTCGCCTGTGCGTTGAAAGGGGAGATGCGCACCAGACGATGCACGCCGCGTTCGCAGTTGAGAAAACCAAAGGCATTCTCTCCTTTGACTTCGAGCGTCACGGACTTGGTGCCCACTTCATCACCGGGCATGTGGTCGATGACGTCCACCTTCCAGCCCTGCCGGTCACAGTAGCGCTGGTACATACGCAGCAGCATGTCTGCCCAGTCACAAGCCTCCGTACCGCCTACTCCGGCATGGATGGTCAGGTAGGCTCCGCCCCGGTCGAACGGACCGGAGAGCAGCTGATCCAGCTCAAAGGCGCTGATCTCTTTCTCCAGCGTCGCGAAGTTCTGCTCCATCTCACGCATGGAGTCCAGGTCACCCAGCTCCTGCGCCACGGCCAGATCCTCCACGAAGGCAGTCACTGCACCCTCCAGGCGCTCGAGCGGCTCGATCTTGCGCTTGATGCTGTTAACGCGGTCCACCGTCTTGCGGGCGCGGTTCTGATCGTTCCAGAAGTCCGGGTGCGACTGCTGATGCTCCAGGGCATCCAGTTCGGATTTCAGCGATGGTACGTCAAAGATACCTCCGCAGCACAGCCAGCCTGCCCTTCAAGCTCTCGGTATCGTAGGCTTGAAGGTCTGTGACCACTGACTTGCTTGCGGAGGTGTTTTCCATCTGCCACTCATGGACCATGCGGTGCACACACTTTCAAGCGAAGTTTCGCATTTCCCATCCATCTCACCGCCCTTTTTTGACATGACCGTGCTGCTTTGTGATGAAGAACGCATGCCGCACCTGCGGGCAGAAGTATCTCGTCGTCACTGCGGGGCTCACAGTGAGGTGCTGACGCCGCAGCTCTTGCAAACCGCCGCCGACGTGACGAACCGTCCGCCGCTCATGTTCGCGCGGCAGGTGCTCCCGGCGGCCGAGCTGCTGCTGCTGCCTTCCGTCTCCGCATGGGCCAGGGCGGTCGTGGACACCGTGATGCAGCGCCTCGATGATACAAAGCCCTGGCGCCTACACCTGGTGCCTCTCTACGGAGATGGAAGGGCAGGGCTGAACCGCGTGAAGCTCATCCACGAGGCAGTGAAGGAACTGCTGCAAAAGCGTCGGCGTGCCCTGTGGCGGAAGTGGGAAGCGTCTGATGCTCCGTTCGAGGCAGACACCTCCCTCGTACAGCTCGTGCTCACCGCTCCAGATGCAGGAGTGCTGTCCGTGAGCGTGGCACCGGAGCCCTTCCAAGGCCGCTGGTCGCTCTCCCCCTTTCCCGCCGGTGAAGTGCCAGTGCCTGTGGACAAGCTCGCACCCTCCCGCGCCTGGACGAAACTCGCTGAAGCTCAGCTCCGACTCGGGTGCTCCATCCAGCGCGGCGAGAGCGTCGTTGACCTGGGAGCATGCCCCGGCGGATGGACCTATGTCGCGGTTCAAAACGGAGCTCGCGTCACCGCCGTGGACCGTACCGAACTGAGGGGAGACTTGATGAGTCATCCGGCAGTGAAGTTCGTGCGCGGAGATGCGTTCAAGTTCATCCCAGACCACCCCGTGGACTGGATGGTGTGCGATGTCATTGCCGCACCCGAACGCTCCGTGGAACTCCTGGAGCGCTGGGTGCGGGAGCGGAGGATGCGGCACTTCGTGGTCAGCATCAAGTTTAAGGCAGACTCGGATCACTCCATCGTGAACTCGCTTGCGAACTCAGTGGCACCAGCGTGTGCGGAGTTTCGCCTCCTTCAACTCAGCGCGAACAAGAACGAAGCCTGTGCCGCCGGGTCCCTGCGGGGTGACTGAGCATCTCCAAAACCTTCTCCTTCGCTGATAGATGGCGGGCGGGGCTGGCGTTGCTTTTCCCCCAACCTTTCCCGCCGCTCCCGTGGCGGGAACCAAAAACCCACTCTCATTTCGACTTCCCCAACCATGCGCCGCCTTGCCAGCGTCACAGTCCCTTATTGTCTTTGCGCCGGCTTGCTGATCCTTTTCGCCTCCTGCACAGGAAAGTTCCACAAGAAATGGGCTGACCGAGAGGTCTTTGGCATCCTGCGCAAAAAGGCCGCCAAAGTGCCGAACTCCGGGGAAGACATCCTCAATGTGGACCCACCGGCACCGCTTTCCATCGACCACCTGGCCAAGAACGCCAAGGCGGTGGACTTTCTCGGAGAACGGGCAGGCATCGAGAAAGGTGCCCGTGTGCTCACGCTGCCTGATGCTCTTCAATATTCAGTGCATCGAAACCGGGATTACCTCTCGCGCAAAGAAGAGCTCTATGCTTCGGCACTCGATCTCACTCTCGCACGGCACGTTCACGCACCCATCCTCACCGGCACAGGCAGCGCCACGCAGAACTACACGCGGGTCGAAGGAGCCGTAAACGAGTTCGTGACCGACTCCACGCTCACCAACACCGGAGCTGCTGGTCTCTCAGCCCTGGCCCGCACCGGCGCAAGGCTGGCCGTGGACCTGACCACGGACTTCACCAAGTTCATTACCGGCGGCATGCGAAAGGTGAGTGAATCCAAGCTCGCCGTCACCCTCACTCAGCCCCTACTGAGAGGTGCCGGCGTACTCGCCGCATCTGAGCCACTCACGCAGGCAGAGCGCAGCACACTTTACGCCATCAGAGACTTCACTCACTACCGGAAGACTTTCGCCGTGGATACCACGGCAGCCTACTACCAGGCCCTGCAAGCTCGCGACACCGCCAAGAACGCCCACATCGCCTACAAAGCCTTCAAAAGCATCGTCGAGCGTGAGGAGGCCATGGTGGATGCCAATCAGCGCACACGTTCCTCACTCGGCCAGCTCCAGCAGGCGGAACTCACTTACCACCGCAGGTGGATCTCCGCCGTAAAGGCCTACGAAGAAGCGCTCGACAATCTCAAAATCACCCTCGGCCTACCCGTGAGCGAGAAGTTCATGCTCGACCAGGATGAACTCGACAAGCTCAAGCTCATGGACCCGCCCGGCTCACTGGAAGAGTCCATCCAGACCGCACTCTCCACTCGGCTTGACCTGTGGAATCAGCGGGACGCCCTGGCCGATGCCGAGCGGAAGGTCAAAGTGGCGAAGCAAGACCTTCTGCCCGGAGTGAACCTCCTCCTCGGCGGCGAGATGACAGGTGACGAAGGAGCCGACGGCCTCAACCTCGACGGCAGCCGCAGAAAAGGCTACGTGGGCGGAGAGCTGGACCTCAACCTCGACCAAAAGCCACTCCGCAACAACCTCCGTCTCGCCCAGCTCAACGAGCAAGCCGCAAGACGAAACCTCGAACTCGCCGAGGAAAATGTGCGGCGGGACATCCGCACCGCCTGGCGGAACCTCGACGTAGCGCGCAAGCAGTATGAACTGGCCCTCATCGCGGTCCGGCTCTCAGAGCGCCGCCTGCTTGAAGAAGAGGCGTTCATGGTGGAAGACCGCGGCACCGCGCGCGACCTCATTGATGCGCAACAGGATCTGATCGAAGCCAGAGACCTCCTCACCGCAGCGCTCATCTCGCACACCGTGGCGCGGCTTCAGCTTTGGAAAGACATGGGAATCCTCTTCATCCGGAAAGACGGACGCTGGGCAGACGTATTGAAAAACGAACTTCCCAGGGGAACCCTCAACCCTTAAAACCTATATGAGCAAGCCAAAACAAAGGCGTAAGTGGTATGTGGTGGCTGCGGGCATCTGCCTGGCGGGTGCAGGATGGTACCTGGCAAGACCCACCGCAGCCATCTCCTCAGACGTGCCCACCTTCTCCGTGCAGAAGGGCAGCCTCCAGATCAACGTCCTTCAAGGTGGCGAAATCCGCGCCCTGAAAAACCATGAAGTGAAGTCCGAAATCGAGATCCTCACCAAAATCATCTCCCTCATCCCCGAAGGCTACCACATCACCGAAGACGACGTACGTGAGGGCAAGGTGCTTGTGGAGCTGGACTCCACCGAGCTGAAGACCAAAATCACGGACAACGACATCCTCTTCCAGACCACCGTCTCCAGCTACATCGAGGCAGACGAAAATCGCGAGATCGTCAAGAGTGAGAACCAGAGCATTGTGCGCGAGACGAAGAACCTCGCCCTCTTTGCCCTTATGGACTTCGAGAAGTATCTCGGCAAGCAGGCCTCAGCCGCCATCCTCAAAAGCCGCGGCCTCCCAGACAGCGTAGAAGCCTTTGACAAACACGTCGCCGCCATGGAAGCCGCCGCAGCTGTGGCCCCTTCCAAGCTGGAAGCTGAAAGTTCCAAGCCCGCCGCAACCAGCCAAGGCAAACCCAAGGCCCCCACCGCCGCCACACCCACCAGGACAGATTTCGTAGCCCTCCTCGAAGCCAATGATGGCAGCGACGGTGAAGCTCAGCAGCGGCTCCGCCAGCTCAATGACGAACTGCTCCTCGCACGCTCAGAGATGGCGCTTGCCAAGCAGACTGTGGAGGCCTCCGAGCGCCTTGCCCAAAAAGGATTCATCACCAAGACCGCACTGGAGAATGACCAAGTCACTTTCGAAAAAGTCAGCCTCGCCGTGAAGACCGCGCTCACCCAGCTTGACCTCTTCCGCAAATACGAGTTCACCAAACAGTGTGAGACCTTCCTCTCCGCCTACCAGGAAGCCCTGCACAAGCTCCAGCGAACCATTCGCGAAAACCGCGCCCGCTATGCCCAGGCCGAAACCAAGTTCCAAACCGCCAAGCGCCGCTACGACATGGAGCTAGCCAAAAAAGAAGACCTGGAGCGCCAGCTCAAGGCCTGCGTCATCAAAGCCACTCAGCCCGGACTCGTCGCCTACGGCCCCATCAACACCGGCACCCGTTACAACGAACCCATCGAAGAAGGTGCCACCGTCCGCTACCGCCAGACCATCCTCACCATCCCCGACATGACCCAAATGGGTGCCTACGTCGCCATCCACGAGTCCCAAGTGAAAAAGGTTCGCATCGGCCAGCGTGCCGTCGTGCGCGTCGATGCCGAGCCGGGCCGCGTGCTTGAGGGCAAGGTGGCAGAGGTGGCCGTGCTGCCAGACTCCAACTCCTCCCGCTACACCCCCACGCTCAAAGTCTATCCCTCCACCATCCACATCAACGGACTGCAGGACTGGCTCAAACCCGGCATGAACGCCAAGATCGAAATCGTCATCAACCAGCTCGAAGACATCCTCTACGTCCCCGTGCAGTCCATCGAAGTCGAGAACGACCAGCACTTCTGCTACGTCAACGACGGCTCCACCCTCCAGCGCCGCGAGGTGAAAACCGGTGCCTTCAATGACGAGTTCATCGAGGTCGTCTCCGGAATCAATCAGGGCGAAAGTGTAGCGCTTACCATACCCAAAAAGGCCACGCTGGAGAGCAATGCTCCCACCTCTCCCGCCAAGGCCCCAGCAGGCGGTGACTCAAAGTCTGACAAGTCCAAGGACAGCCTGGCAAAGAGCTAGCACCACCTGTTCAGCAGGCTGACGCCTTCACCCAAGCCAGCCTGGACCACCATGGCCGCCACCCCCATCATCTCCCTCATCGATATCCGCAAGTCCTACCGGCAGGGAGAGTTTGTCACGCACGTATTGCAGGGCATCACGCTGGACATTTATCCCGGAGAGTACGTCTGCATCATGGGTCCCTCAGGCTGCGGCAAGTCCACCCTGCTCAATCTCCTTGGCGGCCTGGATCAACCCACCTCCGGACAATACATCCTAGGCGGTGAAGACATAGCCACGCTCAACGATGACGAGTTGTCCCACGCCCGTTGCTCCAAGCTCGGATTCATCTTCCAATCCTACAACCTCATCCAGCAGCTCTCCGTTCTCGAGAACATCGAAGTGCCCATGTACTACAAAGGCATGAAAGACTCCGAAATGCGGCCCATCGCCGAACGGCTCGCCGCAAAGGTAGGCCTCTCCCACAGACTCCATCACAAGCCCACTGAACTCTCCGGCGGCCAGCAGCAGCGCGTCGCAATCGCCCGCGCCCTGGCCAACAACCCCCTCGTCATTCTCGCAGACGAAGCCACCGGCAACCTCGACTCCAAATCTGGCAAGGAAATCCTGGACACCTTCGACCAGCTCAACCGCGACGGTTCCACGCTCGTCTTCGTCACGCATGACGAGCGCATGGTAGAGCGCTGCTCCCGCGTCATACGGCTCAAAGACGGCTTCCTGGACTCCGACACCCCCGGCGCGGCCGCCCACCGCAAAGAAGAGACCGCCATCCCCCAGGCCGCCTGATTCTCACCCCATGTCTTTCCTCTCTGCCCATCCCATCCTGCGTCTCGCGCTGTCCCCACAGCATCTGAGCCGCACCATGTCGATGGGGCTCAAAAGCATCTGGCTCCACAAGCTGCGTTCCTTTCTCACGGCACTCGGCGTCGTCTTCGGCGTCGCCTCCGTGGTCGCCATGCTCGCCATCGGAGAGGGCGCCTCCCACGAAGCGCAGGAGCAGATCCGCAAGCTCGGTTCTCAAAACATCATCCTCCAGTCCGTAAAACCCCCAGACTCCGGCGGAGCCACCAACGAGACCCGCAGCATGATCCTGGACTACGGCATCACCACCAAAGATATCCAGCAGATCAAGCAAACCGTCCCCGGCATCAGCATCGTCGTCCCTAGCCGCTTCATCAACGACGTAGCCTGGGCGCTCGACCGCAAGGAAGACACCCAAATCATCGGAGCACTCCCCATCTACCCCGAGATGCGCAACCGCACCCTACTGGCCGGACGCTTCTTCTCCGACTTCGAACTGGAAGACCGCATCCCCGTCTGCGTGCTCAACCAGACCCTTGCCAAAAAACTCTTCCCCCTCAGCACACCCGTCGGCAAGTCCGTCCGCGTTCGCAACCACTACTACAAGATCATAGGCGTCATCGAGGATGAGTCCGCCTTTGGAGGTGAGTCAAATGGCGGTAGCGCCGCGTCCAACTCCCCCACCCAGCTGTTCATTCCCTTCTCCACCCTCATGGACCAGTATGGAGAAACCTTTTTCCGCTACCGCTCAGGCAGCTTCGAAGCCGAAAAGGTAGAGTTTCACGAGGCCATCCTTCGCGTACACGACATCACCCAGGTCGTCTCCCGCGCAGACGCCGTGCGCCACATCCTCAGCCGCAACCACAAAAAGGAAGACTGGCGCATCATCGTGCCCGTGGAGCTCCTGCGCCAAGCCGAGCGCACCAAGCGCATTTTCTCCATCGTGCTGGGTTCCATCGCCGCCATCTCGCTTCTCGTAGGTGGCATCGGCATCATGAACATCATGCTCGCCTCCGTCACCGAGCGCACACGGGAGATCGGCATCCGGCGCGCCCTGGGCGCACGCCAGACAGACATCGTCGTGCAGTTCCTCATTGAAACGGTCCTGCTCTCCGGCGTAGGCGGCGTGCTCGGCGTCGTCGTGGGTCTCGGCATCCCCATGGCCATCAGCCACTTCGCTGGCGTCACCACCGTCATCAAACCCTGGGCGCCCGCTCTGGCCTTCTCCGTCTCCGTGCTTACCGGCATCGCCTTCGGCATCTATCCTGCCCGCCGCGCCGCCGCCATGAATCCCGTAGAGGCGCTCAGGCACGAGTAAACCAGGCACCGGAGGCGCGGCGCTGCCCCGCGAAAGAAACGATTTCACCGTCGCGTTGAACTGGCATACCAGTGTGATTTCATGACCCAGCCCCTCTCCAAATCCAAGCTCCAGAACCGCGCCTATCATGAACTCCGGCGCTTGATCACCTCCGGCGAGTTCCCGCCCGGCAGCTTCCTCTCCGAGCGCCAGCTCGCCGCTCGGCTTCAGATGAGCAAAACGCCCGTCCACGTAGCCCTGAAGCGGCTTGAGGCGGAGGGCTTCGTCACCATCTCGGCCCAGCAGGGCATCGTGGTAAAAGGTATGAGCGTGGATGACATCGTGGACCACTATGAACTGCGTGAAGCCCTGGAAAGCTGGGTAGTGCGGCGGCTGGCCCGGCACCTCAAGCCAGATCAACGCCTGCTACTGGAGGACAACCTCGCCCAGCAGCATCGTGCCCTGGCGGAGCGCGACATGCTTCAGCTCATGGCGCTGGATGAGCAAATGCACTTCATGATGGGTTCCTTCCTCAACAACGCAGAGATCACCCGCACCATGGAACGCCTGCGAGACAAAGTTCACCAGGTCATCCTACGCGTGACAGAGACGGACCGCACCCGCCCGGAGGAAAGTGTGGCTGAGCATGAAGCCATCCTGAAAGCCATTGTGGCCGGAGATGCAGACACGGCTGCCACCTTGATGGTGGAACATCTGGAAGCAGGCAAGCGCCGCATCCTCAACCCAGAGCGCTTCTCCCGCCTGGCATGAGAAGTCCGATCCTCCAGCTCAGCCTAGTAGTGTGCGCCGCCTCGCAAACAATGGCGGAGGTGGATTTCATCCGCCACGTACAGCCCTTGTTCCAGAAGCATTGCATCCGCTGCCACGGGCCGGACGAGCAGAGCGGCGGCCTGCGCTACGACAACCACGCCCTCGCACTCAGCAAGGCAGATTCCGGCGCTTACGCCATCGTCCCCAGCAAACCGGACTCCAGCGAGTTGCTCAAGCGCATCACATCCACCCACAAAGAAGAGCGAATGCCGCCCAAAGGCCCGCAGCTCACGAATGCAGAAGTGGACTTGTTCAAGCAATGGATAGCGGAGGGTGCCACATGGCCTGAGTCCGCCTCCGCAGCGCTGGGCAAGCAAGGCTCCGACCATTGGTCGTTTCAGCCGCTGCGTGTGGTGGAACCGCCGGATGTGAGGGACGCACGCTGGGCACGGAACCCAGTGGACCGCTTCATCCAGGCCAAGCGCGAAACGGCAGGCCTCCGCCCAGTAGATGACGCACCGCCGACAGTCCTCTTGCGGCGCCTCAGCTACACCCTCACCGGGCTACCGCCCTCCCGGGAAGATCTGGACTCCCTCATGCAGCATGGTGTTACAACTGACCAAATGATTGAGCGCCTGCTGGCCAGCCCCCACTACGGCGAGCGCTGGGGCCGCCACTGGATGGACTGGGTGCGCTACGCAGACACCGCAGGAGACAACTCGGACTTCCCCATCCCGCAGGCCTATCTCTACCGCAACTACATCATCGACAGCCTCAACGCGGACCTCCCTTATGACCGCTTCCTCACCGAGCAACTCGCAGGCGACCTGCTACCGGCAGCCGATCAGAGTGAGCGCAACCGCCTCGTCATCGCCACCGGCTACCTAGCCATGGCCCGCCGCTTCGGATCACTAGTGGAACGCTACCCCTGGCACCTCACCATAGAAGACACGCTGGACAATCTCGGGCGCACCGTCATGGGCCTCACCGTCAGCTGCGCCCGCTGCCACGACCACAAGTTTGACCCCATCAGCACGCGGGACTACTACGGACTCTACGGCATCTTGGCCAGCACGCGGTATCCGTTCCCCGGCATCGAACTCTTCCAAACGCAGCATGACTTCGTGCCGCTGGTGCCCCCCCATGAAGTGGCGGTGAAGTGGAAACCCTTTCAGAAAGAAACGCAGCGGCTCACCCAGGAACTGCAACGAGCACTCACGCGCTGCGAGGAAATGGCACAAGAAAACGCCCGACAGGAGAAGACCTCCACACTGGACGAACAGCGACGCCGAAAGGGCGAGCTCGACTCCATGCTCAAGCGCGCTCGAAATGCAGGTGAACAGCTCGCCGCACACCTGAAAAAACTCCCCATCATCCCCACCGCCTACGCCGTCTCAGAGGGCACCGTCAAGAATGCCGCCATCCACATCAAGGGGGAACCTGAGCGCCCTGGTGCAGAAGTGCCGCGCAAGTTTTTGGACATCCTGGGCGGCCAACATCTGCCGCAGCAGGCACAGAAGCAGAGTGGAAGGCTTCAGCTCGCAAGCTGGATCACGGACGAAAAGAATCCGCTCACCGCCCGCGTCATTGTTAACCGCGTCTGGCAGCGCCACTTCGGCACCGGCATTGTGCCCACGACGAGCGACTTCGGACTGCGCGGGGACAAGCCCACACACCCCGAACTGCTGGACTGGCTGGCGGCAGACTTCATGCGCAACGGCTGGTCTCTGAAGCATCTGCACCGCCGCATCCTCACCTCACGGACCTGGCAACTCTCCTCACAAGACACTGAGGACAACATGGCCAGTGACCCGGGAAACACCTTCTACTGGAAGCACAACCGCCAGCGGCTGGATGCAGAGTCTCTCCGCGACACGCTCCTTTTCGCAGGCGGCTCTCTGGACCTAACACCCCAGACAAAACCTCACCCCATCCCTCCCAGCAAAGAGTGGAAATACACCCAGCATCACCCATTCAAAGCGGACTACCCTATGCCCAAGCGCAGCGTTTACCAAATGATCAAGCGCCTCACCGCGCAGCCCTACATGCAGAACTTTGACGGCGCAGACCCGAATGTATGCACCACGAAACGCGACAGCTCAGTCACCGCCCTTCAGGCACTCTTCTTTGCCAATGACGAAGTGCTTCATCAGCAGGCGCAGCGGCTGGGCAGCAAGCTCTCGCAGCAGCCCTTCAGCGAGCGTCAGCGCTTGCAAGACACCTTTCTCACCCTCTTCGCCCGCCCCCCGGCGGAGGACGAAAGCCAGCTCCTTCTCGCCCATCTTCGGCACGTTGAAAACCAAACCCAGGATAGTGCCGCCGCGTGGACCAGCCTCGTGCGCAGTCTTCTCAGGTTGAACGAGTTCCTTTACCTGGACTGAAAACATGAACACCGTCCCCTACTTCTCCCCCGTGCTTACCCGCCGTTCCATGTTGGCCGGCTCGCTCCTCATGCCGGGTTTGCTATCAGAGCTTCTCGCCGCAGAAGACCCCTCCGCTCCGCGTCGGCCCCACATGAAAGCACGCGCGAAACGAATGATCATGATCTACGCCACCGGTGGCGTGTCTCACATTGACACCTTTGACCCCAAGCCCACTAAGAATGGCCGCGACGGAACCGGTTCTGAGAAGCTCATGGGAAACCTCTTCGGCTCAGCACGAAACAAGGCCTGCGGCACCGAGGTGAGCAGCATCTTTCCCCACCTGCGCCAAGTGATGGACGAGATCTGCCTCATCCGCAGCATGAAGGCCTCCCACTTCGACCACTCAGAAGCCACACTCGGAATGCACACCGGCTCGCCCACCTTCGCACGTCCCAGCATGGGCTCATGGATCAGCTACGGCCTCGGCACCTTTAACCAAAACCTGCCCAGCTTTGTCGTCATCTGCCCTCACCTGCCCTACGGTGGTACTCAAGTGTATGCCAGCGACTTCCTGCCCGCAGCGCATCAAGGTACGCGCGTCATACCTGGAGATCATCCCATAGCCAACCTCGCCTCGCCAGCCGAAGCAAAGCAGCTTCAGCCGCTGGAACTAGAGCTGGTGCAGACCTTGAATCGCAAACATCTCGCCTCACGCAGCCATGACACGGCACTCGCGGCACGCATCAAATCCTTCGAGACCGCTTTCCAGATGCAGCAGGCAGCACCGGAGGCATTTGACCTCAAGCAGGAGCCTGAGCACATCCGCAAACTCTACGGCCTGGACAGAAACACCAAAGGTCCGGGCTCAGACTTCGCCTGGCAGTGTTTGGTGGCGCGCCGTCTTGCAGAGCGAGGCGTTCGGTTCATCGAGCTCATCGACACAGGTTCACGCCCCAACTGGGATTCCCACAGCGACATGAAGGACCACGCCGACCTAGCTTATAACGTGGACCAG
Organism: uncultured Verrucomicrobiaceae bacterium; assembly: GCA_964538625.1. Taxonomy (GTDB): domain Bacteria; phylum Verrucomicrobiota; class Verrucomicrobiia; order Verrucomicrobiales; family Verrucomicrobiaceae; genus JAEUHM01. The sequence goes on from CAZIGH010000007.1 coordinate 86,423, forward strand.
CCCACCGCCGCGCTCATCACCGACCTCAGGCAGCGCGGTATGCTGGATGACACCATCGTCCTCTGGGCCACCGAGTTCGGACGCACCCCAGGCAAGGAAGGAAAAAATGGACGCGGCCATCATCGTGACTGCTTCAGCATCTGGCTCGCCGGCGGTGGCTTCAGGGCTGGCCATGTGCATGGAGCCACGGATGACATAGGCCGTTACCCGCTAGAGTCACCCGTGGAAGTGCATGACCTGCACGCCACCATCCTTCACCAGCTCGGCATGGACCATGAAAAGCTAACCTACCGCCACGCCGGACGGGACTTCCGCCTCACCGACGTACATGGTCACGTGCTCACGGAACTGCTGGCATAAGCGCCCTCCGGATCACCCCAGCCGCCACTTCGCCTGGCGAAGCACCGCGTTCTTCAGGTCCTTCATCTTCTCATACCACACCGTGAGCAGGGTGCCGTCTGCCAGTTCCACCGTGCTGGGATAACCAAGGTCACCGCCTATGCCGTCACCGGAAAGAGTAATGGCGTCACTCCAGCTTCTCCCGTGGTCACTGCTGATGCGCGCCTCGTTACCGTATGGCTGGCGGCGATGGCCGTAAGTCATCACCAGACGGCCATCGCGCAGCTTGAGCAGATGAGATGGAAGGCCAAAGCAGATGGGGTGCGGCTCAGTCCACGTCTTACCGCCGTCCCTCGACTCCGTTTGCAGCGTCCAGCCCTTGTTTGCTTCATTGTGATTGCGGATCTGAACGAGGATCGTTCCATCGTCTGCTTCCACCGCGTGAAGCTCGTGGTAGGCATTCGTCACTGCATCCCCCTTCCGGGCCGGGATCTCAGAGAACCACTGCCATGTCAGCCCATCGTCCCTAGACTCGGCCACTCCTATCTTCTTGTCCTCCGTCCAGAGCTGCTTGCCCGCATACAAGAGCCGACCGTCCTTGAGCTGGATGGGGCCATGCGGGCTGTTTACAACGGAGGGGATGCGGTTTGACCAAGACAGTCCGCCGTCCGTGGAGCGCAGCACCCACTGCCCAAGCTCAGCTTTGCGCTCCTCATCATTCAGGCGCTCGTGGACGGCCTTCCAGCGCGCGAGCTGCTCAGGAGCCATCGCTTGAGTCTCCCAACCCTTCGGCTTCAGCTCGGCAAAAGAGGCTTGCTTCTCCAAGTGGGGCACGTAGGCCAAGGACGTGAACGTAGTCACCAGCAGCGTTCCCTTGGCGGTTTCCAGAACGCCAGAGTCGCGGTCATCGGTAGCGCTGTCATGCAATACACGGGGGAAAGACCAGTGCTGACCTTCATCCCGGGAGGTCATGGCATGAACCTGACCAAAGGGACACACATGCGCCTCCCGTCCACCAGACCAAGTGACCCAGAGCTCACCGCTGGCACGCCGCGCCACCGTGGGCCAGCCGGCGTAGAGCTCCGGCTGTTGAGAGATGATCTTCGTCTCCAGCACCTGTGCAGCCGGAGCAGCAGCACGGACGAATGCGGGAACGGCAAGCGCGGAGACAGTGTTGGAGAGAAAACGGCGGCGTGTGGGCATGGTCCACTCACAACGCGGGCCACGACCATCTCTCACTGGTCCAGCCGGCAGACCAGTGGAGAAACAAGGCTGCGGGCTACGGCGAAAGGCAGGGCTTCACCACGTAGCCGCGCTTGCGCATCAGCTCAATGAGTCCGCGTTCCCCGCCTAGATGACCAGCCCCTACGAGCACCATGACCGTGTCTTTGCCCGCCAGATGCCCCTCCAGCCGGGACATCCATGCCTCATTGCGGTGAAAGAGGAACACATTCATCAACTCCGGATAGCGTTCAGCCTCCTCAAAAAGCAACTTGTTGAGCGCTTCGATGTCACCACTTCGCCATGCCGCCACCATGGCTCCAAACTGGCCGGAGAGCGCCTCCACCTCAGCCAGCGTCTGACTCAGCAGCTCTGCCTGCATGGGTTCAGGGAGTGTGGAGAAGAGATCAATCTGCTGCTTCACCGTCTCCAGCCCCTCACCCGGTTTCCCATCCTGGGCAGCTCGCTTTTCAAAGAAGACGTCCACTCCCCGGCCCGGATCAGCCCCAGCGGCCTGATACTCCGTGGCCGCCACCGTCAGTGCCGCAAACCAGGGCTGGAATGCACGCATCAAGTCCATGCTCACCCCGCGCTTCCTGGCCCATGCACGAGTGGCATCGGCAGTGGCCTGATCCACCATTTCAAAAAGCGTGCGTCCGTCTCGTATCCGGCCCGCATCAGCCATTTGCTTGGCCAGCTGCGCCCCTTTATCAGCACCGGGAGGAAGCTCAAATACGAGCTTCTGACTCGCCGCGTAAGCCATCTCATAGCTGGCAGGCAGCGGATAGTCCTGGGCGCGCAGAAGATGAATGGTGCCACACAGATACAGCCTGGCGGTCTTGCTCTCTACTACCCACACGCTGCCGGCATCTGCCGAGTTGCCCCTTTGCTGAGAGCACCCGCAAAGAGCGAGGCAGCAGAGGGAGAAGGCAACAAGGATGGTGGAGACTTTCATGCCTCTCCTCTAGCCGGAGTCTGACGCTGCACCAGCACCACTTGCGTGCTACTCCACCTTGGTCAGCAGCAGCACAAAGATAAGCTGCCCGTCCCGCCACTTCGGCCCCCCTACAAAGAGCGGACTCCCACGCCGCAGGACCACGTCCGTCTTCACCAGCACATTCTCCCCCTGCCAGAACTGGACGCCCAGGTTCATCGCATCACGCTCGCCATCCACAGGCCCCTTGGAGTCCACCTTGAGAAAGAGATCCTTTGAGGGAACCACCCAGCTCTCATACTGGCGAAAGACATCCTGCGTATGCTGGCCCAGCAGCTCATACCGCGTGTGGTTGAACACCTTCCCCAGACGTGCAGAAAGGTCCGCCAGCTCGGCAGGCACGGCATTCGGCAGTGGTGCCGCTTCTCCTGCACTGGCGTAGATGAGCGCTCCCCACACCTTGCCATCTGTGGCAGGCTTACCGGCAGGAGGTGCCGGTGCCTGGGCACAGACCAGCACCGGGGCCAGCAGCAGGCTGAGACTGGCCAGTCTAGCGCGCATACAGCTTTGGCTGGTTGCGGGCGTCCGTCGCAAGCACCACGAGCACCTGGTTGTCCGCAGAGAACATCGTCGTAAGCGCCCCGCGCGGGTCCGTCTCCGTGCGGTGCACCTTGAAGCCCACCAAGGGCGTCGCCGCTGGCAGCTCCGGCAGTCCGTCCAGCATCAGTACCGTGGCATTAGCCTCAGGTGCCGTCACCACGCGCACGTGCACACCAGGGTCCGGCGCATAGGTGCGCACCACCTCTGTACTGCCAACGGAGGAGACCTGTGGCTTCGTAAGCACGAACAAGGCGATCGTCGCCGAGGCACCCGCGATCAGCCACGGCAGTCTCAGCCAACCGAGCACTCCGCGATGCTCCGGCACAGCCCTCCGCTGCTCGGTCTGCCGCATCTCCTCGATGCTGCGCTGGATCTGCGCGTTGAAAAAGTCCGGGTTCGGAATGTCGCCCGGCTGCGGAAGGTGCTCTTTGAGCAGGCTGCCGAGTTGTTGCAGCTTCATGGCCTCCGCATTCAGCGCAGGCTCGGACTTCAGGCGCGCCTCAAAGCGTGCCCTCTCCGCCTCATCCATCTCGCCATCCAGCCAGCGGATCAGATTTTCCTCGTCATGTGTCGGGTTCATAAGCGTCTTTCAGGAGTTCCTGCAGTTTCTTTCGGGCATAGAACAAACGGCTCATCACCGTGCCGATGGAGGTGCCCATCACCTCGGCTATTTCTTGATACTTCAGACCCTCCACCTCCTTCAGCAGGATAGCGGTGCGGTGATCCGGTGTCAGCTGTGCTATGGCCGCCTGAATGCGCGCCTTCAGCTCACCGTGGCTCATCGCCTGGTCAGGCCGCGGCACCGGATGCGGCACCGCTTCCGCCGCTGGGTCAGGCTGGTGGCTGGCCAAGTTGTCATCAAACTCGCCTGCGGAATCCAGCCGCCGCTTCCGCAGCCAGTCGTAAGCGCCGTTATGGGCGATGCGGTAGATCCACGTGTAGAAGCTGGAGTCTCCCTTGAAGCTACCCAGCGCACGCCAAGCCTTGATGAAAGCCTCCTGCGCGAGGTCCCATGCATCATCTTGGTTCTGTACGAGGCTGCAAGTCATGGCAAACACCCTTCCCCGATACTTCGTCACCAGCGCATCAAATGCGCGGGCATCACCGCTCTGGGCGCGTTTCACGAGTTCATGGTCGGAAACGTCCCCAGCGTCGGCAGGCACGGTGGTGGACGGCATATCGTTCGGAGTCACAAGCAAAGACGAACGTCGCGCCGGGTCTATTCAACGTAAAGCGCGGATTCTTAAACCGGGCGCTTTTGCGCTCACTTCTTCCACTTTTGGAAAAAGATCACCCATCTCCCCGGGCGTAGGTTTGCACCGTTCATTTCGATGAGGCTCCGTCACCATTCCTTTCCTCTGCGGCTGCTGGCGCTGGCAGTCTGCGCTGGGGCCGTGCCGGCGAAGGGGGTGGATTATCATAGGGACATCAAGCCGCTGCTTCAGGAGCGTTGTTTCTCCTGCCACGGTGCGCTGAAACAGAAGGCGGACCTTCGGCTGGATACGGCGGCGGCCATGAGGAAGGGTGGGGAGAGTGGTGACATCCTGACTGGCGAGCTTCCTCTGCTCCTTGAGAGGGTCACCACCACCGACAAGCATGATCGTATGCCGCCAGAGGGTGAGGGGTCGCTTCTCAACGCGGACCAAGTAGCCAAACTCAAGGCCTGGATAGCCGCCGGTGCTCCTGCCCCTGCCGATGAACAACCCGAGGCCGATCCACGCACACACTGGGCTTACCAACCACCGAAGTCCGCAGGCAAATCCATGGATCTCCTGCTGGCAGCACGGCTGGAGGCGAACCAGCTCTCACCCCAGCCGGAGGCTCCGCCTGAGGTCTGGCTGCGCCGGGTGTACCTGGACCTCATAGGCCTGCCGCCCTCGCTGGAGGACATGGCTTCATTCATGAAAGACAGCTCCCCGCCGGCCAGACGGCGCGTCGTAGATCATCTGCTCTCCACACCGCAATACGGCGAGCGCTGGGCGCGCCACTTCATGGACCTCTGGCGCTACAGTGACTGGTATGGTCTGGGGGATCAGCTCCGCTACTCCCAGAAGCATCTCTGGCACTGGCGGGACTGGATTGTGGAGTCGCTAAATGCAGACAAGGGCTATGACCAGATGATCGTGCAGATGCTCGCCGCAGATGAGCTAGCACCCGAGGACAGGGAGAACTTGCGCGCCACGGGCTTTCTGGCGCGGAGCTACTACCTCTTCAACCGCACCACATGGCTAGATGCCACACTGGAGCACACCTCCCGCGCGTTTCTTGGCCTCACCATGCAATGCGTGAAGTGCCACGACCACAAATACGATCCGGTGGAGTTCGACGACTACTACCGAATGCGCGCCGTCTTCGAGCCGCTGCATGTGCGGCTGGATCCGCTGCCAGGCGTGACGGACCTTGAAAAAGACGGACTTCCGCGCGTTTATGACCTGCATCTGGACCGGCCCACATGGCGGCATGTGCGTGGCGATGAAGCCAATGTGGACAAGACCAGGACCATGTCACCCGGCGTGCCGAGCGTACTTGAGTTCGCATCCTTCAAACCTCAAACCGTCCCACTGCCCGTCGCCTCGCAGCGTCCCGCACTGCTGCCATTCGTTCTCACAGACCACCTGCGCGCAGCGGAATCGGACATCGCTTCGGCAAAGCGGAAGCTCGATGCCGTGGCTAAGGCCGATGCCGCCACGTCCTCCGCCACCCTTCTCGCAGAGGATCCGTTCACCCGACTCTCCGCAGAGCGCTGGGAGGTCATTGACGGCTCGTGGACGACGACAGCAGCAGGCCTACGCCAGCATGACGTGGGGGCAAAACGGCGCATGTTGCGGCTCCGGTCCGCGCCGCCAACGGACTTCTCGGCGGGCCTTGAGTTCACCCTGCACGGCGGCGAACGCTGGAAGTCCACCGGCATCGCCTTTGACATCGGTGATGGCCATGAGGTGCTCGTCTATCTCAGCGGAGCCGCCGCCGACTCCAAGCTGCAAGTGTCTCTGACCACAGCCGGAAAGCCCGCCTACCCAGCCACGGGAAGAGTGCCGCTCCAAGTCGTGCACGGCAAGCGCTACAAGCTGGAAATCACAGTGCAGGGACAAACGGTGCAGGCAGCCGTGGACGGGAAGTCGCTCCTCAAGTTTGACTTGCCCGCGCCAAGACGCACCGGACTTCTGGCACTCACTGCATTCGATGCCGATGTGGAGTATCATCACTTCCAGCTTTCCTCCCTCGCCAGCAGCGCCCTACTCGAAGCCCAGGCCAGCCTAGCAGCGGCGCTTGCCAAACCAGCCATGATCCGCGCCGTTCACGCAGCCGAACGGTCCCCTGAGGAAAAGGCCCTCGCGCGTGCCGCCGCTGAAGCGGAGGCTCACTACCGCGTGGCAAGGGCCAGGGCTGACCTAGCCCTAGCTCTGGGAGACACTAAGGCCAAGGACGCGGACAAAAAAGTAGCGGCAGCCAAAGACGCCCTTCAGCAAGCAGAAAAGCGTACCGCAGACCCCGGTGAGGCCTACACTCCCCTGCCAGCCAGCCTGAAGGCTCAGGAAGGGCCGGATGACGCGGATCACACCAAAGTGCAGCACTACCCCGCCACGAGTACCGGAAGGCGGCTTGCCTTCGCACGTTGGATCGCAGATCGCCGCAATCCCCTGACGGCACGCGTGCTGGTGAACCAAGTGTGGATGCGGCACTTCGGCTCTCCCCTGGTCGCAAACGTGGATGACTTCGGGCGGCGCTCGCCTGCGCCGTTGCATCAAGACATTCTGGACACACTCGCCGTAGCATTCATGGACAGTGGCTGGAGCCTGAAGCAACTCCACCGCACCCTGGTGCTCTCAGACTTGTATGGACGCAGTTCCTCCGCACTAAATGCACCCGCACCGACACTAACGGCAGATCCGGACAATGCCTTCTACTGGCGCATGAACCCACGGCGTATGGAGAGCCAAGTGGTGCGAGACAGCATGCTTCACCTAGCCGGAATGCTGGACCTGACGACTGGCGGCCCCAGCATCAACCCCGTCAAGCTGGAGACCAGCGCCAGACGCTCCCTCTACTTCGCACAGACCGCCAATGACGAGCACCGCTTTCTCTCCATCTTCGACAACGCGAACGTTCTGGAGTGCTATCGGCGGAATGAAAGCGTGGTGCCTCAGCAGGCTCTGGCACTGACCAACAGCCAGCTCAGTTTCGACTCGGCAGCCGGCTTGGCCAGCCGCTTCCAGTCATTGACTGCCGAAGCATTTGTGACCCGCTCATTCACTGCCGTCCTGGGGCGCGCACCCAGCGCCAGCGAGCAGCAAACGTGCATGGATGGACTCTCCAGCATGAGGCAGGACCGCACCCTCTTCGTCCAAGCACTCCTCAACCACAACGACTTCGTGACGCTGCGATGAACCATCCGCTTCCTCCCACACCCTTCCTCCGTCGCGACATCCTGGGCGGGCTGGGCAGCATTGCCATAGCTTCCATGCTGAAGGCGGAGGCGGGCTGGCGGCCCCCAGATGGCCTGCCCATGATCCCGCAGCGGGCGAAGCGCGTCATCTGGCTCTTCATGCGCGGCGGCGTCAGCCACATGGAAAGCTTTGACCCCAAGCCCATGCTGAATCGCTATGCCGGAAAAAGCATCAGCGAGACACCCTACGCCGACGTGCAGGACCCGAAGAAGCTCAAGAACGTCCGCGTCGTGGTGGTCAATGATGCGAATGGCAAGCAGCGCAATGTCATCTACCCCCTTCAAACAGGGTGGAAGCGCTACGGTGAGTGCGGCGCAGAGATCAGCGACTGGTTCCCCCACATCGGATCATGCGCGGACCAGATCGCTTTCATCCGCAGCATGTGGACCACGGATGATAATCACGGCGCTCAGGTACAGTTCCACAGCGGTCGCCACATGCTCGAGCCGCGAGTGCCCACCCTGGGTGCCTGGGTAACCTATGGACTTGGCTCCATGACGGACAATCTGCCCTCATTCGTCAACATGGGGCCGCGTTTCTTCGACATCCGCGATGGCCATTACCTGGGGCCAGCCTTCGACGCAGTAAACCTGAAGGTGGACCCGAAGAATCCCCTCACCTTCGCCTCGCCGGAGTTCCAGATCGAGCAGCAGTCTCAGGCTGCCCAGTTCGACCTCGTTCACCGCCTCAATGCCCTGGCGGCCGAGCAGTATCCCGGTGACAAGACGCTGGCGGCCCGCATGAAGAGCTACCAGCTTGCCTTCAAGATGCAGACCGCCGTACCCGAGACGATGAATCTCGATGATGAAAGCGAGGAGACCAAACGCCTCTACGGACTTGATGAGAAGGTGACGGAACCTTTTGCCCGCCAACTCCTAGTAGCACGGCGTCTGGCGGAGCGGGGCGTGCGCTTCATTCAGATTCAGCACGGTGACGGAGCGGCTGGCGCATGGGATTCCCACTCCGGTCTCAAAAAGAACCATTCCGCGCTTGCTCAGCAAGTGGACAAGCCAGTGGCCGGGCTGCTAAAGGACCTGAAGCGGCGTGGCCTGCTGGAGGACACGCTGGTAGTCTTTGCCACGGAGTTCGGGCGAACCCCCGGCACGCAGGGCAGTGACGGCCGCGACCACCATCCTTACGGTTTCAGCATCTGGATGGCGGGAGGTGGGGTAAAGGGCGGCACCATCCACGGTGCCACGGATGAGCTGGGCTTCCATGCCGTGGAGCACCCTCACTACGTCACGGATGTGCATGCCACCATCCTGCACCTACTGGGTCTGAATCCCCACAAGCTGGAGATACCCGGTCGCAAACGCCTTGAGCGTGACTTCGGCCACGTCATCCGGCAGGTGATCGCTTGACGCTACGCGCACGCGCGTCGCTCGATGCTGTTTCAAGGCCGCTTGAGATGCCAGTCCGTGCTCTGCTCGTAAGCATAGGCCGCTCGGAGCATGGTGCTCTCATCCAGCGCGCGTCCGATGAGCTGAAGCCCCACAGGCAGGGTGCTTTCACCCTCCTGCACCAGGCCGCAAGGCACGCTCATGGCTGGCAGACCGGCCAGGTTTGCCGCGATGGTGAAGATGTCCTCCAGGTACATTTGCAGAGGGTTGTCTCGCAGGGAACCAAGCTTGTGCGCAGGGGAGGGCGCTGTGGGCGAGAGGATCACATCCACCTGCTTGAAGGCTTCTTCGAAGTCATTGCGAATGAGGGTGCGTGCCTTTTGCGCCTTCACGTAGTAGGCGTCGTAGTAGCCGCTGCTCAGCACGTAGGTGCCCAGCAGGATGCGGCGCTTCACCTCCGGACCAAAGCCCTCCGCACGGGTGTTCATGTAGTGGTCCAAAAGATCACCCTGCACAGCGGTGCGGTGCCCGTAACGCACGCCGTCAAATCGTGCAAGATTCGCAGACGCTTCTGCGGGAGCCAGGATGTAGTAGGTGGCCACGCCCGCATCCGTATGCGGCAGGGAGATGTCCACCAGCTCTGCGCCCAGGGTCTTGAAGTGTTCCACCGCCCTCTCAACGGCTGCGGTCACGCCAGGGTGCGTACCTTCGATGAAATACTCCTTCGGCAGGCCAATGCGGAGACCTTTGACACCATCCCGAAGCCCCGCAGTGAAGTCCGGCACGTCGGCGTTGAGTGAGGTGCTGTCCTGAATGTCCTTCCCGCAGAGATGATTCAGCAGCAGAGCAGAGTCTTCCACCGTCTTGGTAAAAGTGCCTATCTGGTCCAGAGAAGACGCAAAAGCCACCAACCCGTAACGGGAGACGCGACCGTAAGTGGGCTTCACCCCCACACAACCACAGAGCGCAGCAGGCTGGCGGATAGAGCCACCCGTGTCAGATCCAAGCGCGGCGATGGCGAGGTCTCCGCCCACGCTGGCAGCCGAGCCACCGCTCGAACCACCGGGAATGCGCGCGGTGTCCCACGGGTTGCGCGTCACGCCGAGTGCGGAGTTTTCCGTGGAGGAGCCCATGGCAAACTCATCCATGTTCAGCCGCCCCATCGGCAGAGCACCGCCCTCACGTAGCTTCGTGATAGCCGTGGCGTCGTAGGGTGCCGTATAGTTGACAGCGAGGATTTTTGACCCGCAGGTGCAGGGCTGCCCGGAGACGTTGATGTTGTCCTTGATGGCGATTGGGACGCCTCCAAGTGGGCGTGAGAGGTCCGCCTTGTCCGCTTCTGCCAGCGCGGCTTCCACATCCACGCTGAGATAGGCACCTATGGATTCGTTCCGCTGCTCGATGGTCCTTGCGAGGTCGGTGACGATGTCACGGGCGGTGATTTCACCTTTGACTAGCCGGGCGCGGAGTGATGTGATGGTTTCCTTTGAGAGAGACACGTGAGTTGGATGCAGAAAAGAGTTACTCAACGACCTTGCCGATCATGAACTGGTCCGAGGACTTTCGAGGCGCGTTGGAAAGCGCTTGCTCCGCCGTGAAGCCCGGCCTTGCGGCGTCCTCCCTCCACACGTCATAGACGGGCATGGCATGAGCGCTGGGCTCTACGCCGTCAAGATCATGCCGACCGAGCACGTCCATGTGGTCGAGGATTTTGGAAAGCTGCGCCTCGTAGCTGGCAGCCTCCTCCGGGGTGAGCCTGAGCCGGGAGAGCGTGGCGATGCGTTGAATGTCCAGTGCGTGTGACATGAGCCTGCCATAGTGCCCGGCCTGCCGGAGATTGCAACCGCTCCACCGCTGGAAAATGGCGGTTCCAAGTCACCGCCGCTGCTGGACGTTGGGCGTGGTGGAGTAGGAGCCGCCGATTTTGCTCAGGGACTCAAGCGCTGACTTCTCTTTGGCGGGAATGTCTGCCGTGGCCGCCAGCCATGCCTTTGCCGCTTCTGGTGCCGCCAGGTTCCAGCGGAGGAACACGTTCTTCAGCGCCGCCGTTTTCACACCGGGATCAGGGATGGAGCCTGCAAGCTTGAGCGCTGCCTGTGGATCGTGAGAGGCGAGTGTGACGCAGTACCCCGCCATGAGCACATCCCGGTCCGAAGAGTCCGGCTGTTTGTCTATCCAGTCGCTTACGGCTTTTGCGTTGTTCTTGCTCCAGTTGATGGCAAGCTCATGAAGTGAGCGGTCACGCTCTCTGGAGTCAGGCATGGAGTTGAGGATCTGAACCACCTGGGCGTAGTTTCCCTTGGCCGAGGCGTTGCGAATGATGCCCGCCAGCAGCCCTTGCTTGAGCTGGCCCTCTGGCAGCCTGGCCAACACTTCATTTTGCTCCTGCATGGTGAGTTCAGCCAAGGCACTGGAGAGGTAAATCTCCATGCCAGTGCTGGCTTTCTGGCCTTCTTCGCTGGCGAGGAAGCTGCTCGCTGCCAGTGGGTCGGTGCGCAACCAGTTGGTAAGGATGGAGCGCCGTGCGTCGTGACGCATGTCTGAGGCAGTGATCTGCCCGGCCTCTTCCATGGCCAGCCTCGGATCAGCCAGAGCTCTGGCGCTCACAAATGCCTTTAGAGCACGATCTTTTTGCTGGCTGTCCTTCAACGAGCCGATCCATCTTCGCACGGCGGCAGCGTCCGCCTCTGTCCAGGCGCTCATCACCGAAGTCATCGCCGAGTCGAAAGTTCCCACCGGGACGGACAGGGCGAGCGTTGCTGCAAGGAAGGGGTCACGAGCAGCAATCGTGCTGATGATACTTGAAGTCATGAACTGATCCACAGGCAGTTCGGGATGGTCATTCAGGTAGGCCACGGCGGCCTTGGGGTCAGCTCTCCCCCACTGGTCAAAGAAGGTCACAAACGCTCGCCGTCGTTCGGCCGGTTTTGCCAGAGACATGAGGAGCTTCACCGCCGCCTCAGGGCTCCTCTGTGCCTGCACCGAAGCTACCGTTCCAAGAAGCGTTGCACGGTCCAAAGTCTCCGGCATGGCCATGGCGGCTTTCCAGGCGCCGCCGACATCCCGTATTGCCCAGGCTCGCATGAGTTCCATCCGCATGGACTTGGCTCCCGCATCCAGTTTGTTTGACGACAAGTCGGTGAGTCCTGCGGTGATCTCCTCCAGGCTCAACGTCTCAGCGAGTTTCCGTGCCCGTTTTGGACTGAAATCTCCGACCACCTCTGCAAGGGCGCTTCTTGACCCGCCCTGTGCAGCCGGTGTGGCTGGGCTGTCCGCGTCTGCAGTCCGGCTTGTGTTCTGCACAGCGGCTTCATGTGAGACATCGGCATCCGCCTCCTGCCTGAATGAGCTGCTCCACCATGTGCCCATCAGCAAGCCGACGATCAAACAAAACAAAGGAAGAACAAACTGCTTCACGGGACAAGCCTAATCGAAATCAGCATGACTGATCAATCACAAAGTGGCCGTAGTGGTCTGTATGACTCGTCTGCTTGTCTTCTCTCTCCTTCCAGCGTTGTGGAGTGCCTCTGCTCAAGAAGTGCCTGAGCGCCAGTTCAGGGCTGGTGCAGCCACCAGCAACATCACCCCACCGCTGGGCATGGAAATCGTGGGGAACTTCGCCCCGCGCCCCATCGCTGCGCACGTGCATGATGAGCTTCATGCTCGCTGCCTCGTATTGGACGACGGTACTACCAAGCTGGCATTCGTCGTGGCTGATACCATTTCACTGGCCAGAGATGTCTGGGATGAGGCGAAGCAGAAGATTCAGTCCATCACGGGCATTCCTCCTTCCCACATGATGTTTTCCGGCACGCATACGCATTCAAGCGTCGCGGCGCTTTCGAATGCGGACCCTGCTCTGAACTACCGGCAGCTGCTGATCTCTCGTGTGGTGGACGGAGTTCGTAGGGCTTTCAACCAACTGGAACCGGCCAGGGTGGCATGGGGCTCGGGCAGCCTGCCACAGCATGTGTTCAACCGCCGCTGGAAGCTGAAGGAGGGCATGACCAGCCCGAATCCCTTCGGCGGAGAAGATCGCGCCGTGATGAACCCGGGCGGCACCTTGAGGGTGAAACTCGCTGAACCCGCAGGTCCCACTAATCCGGAAGTGTTCTGTCTTTCAGTTCAGGCCCTGGATGGACGGCAAATAGCCCTTCTTGCGAACTACTGGCTGCACTACGTGGGTGGGGTGCCCCGTGAGCATGTCTCCGCAGACTACTTTGGAGAGTTCTGCAGCATCATCGAAGCGCGCCTGGCCGCAGGTCCTGAGCATCCGCCGGTCGTTGGCCTGCTGGCTAATGGTCCCTGCGGAGATGTAAACAACAACGACTACAGCGGCAAAACGCCTGCGGTGAAGCGGGAGCCGTATGAGAAGATCAAAATCGTGGCGGGCGACCTAGCCGCAGAGGTGCTGCGCGTTCGTGAGAAAATGAAGCACGAGTCCTGGGTATCTCTGGGTGCCGCAGCGGCAGACCTGGAGCTGGCAGTACGCCGTCCTACGCCGGAGATGGTGGCCTGGGCAGAGGCTGTGCTCAAGAAGCCAGCCGGAGCTGTGGAGATTCACCGCCTGGAGCGGCCCTACGCAGAACGCACTCTGGCGGCGCGGGATGCCAAGCCAGATACGGTGAACTGTGTCATGCAAGCCTTCCGCATTGGTGAACTCGGCATAGCAGCGATTCCGTTTGAGGTATTCACCGAGACAGGGCTTGAGATCAAGAGCAGAAGCCCGTTTGCCAGCACGTTCACCATTGAACTGGCCAATGGCAGCTATGGCTACCTCCCTACGCCGCCGCAGCTTGACCTGGGCGGTTACGAAACGTGGCTGGGCACCAACCGTGTGGAACGGGAAGCTTCAGCCAAGATCACCACACAAATTCTGACACTGCTCCACAGTCTGAAGCAGCCCAGCTCATAACGGGCGCGGCTCAATGATCTCCCAAGCGAGCTTCAGGGCGTCCAGCCTGCTCGTCAGTTTTTCCAAAGACCAGCCTGGAGGGAAGCTGCCATCCGCCTGTTCTTCCAGTGGCTTGAACCGGATGAGCAAACGGCCCTTTGCCTCGTCCACGACCACGAGGTCGAGGAGAGACTTCCACTCCGTGAACCAGGACTGAATTTTTGCGGCGTTCACCTGCGAAGCATAACCAGGTACCTGGATTTCCAGCGTGGCCAGATAGGGCTTTCCATGAAGCTGCACTGCCTCGCGTACGGTCTGGGCTATCTGGTGCTCCGTGATTTTGGCGGCGTCATACTGCACTTTGGCCGTGCCGCCGAGAAACCCCTGATCCACAGCCACCTGCTTTACACCCTTTGCTTCGGTGAGTGCCTGCTGCACCAAGTAAACGCAACTGGCACACTCCATGCCTTCCACCTGGAAAAGGGTGGATCTATCAGCCGCAGCGGCAGAAGTCGCCAGGGCCACGGCGAGAAGCAGGGTCGTTCTCATCGAGCGCGTTTGGAAAAGGTTTGCTCGTCGAGCACGCGTCCGTCATCGAGCGCCTTGAGTGCGACGGTCATGGTGCCTGCGCCCCGATCCAGAGTGATGAGCTTGTAGCTTGCTGACTTGTCGGAGAATGCCGCATTGGGGTCATGACCAAACGTTCCGTTTCCCCGCACTGAGCTGTTGTAATACGTCATGCCATCCACGACGGTGCGCTCGGCGTGGTAGCACTCACCCGAGATGGCTATGGTGCCCTTTTCAATCAAACGCTTCCAGCCCCCTTCAGCATGACGGCGCACCGTGCTGCTCGTCTCACCGTAAACCGTGATCACAAAACCGGCGTCCGTGGCGTTCATGGTCTCCTCGAACCATTTGAACTGCTCGGAGTCTTTGTCAAAGGCATGGCAGGATTGATTCGGTTTGCCGAAGTCTCCGGTGTGGTTCATGTCCACGCTGATGATGCGCAGATCGTGGTCCGGCACGTCCCACGCCCAGATCCATTCTTTTCCCGGTAGCGCGAAGAACTTCCGGTAGCCAGTGGCGGAGATATCGTAGCCAGGCTCTTCCATGCTCAGGCCATTGGGACGAATTTTGCGGTCGAGATTCCCCAGCGAGACCATCAGAGGCGTGCTCCGAAACAGATCCGCCTGGGTGTCGATAGCTGTGCTGTGAGACCGGGTAGCCTCCTTGTCAGCCTGCGTGGCGAACTGATATTGCATGGCGGTGTCGCCGGACGAGAGCAACAGATGCGGGTCATCCTTGCGGATGGCATCGAAGTTCAACTTTGCGTCCGCACGAATGTTCGCCACGACGGCGATGCGGAGCTTGTTCGAGGGATAGCCTTTGAACGTATCAATGTCAGAAACCTGGTCGCCGCTCTTCACGCGGTAGTGGTAGGTGACGTCCTTCTGAGGAATCGGTATCTCCACGTGGTGAAGCGTGCGGGCACCCTCCACGCGGACGCTTTCGCCAAGCTGGGGAGACGTGCCAAACTCCACGACTGAATCGCCGGCGTTCGTTGTCTCCCATGAAATGACGATCCGAGAGTTGTCAGGAGACTGATGCGTCATCCAAATACGCTCCACTTTTGCGAAGGCAGCCGTGCCAAGTATAGCCAGAATGAAGGTGGTGAGGATGGATTTCATGTTGGGGCGCAGCACTACGTGCGTGGCAGCCACCTTCTTCCCGCTCTTTCGCTCGGCTTATCGTGTGGTCACCGGCCCCATCTTGACCACTTCCAGATCTTTTCCCTTCACTTTGCGGATGGGAAGCAGTTCCTCGTGCTTCCAACGATCATCCGGTGCACCGCTGATGTACCAGTCACCTCCATTGTCAGCCAGGATCATGCCGTAGGTCTTCAGTCCCTCCAGAATCACTTTAGCAGGTCCGGTGAACTTGGAGGTGTCAAAGCTGGCCTTCAGTCGTACCCGCATACCCATGGGCGGCAGGGTTTCATCCCTGTGCGGGCTGGCGAAGTGCGACGCGGGTGGCACGTAGGCGCGTCGGCTCTTTTTCACGGTGAATCTCAGTGCGTGCGTGAGTTTCTTTGCGCCGCAGATTTCGTCATACCGGGCTAGGCCAGGCAAAATCGGCAAACCGGCGGCGTCAGCACTCGTCCACCCGGCCGGGCGTGGTTTCGGATTCCTGAGGTCAAAGATGGCACCGCTGCTGGCCTTCCACGACTTCCCGCCCTCTAGCGGGAAACTATTGAAGAGTTCGTAAAGTTTCCAGTTGTCCTTATCCAGCACGAGCACATGGCGGTCACCCTCGCTCTGTGGGCCGCCCTCGATGTGAACATCCGGCGGGATGGGATATGGCCCGGGATCACTCTCATCTGCATATTCAAAAGTCACTATTACCTTGGGCTGTTCTCCGCTGATGACGTAATAGGGAATGCCGGCAGGTGCCCCTTTCCACATGAGACCAAAGTCCTCATGCAGCGGCGTCTCAGCGCCTATGGAGGAGATGATCGCATCGCTAAGCGGATCCACCTCGTCCTTCGACACATCACGGTTCCACTCATCCTCCAGGGGCATGAGAGAGACGCCACCGAGATCCGCATTCGGCCCGGTAGGAAGATGGGGGTGCTGTGCCAGTACGATGGTCGCACAGGCGAGGAGCATCAGCGTTGTTGTCTTCATGGTTCGTCAGGGTGAGATGGCACCGCTTGTGTTAAGGCTGCGTGGCTGGCCTTTGAAATCGGAGGGTACTAAAAACTCGGCGTCGGCCTTGTGAAATGGCGCATCCTCCGCCGGCGTGGCGTCATGGCGATCGCCCTCCCAGGACACACCCGGCAGATCTTCGAGTCCACGTCCAACCGTAGAGCCGTGCTTTTCCCCTCTGCCAAAGACGACGTTGCCGCGGATGGTGACCCCTTGGCTGCCATTGGGAAAGTGCAGCGCATCCTTGTCTCGAGAGTAGAGGATGTTGTTCGCCAAGACCATGCTCTCACGATCATTCCACGATCCGCCGCTGAAAGCGTGGCCAATGTTGACGATGGTATTGTGCACCACCTGAAGGCGCGTTGTCCTGCCTTGATGATCCGTGCTGGCAAAGCCGGACCCTGCCGCATTGATGAGCACGTTGTTGCGCACGATGGCCTCTCCCTGCACCTGCATCACGCGGTCGCCACTTCGGTAGCAAAGATTTCGCTCAATGATGTTCACTGGTTTCCCGGCGGTGCCGTACACGGTGATGCAGGGGTAGTTCGTGTCGTGGATATGGTTCTCTGCTATGAGATTGCCCCATGAACCCTGCTTGACTTCGATGCCATCACCCTGATCACCCCGGCAGTCATGAATGTGGTTCATCACGATCACGCTCTCGCTCATGATGTGGGCGGCGTCGTTGGCCCCCAGGTACATTCCCTCAGCATGGCCCGCCCCATGATGAATGTGATTGCGGGTGAGAAAGAGCCGCCGCGTATCAGCACTGTTCGCACTGAGGCAGACTCCGCCCGTGTGATGAATGTGGCACTGGTCAATCCAAACCTCTTCGCAACGCCCAAGCCTCATGCCATGACTGCCGCCGGTGAGTTCCAGCCCCCGCACGCACAGGAACGAGACGGCAGCTCCCTGGCCGATGTTCATGACGTTCTGCCTGTCGTCCGGACGCGTGATGATCACCGCAGCGCCCTCCGCTGCCGTGATCCAGATGGGTGCTTCTCGAGTGCCGCTGACGCGCACATCCCACATGCGCTCTACGTTGTAGGTGCCGGTTGCGATCTCCAGTTTGTCCCCAGGCATCAATGCCGCCACCGCCTTCACCAGAGCCGCTCCGTCACCGCCTGCATGAGTGATGACACGCCGTGGAGCGACTTCAGCCCAGTCCGGCTGATACGAAGCGCCGCAGGCAAGCTGCGTGCATGAGAGGACGGGGAGGAGGAGGAGTCGTGTCACGCCGGCAAGTCGCAGCGTTCGTCCGGTCAGGTGAATGGGTAGGTTCATTGGCGTCTTCTCACGCTTGCTTCATCTCCAAGCCCGCGAGCGTGCCGGTGCTGGTGCCAAACTGATCGGTCTCGATGCCCATGCGCTGGAGCATGTTGACGAAGAGATTGCACAGCGGAGGTGGATTGTCGGGATCGAATGCCAAGTGCTGGCCGTGTTTGAAACCACCACCGGCGAGCAGCACTGGCAAGTTTTTGGTAGAGTGACTGCTGCCATCACCGAGATTGCTGCCGAGAAAGACGCTGGTGCGATCGAGCAGGTTGGAATCGAACTCCTGGGATTGTTTGAGCTTCGTGAGAAGGTCGCGCACGGTTTTCATCGTCTCCTGCTCGACGATTTGCAACTGCGAGAGCTTGCTGGGATCCTTGCCGTGATGGGAGAGGTCATGATGGCCGAGCGATACGCCCTCAATCGGTGGCACCTGCGTGTTGCCAGCGAGCATGATGGTGATGAGTCGAGTGGATTCCGTTTGCAAAGCCAAATGGCTCAGGTCAAAGAGCAGGCGCGTGCGGCCAATGAGGTCAGCAGCATTCTGGATGTCCTGCGGCGGCTTCACGTCGATCTTCGGTTTTGGTTTCCGCGCCCAACTTTCGTCATTGACCATGCGCTGCTCCAGTTCACGCACGCTGGTGAGGTATTCATCCAGCTTGTCACGGTCCTCTCTGCCTAGGCCTGAGAGCATGGATTTCGCCTGTGAGCGGACGTCATCGAGAATGCTGCGCCCATCCTCCAGCCGTCGCATTTGCTGCTCTACTTCTCTGGAGTCACCCTCAAGGAAAAGGCGGGCGAAGACCTTGGAGGGCGAGTTGTCTGCGGGGATCAGCGCCCCGGTGCGCGTCCATGAAAGGCCGCCGGAACCTTCTCCCGAGAGCACGAGACTGGGAAAGCGGGTCTGCCTGCCAATGTGCTCGGCGGCAAACTGGTCCAGCGAAACGGCATTGCGAAAGCCCGGCCTGCCTGCGCCCGGTACTCCGGTCAAAAAACTGGCCGAGGCCTGATGGGCAAAGCTGGAGCCCATGCCCGCGTGCTGCAGACCAGAGATCACCGTAAAGTCGTGGCGGTGGTCCCTGAGGATGTCGAGATAGGGTGAGAGTGCATACTCTTTGCCAGCCTCCTTGGGAAAGAAGTGCTCAGGATAAAAACCCAGCGGGGCGCAGATGCAGATCATGCGGCGTGGTGTCGGCGAAGCGCTAGCGGCATGACCGATGGAAAACTTGTCCAGCCAAGGAAGCGCTAAAGTGACGCCCGTAGTGCGGAGGAAGTGGCGGCGGTGCATGTTCATGATTCTATTTGGTTTGAAAGAGATCGCTCTGCACGACCTCGTGGATCAACGTCTTGAAGCCAAAGTTGCTGTCTCGCACGCGGGCGATGATGTTCTCAATCTGGGTGTCGTCGGTGGACGTGGGGGCGGCACCTGTGCCATAGGCGAGGAGCTTTTCGGCCAGGTTGCGGGCGAGCTGGTCTTTGTCCTCCAGCAAGAGTTGCTTGTAGTCATCTATGTTCTCAAAGCGGCGGCCATCATGCGTGACGTCAGCGGGATCAACGGCGGGACCGTCCCAGTAGCGGCGACGGCGGCCGTCGATGAGGCGCGGCTCACCAGTGGCGCGGTAGTGCGTGCGCCAGCCGCCTATAACGTCGAAACTCTCCAGCGCGAACCCAGGTGGATCGATCTTTTTGTGGCAGCTGGCGCAGCTTGAGACGTCGCGATGCTTGGCAAGCTGCTCACGGATGGTGGTGGCACCACGGATGTCCGGCTCGATGGCCTCGACATCCGGCGGAGGTTTCGGCGGCGGTGTTCCGAGGATACGCTCCAACACCCAGGAGCCGCGAATGATGGGCGAGGTGGTGGTGCCATTCGCCGTCACCTTCAAGATGCTCCCCATCGTGAGCAAGCCACCGCGATGACTGCCCGGAGGCAAGGTGACTTTACGCATCTCCATGCCCTGCACCCCGGGGATACGATAATGCCGCGCGAGGCGTTCATTGAGAAAGGTGAACTCGGAGTGGACGAAGTGGGTAAGTGGCAAGTCATTGCGCAGCACTTCATCAAAGAAGAGTTTCGTTTCTTTCAGCATCGCTGTCTTCAGGATGTCGTCATACTCGGGGTAGAGGGTGCGGTCTGGCAGCGTGTCGTCGATGGCGCGAAGCTTGAGCCATTGGCCGGTGAAGTGCTCTGTGAAAGAGTTCGACTTGGGATCTCGCAGTAGGCGCTCCACCTGTCCGCGCAGCACCTCAGGCTGATCCAGCCGGTTGGCAGCGGCGAGTTGGAAAAGCTCCTCATCCGGCATCGAGCTCCAAAGGAAATAGGAAAGCCGAGTGGCCAGCTCGAAGTCATTGAGGCGCGGGCCGCGCTCACGCAGGAAGAGGAAGTCGGGCGAAACGAGGATCCCTTTGAACCCGAGTCGCATGGCCTGCTCAAAGCTGCGCCCGTTGTCCAAGGCATTCCTTACACGCAAAAGGAAGGGCTGGATCTCCTCCGCTGACACTGGCCGCCTGAAGGCACGACGGGCAAAATCCGTGAGGAGACGCTCCGCATCCTCCACCGGCTGCTCGGAGACGACCTCATAGCGTTCGCGTTCCACGCGCTCCTGTTTGAGATCGCCAAACAAGGCGCGATGGCTGGGTGGCGGCCAGGATTCGAGCAGTGGTCCCTCGATGTCCACCCACTGCACTACCAGGCCGGGACCAGTGTAATTCTCTGCCCCCACCTCCTGTATCTGTGGCGGCGTGGCGGGCAAGCCTTCGGCGAGGATGCGAATGCGGTTCTCCGGCTCCAACTGCTCGGTGAACTCAATCACCGTCGGCTTGTCCTGCGGCACAGAAAAGTACCCGACCAGTCTCTCTTCCGTAACCTCCTTCAAAGTGCCGGCAGTAACCCGGTAGGTGACGGGCTTGCCCTCGTTTTGAATGGCATAGGCGGAGATGCGGAAGCGGTACCTGCCACGCACATGACTGCGGAAGTTCCACATCGTCACACGAATGTTGGCCGACTCCCATGCTGCAAAAATGGCCACTCCATCAGGCACGTGGCGATACACGCTGCCCGTTGGCTTCACGGTACGCTCATCCTTGATGTCAAAGCGCTTGTTTAGAATCCACGGCTTGGGTTTGTTGGCGACTGCCTCATCCAACACGCGATCAGCGGCATCAAGGTAGTTGCGCAACAGGTGGGAGGAGGTGTGCAAAAGCGCGGCGTGGTTATCGAAGCCATTGGTCGAGGTGTCTGGTGGCAACAGGTCGCTCAAGTCCACCTCCACACCGAGCAGGTCGCGCATGGTGTTGGCATACTCGGCGCGGTTCAGCCGCCGCAGCACCACGCGGCCTTCCTTGGCTCGGCGGGCGAGTTCTGCGGCATCCACTTGGTCGCGAATCCAACGCATGGCGGCAAGGGTGCTCTGCTCCGGTGGCCGCGGCTTGTCCTCGGGCGGCATGTCGCCGCTTCGAACTTGCTCCAGCACGCGCTCCCAATGCTCGCGAGTGCCGACATCGGCAAAATCCATGCTCAGTTTGGTGATGTCGAACAGGCCTTTGGGCCTCTCGCCCGAGTGGCATTTCTCACAGTGCTGCGAAAAGAAGGCAGGGGGTTCCGCAGCGTCGGACATCGAGATACCGAGAACCGATGCCCAGAACGCAAAGAGGAAAGCGTGCCTTGATTTCATGGACTTCAATCAACGCTTCGAGATCGGCCCGACATACTCTGTTGCCACCACGATGTCGTCAAACCACACGCGATTGGTTTTTGGTGGGTTGGTGACCTTGTTCTGGCGGTAGGCATTTTCGGTGACGTAGTGACTGAGCATGAAGTAGCTCACCGCCAGTTCCGGCACCGTGCGCCAGCGAAAGCCCTCAAAGACTTCCGGTCCATCCTTGAGCACGTCGAAACCCTCGCCAGTCCATCGGCCAGTTTTCGTGCCGGGGCCAATGTGAGTGGTCAGCTTCCCATCCAGCCACAGTGCCAGCTCACCGTTGCTCTGATCCACGTCGTTGCACTTCACCATGATCTCGACGCACTGCCACTGGCCGGGCGGCGGACCAGGACGGCCTTCCGGCCACAGGCCATTGCCCCAGTAGCCGCCATCTGCGCTTTGCTTCATGTCATGCCAGTAGGTGTAAAACATCCAGCCTCCCGGCGCTGGCAGCGTGCCGTAGCGCCCGTTCGGCTCGATGCGGGCGCTGAAGCGCGTGTCACCAGCAGCGTGTTTCCCAGCGCTGCCTTGCGGCCAGTTGGTGGGTGGGTTGTAACCCCCGAGGCCACTGAAGTGGTGGAGGTAGGGCGCGTCCTCAGCAAACTTGACGTAAAAGCGTGCGAAGACTTTGCTTTGGATGGGTTCGAGCCGCTTGAAGAGATGGCCTCCGGTGTTCTCGCCGAGCGTCGCGGTGACTTGAAGGCATTGCTTGCCAGCGCTGGCTTCCGGTTTGCCCCTTGCGAGTTCGAGCACTTTGCCCTCTTTGTTCTCCATCTCGTTCCACCGCATCCTGACCTCAGCCAGATCGGCCGCCTCAAAGTCTTCTGCCAGCAGCACCGCCGAATGACTGACAATGTCTTTGTCTCCCGGATATTGGGCCGCTAGCCCATGCCCCTCTGGAAGCGGTGCCAGCGCCCTTGCAAGCCG
The DNA here is from genome assembly GCA_964538625.1 of uncultured Verrucomicrobiaceae bacterium. Taxonomy (GTDB): domain Bacteria; phylum Verrucomicrobiota; class Verrucomicrobiia; order Verrucomicrobiales; family Verrucomicrobiaceae; genus JAEUHM01. Next base: position 108,801 of record CAZIGH010000007.1, read on the forward strand.
CGAGGCGAAACACACAAGCAGGGTGATGCGATAGACATGGGACATGACACGTTTACGTGCGCGCACCACGCGGCGTTGCAGCCCACTATCTTCTTTGACCATGCTCCGCTACCTCACCCCGTTCCTCCTATTCCCCGCCTTTGCTGGTGCTGCCAACTCCACCGAACCCGGAGACATCAGCACGCCCTTCCCCACTCTGAGCCATCTGGCAGTAGAGTGGGAGATCAAGGGTGATGACAATCTCGATGCTACTTGCGAAGTGAGGTATCGACGGGTCGGCATTGACACGTGGACCATGGCTCCCTGCCTTCGCCGTGTGCCTGCCGGCGCAAGCCAGGGTACCCGCCCCATCATCACCTGGACCAACCGCTTGAGCGGAAGCCTTTTCGATCTGGAACCCGGCACCGAATACGAGATCGAACTGATGCTGCGCGATCCTGACGGCGGCACTGCCACACGCATCATCAAGGCAAGGACACGAGCTGAACCCACCGCAGCAACAGATGCGGTTCACAAGTCAGGATCCAGATCGACATTGAACCAGGCAAAACCCGGTGAAGTGATTTTGCTTGATGACGGGGACTACGGAGCAGTGCGTCTGACGCGTGACGGTGAGCCAGGCAGGCCCATCGTGTACCGCAGCACCAGCGGAAAGGCCGTCTTCAGTGAGGTGGGTATGACAGATCGCAAGTGGGTTTTCCTAGAAGGGGTGACGGTCAATGGACCGGTCCGCATGAACAACACGGAGCACTGTGTCGTTCGCCACTGCCTCATCAACGCCCAGTGGGGCATCAAAGCCTACAAACCAGGTATGATCAACGCCTGCATAGAGGACAATGTCATCACCGGCATTCAGCCCTGGAAGCCAGCAATCATGGGCGCGGGAGGGGACAATGAGGGCGAAGGTATCCAGTTCACAGGCAGCGGAAATGTGATTCGCCACAACAGGGTCTCAGGCTTTCGTGACTGCATCTCCCACATGGAGGACGACGGCGCGGCACCACAGATGTGCAATGACATTCTGAACAATGACATCAGCGCCGGGCTGGACGACGGCATTGAGGCGGACTTCGCCCTGCACAACTGCCGCATCATGCGCAACCGGCTGACGAACTGCTTCGTTGGCATCAGCTCACAGCCTGGCTTGGGCGGGCCGAACTGGTTCGAGCGCAACGTGATGTTCAACATCATTCACGAGGCCTTCAAACTTCATCGCTCCAGTCAGGGCGATGTCATTCTGCACAACACGGTCGTCAAAGCAGGCGATGGTCTGGGCATCTACACCGGCGATTCGTTTGATCACGCCCGCATTGAGCACAACCTCTTCATCGGTGGCAAGCCTCCTGACGGAGGGGTTTTCGGGGGGTATCCCATCAGCCGCGGCCGGGCTGTGGATGTGCAGCGCGTGGGCCAGCACTGCGTCCTCGATCGCAACGCCTATGCCGTGATTGGCCGGCCTTTCGAGGGCAAGGTGGGCAGCGTTACTTTCAGCAAGCTCCCCGGAGAGACCTTTGAACAGCACGGGCGCATCCTTGCGGTGGTTGTGCCATTCCCACACGATCCAGCCAAGCTCTACGAACCACCGGACCTTTCCGCGCTGAACGAAGCCGGAGCCTACGCCGGTGAAGCGGCTCCATGGTATGGCCCCAGGCCGGCCAGCCAGTCCACGCGCTGACACTTCGGACAGACTTCATTTCTCCTCGCCGAGTGCCTGCTGGTAGAACGCCCAGTTGTCCTCTCCCAGGCGGTCGAGCACCAAGGTCGGTTGGTGCGGTATGCCCGGCAACTGGCGATAGCTGTGTGGAATGCGGAGGGCATCCAGATGCTGCTTGAAGTCTCGGTTGAACCGGAGCGTTTCATCACGGTCACCGATGATCTGGCGGATGAGCAGGATGGACCGGAGCTTCACCGCGTTCTGCTCAGCGAGCTGCCATGGACTCTGTGCTCGGTAATAGGCCATGTCACCGCCATACACGGTAGCGAACACCCGGTCCCGCCCCTTGGGACCGGCACGCGGCGCCTCGGTGAAATCTGGCTGCAGCGGCCCCGCTCCCAACAGCGATACTGCGGCGAAGAACTGGGGGTGTTTGAAGCCGAGTCTCGCCGCACCATATCCACCCATGCTGAAGCCTTCGATGATACGGCCCTCGCGGCGAGCTTGCGTGCGAAAGGTGCGGTCGATGTGCGGAATGAGTTCCTCCATGAACATCGTCTCTAGTTTCACCGAGCCGTCCTTCCAGTCACACCACATACCATTGGGCAGGCCGTTGGGGAAAACCACCAACATAGCGGGCATCTTGCCGTCTCGCATGGCCCTGCCGTAGCGCTGGGCAAGCTGCTCCACAGCTGCCGACGTACTGCCGCCACTTCCGTGGAGCCAGTAGAGAACGGGAAATCGGCGCTCCTTCTCCGTTTCATAGATTTCCGGCACAAATACGTAGGAGCTCACCCTTTCGCCGGCGGCCTTGCTGTCCCAAAGAACGCGTTGGACACCCTGCACATTGACCTCGGGCAGAACCCATTCTGCCTTCTGCGCTTCTGACACGGAGCAGATTCCAATGAATATGAACAGCAAGACAAGTTTCATCGCCGAAGTGAAACCAGCTGCGCCGACAAAGGTTTTTGATGAATGCCTTTGAGCCTCTGCCAAGACGAGGCGCTACGGTATCTCACCGCATAGCGCCAGCGCCTTCATGGCCTGCGCCGTCGCGATGTAGGTGATGTAATGGTAGTTTCCCCGGTACAGTGAGTGCATCCACCAGCGTCCACTCGTGCGCTGCTCGCTCTTCAGCCAAACGAGGCCGCGCTGGATGCGCTCGTCTGTTGCAGGCACGCCACTTTGTCTCATCAGCACGATGGCCAGTGCGGTCATGTAGGCGTCGCTCTCTGGTCGTTCAGCGTCTGGAAGGCTGGTGATCAGCCGGGATACCGCATCGCTGATCTCGAAGTGCCAGTCCTCCAATGCCGAAAAGTCCCTTGTGCTCCAGCCTCCATCAGCGTGCTGCCTAGCGGAGAGCAGCGCGAGCGCACGGCTTCGCTCCTCTTCAGGAACCATTTCCGGAAAATACACCGCCAGTTGCAGCCGCAGCACCCGATCATAGTCGTTCCTGAGTTCAGCATCCTTCAGCCATGCTTTGAACTTTTCCACACGGGCAAGCAAGCGTTCGTCAGTCAGTCCAGCCAGCCAGCCGGGCGCAGCCGTGATGGCGCGGGCTGCTTGCAGCGACAGCTCGAAATCCGTCGTGATGTGGGGAATCTCCACTTCACCATGACTCACAAAGGCACCGCTGGCAGACTGGCGCTCGAACATGTCCCGTAGCGACTTGTCTGTGTGCTCCGAGGTTTTGCGAGTGACGTGTTTGTCCCATTCCGCCAGACCCAGTGAGCGCCACACACTGGTGAAGGTGGCAGGATAATAACGGTGCCCGCTCTTCGTTGCCGTCTCCTTCACCTCCTTGATCTCCGCCGGCACGAACTGAGCGAAGTCAGCCATGATCTCCTCGTTAGCCTTTCCAAGCTGCGGAATCAGCCCCGGACGCTCTGCCAGATAAGGCCCAGTGGTGTGGCAGTTCACGCAAGACTTCTCCCTCACCCACGATATGGCACCTTCTTCCAGGTACCTTGCAGCCGCACGTATGGTTTCCCGTCCAAATGTTTTCACACGCGGCTCATCTGCGGTGGGGATGCTGATTCGAATCCCCTCGGTCTGATACTGAAACTCCGGCCCGGCTTTGGGCTTCGTCGAATCCTCTACGGCCAGCACCGCCGGCACTGCAATCAGGAGATAAAGCGGAAGTTTCATTGGAGGACCTATACGATGGGGACGGGCGGCACTATCAGGACTGCATCGCCCCGCAGAACGTCTATTCAAACAGCGCCTTCTTCACGTTGGGATGTGCAAACATGCCCGTTGAGTCATGGCCTATGCCATCCGCCTCCACGAGCCTCCACGCGAAGGACCAGCCCCGCTCTCTGGCCAGCGCCTCGGCTTGCTTGAAGCAGTTGTGCCCGCGCTCAAAGCGGGTCATGCCTTGTGCCTTGGCCGCAGTGCTGAGGTCCAGATTCTTGCTGCCTAGATCTTGATCTCCAAGATACAGCGTAAGCGGCGTGGCCAGGTAACGCTGAAGAGCGGCGTCATCTCCCAGCTCAGGGGGAAGACCTCCAAAGCCCAGGGGAAACGTGGCCTTTCGATTCGGGAAAATGAGAGTGCCCGGATTCGCCGCCACGATGCCGGTCGCATCCCCCGGCATCAGTGCGGCGAGGCGCGTGAGGATTTGCCCGCCGGCAGAGTGGCCAATGGCATACCACGGCATGTCTGGTCTGACCTCTGTCTCCCGGACCAGCTTCACGAGCCGATGCACGGCGGTGAAGGTCCACTTCTCCTTGGGCTGCTGCTTGCCATCCCGGGTGACTCCGCCGCGCTGGTAGGCCTCAGGGGGAAACTGCTTCAGGTCGAACTCCGGTGCCACCACCAGTGCTCCGAACCGCTCCGCCATGGAGATGGCCCGGTCTCGATAGTCCTCTGCATTGCGGTCCACGCCATGCATGACCACGAAAAGTGGCCCCTTTTCAAAACGAGGCGGACGATAGCTGAACACCCGGATCACCTTGCCCTCGAAGGTCATGCTTCCCTGGTGCTTGCCTGCGGGCAGCTCCAGTGAAAGCTGCGCATCATTCACTTCAAGACGGACTTCAAGATTCGTCACCGCAGGTGATGAAGCATCCGCATTCGCATAGACTCGCGTCTCACTCGTACGCTCAAAGTGGATGCGGTATGCTCCGTCATCCGCCACCAGTTCTTTCACTGCGGCGTCACTTGCCATGTCGCGTAGCGCTTTTTGAAGAGCGTTCTTTTCCCACGCAAGGAAGCTGCGAGTTTGGTTGGCCGCAGAAAGTTGTTCTTGCAGCAAATCTTTTTCCGAGGCGGGTGTGACATTCCGTGTTTTGAAGTCAAAGTGATCGCCGACTGTCAGATAGTGTACCCGCATTCCTGCCCATCCGCCCGCTGACACAGCACTCACTGCGGAGACATCCAGAACCAAAACACCATTGGCACCGATCACCCGGCCCCTACCTGTCTGAGGCTCCACGACCAGCGCCGTATCTTCACAAACGCCGATGCCGAGACCGCCCGCCGCCGCACCACTGAGAAGGGCCGCCATGAGCCGTCCGTAGCGGGCACGCTCCAGATGATGCTGGCAGTACAGGATGCCAGGATGAAAGCCCAGTCCAGGCTCTATTGAGACGCCGTTCGGCACGCCGCGGCGAATGGCATCCGCGCTGGTGCCTCCCGAGATCATCGGGTGGCTCATCACCGCTGCTCCAGCGCTGGAGCCTCCGATGACCCCTCCACTGAGATACAATTCCCAAATCACGTCCAATGCGCGAGTCCGAGTGCCATCACTGCGGAGCAGGGTCTGCATTGTGCGCTCCTGACTCCCACCCGTGAAGTAGAACCCACCGCAGCGCTGAATCCGCTCCAGCAGCGCTGGTTCATCCACCGGCTGAGATTTGACTCCTAGCGGCAGAAACACCGTGCTACCTGCTCCATACGTTTCATTGATCCTCTTCGAGAAAGCCTCCCCAACGGAGGCTGGATCCTCGCTCGCCGTGGAAATGATCCCGATAGGTCTGCCCTCCTTCCGTCCCGCGAGCAGGACGCCCCAGAGATCACTCTCCGCCGTCTTGATGGCCCCGCCCGCGATCACGAGACTCCCCGCCCCAGTGAAGTCTGCTTCTGTAGCGTGAACGACAGCCAGGCAAAGTGCCACTGCCATAGTGCGTGCGATGAAGTGCATGAAGGGGGAACGCGGCGGACCCGGCAATTCTTCGGTCAGGGCGCAGGCTCTTCCCAGATTCGACCCATGAGATCATGCAGGTCGGGGTCGTGCAGCTTGAGTTCAGCTCGGACAAAAGGTTGAAAATCATTCCGGTAAAAGAACGCCTCCGTGCCCTCAGCGAAGTACTCCTTCGCATTCGTGAGCGCGTAGTGGCGCACCTTCCTTCCCTTGTGGTCCATCACCCGCTGATAGTTGCCTGCCTGTACAGCCTTGGCATAACAGGCGAGGATGTCCGGATGCTCAAAGCCGAGTACCTGATCATGATAGGCATGGGCCAGCTCGTGAAGGATGACCGCCGGATGCTTCAACAGCTGCTCGCGCGAAGTGAGATCCGCAGCACGGGGAATGTGCACCTTCTTTGCCAAACGCGGATCATGTCCATTCTTGACAAGCCATTCCACACTCGGGTGGTACTGCTTGCTGTTCAGCTTGGGGTGATGGTGCTCAATCCAAATTTCCAGCTTCCTCATTTTGGCCAGCGGGCCGGGCGGGACAAGAATGGTGATCCGCTGAAGATGGTTGGCGAGCATGGCCAGCGCCCGCGTTCCCTCCTCCTTCTGCTCCCCGCTCAGCAACGCTGGCTCCACATAAACCGTCCAGCCCTCGATCTCTCGAATGAGCGGGTCAAAGCGAGCAGCCACCTTCTCGTCAGCTGGAAGCCTGTCGGCAGTCTGAGCAGTCAACTCCTCACCGTGAACGGCAAGAATGGTCAGGATGGCGAAAGGGATGCGGAGGTGTTTCATGATTGGACGATGCGAATGTTTCGGCAGCAGCGCGCTCGCTCGAGAAGACTTTGCTCCGCCAGGGTTGCACGACTTGCCCCTCTTTGATGCTGGCGCTTCCGCATCCCGTAGTCTTGGTAGGATTCTCGGTGCGGAGCAGCCAAACGGGCAAAGTAAGCCGCCGCCGTGAGCGCTCATGGACCTTCACTGCGGCATCAGGCATCAGCTTCACTTTGCCGCCAACCGGTAAGCACTGGGAGTGCTGCCCATCCTCTTTTTGAACTGCACGGCAAAGCTGCTTGCATCCACAAACCCGCAACTTCGCGCCACCTCTGCGGAAGAAAGATCCGTCTCCTCCAGCAGTTTCGCCGCAGCCACGACACGCGTCCGAATCAAAAATTCCTGCGGCGTGATGCCGAACGCACTCTGAAACCTGCGCTGGAGCTGCCGGAGTGACTGACCACAAGTCTCCGCCACGCTCTGCAGACTGAGCGCCTTCTGGTAGTCCCGCCGAATCACCTCCACCGCACGCGCTACCGTCTGAAACACAGGGAGCCTCTTCTCCGGCTCCTGTGGGCGACGCAACACGCCGATGATGCCGATGACCCTTTTTCTCTGATCGTGAATTGGCAGCTTCGTCACGAGAAACCAGTCCGGCATCTGCTGCCTGTCCCACCACAGCTCCATCCGCTCCACAATGCGCCTTCTACCGGTCAACAACAGCCTGTCGTCATGTACATAGCCTCGCGCCATCATGTCGGGATTCAAATCAAAGTCCGTCATGCCCAGGATCTCGCTCTCGTCCTTCATGTCGTAGCGCTGTCGCAGCCCCTCACTGGCAAACATCAGTCTGCCATCCTGATTTTTAGCGAAGAAGTACACGCCCGGTATGTGATCGAAAAGGCGGTGGATGTGATCCGCCGGATCCACCGCAGCCAGCCAGGCCCGCCGCTGCCGCTTCCAACTGGCGATGACTTCTGGTTTCCTGGCGGGCCGCTCCCGAGGTTTCAGTGTGGTCGCATTTCGCATAGACTTTGTCGTTACGAAGCTGCCCTTGTCTGTGGTATTCTGCAATCTGCTATCAAACCATGAAACCCATCGTCCAAATCTCGCTCGACCTCACCCACATCGACGAAGCGCTCGAAACCGCAGCGCTCGCACTTCGTGCCGGGGTGGACTGGCTGGAGGCAGGCACACCCCTAATTCTGGCAGAGGGTCTGCACGGCGTGCGTGCTCTGCGAAAAGCCTTTCCCCAAGTTCCAATCGTCGCCGACCTCAAGACTATGGACGGTGGCTACCTCGAAGCTGAGATGATGGCAAAAGCCGGTGCCACCCACGTCGTCGTGATGGCACGTGCCCACGCTGAAACCGTTAAATGCGTCGTCAAGGCGGGAGCGGACTTCGGATGCAAGGTCATGGGTGACAACATGATCTGCGAGGACATGATCGCCGGGGCGAAGTGGCTGGAAGACTTGGGCTGTGACTACATCATCCACCACATCGGCTACGACGAACGCCGTGGTATCGCCGCAGCAGGCCACCGCATGCCCAGCCCCCTGGATCAACTTCGGGATGTCGTGCAAGCAGTGAAGGTACCCGTCCAGGCAGTGGGCGGCCTCACTCTGGAACAAGCCGTGCAGTGTCCTCAATACGGTGCACCACTGGTCGTTCTCGGTGCCCCCCTCACCATTGATGCAGACGCTTTCAAAACCGCAGACGGTGACCTCGAGTCCTCCCTGCGAATGATTTGTGAGGCAGTCCATGCCCAGACCGTTGCCACGTTCTAACCTGTCCACCCCACTCATGAACGCCGTCGTCAACTACGCTCCCGAAAAACACTCCGTCGAACTCCGCGACATTCCAGAACCCACCATCGGCGGTGAGGACGTCCTGCTTGAAGTAGCCAACGTAGGCGTCTGCGGCTCGGACCTCCACCAATGGACCGCAGACCACTCCTGGCCGGTGAACTACCCCGTGGTCCTGGGGCATGAGTTCGGCGGCACCATCGTCCAAATCGGAACCGACGTCGAGGGCTGGAAGGTGGGTGACCGCGTCGTTTCCGAAACAGCAGCCATCATCTCCAAAGACAACCCCATGACACGCCGGGGCCTCTACAACCTCGACAACACCCGCAAAGGCTTTGGTTACGGCGTGCATGGAGCCATGACCAGATACGTCCGTGTGCCCAGCCGCATCCTTCACCACGTGCCGGATCATCTGCCCTTTGAGCAGGCCTGCCTCACAGAACCCTGCTGCGTGGCCTACAATGCCGTCGTCAAAAACGCTCGCATCGAGCCGGGAGATCGAGTCGTTGTCTTGGGACCAGGCACCATCGGCATTCTCTGCGCCGCCATGGCGCGTCTCTGCGGTGCGGAGGTGGCCATCGTCGGCCTCCCGCAGGACGCCCATCGCCTGGAGCTCGCCCGCCAGCACTACGGATGCGAGGTCATCATTGGCGATGCAAAGGCGTGGGCCACCGCGCGCGACGGCCTTGGCTGCGATGGCGTAATCGACGCCGCAGGTGCCAGCATCACACTCAAGATTGCGCTGGACCTTGTGCGCCCCGCAGGCTGGATCTCTAAGGTCGGCTGGGGACCACAGCCTCTCGGCTTCAACATCGACCCCCTCGTTCAGAAAAACATCACCCTGCAAGGAAGCTTCAGTCACAACTGGCCCATCTGGGAACGTGTCATCGCACTTCTCAGCAGCGGCCAGTTTGACGTCAAACCCATCATCGGAGGCGTCTGGCCCATCACTGAGTGGCACGAAGCCTTCGAGAAAATGCACAAAGGCGAAGTGGTGAAATCCGTCCTCAAACCCTAGTCAAAGTGGCTTCGACTCCAGACGAATCACCGAACTCCAACCCTCTATGCCAAAGCTAGCCGCCTTCCCCAAAGCCTACATGCAAGCCCTCTGCAAAGACGGCTCCATGACCGTATCCGAATGGATTCAGCTCGCTTCCACTCTCGGTGTACAGGGGGTCGAATGGTATGCGGGCTTCCTCGAAATGGCCGATGAGGAAAACTGGACGCGTTTTCGCAGCGAGGTGGAAGCTCATGGAATGGTCATTCCCATGATGTGCTGCTCGCCGGACTTCACCCATCCAGATGCCGCCTTCCGCGAAAAGGAAGTAGTCAAACAAAAGCGCTGGATTGATATGACCCACACTCTCGGTGGAAGCTACTGCCGCGTACTCTCCGGACAAAAGCGGCCCGAGCTTTCCATCGAGGAAGGTGTCAAGCTCGCCGCAGAATCCATTCTCCAATGCCTGCCCTACGCCCAGGAGCGTGGCATCACTCTCATCCTGGAGAACCACTACAAAGACGACTTCTGGGAGTATCCTGAGTTTGCGCAGAAGATGGACGTCTTCTGCAAGCTCGTGGACGCCGTGAATCACCCGAACTTCGGCGTGAACTACGATCCGTCCAACACCTACCTCGCCGGCGAGGACCCCATCGACCTGCTAAAGCGCGTTTCGCACCGCGTCGTCACCATGCACGCCAGCGACCGCTACCTTGCTGAAGGCACCATCGAAGACCTCCGCAGAGAAGAAGGCGGCGCGCAGGGCTACGCCAAGCGTCTCCGCCATGGTGAAATCGGTAAGGGTCTCAATGACTACGACGCCATCTTTACTGAGCTGAAAAGCAAGGGCTTCGACGGCTGGATCAGCATCGAGGACGGCGTGGACGGCATCGTACAACTCCAGCGCAGTGTCGATTTCCTCAAACGCAAAATCGCCCAGCATTGGGCCTAGAGAAAGTGGCTTCGGCTTCAGCCGAATCAGAAAAGTGTTTTCGGCTTTAGCCGAAAATCATCTACTCAAAGACCATGAATGCCAACTCACCCGAGACTCCAAACGAAGAACCTTCGGCTAAAGCCGAAGCCACTTTGAAGGCCACTTTCTTTCGCCCCCACGACGAGCTGCGCATCCATCACGGCAATCTCCCGCACTGGCGGCAAGCCCATGTCACCTACTTCGTCACCACCCGCCTCGCCGATTCGATGCCGCGGGAAATTCTCCGCGAATGGCAGAACCGTCGAGATGCATGGCTCCACGCTCATGGCTTGCAAAAGCCCTCCGACATTCACCAACTTACCGAAGATCAGCAGCACGAGTTCCACGCCACCTTCACCAAAGAATGGCACCAATGGCTCGATGCTGGTTATGGCGAGTGCCTTCTTCGACGCTCCGATGTCCGCGACATCCTCATTGGTCGTCTTTGTGCGGAGCCTTCGCTCGACGCTTGGGTCATCATGCCAAACCATCTCCATGCCCTCGTCGCTCCGGAAGGTCAGACACTCGGTGATGCGCTGCAAAGCTGGAAGGGCGGCAGTGCTTTCGAAATCAACCGCTTGCTCCGACGCAGCGGGCCTCTTTGGCAAAAGGAGCCGTATGATCACATCGTGAGGTCCGAGGCACAGTTTCAGCATTACCGGCGCTACATCGCTGAGAATCCCATCAAGGCTGGTTTGGAGCCGCACGAGTATGCCGTCGGACTGGGCAAGCAGCAGTTCAAAGTGGCTTCGGCTTTAGCCGAAGTTCTTCAAAGATCACCCCAAAACCTAAATGACTGACACCATGCTCAAGTCAACTACCCCAGATGCGGCTAAAGCCGCAGCCACTTTCTTCACCCGCCGCGAAGCGCTCCTGAACGCAGTCAAAGGCACCGTCGCCGCCGCCGTGGCAACGCCGATTATCGTTCACCCAGCGCCTCAGGTTTTGGCTAAAGCCGAAACCACTTTTGTGCCTGAAAACGATTACCCCTTCTTCGGCGGCGAGCTGCCAGAGGGCTATTGAAAAAGTGGCTTCGGCTTTAGCCGAATCATTCCAACCCAAGTGCGGCTAAAGCCGCATCCACTTTCCAAATCATGAAATCCATCCTCACACTCCTCCTATCCCTCTCCACCGCCTTCGCTGCCGAGCAGGCGGATGTCATTGTCGTCACCGCCAATCCCGCCGGGGTCGCCGCTGCGGTGGCGGCGGCAAAAAGCGGCGCAAAGGTCATCGTGCTGGAAGAATCGGCCCACGTCGGAGGCATCATCGCAGGCGGATTGACGAACACTGACATCCGCAAGCACGGCGCGGTCGGCGGCCTCTACAACGACTTCAAACGCCGCATCGTCGAGCACTACACCACGACCTACGGCGCGGACTCGAAGCAGGTGAAGGTCTGCAAGGAAGGCAATCGCTTCGAGGCGCGCGTCGCGGAGAAAGTCTTTCGCGACATGCTCGCTGAGGAGAAGAACATCACGCTGCTTCAGCGGCATCGCGTCATCGCTGCTCGCGTGGTCGGCGCGGATGGCGTTGAGAAAGGTGCGGCTCCCGGGAAGCGAATCGACGGCACTGCGCCAAAGGATTTCGGCCCCACCGTGAAGCTCGTCAGCATCACGGCGGAAGATTTGAGCAAACCCGGAACGCAGACGGAGTTTCGCGCCACGACCTTCATCGACTGCACCTACGAGGGCGATCTCGCCGCGCTCGCGGGCGTGCCGTATCGTGTCGGACGCGAAAGCCGTGCGGACTTCGGCGAGCCACACGCCGGGCACATTTATGTCCGCTTCAAGGACTACAACCCGCTGCCCGGCTCCACCGGCGCGGCGGACAACGGCATCCAGGCCTTCTGCTTCCGCTTCCATCTCACCAAGGACAAGGCGAACTCGGTGCCCATTGAAAAGCCGGAGGGTTACAACCGTGATGATTACAAGCACATCCTTGACGACATCAGGGCGGGCAAGATCAAGCGGCTGCGCGATGCGATCCAGCTCTATGAGATGCCGAATGACAAGTGGGAGGTGAACAGCGAGCACAATGTCGCGGGTGGCGACGCGCCCAGCGAATCGCTCGATCTTGCCGAGGAAAACTGGGGCTGGCCGGAGGCGGGACCGGAGGAACGGGCGCGCATCTTCAAACGCTACTGGACCCACAACGAAGGCCTGATCTGGCTGCTCGGCAACGACCCCGAATGCCCGCAGGAACTGCGCGACGACGTGCAGCAGTGGGGCTTTCCCAAGGACGATTTCACCGACAACCGCCACCGTCCGCACCACATCTACGTGCGCCAGGGCCGCCGCATCTGGGGCGAATACACACTGAACCAGAACGACGCCAAGCCCATCTTCGAAACCGGCCTGCCGCGCCGTCAGCCCGACGGCATCGCCGTGGTGGAGTTCGAGTTCGACTCGCACAGCGTCAGCAAGTTCAACCCCGAGTATCCCGGCGTCCGTCCGGGTTACGTCTTCATCGCCCACGATCCCTTCCAGATTCCCTACCGCTCCGTAGTGCCCAAGTGCGTGGACGGCCTGCTCGTGCCGGTGGCGTGCAGCGCCACGCACATCGGCTACTCCGCGCTGCGCATGGAGCCGGTCTTCATGGCGCTCGGTGAGGCCTGCGGCATCGCTGCTATAAAGGCGCAGGCTTCGGGCGAGAATGTGCGAACTGTCGATGTGAGGTCTGTGCAGCGTGAGATCGTGAAACGCGGCGGTGTCATCCTCTACGAAAACACGGCCATTGTGCCGGAAGGACTTTGACCTGCGTCAACCTTTCCAAGACAACGAACCCCGGTCGCGGCAAACGATCAGCGGAGTTCATGCCGGTGTCACTGATCTTCGCGCACAGGGGCCAAATCAACCGGTCAAGCGATCCCTCCAAACGGTGCTGGAAGGGCAATCAGAACGTGCTCCACCTGTTGCCTGTCCGCATTGTCAGGCCGCCTTACCTAAACGTTGCCCCGGATCGAAAGCTCATGAACCGCCGCCATCTTCTTCAATCGCTTGCCCTAGCCCCGCTCACAGTCATGACAGCGGGTGCTGCTTACTCACCTATCCGGCGCAATGGAAAAGCACGCTTCACTCCGACGTTCAATGCGTATTCGTTTCTCGAGCAGCTCAACGCGAACCTCGCTGATCGAACGAAGGGCATCGATCTTTTTGGCGTGTGCGATTTCTGCGTGAAGCATGATATCGAGGCCGTGGATCTCACCGGTTACTTCTACCCAGGCTATCCGAAAGCGCCGTCGGACGACTACATCGCGCGCATCAAGCGCTACACGCACGATCGCGGCATCACGATCAGCGGCACGGGCGTGAAGAACGACTTCGCCACAGCGGACAAGGTGGTGCGCGCGGAGGGTGTCGCCGTGACGAAAGTGTGGATCGAGGTGGCCTCGCGGCTCGGGGCGCCGGTGGTGCGCGTGTTTGCCGGGCCGCAGCAAAAGAATCCAAAGGACTGGCAGAGCGCCGTCGGTGGTGCCTCGCGGGATGAGGTGGAGAAGTGGATGGCCGAGGCGCTGCGCGAGTGCGCGGAGCATGGAGAGAAGTTCGGTGTTATGGTCGCGGTGCAAAATCACGGCGACTTCCTCAGCACCGGCCCGGAGCACATCAGCCTGCTTCGGCGTGTGGATCACGCGTGGTGCGGCGCGCTCGTGGACACCGGCAAATACTTCACCGACGATCCGTATGCCGATATCGCGATGATGGTGCCGCACGCGGTGAACTGGCAGATCAAGGAGACGCTCGGCAGCAGCCTCAAAACGCCACCCACCGATTTCAAGAAGCTCGCCAAGATCATCCATGACGGCGGCTATCGCGGCTTCGTGCCGATCGAGACGCTCTCGATGGGGCGCAAGGACTACGATCCGGCCGTTGAAGTCGTGAAGGTGCTCGCGGCGATGCGTGAGGCGATCGCCGGGCTGAAGTGATCCACTCCCTCGTTTTGATTTTCTGCCGGAAAGGCCGCCTTCTTCTTTCCTGCGTAACCTGCCGCGAAGCACCGGCGTTCTCCACTTCACTGGGCCCAATAACCCGAATCCTATGATGCAACTTCGCCACCTTCTCCTATTCGCTGTCTTCGCTCTGCCCTCCTGCTCGCGCTCTGATGAGATCAAGGCTGCGCTCGCGGAATCGCTCTCCAAGGCAATGGTCGCAGATGACCTCGATGCGGTGCACGCTGTCGTGGCGAAGGCGAGGGCGAACCTCGGGGACAAGGCGGGCATCCCCGAAGTCGCGGACGATTTTCGCGCCGTGCCTGCGGATGCGACGATGCTTTCACGCGATGAGGCGCAGCGCGGGTTCACACCGCATTTTGCGGTGCTGGAAAAGATGCGCTGGTGGAGCATCGGTGCGGACCCGGTGAAGCTCAAAGCACCGCTGCGTGGAGTCGCCTCGGTCGTCGCCGGCAATGCCGCCGCCGTGCGCGCGAAGCTCGATGGTGTGGACCGCAGTCTCGAGATGGCGAAGGAGGCGGCGGACTTTCTCATCTGGGCGCAGGAGCAGGCGGGCGCGGGCTGCTATCCGTTTCCCGCCGCGCGAGGCACGTCCGACGCGCGCGCAATGGAGGTGGCGACACGTTTCCTGGACAACGCGGAAAAGGCCGGCAAGCTCGGCGAGATCGTGCGCAACGGCTGGGCGTTCGAGGACATGGGCGACGGTGGCCTGCAGTTCGACAACGGCGAGTGCGGCGTGGCGATGTTCGATCTTTATGAAGTGACGAAGGACCCGCGCCATCTCGCGTCTGCGCGCAAGGCCGCAGACTGGGCGCTCGTGCGTCCGCTTTGCCCGAACTGGAACTACAACAGCTTCAGCGTGCGCCTGCTCGCCCGCGCCTTTGCCGCGACCGGCGACGCGAAGTATCTCGCTGCCGCAGTGCAAAAGGCCCGGCTCGGCGTCATCCCCGGCCAGCTCACCGACGGGCCGCGCGCGGGCCGCTGGATGGATGCGCACAAGGCTCGGCCCGCCTATCACTACATCATGATGTGTGCGCTCGCGCAGCTCGCCGCCGTGATGCCGCCGGCGCACGAGCATCGCGCGGAAGTTTTGCGTGCGCTCTCGCTCGGACTCAAAGCGCGCAACACGGAAATGGTGGAGCGCGGCGTGATGAACAAGGACCACGCGATGGAGGCGCTGTTGCTCGTGCACAGCGCCTTCGGCGGCGACGCCGCCTTCATGCGCGAGACCAGGTCCGAAGACGCCCTGCGCTCGCTCGCGCTTCTCGTTTCCGCCGAAGCTCACCGCGGAAAGGCGCCGCTGGCTCCGGGGTCGTGGGGCAAATTCCTCGAACAAATCTTCACGATCGGACGATGAAGACTTCGGCCAATTTGAGATCGACTCGCGCTGTCCTTGCTCTCGCTTCGCTTCATTGCGTCGCCGTGCTGGAGCGCATCCACGCGTGGTATGAGAAACACGGCGTGCTTCCCGACAGCGCCGCGCAAACACCGAAGGCTCAATAGATGCGAAAGGAGCGACGGCGGCAAATCAATGCGGTCGCCACAAAGAAACGAACCATCATCGTGATGAAACTTGCGTTACCACTTCACTCGTCATGCGCCCGATCTCTTTGCTAGCCATCATCTTGTCAGCCACGCCGCTGCTCGCTGCCGATCTCAAACCGAACGCGCAAATCACCTTCGACTTCCCGGAACTGCCGATCACTCCGCCCAACTCGAAATCCTGCGCTACCGCATCAACGAACTCCAACGCCAAGCCCTCGCCCGTCCGCCCAACGCGCCTTTGCCATGCGGCACCACGCAGCAGTGGAAGGAAGAAGAGCAGGCGTTCTATCAAGCCAGCCAGATCCAGTGATGCCAAAGTGGCTTCGGCTTTAGCCGAATCATTCCAGTCAAGATGCGGCTAAAGCCGCAGCCACTTTTCTTCCTGTCCAATGAACCCTATCAACCTCAGCCACACATCAAGCAAAAGACAGACGCCCAACACTCCTCCGCAGTCAAAGCGCCAATCCCTGGCGAAAAGTTTGAACCTTTTTCAGACCTGTGTCGATCCAGGGCTTGCTCAAACGACGATTCTGTGTTGCGGCAATGTTGCCGCACGTTTCAACGCTCAAACCCAAAAACACATCCTTATGGAATACATGCTCATCATGACCGAAACCGCAGCGGACTTCGCCAAGCGGAATGACCCCAATCAAGCCCCCGCCTACTTCGGAGCCTGGGCAGCCTACGTCAAAGCCATCGCGGAGTCTGGCATTATGGTCAGCGGCCTGGGCCTCCAGCCGCCGGACACCGCCACCACCGTGCGCATCCGCGATGGCAAACGCGTCCTGCATGACGGTCCCTATGCCGAGGCCAAGGAGATGCTCGGCGGATTCTTCGTGATCAATGTGCCGGATCTGGACACAGCGCTGGAATGGGCGGCACGCTCGCCTTCTGCCGAGAGTGGTTGTGTCGAGGTGCGCCCCGGCCTCCCGCCGATGAATAGCTGATTCCTGCGCCGCATGATCGCTGCCACTGACGAGGGACTCGTAGCCGCGGTGCGTGATTCGCGTGCCTCGGTTCTCGGGTATCTGGCCTCTCGCAGTGGCGGCGATCTCTCAGCCGCAGAGGATGCCTTGAGCGAGGCGGTGCTTGCCGCCATTCAGCAATGGCCCGTGAATGGCATTCCACAAAAACCTGAAGCCTGGCTGCTCCAGGTGGCACGTCGTCGCCTGCTGGACGAGCAACGCAAGCACCATGTCCGTGAGCGTTTTGCCGAACCGCTTCGCCAAGCCATCGAACTGGCCTCGGTCACAGCCGAGCGTGAGGAAACCTTTCCGGATGAGCGACTCAAGCTGCTCTTTGTCTGCGCCCACCCCTCCATTGATGAAGCAGCTCGCACCCCCTTGATGCTGCAAGTCGTCCTCGGCCTTGAGGCGCAGGACATCGCATCGGCCTTCTTGATCGCTCCTGCCGCCATGGCACAGCGCCTCGTGCGGGCGAAGGCCAAGATTCATGCCGCCCGCATACCTTTTCAGGTGCCTGCCGCGGAAGAATGGCCGGAGCGCCTGGCCTTCGTGCTCGATGCCATTTATGCAGCCTTCAACGCGGGCTGGGAGACCGTCGGGCAGGAAGATGGCGGGCACGATGATCTGGCGAAGGAGGCGATCTATCTCGCACGTGCTGTGATCAAGCTTGTTCCCGATGAGCCTGAGGCGCTGGGCCTGCTTTCACTCATGCTGCATGTGCATGCACGTCAGGACGCACGCTTCTCCGAGTCGAGGAGGTTCATTCCCCTGACGCGACAGGATGCTCAACGTTGGTCGCCATCGCTTATCGCGGATGCCGAGTCGTTGCTGCGCCGTGCCGCTAAAATGGGGCGGCCAGGCCGGTTTCAAATCGAAGCAGCCATCCAGTCCGTTCATGCTCAGCGGGCCACTTCGGGCCTCATCAACTGGCCGGTCATCGAAGGCATTTATCAAGTGCTGAGAACCTGCACCACCGCCATCGGCGCCCGCATTGGTCATGCCGTTGCGATGGCCCAGGTGCGAGGTTCGCCCGCCGCCCTCGCCGAACTGGATGCGCTGCCAGAAGATCAGGTGCGTTGCCATCAGCCCTACTGGGTCGCCCGCGGGCATTTGCTTCGGCAGATGGGAAAGCGTGAGGAATCAAACATCGCCTACCAGCGTGCGATTGGCCTGACGGAGCACCCAGCAGTGCGGGCCTTTTTGTTGGATGAAATCAAGAGCTGACCCACCTGCCGCACCAACGAAGACTTCACCGCCAATGCCCAAGCCTAAACCCACCTGGAACGACAAACTCCGTTGCGGCAAAGCACCGGAGGTCAAACGACTCGAGAAAGCCTTCGCCGGAATGCCGGAAGGCTGCCAGATGCTCATCGCCTCACCCGCGATCATCGACGAGTATGTGCGGACAATCCCCGAAGGCCAAATGGTCACAGTGAAGGCCATGCGCGATGAACTGGCGGATCGATTCCGCGCCGAGCACACCTGTCCGGTCACCACCGGGATCTTTCTGCGCATCGTCGCCGAAGCCGCTTGGGAGCGTCATTTGGCAGGTGAACCAGTTGAGGCCATCACACCTTTCTGGCGTGTCATCGAACCCGATTCACCGCTCGCCACGAAACTCGCCTGCGGGGCTGAGTTTATCCGACTCCGCCGGATGGGTGAACGCGCTGGCTGACCAAGCTTGTCGAGAAAGAAATCTCCGCCATACTTCAACCTGAATGCCCGAAGAAGCGATGCCGTGAGGCCCGTGTTAGCCCCCTGAAATACCATGAGAAAAGCCTTCCTGCCCACCATCACCCTGATTCTTCTGGCCTGCGCTTCCCTCCACGCAGCGGAACCGCTAAAGCTCACGCGCGCTGACTACGAAGATCGGGTCAATGCCATCTGGCATGGTCAACTCATTGCTGTCCTGCTGACCTTGCCTTTCGAGCATCATGTGGCCGCCGTCGAGCCGATCCGTGCTTTCCCAAAACCCTACAAGGCCGCCTTTGTGGATGATGACTGGTATTATGAAATGTGCGCCGTGCGCGCCTTCGAGAAGCACGGGATCGGCCTGACTCTGGAGCAGCTCGGCGAGCAGTGGCGCGAAAATGCCTGCGGTTCCTACGGCTCCAGTATGGTGGCGCGGGCCAATCTGGAACGCGGACTTTCCGCTCGCGAAGCCGGCCACCCACGCCACAACCGCTTGTGGTGGACCATCGGCCCGGTGTTCACGGCGGATCTTTATGGAGCGCTGGCACCGGGTATGCCGAACGAGGCGGGACGGCTCGCCCGCGAACTGTGCGCGATCAATGGATATGGCGAAGCCCTCGATGGCGCGGTGCTCTATGCAGGGGCCATCAGCCTCGGGTTTGCCGAAACCGATGTCCGCGAGGTGCTGCGGAAGGCGGTGCGATTGATTGATCCGTCCTCACCCTACCGCCAGTGCGTCGAGGGCGTCATTCACATGGCGGAGAAGGGACAGGGCTTTGAAGCCATCGCCGCCGCCGTGGAGGATCGCTGGCGCGTCGAGTATCCGGCCTCGAATAACGCCGTTCCCAATGGCGGCCTCGCCGCCGCATGCCTCTGGTTCGGGAACGGTGACTTTTGGACCACCATTGACCTGGCCTGTCGTGCGGCGGACTTCACCGACACCGACAACAGCGCAGCCACCGCCATTTCCATCATCACCGCGATGAAGGGTATGAAAGCGCTGCCCGCGGAGCTGGTGGCGCAGTTGAACGACCGGATCATCGGCGAAAAACTGGGCCGTGTGACAGTGACGCCCGCCGTGGATGAGAGTATCAGCGCACTGGCGAAGCGCACCGCGGCCATCGGCGAACAAATCATCACCTCAAAGGGCGGCAAGATCAGCGGAGATGAGATTCACATCCTTCCTGATGCGGTGGTCACCCAGGCGGCCCAGCGGTTCCAGCTCGCTGATCTGACGCAGTGGTGGAGTCCCGACTGGACCCTGGAGCGCGCGGGCTTCGGTGGCGATGGCGTCGGTGCCATGCCTGGCATACGCGGTTACACCGCGCTGGATGGCGACACGCTCGTCACCTATCCGCGCGATGAAGCCCGCAGCCTGCTGCTCCGCCGTAAGCTCAAACTCAGCACTGCTCCTTCGCTGGAACTCCAAGTGGCCGCCGATCCTGGCAAGGCATGGGAGTTGAATGTCTATGCGGACAACAGGCGCATGCTTGCCAAGACCATCGAGGGCGGCGACGAGGTGCGTTTCGAAACCCTCAAAATCGACCTCGGCGACTTCGCCGGACGTGAAACCACGCTTCGTCTCTATCAGCGCGTGCTGCTTCCCGGCCAGCTCAAGGTGCCAAGCGTCGCTTATTGGAAAAGCCCGGTCGTGCGCTGATGATGCTCTCACCTGAACAATGTGGTTTCGGCTTCAGCCGAATCATGAAAACGATGCGGCTGAATCCGCAGCCACTTTTCCACTCTGTGAAAACACTCGTCCTCGCCCTCCTCACTACCAGCGCCCTCGCAGCCGATCTCCAACCGGACGCGAAGCTCACCTTCGATTTCCCCGAGCTGCCGAACACGCTCGCGGGCATGGTTTCGGGCACGACGAAGGTGGCGCGGCTGGGGGCGATCTTGCCGTCGAACTACTCGCCGGACTCGAAGCATCCGCTCTTCGTTTACATCAAGGGCGGCAGCGGCGGGCCGGAGGATGGCGGGGCGATGGCTCGCGACATCGTGGGCGCGGAGGACTTCATCGTCGTGTAGTCGCTCCTTGCTTTGCGTCTGCTTGGTAATACATTAAAGTCATTATTGTCTCACCAAGTTCACTCTAAATGCCCACTCCGCACCATCCTTCAGCCGCTGTGCGCCGAGCCCTCAAGCAGCTTGGGGCGGACATGCGTGATGCCCGGAAGCGGCGGATGTTGCCGATGGCAGTGGTGGCAGAGCGTGCGTTCACCTCACGCTCGACCTTGCAGCGCGTGGAGGAGGGTGATCCGGCGGTGAGCATGGGCATCTATGCAGCGGTGCTGCTGGCGCTGGGGCTTTTGCCAAGTCTGGGACGAGTGGCCGAGCTGAGCAACGATGCCGTGGGCCAGGCGATGGCTGGTGAGGCGCTGCCGAAACGAGTTCGTCTGAAGCGAGCGAAACCTCAGTCCTGACGCGCTCATGTCCGACTTCGAAGTGCATCTTTCTCTCGGCGGCGATACCCGGCAGCTCGGTCGGGTGCGGAGCCAGCGCGCACGCGGCAAGGAGACGCTGATCTTTGAGTATGCGGAGTCGTGGTTGGCCGCAGCGGATCGCTTTGCGCTGGAGCCTGCTTTGCCTCTGACTCGCGGGGCCTTTGCCCCTGCTGATGGGCGGCTGGTGCATGGTGCGCTGGGTGACTCTGCACCTGATACCTGGGGACGGAGGCTAATGCAGCGAGCAGAGCGGAGAAGCGCTGCCAAAGAAGGCCGCCGTGTGCGCACGCTTTTGGAGAGTGATTATCTGCTCGGTGTGGCGGATGAGACGCGGCTGGGGGCCTTGCGGTTTCGCCGGGCGGATACGGATCACTTTGCTGCTCCCTTGGAAGCTGGCGTGCCTGCGTTGATGGATTTGGGCCGGTTGCTTCAGAGCACGGATCGCATTCTGAGGGATGAAGAAACCGAGGATGATCTGCGGCTCGTCTTTGCACCGGGTTCATCCCTCGGAGGAGCGCGACCAAAGGCCTCTGTGCAGGATCAGCACGGGCTCTTGTCCATCGCCAAGTTTCCCAAAGAGACGGATGAATACAGCGTGGAGACCTGGGAGGAAATCGCGTTTCGTCTGGCCGAGCGTGCGGGCATCACCACGCCCGTGCATCGCCTCATCAAGGTGGCGGGCCGAGCGGTGCTGCTTTGGCGGCGATTTGATCGGGCCGGCGAGGAGCGCATTCCTTTCCTCTCGGCCATGGCGATGATGGGTGCGCGAGATGGTGAAAACTCCAGCTACCCGGACGTGGTGGACGCGCTGAATCAGCATGGATCACAAGCGAGGCAGGATGCCCATGCTTTGTATCGGCGCATGACCTTCAATGTGCTTGTCTCCAATGTGGACGATCATCTGCGCAATCATGGCTTTCTGCGTTTTGATCGCGCCGGGTGGACGCTCGCGCCCGCCTATGACCTCAATCCGGTGCCAGTGGACCTCAAAGCGCGCATCCTGACCACTCGCATCACACCCGATGAGGGCACCTGCTCTCTCGATCTGATCGAAGAAGCTGCGGGATACTTTGCGCTTTCACTCAGCAAAGCCAGGGCGATCATCAAAGAGGTCGCCAAGGCCACCGCCACTTGGCGAGAGGTCGCCCGCGATGCAGGTGCCAAGCGGGCCGAGATCGAGCGCATGGCGAGTGCCTTCGAGCACGATGACCTGCGGCGTGCCTTGAACCTCGCCTAATCTAATACTCACATGAAAAAGCTTCTCCTTCTTTCGCTCCTCACCACCACCGCACTCGCTGCCGATCTTGCACCGAACGCCAAACTCACCTTCGACTTCCCCGAGCTGCCGAACACGCTCGCGGGCATGGTTTCGGGCACGACGAAGGTGGCGAGGCTGGGGGCCATTTTGCCGTCGAACTACGCGCCGGACTCGAAGCATCCGCTCTTCGTTTACATCAAGGGCGGCAGCGGAGGCCCGGAGGACGGCGGGGCGGTGGCTCGGGACATCGTGGGCGCGGTGGACTTCATCGCGGTGCAGGTGCCGCTCTTCAAAAAGAACCAGCCGAAGGGCAAGACGCTGCCCGTGATGGTCGAGGACCTCGCCGTCGTCAGCGCGGCGTATCGCACGATGCTCGAAAAGCTCGCCGCCGAGGTGCCGAATATTGACTGGGACCGCAGCGTCATCGGCGGGCACTCGAATGGCGCGCACACGCTCAGCGTGCTGCTCGCGGGTCATGATGAGTTCATCACGCAGCACTTTCGGACGTTCTGGTTTCATGAAGGCGGCTTTCAGCTCATGCCCGCGGCCATGCCCATCAAAGACAGCCGCTTCCTGCTGCTTGTGGCTGATGAGTCGATGACCGGCGGCTCGGAGTTTCGGCAGTTGATGCTCGATCAGGTGACTTTGCTCGAACGTCAGGCCAAGCTCATGAAGACCGACTTCAGGAGCATCATCATGCGCGGCTACGGTCACGACGTGCCACCGGAATACATGCGCAACGTGCGCCAGTTCGCCCGAGGCGAGCCTTTGGAAGACATCACCGCGTCTGAAAAAGCCGCCGCCGCGAAACTCACGCTGCCGCTGCGCACGCATCCCGACTCCAGCGCGTGGAATGACCTGCTCGTGAGCGATTTGACCAACATGCGAGTCCCCGGCGCTATTTGGAGCTATCGCGACGGCATCCTCACCGCCACCGAGGATCAAAACATCTGGACCAAGGCCGCGCACGGCGGCTGCGTGCTCGATTTCGAGTTCAAGTTCGAGCCTGGAGCCAACAGCGGTGTCTTCCTTTACAACAGCGACGAAACGAACTGGATGCCCGCCAGCATCGAAATCCAGATCTGCGACGACCGCGCCAAGCAGTGGCAGGAAAAGCCCGCCAACTGGCGCTGCGGTGCCTTCTTCGGCCATCAACCTGCGACCAAGAGCACCGTCAAACCCGCCGGCGAATGGAACCGCATGACCCTCACCGCCCAAGGCGCCAAAATTACCGTCGTGCTCAACGGCGAAGTCGTGAACGAGATCGACCTCACGCAGTGGAAAG
>CAZIGH010000008.1:0-123977 GCA_964538625.1 uncultured Verrucomicrobiaceae bacterium
CCATGGGGTCCCAGCACCAAACTCTCAACCAACGGCGCTTCCCGTGACGCTTACGCAACAACACTAAAGACTACAGTTGAGACAACGGTGAGCAGTAGGACCACTGCTTTGTTGGTATCTATTTTCATATTTTTGATCTTGTAGTTTGGATGGTGGAACTTGATCTACTCAAGTTTCATGTTGAGTTCCGCTACGAGGTTCCAGCCATCATACAGGAAGAGCGTGCTGTAGTGCCCCCCTCTCCCCTCGCGTTGTAGTCCCAGTCCCAGCCGAGCTTTGGCGGTGCTCATCTCTTGACAAACTCTTGCCTTGAAAGGTCGCTCACCGCTTGCTGTTGGTTGCCTCAGTTTCTACAGTTTGGTTGCTTTTGACCAGCAGTGCTTCAATCGAAGTTAGCCTGTCTTGGATATGCTTTACTATGTCGCGTTCTTCCGATACAGTCGACCCCGCTAAACGCTGCAATTCTTTTGAAAGGTGCAGCAAATCAATAAGACGGGACTCTGGTGGGAAAACTTTGGTCCCCATCATGTAGTAGGGCCGGTCAGAAGGTTTGGTTCCAACAACTATTCGAGTTCCATCAGTCTGGTAATCCGATTCTTTTGCAGGGTAGCGGGTCTCCAAAAGGAGTGTAAACCAGAGCTTGTGAAGCCGCTGACCTAACTGCTTTGGAAATGCTTTAGAGCGGAAAGAGACGACGCCGCTGGGCTTATCGGAAGTAGAACTCACCAAGTAGACTTCGCCTTCTTTAGTCTCTTTGACCCTTATTAGCGAATAACCCACGAAGCTCTCAGAAACAAAAATGGCAGCTAAATCTCTACCGGTTGGCGTTGTGTCGGGTTCCATCAGATGAGACCAAATACCGCTCCAGTAAGCGAAGCGGGTGTCTACAGGCTGCAGAACTTCTTCACTTTGTAGTGTATTGAGTGTAGTACAGAAAAAAAGAACGCGCAGCACGATTAGTTGAAGGCGATTGCACGGGTGCATGGCGAGATTATCCTTTTATTTCTTACAGCAGAGCGACTTGAGTTTCTTCCATGCGTCTTGTGCATTCTTTGGGTCTTTGAAACCAGCGGGCCGTTGAAATGGCACCGGCTTGTTGGTGCCGGGCTTTTCAGAATTTCCCTGGTATGTTTCGCCCGTGGGGTTCCAAGCTTGCGCCATTGCAGAGATCAGGTCTTCCTTGTCAGCGTTCTCCTTGTCTTGCTCGCCTTGATGCGCAGCACCATCAAGAAACGGATGCGAATGATACACACCCACCCTCGTCCAGCCTTCTGGGCACGGGGTTGGCACCACGCTGTTCTGCATATCATCAGTTCGCGGTGGAGTGATTCCGATTTGACCAGTTTTCGGACATTTGCACACCGATCCGCCCCATTCCCTCTGCGCGATCCAAGGCTTCATAACACCGGGATTATTCCATTGGTGTTCAGTATTCACCGCAGCGATGTTAGCGCCAAACTCGGCGGCTGCGAGCACTGATCCAAAAGGACCCATAACCGTCATTCCCAACAAATCCCACTTGTTCACCGGGTCGTTGTTGACCATCCCATAAAGATTGATCCCTCCACGCTCCCCAATCGGATCCCTGCTCAGCCACCGCCCCAACTCCGTGCTCAGGTAGCGATACCCATAATAGGCTAGGTCGGTTTCTTCATCCGTGTATTTGCTGCTGAAGCCAAACGGGCAGAAGTTCGTTGGCAGGGTGCTGGTGATGCGGCGGCCGAAGGGGTCGTAGTCGTTGCGGCCCACGACTTGGCCGGTGGTGGCCGTGGCCATGGAGAGGAAGGCGGTGAGGTTGCCATTGGCGTCAGCGCAAGCGCTGTAGGTTGTCGGTGTTCCGTTTTCCGTTTTCCGATACAAGAGCAAGCCGCCGACTCCTCCGGCTCCTTGTTCGGTGGCGCTCAGGTCGTAGCCCCAGGCATACGAAGTGTGAAGGATGATTGATGAAGGATGAAGGGGATTCATCTCGAACTCGGCGACGACGTTTGACTCAGCCTCCGCCTCACGGTGGCTTCGCCCTTCGGGATGTGCGCTTCGCTTCATTCTGACTCGCTGCCCGCCAGGCAGCTCGGCTCAATCATCGTAAAGGAATGGGAGGTCGGTGGCAAGGGTGTCGTTGCCTGACGAAGAGCTGAAGCTCTCGACCACTTTCCTCACTCGGCGGGATTGGCTGTCGTGGGTGAAAGTGAGGCGGGTCAAGGGTGGGCCGTCGGTGCGGGGTTTTTCTTCCATTTGTTTCAAACGGTTTTGACTCGTTCGCGCCTCACGCTCATCTCGCCCTTCGGGTCATCCTGCGGATGATCTATCTCGCCCGACCTTCGGGCTTCGGTTCGCCGTCCCAGCGGTAGTGCCAGCGGGCGTCTTGGGTGAGGTTCCATCGAGGTCGTATTGCAGGGTTTCGTGTTGAGGTGGGAAGTACATCCAGCCTTGGCGGAGGGTGGCGAGGTCTTGGCCGTTGACTCCGGCTCCGGGGCGGGTGGCGCGGGCGACGAGCAGGCTCTCGGGTTTGATGACGTTGGGCTAGCTGATGGTTCCAGGCTGGTCGCCCGGAGCACTGAGGGGGGAGGCCACATTGCGTTTTCCCCCTCTTGTGTGGCGGGCTGGCCGTGCATAGTGTTTCCTCCTGACCATGAACGACCCCATCAGCGACAAGCCAAACGACCCACCTAAGCCGGAGTCTCCGGAGGAGATCGCCCGCAAGTTGGAGGATTTCATCAAGAACAGTCTTGGTGGGCAGGTGCTCTTCAGCCGCATGAACCGAGTGGAAAATGAAGCGGGGCCGCAAGGAGCAGATAGCGGCGCATTTCAGGACGAAGCCACCGAGGACGGGGAACTGGATTTTGAGTTCAAGCTCAAGCCTGCTGACATCAAGGCCCACTTGGACCGCTTTGTCATTCGGCAGGATGATGCCAAAAAGGTGTTGGCCACAGCAGTGTGCGACCACTACAACCACGCGAAAATGCTCAAGCAGGCAGCGGCCCGTGATGAGGTGCTTGAGATCGCTAAACAGAACGTGCTCATCGTGGGCCCCACGGGTGTGGGTAAAACCTATCTCGTGAAGCACATTGCGGATCTTATTGGCGTCCCGTTTGTGAAGGCGGATGCGACGAAGTTTAGCGAGACGGGTTATGTAGGTGCGGATGTGGATGATCTGGTGCGGGATCTGGTGGCTAAGGCAGGGGGGAATATAGCCTTGGCGGAGCATGGGATCATTTATCTAGACGAGGCGGACAAGCTGGCGTCTCCAGCGGGGTCCATGGGGCGTGACGTGAGCGGACGCGGTGTGCAGACAGCGCTACTGAAACTCATGGAGGAGACGGAGGTGCCCCTGTACGCCGCCAATGACATGCGGGCGCAAATGAAGATGATGTTTGAGATGCGCAGCGGCGGACGGTCTGGTAAGGAGGTCATCAACACGCGCAACATCCTTTTCATCGTGAGCGGAGCCTTTGCGGGCCTCGAAAAGATCATCGCCAAGCGAGTGAATGCCACGGCTATCGGCTTCAACGCGGCGAATGCAGGTGATCGCGGGGACAGCGAAGCGCTGCTGCGCCAAGCGAAAACTCAAGACCTCATTCAATACGGTTTCGAGCCGGAGTTCATTGGGCGTCTGCCGGTGCGGGTGGTGTGCGACGCCTTGTCTGCTGATGACCTTTTCCAAATCATGAAGAACTCCGAGGGCAGTCTGATCCGGCAGTTCGAAAAGGAGTTTGGAGCTTACGGCATTGATGCACGCTTTGAAGAGGATGCCATGCGTGAGATTGCAGAACGTGCGGCGGAGGAGAAGACCGGAGCGCGAGGGCTCGTCACCGCATGGGAGGTGGTTTTGCGGGAGTTTAAGTTCGAGCTACCGAGTCTGGGGTTGCCACTGCTGGTGGTGGATGGCGCATTGGTTAAGAATCCGGAGGCCGCATTGGCAGCCTGTCGTGAAGCGGCGCAGACGTTGCACAGTGACCCGCGTGCGCAGCAGCTGCTGGAATTTGCTGAGCAGTTCCGCGCGGCGAACGGTCTTGCCATCCAGTTTGAGATAGAGGGCGTGCACGCCATGCTTGAGCGTGCCAAAGCGGAGGCTACATCCATTCCGGAGTTGTGTCAGCGGCTGTTTAAGGACTACCCGTTCGGTCTTCAACTGGTAGTGAGAAACAGTGGTGATCAGATGTTTCTGCTCGGCAAAGCAGCGGTGGAGGATCCGGATCGTTATCTCAGCGATCTTGTGGCCAAGTCGTACCGTGAACCGCTGGATGCAGCGCGAAACGCATGAGCCGTCCTGCTGCTCTCGCCTGTCTGATTGCTGTTGCCGCGTGCACGGTGGTGCTGGGGCTTCATGCATCCGGAGTTTTCATCCGCGTTGGCAGCTGGTGGCAAGAACTGCTTGGCCTCCATTTCAAGCTGGCCTCTCCCACAGTTCTTCCGGAGCTGTTGCAATACACGCTTCATACCTTGCTTGCCTACATCGCCGCGCTGGTGGGTGCAGGCATCCGCAGGCGGCTGCACGGGCTTCTTTTCATCCTTGCGCTTGCTTTTTTGGCCGTGACGTCCTCCATGCTGCTGCGCGTGGCGGGTTATGCCCTGGAACCTTTTTCTCTGGCCGCAGCCGCACTGCTCGCAGGCTTGGGTGGCGTGCTTTTGTTTTCGGACTTCCGCAGTGGAAGGCTGCTTGCTTTCAGAGAGTTTTTCTCCGTGCGACTGACAGAGGCGCAGTTCTCCCAGCTCGTCGTGCATCATGAGCCGGCCAAGCTCTCCGGCACTCGTGAAGTCACCACGCTGACCTTCCGCATTCTAAATCTAGGCGAGCTTATTCACCGGATGGAGGTGCCGCACATGGAGCAAATGGTGTCTGCGATGAACAAGCAGGCTGCACAGTTTCTGGTGAGTCGAGGAGCGTATCTGGATGCATGCCACCCGGAGGGGGTGATGGTGCATTTCGGTTTTCCTCTCCGCACTGCAACCCATGCGGTGGATGCGTGCAGGGTCGCACTGGAGCTCAAAGATTTCATGGAAGTCCTGGCTGCGGAGGCGCTCAAACGTTGGGAGCAGCGGCCAATCTTCGGCATGGGCATCTCGAGTGGCGCTGCCATGTGCGGCCTGCTTGGGCACGATCGTTTCCAGGCTTACAGCGTGCTTGGCGAACCGGTGGAGATCAGCCGCCGTATCTGCGACTTCAACGCGACTTACGGCAGCACCATCCTTGTCAGTGCGGATACTTTTCACGCTGCCGCAGAGGGCATTGAAGTGCGTCCTTTGGAGTTGTGGTCGCCCCCTGGAGCATCGGAGCCCCAGGAACTCTACGAACTGCTGACGATGGGCGGCCTGCTCACCGAAGAGGAGGCCAAAGCCCGAGATGCCTTCTGGGAAGGAGTGGTGGCACTGCGTAAAGGCGACCATGAGAGCGCTCTGAAGAGTCTGAGCAATGCAGGGGTCAAAGGACGCGAGGATGCGCCGCTGAGGTTCTTTTTGAACCGTGCAGACAAGGGCTCCGTGCTGAAATCTGTCATCCGAAAAGGGAAGCGATAATCCCATGCCCGCACTACAGTATCCCCTCCCCATCCAGCGGCTCATTCAGCAGTTCAAGGCACTGCCCGGCATTGGTCCGCGCAGCGCCGAGCGTCTCGTCCTTTGGCTGCTGGCCAATGGCCATGGGCACGTGAGCACCCTGGCCGAGGCGCTTTCGCGGCTGGACGCGGAGGTGGAAATGTGCCCAGAGTGCGGATTCTACGCTGAAAGGGAGTCCTCCTGCCAGCTTTGCACGGACACTCGGCGAACTTGCGCGCTCTTGTGTGTCGTAGAAGCAGCGGCGGACGTGCTCAGGCTGGAACGATCTGGTGCCTACCACGGCCAATACCACGTACTGGGCGGTAAGCTCTCGCCGTTGGACAATGTGACGCCTGAGGATCTGAGAATCGAACCGTTGCTGTGCCGCGTCCGCTCCCTGCCAGCGGAGGAAGTCATTCTGGCACTCGGCAGTGATGTGGAGGGTGAGGCCACGGCCAACTACTTGGCCGATCTTCTGCGCGGAACCGGTGCCCGGGTCACCAGACTAGCCCAGGGCATGCCTGCGGGCGGAGGACTCGACCACGTGGATGAGATGACTTTGCACCGCGCGCTTGAGGGCAGGCGGGAGATAAGAGGAAAGTCCTGATTTTCAGAACCTCACTCTTGCGGGGGAGGCTGGTTGAGTGCATTCAGTCAGCCTTTATTTTGTAATCCACCATGGCAGACATCTCGTTCGAAGAGGCCGTCAGTCGTTCCGTTGACCGCGATCCCCGATTTCACCCCGCAGCGTATGACTTTGTGCGCGATGCGCTTCACATTGCCGTGAAGAAGTTTCGTGATGGGGATGAAATGAAGCACGTCTCCGGGCAAGAACTGCTTGAAGGCGTGAGGGATTTCGCGCTGAAAGAGTATGGGCCTATGGCACTCACTGTATTGCAGCAGTGGGGCATTCAAAAGGGGCTCGACGTGGGCCACATCGTTTACAACCTCATCGACGTAGGTTACTTTGGACGCTCTGAGGGTGACAGCCTGCAGGACTTCGACAACGGCTTCTCCTTCGACAAGGAACTCATTCGCCCGTACTTGCCCTCTTCCGCTCTCGCCCACTTTTAGCCAGCCGCCTCATGCCCAAACCCTCCGTTTCCGAGGCGCCGAAGCCGAGCGTCCACACTCTTTCCAACGGCTTTGACGTCATCGTGCGGGAGGATCATGCTCATCCGCTTGTCTC
Source organism: uncultured Verrucomicrobiaceae bacterium (assembly GCA_964538625.1). Lineage (GTDB taxonomy): Bacteria > Verrucomicrobiota > Verrucomicrobiia > Verrucomicrobiales > Verrucomicrobiaceae > JAEUHM01. Next base: position 6,722 of record CAZIGH010000008.1, read on the forward strand.
AGTGCAGGTGTGGGTGCGGGCGGGCAGCATCCACGAAGAGCAGTGGACTGGCGGTGGCATGGCACATCTCTGCGAGCACATGCTGTTTAAGGGCACGGACAAACGCAGTGCTCAGCGCATTTCACAGGACATCCAAGCCCTGGGCGGCTACGTGAATGCATACACCTCCTTCAACCGCACCGTTTATTACATCGAAGGTCTGGCCGAGCACGCTGGCGGCTACATGGAGATCCTTGCAGACATGGTGAGGAACTCACGCCTCGATCCGGCGGAGCTGCTCCGGGAGAAGGACGTAATCCGCAGGGAGATGGCCATGGATGCCGACGATGCAAGCTCGGCAGGCCAGCATCTGTTGCAGGCCACCGCCTTCAAACGCCACCCGCTCCGGCACCCGATCATCGGGCATCGGAGTGTGTTCGATCAGCTCACCCATGCGGACCTCACCGCCTTCGTGAAGCGACACTATGCACCGAACAACTGCTTCCTCGTCGTCACCGGTGCAGTCCATACGGCCAAGGTGTATGAGCTTGCAGAGGGCCTGTTCGGAGACTGGTCACGACAGCCTGGCAACCCTGTAAACCTGCCGGTTGAACCCGCCCAGCTAAGCGCCCGCACCGCCCGCATTCACTTCGCTACCGACATTACGCGCATTTCTCTTGGCTGGCCCATCCCGGGTGAGATTCATGAAGACAAGCCCGCGCTGGATGTGCTGGCCTTTCTTCTGGGTTCGGGCAGGAGTTCAAGGCTTTACCGCGAGCTGCGTGACAAGCTCTCTCTGGCCCACAGCGTCTGGGCTGGGGCATGGTCCTCAGCAGAGTGTGGACTCTTGTCGGTGGATGCTGAGTGCGATCCCGAAGACGTGGAGAAAACGACTGCAGCGCTGCACCAGGTCTTGAAAACCTTCCTCAGGACCGGCCCCACCAAGACGGAACTGGAAAAGGCTATCCGGGCCACCGTCGCAGGACAGCACCGCTCACTTGTCACGACACGGGGGCAGGCAGCCAGCCTGGGAGCGAGCTGGCTGATGTCCAACTCACTCGACTACTCTGCCCGCTATCTGGATGCCATCCGCTCGCTCACCGTAGGCAAGGTCAAGGCCGTGGCGCAGCGCTACATTTTGCCGCACACTCTCAGCACGGTAATCGTCGAGCCCGAGCCCGAGGCCGAGGCACAAGCCACGGCCGCGATGAGTTCTGCGGCTGTTGTTTCGCGTCGGGTCGAGCATTTGATCCTGCCAAATGGACTTACCGTGCTTCTGGGGCAGAACGCCCGCCTGCCGCTTGTCTCCTTGCGTGCCGGCTTCCTTGCCGGCGTGTTGCAGGAGACTGACCATCACGCAGGTGTCACCCAAGTGGCCGCCCAGCTGCTCATGAAGGGGACGAAGGAGCGTACGGCAGCTGAACTCGGCTCCGTGCTGGAGGATCGCGGTGGGTCCCTCTACGCCAGTGGTGACGCCCATCGCCTCATGCTCGGAGCCGAGACTGTGGCAGGGGACGAAAGTCTGGCGCTAGAGCTGTTTCATGACCTCGCCTGCCATGCCCTTTTGCCAGCGACAGCGCTGGAATCCGTGAAAAAGAGGCAGTGTGCCGCCATCCGCGAAGAGCAGGAGGATCCGCTCACGGTGGCGCTACGCCTTGCAAGAAGGGAGATATTTGCTCAAACCCCATTCGCCCGGACTGCTCTTGGCACTCTCGAAAGCGTGGCGTCCCTCACGGTGCCCGTCTGCAGGAAGCACCTCTCGCAAGTCCTGCGCGGCGGGAACGGTGTGCTCTCGGTGTATGGAGACTTTGATGTCAAAAGCGTTCGCCGCCAAATCAGCGCCACCTTGGGTAAACTGCCCAAAGGTCCGCGTCTGCTGGCAGACATGAAGCATCTTCCGGTGCTTGGCAAACCAGGGCGCTTTGACAAGCGCCTGAAGAAGGAGCAGGCGGTACTCGTGCTCGGCTTCCGCACCGTAGGGCTGCACCACGCTGACAGCTACGTGCTGTCGTTGATCGACGAAGCGTGCTCGGACATGGGCAGCAGGCTGTTCAACCGCATCCGCGAGGAATTGGGGCTGGCCTACTACGTAGGAGCACAGAGCTTTATGGCTTACGGTGCTGGTGCGTTCTACTTCTACGTGGGCACTGACCCGGCAAAGATCGACCTCGCCGAAAAGGAAATGAAGCTTCAGATAGCCGACTTGGCCAAGAATGGGCTGACGTCAGATGAACTCGAGCGCGCAAAGACCACATGGCGCTCCACCTGGCTGCGCTCGCAACAAGGCAACGGCCCACTGGCGGATACGATGGGGTGGGATGAACTCAACGGACTGGGTTACCAACACTTCGAGCAGCTTCCGGCAATCGTTTCCTCCATCACACCGAAGCGAATCAAAGCCGTGGCAGCGCAGTACCTTCAGGCCAAGCAAGCATTCACCGTCCGCGTCCTGCCGGTATGAGCTCCTGCATCAAGCCTGCGTGCGATGACGGGCGTAGGCTTCGATAATGCGTTGCACGACTGGGAGGCGTACTACGTCGGCGCTGGCGAAGTGCACAAAGCTCACGCCCGGCACACCCGGAAGCGCCTGGATGGCTTCGATGAGACCTGAGCGCACGTTCCGCTTCAAGTCCACCTGAGAGGGATCACCCGTCACAGCGCAGCGCGAACCCTCTCCCAGCCGAGTGAGAAACATGAACATCTGCTCCGTGGTGGTGTTCTGAGCCTCGTCCAGAATGATGAATGCATTCTTCAGCGTGCGCCCACGCATGTAGGCGAGCGGCGCTATCTCGATGAACCCACGTTCAATCAGCCGCTCAGCTTCATCTGCCTCCATCAAGTCATACAGCGCATCGTAAAGAGGCCGAAGGTAGGGGAAGATCTTCTCCTTCAGATCCCCTGGGAGGAAGCCAAGCGCCTCGCCCGCCTCCACCGCCGGGCGCGTGAGGATGAGACGCTGAACCGTTTTCTCCCGCAGGCACTGAAGCGCCTGTGCCATGGCCAGAAAGGTCTTCCCTGTGCCAGCCGGCCCTACGCCAAAGGTCACCTCGTTATCCCGCATGGCCCGCAGGTACTCGATCTGGCCGGGCGTCTTGGCCAGCACCGGTGGGCGGCGTGCTCCCGTCTTGAGCTTCAGTTCCATGATGTCGCGACCGGGCAGCACCTGCTTTGCATCCTTTACGGAGCTGATGACCATGGAAATCATTTGTGGACTCACCTCGCCGCCCCCGCGACAGACCTCCTCAAGCTGGGAAAGCACCCTGCGCACAGAGAGAATGCCCTCGTCTTCGCCTTCCAGTTTCACCCAGCCATCACGGCTGGTCGTGCGTACGTGGAAGGCTTCACCTATGGCGCGAAGCTGGTGAATGTCGTCAGCGAGGACTTTCTGCAGAAGCTGGGGAGTCTCAAACTCAAGGGTGGATACAGACATGTTGAAGGAGAAAGGGAGGTGAAAACAAGCGCGCCTTGCAGTTCCAGCTGCACAGCGCAATACGAAGCAGCGCCGCTGGTTCCGACCACGGCACGGGCACAAGCGCTCAATGGTCTTCAACGATAGCCATAGGCGAGCGCCCAGAAAACCGCCTTTTCCGTCTTAGAGGTAACGCTGAAAACGATGGAGTAGGTCCCTGTCTTCGGGGGATTCACACGCACAGACGTGAAGTACTCTCCCACGCCCATCGTGGGCGCGATCTCAATGGACTTGCCCTTGTCGTCGTAAATTTTGACCTCAAGCGCGCAGTCCTCATTCGCCGTGCCCAGCCAAAAGGCATACTCGTTGCCCTTGAAAAGCTGCTGTTTGATCATGAGCTTCTGACCAGACTTGACCTCGCCGTTGTAGTAATCTTCACGAACGATAAAACCCTGAGCCACGTAGGGATCGGCAGCTTCCATGGCGAAGGAGTGAGCATCATCCACATTGGCCACAGCCAGCGGCGCGGCTACGAGCAGAGCCATTGAGACTGCGGCTTTCACCAGGCGGGAGTTGAGGAGAACCTTCATCGTTGAGTCAAGGGTTTGCAGGTAGTCGCCACCGGTTAGTGCTTCGCGTTGATAGTGCTGAGGATGTTCTCGCACACCTTGCTGATCTGGCTTACGGACTCAGGGGCGAATCCGTCGCCACTGCGATCCATGATGGTCTTGATCTCCGCCAGACCAGCCAGCGCCGACTGCACAGCGGGATGCTCCTTCACCTTGCCAGGCATCTTGCCGAGCTGGGCCAGAAAATGCTCCACGAGCATGGGCTGATAAAGCAACTCCGCCCGGTCGTTGGAGAAGTTTTTTCCCACCACAGAGGTCACCGCCGCCGTGCCGCGCAACCAGCCGCCTACCGACACGCACTGTGCAAGGGGAGCGTCCTTCATGCTTTCCATCGTGGCTCGCACGGTGGTCTGGGTGAGGTCAAACTCCTTGCGGATCGTCACCCAGTCATTCTTCTCAGCCGCGTCCAGAATGGCGTTGGCGTGAGGCGTCACCGCCTTGCTCAGCCCGAGCGCGGTGGCGATCTTGATGACTTCTCTCCCGATGTCCTCTACGGCTTTGCTGTCCTCAGCCTCCACGGCGATGAAGCCCTCAGCCACCGCTGTGCCGAACAGCAGAGAGAGCAATGGACGGTCGCTGGACGGTATGGACTTTAGAGGCCTCATCTCTAGCCGCCAGTTAGGCTCGCCCAGTTTGTCCAGGACTGCAAAAATTTCGCTCGGCACCGGCACGACGACTTCCTCCATCACGTAGCCGGGGAAGCGTGCAGGGTCAAAGTCCTCCACTGGCTGGGCACCGCCCTGAGCGTGAATGGAGGCGGCTACCGCTACGGCGGCACCGGCAGCGAGTGACTTCACAATACGAAACGAGGACATGGCGGAAAGGCGAAGCATAGGATTCTCCAGGGTGTCACCAAACGCCAGTATCGCGCCCCGGGCAACCCCTTTGCTGAGGAATCGTGCGGGCAGGATTGCGGACAGCCATTCCAACCTTGCCCTCATTTTCTAGCAACCTTCCGCAGCCGTTGACAGTAGCTCTTAACCCACCTTAACGTGGAAGCCGCACCCCACAACGAATGAGCAACATCACCCACCTGCCCGAGAAGGCATTTACCTCTCACGCACCGGGCTACTGGAAAGGTCGCAACATTGACCCTAGCGAGTGGAACAGCCACTCTTGGCAGTTGCGCAATCGCATCACCACCCTCTCCCAGCTAGAAGAGCACTTGGAACTCTCCAGTGAGGAGCGTGCAGGCGTGCTTCTCAGCGGCGACAAGCTGGCCATGGCCATCACACCGCACTATTTCAACCTCATTCACCCGACGGACCCGGACTGCCCCATCCGCCGCCAAGTCATCCCACGGATGGAGGAGACACTGGACGACCCTGCCGAAATGTCTGACCCCTGTGGCGAGGATTCGCACATGCCCGTGCCAGGCCTCGTGCATCGCTACCCAGACCGCGTGCTGTTTCTCGTCACAGACCGCTGTGCCTCCTACTGCCGCTACTGTACCCGGTCGCGTGTCGTGTCGGGCGTAGGTGAACAGGAGCTACACACCGAGTTTGAGGCCGCCTTCCGCTACCTGGAGGAGCACACCGAGGTGCGAGATGTGCTCCTCTCCGGTGGTGACCCGCTGCTTTTCTCGGATGCCAAGCTGGACGGCATTCTCACACGGTTGCGCTCCATCCCGCACATTGAGTTCGTCCGCATCGGTTCACGAGTGCCTATTTTCCTCCCTCAGCGCATCACCCCTGAACTCTGCCAGATGCTGCAAAAGCACCATCCACTTTTCCTCAGCATCCACACCAATCATCCCCGCGAACTCACCACCGAGGTGAAGATGGGCCTCGAACGCCTGGCGAATCACGGCATCCCACTCGGCAACCAGTCCGTGCTTTTGCGCGGCGTGAATGATGACCCAGACATCATGAAGTCCCTCGTTCACAAGCTGCTCATGTGCCGCGTCCGCCCCTACTACCTGTATCAGTGTGATCTCATCAAAGGCTCCTCCCATCTGCGCACCAGCGTGAGGAAAGGGCTGGAGATCATTGAGTCCCTACGCGGTCACACTACCGGTTACGCCGTGCCGCAGTTCGTCATCGACGCCCCCGGAGGCGGAGGAAAGGTGCCCGTCAATCCCGAATACGTGCTTCAACTCACGCCCAACCGCACCCTCATCCGCAACTACGAGAATCAAACTTTTGAGTATCCCGAGCCAGCGCTTGCCGCCGCCCTGCATCGCTGATTTATTGGCTCGTGACTCGAAGTGACCTCAACGCCGACTGGAGCCAGCGTGGATTCCGCATGCTGCTAGCCGTGGCGTGCCTCATCATTGTCTTGGCTGGCATGAGGGCCGCTGCGCCGGTGCTCCTGCCCATGGCGTTTGGCTTTTTCCTTGCCATCCTCAGCTATCCCCTCATCCGGCTTCTCGTTCGCTGGAAGGTGCCCAGGCCCGTAGCATTCGCAGTCACCGTGCTGCTGAACATCGGAGCCGTGGTAGGCATAGGGAAACTCGCCTTCGACCTCATCGTCGCCTTTCAGAAAGACCTCCCCGGCTACATCATGGCTGTGGAGCGCCACGTGAACCAAACCGCCGCCTGGCTAGAGGAGCGCGGAGTGGAAGGTGCCGCAGCTACCGCCCGTGGCCTCTTCGACTGGAACGGCCTCGTCAGCTACCTCTCCCAGCAGAACGTCATGGCCAACATCGGCTCCATGGTCGGGACCACCTTCGGCACCGTAGCCACCGTGTTTGCCAGCGTGGTCATGACCTTCCTCGTCATGATTTTCATCCTCATGGAGGCCCACGGCACCCAGAGCCGTTTCGCCGCAGTGCGCCTGGCAGGTGGTCCGGATCTCACCGCCCTGCTCCAGTCTGTCACCGACATCCAAAAATACCTTGGCATCAAAACACTCATCTCCGCGCTCACAGGCGTGCTTGCCGGGGTGTGGTGCTGGATGTTTGACCTGAAGTATCCCATGCTGTGGGCCATCCTCGCTTTCGTTTTCAACTTCATCCCCGCAGTGGGCTCCACCGCCGCCTCCCTGCCGGCCATCATCGAGGCACTCGTTCAAGATGGCTGGGGAAATGCCATCGCCATCGCCATCGGTTACGGCGGCATCAACTTCTGCCTAGACAACTTCGTCCAGCCCCATCTCCTCGGTCGCCGCTTCGGCATCTCCCCCCTCGTCATCATCCTCTCCGTCATCTTCTGGGGCTGGCTCTGGGGTCCAGTGGGCATGTTCCTCGCCGTGCCGCTCACCATGGTATTCAAAGTGCTCATCGACAACTCCGAGGAGTTCCGCTGGGTCTCCGTAGCCATGTCCAAAAAGAAGTCCGTCGCCTCCGGTGAGGTGAACCTAGCCGACTTCGGACTCGATCCCGAGGATCTGGAATCCATTGGCGCTGGTGCCGCCACCGAAGTTCCCAAGCGAATGTGAGCCAGCGGCAGGCAGCAAGTTCCTAGCTGCCCTTGCTTCCACCCTGCTCCTTGCTTGGATGCCCCTCCCCCACCCCGCTTGTCTCTGACCATGAAACCGTATTACATCACCACCGCCATCGACTACACCAACGCGCCACCGCACATCGGTCACGCTTACGAAAAGGTGCTCGCCGATGTCATGGCACGCTTTCAGCGCCTGAGCGGGCGGGAAGTCTATTTCCTCACCGGCGCAGACCAGCATGGGCAAAAGGTGCAGAAAAGCGCTGAGAAAGCCGGCCTGTCTCCCAAGGAGTTCGTGGACCAGATCACGGCGCAGTTCATCGCACTGTGGGACAAGCTCAACGTCAGGTATGACCACTACGCCCAGACGGTGGACGAGCGGCACAAACGCGTCGTGCAGGCCATGCTGCAAAAGCTCCATGACGCAGGCCAGCTCTACAAACTCCCGTACAAAGGGTATTACAGCGTGAGACAAGAACAGTTTCTGACCGACAAAGAGCGAGGTCCAGACGGCAACTTCGGTGAGGAGTGGGGCGAAGTCGAATGGCGAGAGGAAGACACGTGGTACTTCAAGCTCAGTGAACACGTCAACTGGCTCAAGAGCTACATCCGCAGCCACCCGGACTTCATCTTTCCCCCGCACCGTGCCAACGACGTGCTCAACGCCCTGGAAAACTCTGGCGGACAGGACCTCTCCATCTCACGCCCCGTCGAGCGTCTCAGCTGGTGCATCCCACTGCCGTTTGACGAACGCTTCGTCAACTACGTATGGTTTGATGCCCTGACCAACTACATCTCCTTCGCAGGGTATCTCGCTAGCGAGTGCTCTAACAACGATCTGCCGGATTTTGGTAAACTCTGGCCAGCCGATGCCGAGATCATTGGCAAGGACATCCTCGTTCCAGCCCACGCCGTCTATTGGCCCATCATGCTCCACGCTCTCGGGTTCACCGATGACCAAATGCCCAAGCTCGTCGTCCACGGCTGGTGGAACGTCAAGGGCGCCAAAATGAGCAAAAGCCTTGGCAACGTCATCGACCCCAACACCCTGGCCGACACCTTCACCCCCGACGGCCTGCGCTACTACCTCATGCGCGACATCGCCACCGGGTACGACAGTGACTTCACTGAGGAGCGCATCCTCATGGCTTACAATAAAGAGCTCGGCGGAGGCCTCGGCAACCTGCTCAACCGCACCCTCAAAATGGCAAACAACTATCGCAGCGGCATACTGAACGCCTCCAGCTACGACGACGAGTTCCAGAGCAGCCTGCGTCAGGTCACGTCCGAAGCCGAGACCGCCTATCCGGAAAAAATGAACTCCTGGGCCATCCACCAGGGCATCGAAGAAGCATGGAAAATCGTCACCGCAGCCAACACTTTCATCGAGCAGACACAGCCCTTCAAGCTTGCCAAAGATGAAAGTCAAAGCGCCAGGCTGGACGCGGTTCTGCGCCATCTGGCGGAAGCCATCGTCCACATCAGCGTGCTGCTGGATCCCATCATGCCCACTGCATGTGCCCAAATTCGTGAGCAGCTACGCTGGACCAAGCCCGCAGACTTCACTCTAAGCCATCTCAAATGGGGACTCCTACCGGACGGTCACCAGCTCGGCGAAGGCACCCCAGTCTTCCCCAAAGTCGAGCTGAAAGAAGCCTGACCCACCGCCACGCATCAGCCAAGACCAAGTGCCTGCGGAGCGAGCGAAGACGCAGCGCTTGAGCGGGTGCACCTGCTTCGCCTCAGCCGGGACTGGCAAAGACGACAAAGTCTTGCAAGGATAGACTTCCCAGCGAAGTGCTTTCTGAGTATTCTTCAGTTGATGAGCGACTCCATCCCTCCACCCACGCCTCAAGTCACGCAGTTCCGCTGGCCGACCTGGTTTCTCGGCTTGGGAGTCGTCCTCCCCTTTGGCGTCATCCTGGCGGAGTGGTTCGGCCGCTTCTGCACTGCCACCTATTTTGATCCCATGCCGAGCCTGTGGCACGCGTTGCTCTTGCTCTCAGTGCCTACGGTCAACCTCGTTCTCTACCTTGCGCTGGAGGGACGGATTCCCGTTCCGGCAATGCTAGCGGCAGCCAGTGGGTTCACAGGTGCCATCTTGCTCTTCTACTTCGTCGCGACGTGGCAAATTGGCCTCCTGAGCATCGTGGTAAGCCCGCTCACCCTCATCTTTCCACCGGGCTTCTTGTTGTGTCTGATGGGTGTTACCCCCCTGGTGTGCTCCTTTTTGTGGTTTTTGGTGAACGGAAAAATCAAAAGCCTTTTCCCCTCCCGGTTCACGCTGAGGTGGCTGGCTGGGGCTGCATTGGCTGTGGCATGTCTGGTCCTAGTTGAAGCCCCCTCCGTGATCACGATGCAAGTCCTCAAAAAGGCTGAAACACGGGAAGCCCAGGCCATGGCTGAGGCGGTGTCAACGATTCGGCACTGGGGAACCGCAGACGAGCTCCTTGAGCTTTGTTATCGAGCGGACAGGATGAGCCTTAACCAGAGCCCAAGCCTTTACCTCTGGTACCCGCGATGGCAACGCTTTGCAGATGAAGCGCCAGCGCCAGCGGTGCGAACCGAGACCGTACGGGAGCTATACTTCCGCGTCACAGGACGACCCTTCAACGATTTACCTCCTCCAGCGCGCCGGCTTCAAAACGGATTCCAAAGCGCCGATGATTTTCCAGACTTGGTGTGGGGTGCGGAACGCGCGGGCGAGGTGGTGGGTGCTCGGCTCAAGGGGCTGAGCCTTGATGAGTCCCGGCAGGACTGGCATCTCGAGCCCGCAGCACGGCTTGCTTACGGGGAGTGGACTATGGTTTTCAAGAACAACCGAAGAGATGCGCAGGAAGCCCGCTGTCAGATTCAGTTGCCCGCCGACGCATTCGTATCAAGGGTGACACTGTGGGTGGACGGCCAGCCTCAGGAAGCTGCATTTGACGCCAAAGCCAAGGTCACGGCGGCTTACCGCGAAGTCGTAAGGGTGCAGAATCGTGACCCAGTGCTCGTCAATCAAGTGGGGCCGAATCGCGTGATGATGCAGTGCTTTCCTGTTCCACCGCAGGGCGGCACCATGAAGGTTCGTCTCGGCATCACCGTCCCTGTGAGAGAGGCCGCTACCAGACCGCTGACTTTGCCCATCCTGATTGAGAGGAACTTCTCTCTTCCTGACCATCTGAATCACGCCGTCTGGATTCAAAGTCCAGCGTCCTTTGAGCTTGGTTCGAGTGGAGAGAAGACGACGGCTCACAGCGGTGGATACACTTGGCAGAAAGACCTGTCTCCCAGCCAGGTACGGGAGCTGCGAGTCCGCGCATCGTTGCCGGAAGCGGCAACCGTGTGGACGGAGGATCCATTCACAACGACAGACCAGCGCTTCCTCATTCGCAGTTCGGCCACCCACCCCACCAAGCCGTTAGACCATTTGGTGATTGTCATTGATACATCCATGTCACTTGCCGAACATAAATCAGACATCCTTGAGGCGGTTCGGTCCCTTCCTGCTGGAGTGAGCTGGCAGGCACTGCTGCCGACGGACGCCGCATCTTGCATACGAGCTGACGCGTCCCATCTGGAGAGTGCGCTGGGGGAGGTCGGATTCGTGGGTGGAAGAGACAACTCTTACGCGCTGGTGGAGGCGATGCGACAGTCTGTGCCTAAGGGAGAGCAGGTAGCCATTCTCTGGCTGCATGGACCGCAGCCCGTCTCTTTCACTCAGACGGAGAAGCTGCTTCAACAACTGGAGCGGGCACCGGTGCATGTGCCCATCCACGCGCTCGAACTTTCTCCAGGACCGAACCGGCTGTTGGAGCTGCTTTACCGGCATCATTCACTCAAAAGCGCTCCGCCGTGCCACTCAGCCGGTGAGTTGAAAGGGGTGTTGCACTCCCTCATCAAGGGCGAGAGCGAGGCCGTTCATACCTATGAGCGCATCTCCACCGCGCCTACCGAAGGGACCCGAGTCAGCGACCAACTTGCGCGGTACTGGGCCTTTGAGCAGGTGATGAAAGAGTTCCGTGGCGCAAGCCAAGTGCCGGAGGAAATGGCAAAACTCGCTTCACGCTATCAACTCGTCACGCCCTATTCGGGAGCCGTTGTTCTGGAACGAAAGGAGCAATACGACCGCGCTGGACTGAAGCAGGTGGATGCCTCTGCCGCGCCGAGCATTCCAAGCATTCCGGAGCCAGGGACTCCGATGATGCTGGGAATGGCGGCGCTTGTTCTTCTTTTTAGGCGGCGAAGACCAGCATACGCACAGCAGTAGCCACGCCAAGGCAGGCTCACTCATTCACCATTCATGCACAGACAAGCGGCCGAGTCCGTCGTTCATGAGGTCCTGATGAGGTGGATAGGAATGGCTATGACAATGATCTGCTGGGCCGCAGCCAGAGCGGCAGACGGGCCAACGGAGGTGGGCTTTACCCAGTATCTCCACGGCAAATACGTCTTTGAACGCAACTGCATGGTCTGTCACGGAGCGCGCGGCGATGGCAAGGGAGAGATGGCGGCCACGCTTTCGCCAAAGCCGCGCAACTTCCGCCTCGGCTTGTTCAAGTTCCGTAGCACGCCAGCGGGCAAGCTGCCAACAGACGATGATCTTCGGCATACCATTCGCCATGGCTTGTCCGGCACCGCGATGGGCATGTTCTCCCATCTCAGCCAGGAAGACGTGGATTCTGTCATCGCTTACGTGAAATCGTTTTCCCGACGCTGGAAGAAGACGGAGAACTATGGCGCACCTGTGGCCATTCCCGCAGAGCCGAACTGGCTGTCTTCACCTGCAAGAATCCAAGCCGGTAAGGCTCTGTTTTTGCAGCACTGCATGTCTTGCCACGGCACCGAGGGGAAGGGTGATGGTCCTGCCGCCACGAGTCTCAAGGATATCAATGAACTGCCTGCCATCCCATCAGACCTGAGACAGCCCCACTTGCGCTGTGGTGACCAGCCTCGTGATCTGTATCGAGTACTGAGCACAGGGCTAGATGGTACGCCCATGGTGAGCTTTGACGGCGTGCTGAAACCGGAACAGCGCTGGGAAATCATCGCCTGGCTTCTGTCTCAGCGTCTTCCTCCCTTGGCCACCCTTGGAGGGTCCCCTTCCCGCTCGGAGACGACATCTCCCCGTTAGATGAAGCTAGCGCTGGGTGACCGAGAGGCGCATGTAGCGTCGTGCGGCGGAGTCAATGGGCACGACGTCCCGAACGGTGATCGTCTCCCAGCCTCCAGCTGGCGTGTTGTGCTCCACTGCTACCTGATTCTCCGGTTGAAGCGGATCAATCACCTGCCACGGACCGCTCACGAGCGAACTCACTTCCACCGCGAGCGTCACATCCGTGACTTCGACCCTTCTCTGAAACGTGAGTGTGAGATAGCGGCTGCCTTGGAACGTGACTTCGCCCAGCACAGGTTTGGCGGAACCTGAGAGTCCAGCCGGCGTGCCCTGTGCATATTCGACCAAATTGGGCACGCCATCATTGTCATTGTCACCTTGAGGTTCTGCGGCAGGCTCACCTGCATCGCCGGCGCTCATCCAGCCTGCGAAACCAGATGGTGCGCCGGGCAGCGATGAGGTACTTCCTCCTGCCGTGGCGGCTACCACGGGCGTCCATGCAGAGGGGTCTCCCGCCGTGATGGCACGAAGACGATACTCATACGCCGTTCCAACAGCGGTGGTGGAGTCACTGTAGGAAGTCGCATCCTGAACAATCAGTGCCAGCGCACTGAAACTGCCGCCGGCAGGCCGACGCTGGACCTCAAATCCCGTCTCGGTAGTTGAGTTGTCCACCCATGAGAGTTCCAGCGTGCTGCCCGCACCATTGGTTACCGTAAAGAAGGTGGGTCTCACTGGGCGGGTAGCAGCGTGAGATACCTGAAGCGTGGGCGCTGCGAGCGTGGGATGTTCCTTTGATGCGAACTCAAGGGACCCTCCCTGAGTGGTAGAGTGGACAGCCAGTGTGATGAGATTGTCACCGCCCTTGATGGCATCGAGAGTCAAGGCACCAGCATCAAGAGAGATGATGGACCCAACCGTAGGCACATTGAGCGGCGTGATGGTGTAGTTGCTCAGTAGGGTAGTACCGGCCAGAAAGCCATTGCTGCTGGTGTTGTTGAGCGGCGCATTCGTCCAAGTGATGCCGTTTTCAGTCCAGGTATCATTGCCATCTGCCAGCACGCGAAGGTTCACCGTGCCACTCTGTCCGCTGTTGAGGAATCCACCCGTAGAAGCGACGGTAAGCCGCAGGCTCGCGGCGGTAAGGGGTGGCAAACCGGTAAGGTCAAACCGCAAGTAGCTCTTCGCTGCGCCGAGTACCTGGCCCTGCGCATTGTTCCCCGCAGCAAGAAGCGTGGGGGCGGTGCCGAAGTTGTCGGCGGCTGAGTCTCCACGCACTGTGGCGTCTGCGTTTGATGAGAGGTCGGAGCCCAGCAGCAGCGTGACGTTCGCCGGCGTGGTGGCCACTCTTGCAAGGTTCGATGCGGGGCTGTTGCCCGAGATGTTATACGCTAGCACTCGATAGTCATATCCAGTGTCGGCGGCCACCGAGTCATCATTGAAACTCAGGGTGCCGCCCGGCACATCGATCAATGGCTTGAAGTTCTCTCCCTCGCCACGGCGTTCGATCCGATAACCGGCTGCCAATGCACCAGCGCTCCAGCTCAGCGCTACGCGGCTCGGACTCACCACGGTGGCGGTCAGGGCCGTAGGTGCGCCGGGGCCGCTTAAAGGAGCGAAGCTAATGTTTTGAAAAGGCACGGTCTGGAAATTCGCTGAATGCGTGCTGCCGCTCCGATCATCTGAGTGGTGGAAGAGGCCCCAAGCTGCACCAGCAGGCATCGCCACCGTAACGGTGCCATGACTTGCCCATGCCGTGCCGTCCGGAGAGGACTCCGCAGTGAATGTATCCCCGGCGCGTGTGAGCCGCAGCCAGCGGGGCGCAACCTGACTGGTCACGGCACCGGAGAAGACCGCCGTGGCTGAAGCCGTGGCACGGGAAACCATTTTCGTGCCGTCTGAGGTGCTCGTGCTGGTACTCACGCCCACCATCTGCACACCCGCTCCAGTACCATTCGCTCGGATCATGGCAGCGTAGCGAGCGCCTGTCTGGGCAGGGTTGGCAGCCGCTACCTGAACCGTCATGACACCATCCCCAGACCGCGTTTGATAGATGAACTGCCCGGCTTCGCTCGTTGCAGCCGTGGCCAAACCGCTACCGCCTACCGTGGTGGAACTGATGCCGCCCTCCGCCTGCACCGCTGGAGAGCTGTCCGTGATGCTACCCAGGATGCTTTGCGCCCAAGGAGCAGGCAGTGTGGCTCCTTCATCCTCGATGAGGACCGATACAGCGTTGTAAGTGCCAATGCCGGTTCCAGCGCTCGGTGAACTGAGTGTAAGACGAAACTGCCTCGCCTGCTGAGGAGTGCCGGTGTTGGTGATGGGCACGGCGATCATTTTGTATCCCGCCTCGCCGTCTGCCCAGGTAAGGGTGCCACTGCTGGCCGTGTAATGAGTGCCTGCGGTGGCGGAAGAATTACTGGTGGCGTAGTTGACGCTGACCGCACCGCTGACCCCGCCGAACCGCTTCACTGGAATCTGCGCCGTGCCCACGCCTTTCGCGACCTTCAGGAGGGTGGTGTCGAACTCAAAGTAACCCGGCACTGCTTCAAAGGAGGCTATCTCAGATGGCACGGAGTCACCTGCAGCATTGGTAGCAATCACACGGTAGTAATACACTTCGTTTGCAGAAAAAGGACCTGGATCAATGTGGCTGACAGTGCCCGCAGCCAAAGTAGCAAGCGCCGAAAAGCTGCCTCCCGGCCCTGCTTTCCTCTCCACCCGATAGCTGGATTCATCCACCGCATTGTCTTGCCAGGCCAGATTCGCCTGCAAGGCGCTGACCTGCTGCACGGTGAGGTTGGTTGCATTTCGGGGAGTGGAAGCACCGGCGGCCCGCACCTCCACTTCCAGCGTGCTGCCGAGGCTGAGATTCTCATAGGTGCCGCCCGGCGAAGTCTCCATCTTCAAGGTCCGTACCATGTAGGCATAAGTGGTGCCGGGAGTGCCTGTTGAGTCCGTGTACCCAGGACTCGCCAGCGGAGAAACGGTAAGTCTGGTGAAGGGACCTGCCGTTGAGGCTGCGCGATAAACGTGATAGCCCAGCAGGCCCGCCTCGGTGGAAGCAGCCCAGTTCAAAGTCACTGCCCCGCTCCCACTCGTGGCGATCAGGTGGCGGGGAGGTTCCACCATGTGCATACGCAGGGAGGGATCACCCATGAGTCCGAGGTGTACCCCGCCCGCACTGGAGTTAGCGGGAGTGTATGCAGGATTGCTCACCGCCGCCTGTTGGGAACTGATGGACTTGCGAATGGCGTAGCCAATGGTCTCTCCCGTGGCCATGTGATGTACAAAGAAGGTCGGCCTGCCTGCCCAGAAACATGTCAGGCCCAGGCCATCACCGGTCGCATTTCCTGCCAGCGGGGCGCGCATGAAGTTGTTGGTGCTGTCCCAGTCGCCAAAGTAGCTGCCAAACAAGGACATGAATGCGGCGCGGAATGGTCGTCGCCCAAAGTCTAGACTGGCTCCAACCGTGCCGCATGTTTCATAACTGCCGCCGCCATTGCCATTTGCCATGAGGTAAGTGTTCGCTGCCCCCTGCGTCCACCAGTCGCCGGATGGGGCTTCATCAATGATAATCTCCGGCGGCCTGCCCACCGTCGTGAAGGCCCATGCCCAACCGGTTCGCATGAAGGATTCTCCACTGAAGTTCCCAAAGCCATCCCGAATGAGCACGCGACGCGGCACCGTGGCGTAAGCACCCTGCTTGCGTTTGAAATCATGCGCCTTCTTCAAGTAGCGCCTTAGCAGGCTCACTTCTGTAACGTTACTTGCAGGAGCCCGCTGCATGTTCCGCATCGTCACGCGTCCGACGCCCAGTTCCACCGCTGTCGGTATGGTGGATTGATCCAGTTTCCCGTCACCGGGGACGTTGTGATTCCGAGATTGGGCAGCGGAGGTGTTGTTGGCCGTTGCATCCGTCCAGGTTCCATCCATGTCCGCGTAATACCCATCTGCAGGCCAGGCACCTATGTGGTCACCATGACCATCTGGTGCCAGCACGCCGGAGTATGGCACCGGCACATGGCCAAGAAGATACACCAGTTTCACATTGGCGGGATCCGCATCATACGCCGCCTTGATCAGCGCTCGCGTATCCGCTGCTGCGGTAACATCCGTCGCCGTGTCTCGCCGGGCAGCCAGGATGGTCTGGACCGTCCAACCGTCGGCGGCGAGATCACGCCGCAGCGAATCGAGCTCCATCGCCAGCGGACCACTCATGGTGTCATCCACCACGAGCAGCAGTTTGCCACGATTTTCCACCATGGGGAGATGGTACCCTGCTGCGATGTATCCTAGCGCATTAGTGGGAGAAATGCTGGAGTAGGTCCGCCGCATCCAATACTCGTATTCCACACCTGGAACCGCCGTCGCATCTGCCCAAGACGTGTCCGTGACGGTCAGCGTTGCCAATGCGGAACCCCAGTTCGCTTCCCCTTTCAGCCTTCGATAAATCTGCTGTGCAGTGATGTTTGCATCCTGACGCAGGGACCAGCTCAGTGTGATGTGGGGCACGCTTGGAGATACCGTGGCCTTCAGATCCACCGCGAAGTCTCTGGGCACCTGAGCCATTAAACTGCAGGCACACGCCAACGAAGCATATCCAACGAGGAGACGTTTCCACAATGGGGGAGGACAGGGCATAATCTAGAAGCCTCAGATTCGATCTCATTCACCGAAGCGTGTAAAGAGGATAATCATGGGTGGGCGCGCCCAAATCATTCAAAGCCAATGATCGAGACAGCTCAGCGTCCACCAGCTCGGCTCCAATAAACCGCATAGACTTGGGCCTCAGAACCAGCCGGAAACTTCACCTTGAGGGCCGTTCGCAAGCCGACAGGCAGTGGCCTCTCCCACACCAGCGGCACCCTGATCCCGTTGGAAGTGACTTTGATCTTCCAGCCATCCAAATGGCGATCCAGATGATCGAGTAGCTGCACCTCAAGCGGCATACCCGTGGTCACTCCCTCCACATTGAGCGCATAGTCCTTCGCCTCCACCGCAGTGGTGATGAAGTGACCTTCCTCCTCCGGCACCTTCCTGCTTAGATGGCCAAAGCCGTCACGACGCAGCGTGGCGAGCCCGATGTCCATGTTCGTCAAGTTCCCACCCGTGTCCCAGTGAGAATACCAGATCATGGTGCGATCACCTTCATTCACGAACGCGTGTCCTTGCAGCAGCGCGATGTGGTCCCACTGATCTTCTGCACCGCGCTCGATGATTCGGTGGCCGGGCACTGGCTCACGATAGTGCACGCCATCGTTGCTGATGACCAGCCCCAGGTCCACACGCACGCCCAAGTTCCAGCTGGCACCCTTCGGCGGTGGCTGCTCTGAGTCCTGCCACATGCCGCAGAGGCCCACCATGACATTACCGCGGTTCCACAGCCCTGCGCCCATGTGCATCTGCTGTCCTTTGACCGGTGGACTCGTTGCTTGGCCTGGGCGCAAGTAAGCGCGCGCTTTGGCCTTGCTCCAAGAGATGAAATCCGGCGAGCGATACGCCAGCATGTCGCGTCCTACCTCACTGCCATCCGCCCGCCATGACCATGGGCTGATAAGCTGTCCGGTCGCGTAGTAGAAGTCTCCAAACCGGTACAAACTGCTGACCTCAAACCGCTCGCCTCCTGCATTCACCGGGCGATCACCCACGCACTTCCAGCGAAGTCCATCCGCGCTCGTAGCGGTGACGAAGGCAGCCCAGCGGTTTTCGTTGGGTCCTATCTTGCTACGCCCGCCTTTGACATCGGCAAACGGCATGTGTGCGATGAAAGCGCACTTGTAGCGCTGGGTAGCATCCGGTTCCTCTGGCTCATAGAGCACGCTGAGGAAGTCATTCACCCGGGTCATGGAATGTGTCTCACCTTCGATGAGGCAAATGTTGTTTCGCTTGCTACCGTTGAACTCCACGAGTCCCAGCTCCGGCTTGCTCCAGTGTATGCCGTCCCTGCTTTCCGCGTAGCACATGGGCCGCCACCAGCCGGGCGGCTGGCCATTTCTGTTCTCGGTCTCATGCATGCCCAGATACCACATGCGGAAGGTGTCTCCCTGTTTCAGCACCGTTCCGTAAAGGATGGCGTGGCCATGGTCAGGGCTGCCTGGCGGGCCACTGCTCAAGACCGGGTTTTGCGGATGCTTCTCCGCCGTCTGGAGCGTGAGCTTCAGGTTGTGCTGCCAGGCGATATTCTGATCATCGAAAGCGAAGAACACGGATTCCTCCTCAGCAAAGACCGTCCGAAAAACGGAGAGAAAGACGAGTGCGAGGTAGAGCGAACGCATGATTCTTTTCATACGGGCCTCCCAGGTTTGATCCAGCTGGTCCGCACGTCAGACCAGATCAGGACCACCAGCCCTTCACCTGCCTAGCTGCGGCGTGGATCGTTTTCCGAATGTCTTCATTCACCGCATCAAGGCTGGCTGGACGGAGATTGAACAGTGCCACCCAGTCAAAGCCATCTCCGTGACGGAACATCATCGTCTTGGTACCAGGCAGACCTCCAATGTACCAAAAATCAGGTCGCCCACCCTGCCCGGCTGGTTTGACCATCCAGCCCAGCCCATGATGCTGGGATGTTACACCCGGAAGCGGAATGCTGCGAAGCGTGGCAGGCTTCAGCAGCGGGCGAACCGCGTGCTCATCCATGCTGATCAAGAAGCGGAGCACGTCGTTGACGGAGCCTATCCAACCTCCGTTTGGGGCATTGGTCTCCACAGAGTAAGTGCCGTAAGGCCAGGGCACTTGATCTGGCAACTGGTGAAAAACGCCCGGCCCGAGGCTTGCATCAAAGTGGTGGTAGCTCACCTCACCTCGCGCCGCCTGAAGCGTCCGCCCTAACTTCATGCTGACAGCCCCACAGGGCTTGAGCACGTAGTGCCGAACGGCGGCTTCATAATCTCGACCCGTGAGGCGCGAGATAAGATGACCGAGCAGGAGATAGCCAAAGTTGCAATACGAGTAAGTGCTACCTGGCGCGGCATCCAGCTTTCTCGCCAACATCCAGCGAATCGTCGTCTCGCCATCCGCCGGGCCGCGGATGCCTGCCGCAGTACAGATCTCCTTGCTCTTGAACAAAGGGTCACCACTCTTCTCCTTCAACCAACCGCCGGTGTGGAGCAGGAGGTGCCGAATCGTCACTGCACCCCACCGATCATCCGGACATCGACCACCCAGAGGTTCGAGCGCCAGTAGGGGCAGCACGGCATCGTCAAGCCGCAGCCTGCCCTCCTCCATGAGCCTGAGAACGGTCATCGCCGTGAAGGGTTTGGACAGACTCGCCAAGCGAAAAAGAGAGTCTGCCGTCACCGTCTCGCCGCTGCGTTTGCTGGCTAGGCCGAAGCCAGCTGTGTAAACGATGCGCCCTCCAAGCGAAATGCCCAGGGCCCCTCCGGGGATGCCATGCCGCTTCAGCACCACATTCATAGCCTCGTCCAGCGGGGCGGAATCGGCTGCGGACGCAGCATCCGCGCCGGCAGGTAGCAGGGCGAGAGAAGTGAGAAAGCGGCGGCGGGTCAATGGCACCCCAGCATTTCACACCAGACTCAACGGCATGAAAAGAACGATTCTTTTCGCGCGACAGCGCCAAAGCTCTGCTTAGCGTCGTATCTCCCTACCCATCCTCATGAGCGCAAAAGACACACTCGACCAGCACGTGCGCGAGATCATCGCGTGGCACTTTTCACCTGAAACCGGAAGCCCCTTCTGGCTGAACTGGGCAAAGGAAAACTTTGACCCTCGTGGCAAGGTCAACAGCTACGAGGACATCATCACACACTTCCCGCACTTTCAGGATGAGTGGCTGCGAGACCTCCAGCCCGAAGTGTGGGTGCCGAACGCCTTCAAGGGCAAACCCTTCAATATCTTTGAAACCGGCGGCACCACCGGCATGCCCAAGCAGCGCATCGGCTGGGAAGACTACAAGCGTGACTACGAAGAATTCAGCCACAAGCTGGACGACGCCCACTTTCCCAAAGGTGAGGCCTGGATCATGGTCGGCCCTACGGGCCCCCGTCGCCTGCGCTTGGCCGTGGAGCACCTAGCGAACTACCGTGGCTCCTCATGCTACTTCGTCGATCTCGATCCTCGGTTTGTGAAGAAGCTCATCAGCAACAAACAGTTCGACATCGCTCGCCAGTACATGGACCATGTCGTCGATCAAGCCGTGACCGTGATGAAACATCGCAAAATCTCCGGCATGTTCACCACGCCCAAGCTGCTTGAAGCCATTGCGGAAAAAGTGAACATTTTCGACATCGGCATCCGCGGCGTCTTCTGTGGAGGCACTACCATGCTGCCGCAATACACCCGTTTCATCGTGGAGGAGGTGCTCGAGAACCGGATTGGTTTTTACCCGACTTATGGAAACACGCTCATGGGGCTCGCCGCCAGTGTGCCTCTCACACCGGAAGACAAGTTCAGCATCACCTACTACGCCCCGCAGCCCCGCGCTGTGCTGCGCGTGGTGAACCCGAACGAAACCCAGACCACCGTGGACTACGATGCCTGGGGCCGTGTGGAACTGACCACTCTGACCAAGGAGTTCTTCATGCCCCGTTTCCTCGAGCGGGATGAAGCCATGCGCCGCAAGCCACGCGGCCCATACGAGTGGGACGGCGTAGCCGAAGTTCGCCCCTTCGGTGCCATGGAGAAGACCATCGTCGAGGGTGTGTATTGAGTCACTGCCGTCCGCAGACTACGCCCGGCACCAAGACTGGTGCCGGGCCTTTTTGTGGGTGTGCACCGCGTTCCTTCGGTCCTATCCGAGAAGGTCACAGTAACAGCGGGCAGCGATCTCCCGGCTGCGTTTGTGAATGCTTGCGGCGTCGCCGCTCAGCAATGACTCGGCTGCGAGGGCATGACACTCGTGGTGATTGAGCTTTCGGATGGCTTCCTTCACAGACGGAACCTGCCCAGTCGCAGCGCTCAGTTCGTCCAGTCCAAGACCGATCAGCAAAGGCGTGAGTTCGATGTCTCCAGCCATTTCCCCGCACATGGCCACGCGGACGTTGTGCTTCTTCGCAGCATCCACCACCATGCGGATGAGGCGCAGCACCCCAGGGTGCGTGCTTTGATAAAGATCCGCCACCCTTTCATTGAGCCTGTCCACAGCGATGGTGTACTGGATCAAGTCATTCGTACCCAGGCTGAAAAAGTCCACCTCCGGCGCTATGAGGTCTGCGGTGCACGCGGCGCTGGGAATCTCAATCATGGCCCCGACTTCAATCTTCTCCGGCACGTGGATGCCCTCCGCACCCAACTCGGCCTTGCACTCAGCGAGGAGTGCCTTCGCGGCGATGACTTCCTCCACCCCAGAGACCATCGGAAACATGATGGCCACCTCTCCGCAGCATGTGGCACGCAGCAGAGCACGCAACTGGCGCTTGAAGAACTCCGGCCTGCCCAGGGAGACCCGGATCCCCCGCCAACCAAGAAAAGGATTGGGCTCTGGCTCCGCTGCCAGCATGGGATCCAGCTTGTCACCGCCGAGGTCCAGCGTGCGAAACACCACCCTGCGAGGTGCCACCTTCCTCACCACCTGAGTATAGAGATCTGCCAGTTTGTCCTCGCTCGCATCCGGGTCTTCCAGATACATGAACTCCGTCCGGAACAAGCCTATCTCCTCCGCTCCTGAGTCGATGATGGAGTCAAGCTCATCCACGAACTCCGCATTTCCACCCACTCGGATAGTGCGACCATCCTGAGTGACAGCAGGCTGCCGACACACGGAGTGCAGCATGTCATCAAGCGCTTCAGACTCAGCCTCGATCTGCTTGTAGCGAGCGAGCGTCTCAGCGGATGGGTACTGAATCAGCGCCCCTTCATCTCCATCCAGCACCACGAGTTCGCCGGTGTGCACTTCGGCACAGAGCCCGTGCAAACGCACGACAGCCGGGATGCCCAGGGAACGAGCGATGATTGCGGCGTGGGAGTTAGCGCTTCCGGTCTCGATGGCAAAACCAGCAACCATGCTGCGGTCGATTTGCACGGTGTCCGAAGGAGTCAGGTCATGGGCTACGATGACCACTGGCTGCTCAAAGCTCAGCTCGCTCCTTTCATCTCCCCGCAAATGGCGCATCACCCGCTGGATGATGTCCTTGATGTCGATGAAGCGCTCACGAAGATAGGGATCGTCCACGCCACGCAGCGCCTCCATGTTTCGGCGCATGAGTTTGAAGTAAACGGAATCCACACTGCGAAGCCGAGTGCGCACGGTACGGCGCACGTGATCCAGTATGGATACATCCTCCAGAATCATGAGGTGGGTATCAAAAATCTCTGCTTCCGTTTCACCACTCAGCGCACTGACGCGCTGCTGGAGGGCCAGGATCTCCTCCTTCGTGGCGTTCAAGGCGAGGTCGAGACGCTCCAGTTCTGACTCAACCTGCGATATCTCGATCTCCTCCTCCGGCGGCTCGTCAAACGTGTCCTGCAATACGTGCACGACCGCTGCCGCCACGCCGCTGGAGACGGCGAGTCCCGGCCACGTTTTTTCTGAGATCTGAGAGGCTGAAGGCATTGGAATGAGAGCAAGGGACCTTCCCAAGCAGAAGCCATGCCGTCAACTAACGATGCGCGACATGCTCCCCCAAATGAGCCAGCAGTGCGCGGGCACAGGCTGAGGCGAACTCCGCGTCGTTGATGGCACAATCCATTTCAATGAGCGGGATACCCGGCTTCAAGTGCTCACGAATGGCTTGAAACAATGCCTGGTCTGCCTCTGGATCGTAGAAAGGCTGGCCTGCGGCGCTGATAATGCTGATAGCCTGCGTCGGCAGCAGCACGGTGACCGGTCCGCGATAAGCGTTTACCTTTTCTGCCAGGATGCGCCCCAGATCCGCGCACTCCTCCGGCGTGGTGCGCATCAGCGTCACCTGCGGATTGTGAACGTAGAAGCGGCGTTCGGAAAACTTCGACGGCACAGACCCTCGCTCACCGAAGTTGACCATGTCCAGACAGCCTGGCGTCACTATGGCAGGAGTACCCGTCTTGCCCGCTGCCTCCAGCCGTCCCGGGCCTGCACCGAGAATGCCGCCCACCAACTCATCCGCCCACTCAGTAGTGGTGATGTCAAGCACACCGCTGAACATGCCAGCCTCAATGAGGCTCTCCATGATCCTTCCGCCGGTTCCCGTGGCATGAAAAACCAGCACCTCATAACCCGCTTCTTCGAGCAAGGCCTTGGCCGCGTTCACACAGGCTGTGGTGTTGCCAAACATGGAAGCTGCAATCAAAGGTCTATCTTCCGTCTTTGGCACCACCGCCTCCACCATTCCACAAATGGCACCCGCAGCACGGGCAAGCAGCACTCTGGAGATGCGGTTCAGTCCGCTTACATCCACGATGCTGGGGAACATCACTATGTCCTTGGTCCCCACGTAGGGAGCCACGTTGCCCGCCGCCAGGGTGGACACCATGAGTTTGGGGAAACCTACTGGCAGCGCTCGCATGGCCGCGCTCCCTATGGCAGTGCCGCCTCCGCCACCAAGCGAGATGATGCCATGAATGCTTCCTTGGGAATGAAGGTTCGTCACCAATGCGGCTGCCGCCTGCGACATGGCGGTAACGCTTTCCCCACGGTCTTGCCTGGCCACGAGGGCCGCCAGATCTACGCCGCCAGCAGCAGCCAACTCCTCCCGTGTGAGGTCAGGCTTCACCTGTGGTGGCGCTCCGGTGCCCGCGTCTATCAGCAATGTCTCATGACCGCGGGCGCGAATGAGTTCAGCCACGTAAGCGTGCTCGTGGCCTTTGGTGTCTAGGGTTCCTATTACTGCGATGGTCATCGGGAAAGAAGTTTAGATGCGAATAAAGACCTTGTTTCGATACATCCACCAAAGGATAAGCCAATAGATGAGCAGGATGGCCGCCCCGTGCAGCATGGGTTCAAAGGCTGGACCGAGCACAAGAAACGGTGCCTTGCCCAGATGGGTGGTCAGCATGTCTCCAAAGAAGTCGTCCATGGTCCAAGACATGACATAGATGGCGATGGAGTTCATACCCACAACAACGAGAGGAAAGGCCCAGCGCTTCCACCCATTTACGTCGATAAGCCACAGGAAACCTGCCATGAACATGAAGCACCAGCCGCCACTCACCAGCACCCAGGAAGGCGTCCATATTTTCTTCACCGCAGGGCACGTACCGCTCAGGTGCCAAGCGTAGCCAGCCGCAAGGCAAAGCACACCAGCCTTGAGCAGCCGTTTGACAAGCGCCCCATCTTTTGTGCCATCTTTGATCCACTGGCCTGCCATCAGACCGAGCAACATGGTGGCCAGCGTGGGGATGAAGTTGAGCGTGGAGTAGCCACCCCGGTTTCCAGTGAACTCCTGCACCCGCGGAAACAGGTTCAGGAACCAGGTGTCAAAGGCCCAAGCTGCATTGGCATTCAGATTCCAGTGCGCGGCGAAACCAGTGAAATGATGCGCCCAGTCTTTTGGCACCGGTCCCGTGGTGCCAGGTGAATAGAGGGCGAAGAAGAGCCAGTATCCGGCCAGAATGAGGCCGAACGCCAGCCAGCGCAGCCTCATAGCAGCGAAGCCAAGTGCAAACAAAAACGGGTAACCCAGGCCGATCTGTGAGAGCGTGTCCTCAAACGACCAGTTTGTCTGCGGTTTGCCCATGGACCGCAAAACGACGCCAAGCATGACGAGGATGAGCGCCCTCAGGAGCGCATGGCCCCAAAGCGCGGAAGTGGACGCGCCACGAGCCATGCGGGCAGCCAACGAAAATGGAAGGGCCACTCCCACCATAAAGCTGAACGAGGGCTGGATGAGGTCATGCAGAGAGCACCCAGTCCATGCCACATGCGAGGTGTGAAACGCCACGGTATCCCAAAAGGCATTCCCTGAATAGTTCTTGGCCACATTTGGAAGCTGCATGACTTGGCCGGCCATGAGCAGCATGACGAAGCCACGATAGGCATCGAGCGAAAGCAGACGTTGAGCAGCAGGTGTGTTCATGCCGCGATGCCAGCAGGATTTCCCCTGTGCGTCAAGCACAGCGAGCTATTCACCCTCCAGCCTCACTTCACCATGACCTTCACCGGCTGCGCGTAGTCGTTCCAGAGCGGCTCTATCCAGTCCGCAGCTGCCGCCTTGTCCGCAAGAATGAAGCGGTATCTGGAGACGTAATCCGTGCCAGGCTCTATGCTCCAGTCCCCAAGTTGCGACGGAGCCACACTGAGCTGCGGGTTCTTTGGATTAAGCCGCAGTGGCTGGGGGAACCGGAAGTTCTCTGGGTGGATCAGGATCACCATCACTGCGGCGCCGCCATCCACCTCACCGCCCAAGGACACCCAACGTCCGCGCGTCGCATCCCCAGTCTTCCGGTCGCGGCCTTCACTGGTGAGCATCTTCACGTCATCAGGTGCGGCCCACAGACGGTTGCCCCTCACCCCCAAGCCACCGTAGTGGTACTCCGGTAGCTTGAGAGGCGAACTGCCGGCACAGCGCTGCGTGCTCGTGAGATCGATGATATGGAGAGCATCCCTACCGCCGAAACTGTTTACGGTCACCTCCCAAGTCTCCACAAGCACATCCTTTTCCTGTCCACTGGTTCTGTCGATGAAGCGGTGCTGGCTTATGAAGCCCGCCTGCACGGGTCCAGTCCATGTCCGCAACAGCGCATCAAAGCGGATCTCAGCCGTTAGCGGGCCTTCCTCAGCTCCCTTGACCAGCGGCTTGCCCATGTTCCAGAAGTCTGGAGCCCCCCCTTCAAACTCCGTCTTAGTCCAGGACATCCAAATGCCGCGGTGCCACAGATGGTCTGCGGGATGGTTGTCCGTGAGCAGTCTGCCCGCCGGTGTATAGACGGGATGCAGGTGCGCTCCGTGCCGGTAAACCGCTGCCACACCTTGAGGCACGGGGCCGGCTGCCATTTGGTATGAGAACAGCGGTTGTGAAGTTTCCCCAACACGCCGGATGGCAAGCAGTACATCACCATCCTGCTTCCACTCGAGAGAGGGAGCACCGGAAGCCATCGCCATCGCCCTGAGATTCAAGCTCTCTCCCTGCTTCAGCCCTTCCGTCTGAAGCACCGCACGGCCCTCGGCGTCCACCTGCAAAATGCCGCTCACCCTTCCACCGTCAGCTGAAACGGTGTAATGCCCCGCCCACGTGGCCGGTGCCTGAAACGCGGTGAGTGCTTGGGAGCGCTCCACATTGCCTGCTTCGATCTGAAAGGCGATCTCCTGAGCGATAACCACTTGAGTGATCGTCAGCCAACAAGTTACGGCAAGCTGTTTCATGAAACAAAGAAACGGCGGTTTGAGAGCCGTTATTCTTCGATGGAGGACGAAGTGTTTTCGAGAGCGGACTCTTCACTTAGCCATTCCGCTGAGTGTATTTTTGGCAGCGCCCCCGAGGACGCATCAATAGGTTTCAATACCACACATTCCGGAGTAAGAGGCAGCCCCCCTGCATCCCTCTGCCAAGGCTGCTGGCCCACCACCTGCTGACCATTGAGCAGCACGCTCCACCTGCCGGTGCTGATATCCATCTCAAGTTCCATGTCATACAAGCCAACGCCCGAATAGACCTGGTGAGTGTCCAAAGCGATGCCGTCGTGGTCAAGCCCCGTGATGCTGTGTCTGGCGGAATCAAACTGCAAAGCGAACAGTGGTGCGCCACCTTTTGCAAACGCGCGCCACTCGAAGGCTGAAGACCGGCTTCCAGCCTCAAAGGAAGTCTTGAAAGTACCCGCTCCCGAAACGCTGGACACGAAGGGCAAGTCAAACTCCGGAGGGCTTGGCATCACCTCCGCATCGCTGTTCGGGGGCACCGCTTGCGCACCATACGCCTGTGACAATGACGGAGTTGGCGAAATCGTGAAGCTGATGCTCCCTGTGGTAATGCCGCTTCCAGTTTCGGCTCGACCATCGACTCGGATGTAATAGTCCTCATGAATCAACGCATCCCACGCACGTGGTCCAGATCTCTGAACGATCCCGAACGTGCCCGTGTAGCGGTAAGTGAGAGCACGGGTATTCAAGCTATTCAGCGTGGAGCCGCTGAAGACTTGTGCGGTGTGTCCAAACAAGGTGCTGTCTGAGTTCAGAGTATAGGAGCCGGACGCTGGGCAGCGCCAGCGATACCACACGGTCTGGCCAGACCAGTAGGCTGGTTCACCCAGCTCTACGTTCGCTCCGACATTGGTGCCAGCACCCGTGACTGAAGAACCCACCAGAATCATGGCGTTGGCAAACATGTTGTTGGTCATTCCCGTTGTGATGACCAGACTTGCCGGTGTGGTGAAAGTCCCGCCGTAAGTCGCGACAGTGAGTACACCTGTCCGCGCACCAGATGGCACAGTGATGAGCAGTTCACTAGCACTGACTTTCACGAAAGAGCAGATGGAGGTGTTGATCTTCACTTGGGTGGTCCAGTTCAGATTGCTGCCGTAAAGGCGCACCCTATGGCCTACCGCAGCCACTCCCGGCGAGAAGGAGTTAAAGGAAGGCGGTGGAACGGGATCCACATCCAGTCTAGCCGTGTTCGAGGTTGCAGTGCCGACCCTGTTTCTCACCACGCAGTGATATTCACCTGCTGCGGAATCCTGCACCTGTTTCAGAGTCAGAGTTGGCCCCGTGGCACCGGGTATGGGAGGTCCTCCATTGTGATGCCAAGTGTAAGTGAGAGGGGCTGCACCCGCAGCCTTAACGGTAAAAGTGGCCGTATCGTAGGCATAGTGACGGCGATCCGCAGGATGGCTGACGATGCTGGGTGCCTGCTGAACATAGAGGGTGGCTGCCCGGCTGGTAAGTCGCCCCACATCATTGGTAATCACCACATGATAAGAACCTGACTGGGCAGTAGTGAGGTTAGTGAACTGAAGTGAAGAGCTGTTTTGACCTACCAAAACGGTTTTCCCTTTGTACCACTGATACCTCAGGACCGGAGCGCTGTCACTCGTAGCGGTCACTGACAGCGTTGCCGTCCCACCTATAGGAGCGTAAGTGGTGACGGGATGCTGAGCGATAGCAGGGGCATTCTCCACACGCACCATGGCAGCGGCGCTGACGTCAGGCATGAGGTTCAGCAGATTGAACACTTCCACGTGATA
Organism: uncultured Verrucomicrobiaceae bacterium; assembly: GCA_964538625.1. GTDB lineage: Bacteria > Verrucomicrobiota > Verrucomicrobiia > Verrucomicrobiales > Verrucomicrobiaceae > JAEUHM01. Next base: position 35,270 of record CAZIGH010000008.1, read on the forward strand.
ACTACCCTCTGTGGCCGAGCTGGCGCGCGCCAGGGTGAGGCTGGCTTTGGTAGCACCTGGGATGATCTGCCCGTCTTTATACCATTGATACTTGAGGGTGGGCGTTCCACCGGCGAGCACTTTCAGTATGCCAGTACCCCGAGTGGCGATTTTCATGCTGGCAGGCGAACTGAGCACCACCGCCGGTGACGTCAGTGCAAGTTTAATGCTCTTAGAAGTAGCCTTGCCCACAGCGTTGGTAACCACGCATTTGTAGCTACCACGGTGGGTCCAGTGCAACGATGGGATCGTCAGCTCCGGTGCCGTACTGCCCAGCAGGAGCTTGTTGTCATGATACCACTGATAGCTCAGGTTCGGGGTACCGGTGGCCGCCACCGAAAGCGTGACGCTGGCACCAGCGACGGAGTTGACAATGAGCGGACTTGTCACCATGACAGCGGGAGGATCCTGCACATCCACGGTGATGGGCGCGCTGGAAGTGACACCGTGTGCATTCGTAGCTCTCAGTATGTAGGGATCTCCTTCGTGCACCGCCTCACTGGCACGAGTGAGGGTGAGTGTGGCTTTCGTAGCTCCAGCCAAAATGGTGGAGCCTTTCAGCCACTGATATCGAATAGTGGGACTTCCGACCAGGGGCGTCCGGAGGGTGAATGTGGAGTTCTTGGCTACTGGCACGGTGCTGGCACCGGGCGTGGTAAAATACGGTGCCGAGGTGACTGTCAGGTTCACACTCTGACTCGTTGTGGCGCCAAATGCATTCGTGCAGACACAAGTGTAAGAACCCCCATCGAACCAGGTCAGATCGTTGATCACCAGATCAGGCGTGCTTGCACTCGGATTGCCAGCGAGCGCCATACCGTTCTTCCGCCACTGATAGCTGACGACTCCCGTGCCGTGCGCAGACGCACTCAACGCCACACTGGCCCCAGCTGGCCGAATAAGAGTAGCAGGGGATGGCTGAACGGAGAAAACCGGTTTGTACTGCACCGCTACCACGGCTGGGTTGGATGCCGCCACACCGGCGGCATTGACCGCTTCCAAGACATAGCTCCCGGCATGTGTGTGATTCACGGGATCGATAACCAAGGTGGCGGTCGTTTTTCCCGGAAGCAATGCGCCATTCCTTTTCCATCGGTAAGAGATGGGACTGTTGCTCAACGCAGAGCCACTGAGTGTGAGTTTGGAACCCTCCCGGAGCGTAGTCATGGGCGTGGGATGGGTAAGAATGATGGGTGACTCTGGCAGAGGGACGTAGCTACCTCCGAGGGTGTACTGCCCTATGCTGCCATAGCTGCTGTAGCCCGGCTCATCCGGTTCGGCAGGCCGTCCGCCTCCCTGCACCACGAGGTAGTATGTGCCTGCGGCAAGTGTGGTTGAGAGCGAGGCTCCGGGGGAGGTCAGCGGAAAGGATCCCGTTGCCACTGTGCTGTTGCTGCCATTGACGATGCTTAACCGAGGATCAAGGTTGGGCTCGTTGGCGAGTGTGACTGTCACGTTGATCGGCCCGCCCGAAGTCCGGAACTCGTAGTAGTCACGGTCTGTGGCCGAATGAATGATACCCGTCTTGGAGATCGTGGCCAAAATGCCAAGGGATGCCGCTGTGGCCACGGTCCCGCCTGCTTCGTCGGTACGATAGCCGGTATTGGGTCCGTTGGCCTCTTCCAGCACGTTTTTCGTGATCGTGACATCATCTTCCTGGTTGTTGGCCGTTGGATACTCCCCCTTGCTCCATTGAACCACCCTGGCACTGAAAGGCGCGCCCATGATGGGCCCCCAGCGCAGACCCCCTGAGCCGTGACCGGCATAGTAGGTGGTGCCGTCCGTCTCTCCATCGTGGCGCAGGTTAAAGGTGTGGCCCAGCTCATGGGAGATCGTCATGGCCATCACCGCAGCGTTGTTGGAGTTGAACGACCAGCACGGAATGTCGTCCCGGTAGTTGGCGCTGGCAAACTTGGCCCGGTAGGACTTGAAGTATGCCACGCCGCCAGCAGACGGTGCGGCATCATTGGTGGGTGTTTGAATGCACCGCATCCGATTGCCCACCGGTGCATTGTCGTACCGCGAGCGAATGGTCGTCACTGAAACATTGAATGGACTGAAGTCCTCCGCCACTCGTTCCCACACATCTGCGATCTGGGCCGCAGTGATGGGGCGCCCCGCCATGACAGCTGGTTGCGCCACGATGGTCACTCCGCCGTTCCACATCGGATCGGTGACGGTCTCGCCATCGAAGTCAAGATAAAGCACACCTACCGCATTCGGCTTAGAGTCGAGCGCTGGAATCGCACGTGCCCCACGCGGCTCAGCACCAGCTATGGGCTTGATGTGGTTGGGTTCGAGCGGGATGCCCTCGCACACGACCTCTCCCAAGGGAAGCTTTGCCATCACCACCCGTCCGCTGTTCTGCTTGAACTCATAAGCCAGCACACGGTCCTGATCCAGCACCTGACCCGTGACACCTGCGCCGGAGATCCGACTGATAACAAACGAGCCCCGCGCACCCTGTGCCAGCCTGCCACTGACTGTGTGCCGTCCCTGTTCCGCCAACACTCTGTCCACTCGCGCCGCAAGCTCTGCCCCTGCCTCAAGAGGAAAAGTCACGAGCTCACCCTCCTTCAGCTCTTCGATCACGTCAAAGGCCCCAAGCGGAATCCAAGCTGTGCCCAGAACCCTGGTTCTGGCGCTTTCGCTAACGGGTAGCGCCGCTGGGTTGATCCCTCCCTCCCAGCGAGGCCGAGGCAAGGCCTTCACGCCACTCTTTGGCCGAAGCGGATCCAAAGCTCCGGTCTCGCCCAGTTCACCCGAAGAAGCACTGTCAGAAACCGGAGAAAAGGCCTGCCAGCCACCAACGGCAACGAGGAGAACCAGTGCGGCTGAAGGCAAAAGAACGGGGTGCAGAGTCAGTCTCATGGAAGGGAAACGGTCATGGGGTTAGAATCTTGGGTAGCCGGTGCCGAAAATTGGTGCGTTTCCCAAATCACACGCCTCAACTTATTTAATGCCATAATCCACCTAGAACGACATCTTATTTTAATCACTTTCCTGACCCGCGTAGGGGTTCTCACTCCTTTCACCGCGGTACTGGTGTGGGACCATCTCAGACAGAGAACCATGGAGCACAGAGCGCGTGAGCGTATCCGCATTTCTCATCACGGATTGGTCCCCAAGCCATTGCGAGCTGAGGATTGCTGGGATGGCTCCCGGGCCTGCTTTGGTGGGCCGGAGTTGAATGTTACGGGGGGCCGTTGAGTTTGCGGCGTTTTCCCAGTTGGTAAACTCTCCTGTCATAAGCACATGGCCATTGAGCGATGCACTCCAACTCCCGTTACCTTCATCCAAACCGAGTTCCAGGTCATAACTACCCACTCCGAGATACACCTGACCTGTGGGAAGCTCTTGGCCCATTTGGTCGATGACCGTAATGGATTTCGTCTCGGCGCTAAACTTCAAGGCGAGCATCTCGATACCACTTCCATCAACCAAACTCCATTGAAAGGTTGACTGACAGCCTTCTGTGTCAAAAGTGGCCTTGAAAATTCCCCGGGAGGAAGCGCCTTCCAGAGCCGGTATCTCGAAAGAGGGAAAGCCGGATGCCGAAAAAACTTGGGATGTTCCACCACCAAGTTGCGAGTTGCCTTCCGCAAGCTCGCTGAGACTCAACCCGGAGGGCTTCACCGAGATGGAGATGTCACCAGTGCCAGGCACGTACCAGTATTCGCTTACTCCATCAACCCGAAAGAAGTATTCTTGCTGAGCTTTCGCGTGCCATTGATGAGGTCCCCGCATGGCACCGTTCGAGTAATCGTAGCCAAGATAGCGGCTGGTGAACGTGCGCATCATAAGGGCGTTGAGTTCTGCTCCTTCAAACACCTGAACGATGTGGCCAAAGAGCGTCCCGCTGGAATCCAAGGTGTAAAAGCCCGTGGCAGGACACTTCCAGCGGAACCAAACCGTAGCGCCATCCCAAAACTGCGGTTCATCTGGTTGCGTCGTCGCTCCTGCATTATTGCCGCGCACCATCCAAGATTTCCCAATCAGAATCTGGCTGTTGGCGAAGTCATCATTTGGCATGGCTTTCGTCACCAGCAAGCTGAACTCTGAACTGGCCTGCCCTCCGGGTGTCACAACGGTGATTGGGTCGGCCGCTGCCCCAACTGGTACCGTCAGAAGAAGCTCTCCGGCTGACACCTTGACAAAGGAGCATGCCTTGGAGTTGAGAAGCACCGTGACGGCCTGATCCAGATGGTGACCCAGCACTCTTACCCTCTGACCCGCAGCTGTTTGACGTGGTTCAAAAGAGAGAACCTCCGGCGGCGAATACGGGATGACCTCCAGCAGAGCCGGGAGCGAGTAAGCAACCCCGGCGGCGTTGGAGACTGCGCAATGGTAGGATCCCGCCTGTGCAAAGCCCACGTTGCGAAGAATGAGTGCAGCGCCATTGGCTCCAGGAATCGGCGGACCGCCCTTGAAGTGCCACGAGTAGCGCAGTGGCGGATGCCCTGCAGCTTTCACCCTCAGAATGACATCACCGTGAACATGCTGCACGGCGCTATCTGGATGGCTCAGAACTCTCGGCCCTTCCACGACGTGAAGCCTTGCCTTCCGACTTGCTGCACGGCCCACATCATTGGTGACCACGGCGTGATAATCTCCAGCGTCCTTGTTTGAAAGCGCAGAAAGGATCAATGACGAGCCAGTCTGGCCAGGTAACGGCTTTCCTTGCTTGAACCACTGGTAGCGGAGCACCGGTGCACTCTCATCGGTAGCCATGACTACAAGCGTGGCAGTCCCACCCCGGGGCGCATAGGTAGTGAAGGGGTGAAGAGCAATCTTGGGGGCGTTCTCCACTTCCACTATGGCGACGGGACTGACCACAGGCATCAGATCCAGCAAGTTCCACACTTCCACGTGGTAGCGCCCTGCCGTTAGCTGACTGGCACCAGCGAGCACCAGGGATGACCTGGTAGCCCCTGGAATCAACACTTCGTCCTTATACCACTGATACTTGAGGGCCGGTGATCCTCCTGCCACAACCTTTACCACGCCTCTGCCACCAGTAGGGAGCTTGGTACTGAGAGGAGGCGAAAGGATGACCGCAGGAGAAATCAAATCTACAGAAAAGTCTGGGGACTTGGCGCTCCCCACGGCGTTTGACACCACGCAGTGATACATTCCCCGGTGAGACCAATGCAAAGGATCAAGCGTGAGCTGAGCGGATGTCTGACCGGGCAACAATAGCGCATTGTGAAACCATTGGTAAGTCAGCGGATTGGTGCCCGACGCCGCGACTGTCAGCGTGACCGATGCACCGGCAGTGGAGTTGATCGCCAATGGCCCTACCGCAGAGACAGAAGGCGCATCTTGCACATCCACTGAGATGGGAGGTCCGTCGCTGCTGCCCATGCGATTGGTGGCCCGCACGAAATAGGGGACTCCTTCGTGCACGAACTCCGAGGCACCGGCGAGCTTCAGTGTGGGCTTGGTGGCACCGACGAGAGGCATCGCACCCTTAAACCACTGATAAGTCATGCCAGAGCTGCCAACAAAACTGGAGGTCAGTGTGAAAGTGGAACCCTTCGCTACAGTAATGGTCTGCGGGACGTGCGTCACCGGGCGCGGAGGCGATGCGACCACAAGCCTGAAGACTGCACTTGTGGTAGAGCCAAACTCGTTGCTGCAAACGCAAGTGTAGCTTCCCCCATCACTCCATTCCAGATCGTTGAGCGTCAAAGAACTTGTGCTCGCAGCGGGGTGGTTCTGGATGGCTACCCCATCCTTTCTCCACTGATACGAAAGTGCGCCCGTACCGTGCGCCACGACGCTCAGAACGGTGCTTCCTCCTGCCTCCGGTGCCTGCACTGAAGCGGTTGGCTGCTGGCTGAAAACGGGTTTGTATTCCACCGTGACCACCGCTGCCTGAGATTGCGCCAGCCCCGAAGCGTTTACCGCCTCCAGCACATACAGTCCGGCATGGTCAAACCTGACTTTACCCAACGTCAGCGTTCTGCCTGTGCTGCCAGCGAGAAGCTTTCCGTCCTTTCTCCAGCGATAGGAGACCTTGGAGTGGCTGATGACTTTTCCAGAAAGCGTGAAGGAAGCGCCCTCACGAATCGTGACTGCGGGCTCCGGATGCTCTACAAACAACGGAGCCGTAGGCAGTGGGACATAGCTGCCAGCCAGCCGGTAAGCTCCAAGGCTGCCATACGCAGAGAAACCGGGATTATCTGGCGTCGATGCCCTTTCACCTGCGGAGACTACCAAGTAATAAACCCCGACTGAAAGATCGGTCGTTAAAGTGGCTCCCAGGGCATCCGGAACAACAGGCGCACTCGCAACTTGTGCTCCACTCTCATCCTGAATGCTTAACCTCGGGTCAAGGTTCGGCTCACCGGAGAGCTCGGCGGTGAAACTGACCGGACCACCTGCCGTGCGAAAGCGGTAAACATCCTTGTCCTTCGCAGAATGAATGACACCAGCCACGGAGACTATGCCGTCCTTCGCCAGATCAAGGGCCGTTGCCGTTGAGTTACCGACATCATCCTTTCGGAAACCCGTCCCCGGACCGTTGGCCTGCTCAAGCACGCCTGCGGCTATAAGCAGGTCATCCTCCTGGTTATTCGCCCCAGGATATTCCCCCCTGCTCCATTGGGTGATCGTAGCATCAAATGCCGCGCCCATGATGGCCCCCCAACGGAAGCCCGGCGGCCCATGTCCAGGGTAGTAACCCGTTTCGAGTTGACCATCGTGGTGCAGGCCAAGGGTATGCCCTAGCTCATGAGAGATGGTCATGGCCATAATGGCAGCGTTTTGGGAGTTGAATGACCAGCACGGAATGTCATCCCGAAACGTCGGATCGGCCCATCTGCCACGAAAAGACCTTACGTACGCCACCCCACCCGCATAAGGTGCCGCGTCCGTTGTCGGCGTTTGGATGCAACGCATCCGATTCCCCGGGGCTGCACTTTCGTAGCGAGCGCGGTTGGTCGTTACCGCCACATGAAATGGCCGAAAGTCCTCTGCCACACGCTCCCACACATCTCGGATCTGCTCCTCGGTGATGGGCAGCCCCGCCATGACTGCGGGTAGAGCGAAAATGGTATTGCCGCCCCTCCAGTTCGGATCTGTGACCACTTCTCCATCAAAGTCCAAGTAGAGCACCGCCTTCGCAGAAGGTCTGGAGTCCAGCAGAGGAATGACCAATCCTGATTTGCCAACGGACGTGCGAGGTCGAGGCCGGATGTGATTTGGCTCAAGCGGCATACCTTCGCAGACCACCTCACCCAACGGCATTGTGGTCAGCATCACCCTTGCCCCTTCTTCACGGAACTGGCAGGCCAGATTCAAGTGCTTAGCGAGCAAGTGCCCACTCAACCCCTCGGCCCCGCCATCTCTCAATACAAATGATCCGGAGGCCCCCTCTCTCAGCCGCCCGCTGATGACCCTCACTCCCTGTGCCAACGCAATACGCTCCACCCTAGCAGGAAGACTCACGCCCTGATCAAGCGGCAGCATCACCGACATGCCAACACCAAACTGGCTCAGTTCCGGAACCGCGCTGCTTGGTAACCAACCGATACGACGGGCTGACGAACCCAGACCTGCCCTGCCCAAAAAACCTCCGCCTTTGGCCTCATCCCATTTGGCATGGGGAAAAAGTAGCGCCCCTTTTGCTCTGAGACTTGCCGTGTCACGGACCACCACGCCCTCCCTCTCCACACCAGAAAGTGAACTGTCATTGGGAACGAACTCCGCCAGCATCCAAGCAAAAGCGAACGCCAGCAACGACGAGAGAGGCACCCAAAGAATGCGGTGAAACGTCACATGCATGTTTGAAACACAAACAAAGAACGCCGGGAGCCTACCAAATTCTCCAGCCGGTGACAAGCCCAACGCGGATTTTCATGACCGGGAAGAAAACTCCGCTTCAGGGCGTCGTATCCAAAACACTCCTTACCAGTTGTTGCGACTGGGACATTTTGGGGCAACAATCCACATCCCCTCCAGCCAATGGCACGCGCCTCCACCCTCACCATCTGTTCTTTCTGCGGAAAGAGCCATTCCGAAGTCCGCAAACTCATCGCAGGACCTGGGGTTTACATCTGCGACAGTTGCATAGGCGTTTGCAAGGGCATCTTGGATAGGGATTCAGGCCAGGAGGAGCACGAACACACTCCTCTCGTGGTGCCAAAGCCCGTTGACATCCTGGCTCAGCTTGACCAGCACGTCATCGGCCAGGCCCACGCCAAAAAAATCCTCAGTGTCGCCGTTCACAACCACTACAAGCGCATCCTTCACTCCCAGGCACCCTCCGCCAAATCCGCCGCCGGGCGCAAGCCTACTCCCATTCACGATCCCAACGAAGTCGAGATCGAAAAAAGCAATGTACTCCTACTCGGTCCTACCGGATGCGGGAAGACCTTGCTCGCAAAAACCCTCGCCCGCATTCTCAATGTCCCCTTCTCCATTGCCGATGCAACGACGCTCACGGAGGCTGGCTACGTGGGCGAGGACGTGGAGAACATCGTCCTGCGGTTGCTTCAGGCAGCAGATTTCGATGTGGCACGCGCCGAGATGGGTATCATCTACATCGATGAGATCGACAAAATCGGACGCAAGACGGAGAACGTCTCCATCACGCGTGACGTGTCTGGTGAAGGAGTTCAGCAGGCGCTGCTCAAGATTCTCGAAGGCACAGTCTGCAACGTGCCACCCCAGGGCGGGCGCAAGCATCCGCATCAGGAATACATTCAGGTCAACACTGAGAACATTCTCTTCATCTGCGGAGGTGCCTTCGTAGGACTGGAGAAAATCATCGAGCGCCGTCGGGGCCGGAAGTCGCTAGGCTTCAACTCCGCACTGGAAACCCAAGAGGAATACAAAGCCGCCGCCGCAGGTGCTGCAAAGAGGCCCGGAGTCGAGCCAGAAGATCTCATCGCCTTTGGTCTCATCCCTGAGTTCATAGGCCGACTCACCGTGGAGTGCCAAATGGAGCAACTTACTGAAGCGGAACTCATCCGCGTACTCACCGAGCCGAAGAACGCGCTGGTCAAGCAGTACACCAAACTGATGGCTATGGAGAACGTGGAACTGGTGGTGAACAAGGACGCGCTCTCCGCTCTGGCGCGTCAGGCCATAGCCCGAGGCACCGGTGCACGCGGTCTGCGCACGGTTTTCGAGAAACTCATGCTCGACGTGATGTTTGACATCCCCAGCCGCTCCGATGTCAAGAGTGTCACGATCACCGAGGCAGTCGTCAACGGAGAACGTCCTCCCCTCATTCGCAAGCGCCCCGATCGCGCTGCCGCATAAGCAATGGTGTGGCACTGGGTCAGGCACCTTTTTTTCAGTGCGCTGCTGGCGATCGTTGGCCAAACCGCGTGCCATGCAAGAGATGAAGCCGCCATGGATCCTCCCGCGCCAGAGGTGCCAAGGCGCATTCTCGTGCTCTACGGTTATGATCCGAAGGTGGAGAACAAGCCGCCGATGTTCCCGGTGGACAGCCTCACCGCCAGCGCCATCCAGTCTCACCTCGAATGGCTCGGCTATGAGCTGGACTACTTCGACGCTGGCATGGAAGACCCTCCAGCGCCTGGCCCCGGGCACGCGGGTGTGATCCTGGACGGCACGCTGCGTGTGACTGGCAACCGAGATCTGTTGCTTGCCGATTGGGTGCACGGATGCAAAGCCGCCGGCATACCGATCCTTTTCCTTGGTGCCATTCCTTTTCGGGATGAGGTAGCCATCCGGCGCTGGCAGAGAGACGCAGGAGTAGGAGGCACTCTGGAGCCCGTGCGTCCGCTCAAGACGGCGAGCATTCGCTCCGTGGTGCCTGACATGTTTGGAAAGGAGGTTCCACTCAACCCTCGTTTGCAGGACTTCATCTCGCTCACCGCACCGCCCGGCGGCACCGCCTTTCTCAGTCTTGAAGGAAAGGATGCCGGGGGTGGGGTTCGCCGCTTCGACCCGCTATTCAGCGCGCCCTGGGGTTTCGTGTGGCTCTCACCTTACGTCACCTTCAACGCCTCCGGCACCCAGCGCTTTTATTATGTCCAACCTCTCAAGCTCATCGCGGAATGGCTTGGTCACCCGGACTTTCCCGCTCCGGACACCACGACGCGCATGGGGCTGAGACTGTTCTTCACCCACATTGATGGCGATGGTTTCGCCATGAAGGCCTCCCGGCTCGGCAAGCCAACTTGCGGTGAAGTCATTCGCGATAACATACTGAAACGCTATCCCTTTCCTGTCACCGTATCCATAGTGGAGTCCGATATTCGAGGCTTGGCCTGGAGCCTGGAGAAACAAAACTCGCCGCGCTATGAAGGGGTGGCCCGCTCCATCTTTGCGATGAAGAATGTGGAGCCGGCCTCACACTCCTACTCTCACCCGTTTATCTGGGACATCCACGATCCCAACCCCGGAGAGTATCCTGCGCCCTTTGCTCCATTGCATCCCGACGCGGGTTATGAGAAGCTAGACCTCCGCCGCGAGATCGAAGGCTCGGTGCGTTACATCGAGGAGCGTTTGCTCCCGCCCGGGCGCAAGGTGAAGCTCATGCTCTGGTCTGGCAACTGCCGTCCAGGAATGGAGGCACTCCGCATCACGCGCGAGATGGGACTGGAGAACCTGAATGGCGGCGATACTACCCTTTCAGAACTCTACCCCAGCGTCATCAACATCGCCCCAAAACTCATGCAGTGGGGAGATGAACTCCAGATCCACGCCGGAAACCAAAACGAGTTCATGTATGCAGATGGTTTCGCCGGTCCCTTCTATGGGGGATTCTCCAAGGTCATCGACACCTTCGAGCGCACGGAGCAGCCGCGCCGCATGAAGCCGGTGAATGTTTACTACCACTTCTATTCAGCCATCACCATCTCTGCGGAGCGCGCACTGCGCCGTATCCTGGACTGGTGCTGGGAGCGTCCGCTACATCATATCACGGCTACCGAGTACGCACGCATCGTGCGTGCATCACGCCAGGCAAGGCTTTGGAGAGTAGGCCCTCGGCACTGGATCATGCGTGCGCCTGCCGCGCTTCAGACATGGAGACTTCCACGCGTGGCTGGCCTACCGCTCCTCTCTGCCTGCCGCGGCATAGCCGGTTACATGGTAGATGGAGATATGCTCTATGTTCACACCAGCGGAACTGAAGAGAGCGAGCTCAAGTTGGTGCCTCCGGCCGAAGCCCTTGTGAGGCCGCACTTGCATGTTCGAGATTCCAGTGGGCCATTGAGACTTTCACGGCACACGGCGGAAGAACTGCACTTCACACAGCATGGCCTGCTCCCCATCAAGGTAACCGTGTCTGGAGCCGCCGCCGATTCCAAATGTGAGGTGACGGTAAGCCACAGAGATGAAACCGAGACGCAAGTCATCGAGACGGATCGCACAGGAGCTTTCTCCCTCGTGGTGGCTGAGGGTCGTCAGGTAGCGGTAAAGATGTTACGTAGCGGGGAGAGCCAGTAAAACTAACGGCTCAGTTCCAGCATCCGAAGGATTGGCTTCTCGGCGCGCTGACGCAGCACCTCGTCCATTTCCACGCTTGGAGTGAGGTTCAACAGGCAGTCGTGCAGTTTCTGAAGCGTGTTGAGCTTCATATACCGGCAGTCCGCGCACGCACAGTGACCGGTGGGGCCAGGTATGAAAGTCTTGCCCGGCACCTCACGCTCCAGCCGATGCAGCATACCGCTTTCCGTCACGATGATGAAGCTGGAGGCCGGGTTGGTTTTGCAGTAGCCCACCATCTTCTCCGTGGAGCACACTTCATCAGCCAGCATGCGCACCGCGTAAGTGCACTCGGGATGGGCCACTACTTTAGCATCTGGGTGTTTCGCCTTGATGGCGTTGATGCTGTCGCGGGTGAACTCCACATGCACGTAGCAAGACCCCTTCCAAAGGTCCATCTTTCGGCCTGTCTGCTCCATGACCCAAGCACCAAGATTTTGATCCGGCACAAACAAGATGGGGCGGTCTTTGGGCGCGGCTTCGACGATCTTCACCGCGTTGCCGCTGGTGCAGATGCAATCGCTCAAAGCCTTCACATGACCCGAACAGTTGATGTAAGCGATGACGTAATAGTTCTTCGCCGCATTCGCTTTGAGGAAGGCCTCAAGCTGCGGTCCAGGGCAGGCCTGCTCGAGTGAGCAGCCCGCATTAAGGTCAGGCAGCACGACGGTCTTGGTGGGATTCACAATCTTGGCCGTCTCTGCCATGAAGTGCACACCACAGAAAGCGATGACGTCCGCGTCCGTCTCCTTCGCCTTGTAGGAAAGGCCCAGTGAATCACCCACAAAGTCGGCTAGCTCCTGAATCTCCCGCGACTGGTAGTTGTGCGCGAGAATAACAGCATTTCGTTCTTTTTTCAGGCGGAGGATGTCTGTCCTGAGATCCGGTGCGGCGTCGAATAACATGAGGATTGATAGAGCGCACCAACAGAGATGCAAGAACGGTCTGGCATGAGGCGGTCAACCCGCCGAGGGAGGCGGCTTCAGAGGCACTGATGGCGTGGAGCGCACGATGTTCATGGAGCCATTCAGTTCGCCACCGGGTTCGATGGAAACTGAGCGAGCCGTTACGTCTCCATTCACCGCCCCGTGAGACGAGATGACTACCTGCCCTTTTGAAAAGACGTTGCCGGTGATGCTGGCGTGGATTTCCACCTCTTCGGCGTGGATGGCGTTGAGAAAGGTGATGTCAGAACCCTTTTCCACAATGAACCGGCGGCAACGCACTTCACCCACGATCTGCCCAACGGTGCGGAAGATGGCGTCTCCCTGGCAGTGAATCTCGGCTGTGATGGTGCCATAGCAGCGCAGCTCCCGACAATGAAGCTCTGCGGCTTCGAGCTGGCCACGCTTCCGAATGACGACGTCGCCACGCGTTTTGATTGGCTGGGTGGAGGGCATGTTGAGGTCCACATCCTCCATGGAGATGTAAGCCCCGCACTGCGGACAGTTTGCCGAACGAGAGGAACGCCCCACTTTGAACTTGTGATTGCAGTCGAAACACTGGGCCTCCTTGAAATACTGCTGCCGGAACATGCCCTGATCCTTCATCCGCTGAAGACCAGTGGTGGGAGGATCTGCGGATGGAGGAGCCGCAGGGCGACGACCTGGTGTAACAGGCCTGCTCAGCTCATCGGGTATCTCAATGAAATCGGGCACCGCCTCGTTCTTGGCCAAGACTGCGGAGTCAGCGTCGGCAGGAGGAGTGGCTGATGCTGCCTTGGGCGGTGGACTGCCCAGTGCCTGCAGCATCATGCCCAACCCAAGCTCGCCTGTCTCAGAGGCGTCAAGGCGCGGTGCAGATGCTGGCTGAGGGGGCATGGATGTCGGGACCTTCTCAGGCGAGCCTTCTTTGGCCATACGGGGCAAGGGAACCTTCCCACCGGCCTTGGAAACCTCTGATGCAATGACTTTTCGCTTCTCAATGCGGAGATGCACCCCGCATTCTTTGCAGAATGTGGACACAACAAGGCGCGGCTCATACTGAGCCGCGCCACAGGCGGGACAAACCACTTCGATCTGGTTTTTCGGCGGGGTCGGGCCTTCCTGCTTTCCGAATCCTAGAAGGTTTCTGAACACTTCAGAGGCTTACGACGCTTTCGGCGCACTGCTTGCAGGCTTGCCACCTTCGGCACGCTTGCCGACGAGGGACTGCCCCATGAAGGTGGCACCTTCTTCAATGGCCAACGTGCCGGCGGCGATGTCGCCGACCATGATAGCGTTGCTTTTGAGTTCGCAGCGCTCCTGGACGGTCACGTTGCCCTCAATCTTTCCAAAGATGGTCACGGTGCGGGTCTTCACCTCGCCCTTGATGTGAGCGTTTTCGCCCACCGTCAGGCTGCCGTCTGAGTGCACTTCACCATCGATCTTGCCATCGATGATGAGGTCATGCGAGAACTTGATTGAACCTTTGATTTCGACGTCGTTGGCAAGGACGTTTTTGGAAGAGGACATCATGGATGAGGGGGCGGATGAGAAGCGTTGGGGTTGTGAAACGGGGGGAGTGGAAGCGACTGGAGCACGCTCGGGAGCCGGTGCAGCCGCCGCAGGTGCGGGAGCTGGCGCAGGCTGTGGAGCACGTTCGGGCGTCGAACTGGCGGGTTGACCAATGATTTGTCTGAGCATCGGCTAGACACTACTTCTCTGGCACCCCAACTGTCAATAAAACGGTAAAGTTTTTTTGCCAGATAAGGAAAAATCAACGGCTCGCTCACCCACCATCCCACCTCGCCAGTGGGACCTTCTCAGCGGTGCCAACAAGTGGGCTAACTCTCGTTCCTCTCGTCGTCGCCCTCTTGGGCTGCGGCGATCCGGCAGATGGTCACTTTATCGATTCGCTGGGCATCCATGTCGGTGACTTCAAAGCGGAAACCGCCGGTCTCGAAAGACTCTCCCTCCTGCGGCAAGCGCTCAAGATGATGCACGATGAACCCGGCAAGCGTCTGGAAGCTCTCCTTGGACGCATCCACCAACTTCTCAAGCTCAGGAATGACTTCAATGACCTCATCGATCTCCATGAGTCCATCCGCGAGCCAACTGTCTGGCGTGGGCTGTCGGATGCGGGAAATTTCCTCTGCGGGGTCGATGTTCACCACGCCGAGCACCTCCTCCACCAAGTCCTCTATGGTTACGAGTCCGCGTACGATTCCAAACTCGTCTGCGACCACGGCAGCAAAGAGCGGTGACTTTTTCAACTCCGCCACCAGGGTGAGAGCAGGTTGGTTGTCCGAGACGAACCGCGGCTCGTGCATGAGTTCTTTCACTGGGCGGTTTTCTCCCTTGGCCACGCTGGCGTAAAGCTCTCTCAGTGACACAAGCCCTACCACGTCATCCCGGGTGTCCTCATGCACAGGGAAAATGCGCTGACGAGTGTCTGCCACCTTTTTCGCTACTTCTGCCGGCAGGTCACCTGCATGGAGAAAGATGACTCTCGGCTTAGGCCGCATCACTTCTTCCGCACGCAGTTCGCGGAGGTCGAAGACGCCCTCCACCATCTCACTCTCCTCCCGCCGCACTCCGCCGGTGATGATGCCTTCCCGAATGAGTACCTCCACTTCGTCAGGCGTGGGACCGCTCTGGGCATCCGCTTTGCCAAAGACGCTCATGACCAGCTTGGTGCTCAGCTCCAGCACCCAGACCAGAGGCCTGGCTATGCGAGCGATGAAGTCCATAGGCGCGGCCATGAATGCGGCTATGGCTTCGGCGTTGCGGAGGGCCAAGTTCTTCGGCACCAACTCGCCGATAATAAGCGAGAGGTAGGTGATGGCGGCCACCACCATTGCGAGTGCGATGTTTTCCGCATACGGCGCAAGCAGCGGCACCTCGGCGAGCCAGGGCACAACGTCACCGGAGAGACTCTTTCCACCATAGGCTCCGGAGAAGACTCCCACCAGTGTGATGCCGACCTGCACGGTGCTCAGGAAGCGCTCCGGCTTTTCCATCAGCTTGAGCGCCTTGGCCGCACCTTTATTGCCATCTTCGGCACGTTGCTGGAGCCTCGCTCGGCGTGCCGAAACGAGGGCGATTTCCGCCATGGCGAAGAGCCCGTTGAGCGCCAGGAGGAAGAGAATGATTATAACGTCGGCCATCATGAGCCCAAAAGTGGGCGGTCCAGCTCCGCAGCATGGAAGCGCGCGGGGCATGGACAGCCCCCCCGTTCGCTTGGTTGCTGCCCTGTGTCAAGTGAGAGGTAGTGAAGCATGGGATGTGCCTTTAACGAGAAGGAACCGTGCTCCGGCTGCCCAAAACGGCATCCACCGTGCCCAACTGCCCATTCCGCCAGACGGTCAGCCTCACTTTTGTACCGGCCTCTTCCATGATGATGCGGGTGAGGAGCTGCTCGTGAGACCTCATGGGAGTGCCGTTGAAGGCGGTGATGATGTCCCCGGGCTGAAGCCCTGCCGCCGCAGCAGGAGACGCCGTGGGCACGAAGTCCACGAGCACGCCGATGGTGCCTGCCGCTTCACCTTCCGGCACCCGTACCGGAGTGCCAGCCAGCCCCAGCCCCAGATAACCAGGATTTTTGGGTTGTTTGCGCTTGCCTGATGGGCTGGCTAGAACTGCGTCCACCACGAGCTTTGCCTCATTGGCAGGCACAGCCAGGCCGACGCCCTGCCAGGTGTCACTGTCCATCTCACCGCGGAAAAGCGCTACGTTCACGCCCACAATCTCCCCCCGCACGTTGACCAGTGGCCCTCCGGATGAGCCTTTGTTGATCACTGTATCGGTTTGCAGGTAGTTGAGCCGACTGTCAGAAAAACGGCGGTCCCGGGCGCTGATGATGCCCTGCGTAATGGTTCCGCTCAGACCGAAGGGATTGCCGACGGCAAAGACGATCTGACCCGCGCGCACGTCATTCGAGTTGCCAAATGTGAGTGCCGGAAAGTCCGTGCGGTTGCTCTCTATCTTGAGCAGCGCAATGTCCAACTCCCGGCTACCATCGAGCACGCGCACAGGCAGGGTTTCATTGTTGTGAAGAGTCACGTAAACCTCACTCGCTCCCTCGATGACGTGAAAGTTCGTCATCACGTGTCCCTCTCGGCTGATGATGGATCCAGAGCCCTGCCCTGGGGTGAGGAAGTCCTGGTAGGCGCGCATTCCGAAAATGGGCAGCGCCACCTCCTGCCGCCGCACCACGGTGGTGCGAATGCTGACAACCGCAGGCAAAATGACTTCCGCCAGCCGGGAGTACTCTTTGTCAAGCCGGGTGAGCATCTGCATCTCCCCAGCATCCAGAAGCGGCGCAACGGGCGAGGTAAATCCCTCGCTCACAGTCCCCTTCCCTTTCCACAGGTCCAGCATCCCGTAACCCTCTCTCCACGAGCGTATAAAGGTGAATAGCAGCGCTGCAAGCAGGAAGACAATTACGGCAAGTGCGAGGCGGCGAAGGTGGTCAGACATACAATAGGTGGAGCGGGATATTATTGCATCATCGCGTGGGAAGGCATCCTTGTTTCTGCCAGCAGATGCCGCAGATGAGCGTGCTCTGGCCGAACAAGTTCCGGGTCTTCATCCAAGGTGCGTTCCGCGAGCTGCCGCGCTAGGCGAACGAGCCTCGTGTCTGCCAGCATCTCGGCGAAACGCAGCGGTGCCTGCCCGCTCTGGGCATGTCCCAGCACATTTCCGGGTCCGCGGCGCACCAGATCTTCCTCGGCTATGCGGAATCCATCGCTGGTCTCTTCCATAATCGCTAGTTTGGCTTTGGCGTCTTCATCCTTCTCCTCTACGAAGAGCACACAATAGGAGGTGTGGGCTCCGCGCCCTATACGACCACGAAGCTGGTGGAGCTGAGCGAGGCCGAAGCGCGAGGCATCATGCACGAACATGACCGTAGCGTTCGGAACATCGATACCCACCTCGATCACGGTCGTGGACACAAGCGCGTTCAGTCTTCCCTCACGGAACTCCGTCATCACCGCGTCTTTTTCCTCAGCGCTCATTCTGCCATGAAGCAGCCCCACGCTGTGTGGCCTGAGAAGGCGGGTCCACATTTCATGTCCTGTCAGTGCCGCCTCAGCGTCGGTGCGCTCAGATTCTTCTATCAAAGGATACACCATGTAGCCCTGACGACCTTCAGCAATCTGTTCAGAGAGAAACTGTGCCGCCTCCTTCAGCTTGGAGTTTGGACGCACTCTAGTCACGATCTTCACCCCTGTCTGCGGTCGCTGGTCGATGGTGGAAACATCCAAGTCTCCGTACAGCGTGAGCGTCAGCGTCCTAGGGATGGGCGTGGCCGTAAGCACCAGCACATCCGGCGATCGGCCTTGGTGAATCAGACGGGCACGCTGCGCCACACCGAACTTGTGCTGCTCGTCGATCACCACCAGCCCCAGGCGTTCCACTAGGCTGTCATCGTGCAGGAGTGCGTGCGTGCCTATAAGCACATGCGGCTTTGAGGAGCGAGACGGAGCGGCTGCGTCCTCCCAGAGTTCTAAGCTACCGCCCAAGTCCTTCTTGGCTCCCGTCAGTAGCGCCACTCTGAGCCCGAGTGGCTCTAGCCAGCGACGTGCATTCCGGGCGTGTTGCTCGGCCAGGATTTGCGTGGGAGCCATCAGCGCCGCTTGTGCGCCTGACTCCACCGCTGCCAGCATGGAGGCGAACGCGACAATCGTTTTCCCGCTGCCCACGTCGCCGTGCAAGAGGCGGTTCATGGGCACGGAAGCGGCCATATCTGCGCGGATCTCATGGAGGCAGCGGCGTTGGGCTTCCGTCATATCAAACGGCAGACCTTCCAGGAAACGTTTCACCAAAGACCCATCGCCCCCGAGTTGCTGCCCGCCCACAGCGAGCATCGTGCGCCGGCGCTTTGCTACCCTGAGCTGATAGCCGTAAAACTCTTCCAGTGCCAGATACCGCCGCGCCTTCTCCAGGGACTCCATGCTCGTAGGGAAGTGCGCCTCCCGCATGGCTAGGGACCGATGCATGCCCGCAAACTCGGACTCCTCAGCCGGCAGAGGCAACACCTCTTCCATGAAGCGCTCCGGCAGCATGGTCATGATGTGCCACGCCGCTGTGCGAACTGCCTTTTGCGTCATGCCTCCCCGCAGACGGTAGATGGGGGTGATCCGGCCTGCATGAACCGTCTCAAGGTCATCCTCCGGATCTCCTTTCACCACCTCATACTCCGGATGATCCATCGACAGCCTGCCCTTCCACTCTTTGATCTTGCCATGAACGACGAGTTCCTGACCCTCGGCAATGACTCGGGACATAAAGGTCATGCCCCACCATCGCAACGTGAGCTGGTGGCCCAGTCCGCCACCGCCTGCATGCTCCACCAACGCCTCAAACACCCCTCCACCTCGGCGGCTGCCGAACCGCTTCACACCCGTCTTCACCACCAGCACGTAGTGGCACACTGGCAACGGCGAGGGCTGGAACGCAGAGATGGCCGTCCGCGTCCGGTCTTCGTGACGAAAGGGAAGATGATGCACGATGTCGCCCACCGTGAGGAAACCTTCCTTTGCAAGGGCGCGACAGACATGACCACTGAGGCTTCCTACTTGCGTCAGCGGGAGCTTCAATAAATCCTGTGCCTGGTTATCTTCCATCCGGTCGGTGAAGGACCGAGCATGACAGCACTTGCCTTACGAGCAACTGGCCGTATCAACGCAGAAACGTCAGCAGTTCCGCAGCGGAAAGCTTGCCTACCACGGTGGGAGCTGGAGCACACAGCCGGAGCAGTGCGGGCATGTCCCCATACTTCACCGCACCGGGAACAAACATGGGATGATACTGATCCCTCAACTTGGCGAAACGAAAATCGCCCGGTTCCAGCACCACCGCGCCCGCCGCGCCGGGCACTAGCATGGCACAAACCGCTGCCACAGGTGCCCCCACAGCTTCACCCACCAAGATAACCTTTTTCACCGGCCACTTCTCGTTGTGCCGGACACTCGTCACCACCGCCATGGCGTCGTGCACCCGGCTGGCGAAAAGGGTAGGATTGTAGCCGTAAGTGTAGCAGGCTGCGTGTTTCCATGAGTTCGAGTCCTGTTCCTTCTCGGGTATCCGGGGTGCAGCAGTGGCTCCCATCAGATACCACTCCGGCACTACGAGCGCATGGCCAGCCTCCAGAAGAGCCTTCGCCACCTCGTTCACACCATCACGGCCCCCGAGTGCTCCAAGTCCGTTGTCACTAAACCAGACGACCACGTTGCCCGTCCACTCGTTCTTGGGGAAGAGATGATGGACAGGGATCTCGTCTCCGTATCGAGTGTCTGTCAATATCGTATCAATGAGCAGGTGATCTCCGCGCTCCACCTTCACCGGCTCGCTGGAAATCAACTCCGCAGGAGAGGGCGCCCGTCGTCCTACCATCAGCTCCCATGCCCTGCGCCGGATGTCATCCCCGCCCTCTTCGGAGAGCACCTTCTCCGAATCCTCACTCCAGTGTTTAAGGAGCTTCTTCTCGTGTTCATCGCCCGAGTTGTCATCTCCAGGTGCGGGGTGCTCAGTGGTCCACACCGTCAGCTCTTGAGTCGTCGCTACCTGAAACTCACGCTCCAGCACTGGCTTCTTGAAACCGAGCTGAAAGTGATCGTTCATGAAACCATACATGGAGGTGCGGCTCACGTGATTGTAGTTGTGCTTCCAGTGGATGTGGAAGGTGGCCATGACGTTGTCAGGCTTGCCCAGCTTTGCATACAGGTCTTTGAGGTCGGGCCAGCCTTTAGTCTGCAGTTCCTTGGTCCAGTCGTCCGCAGCCGTCATCCCCAGAGGGCGAGGAGCTGTCGCTGCGGCGATGTCGATGTTCCCCTGCCCAATGCGCAGGTAGCTCGCATTTTCACAGGTACAGCCACCCTGCATGGCGGTGGAAATCATCACGCACGGGAAGGACGCCGCCACCCTCTCATCCACCGCACTGAGCACCATGCTCTGGGTACCGCCTCCGGAGGCACCGGTCACGCCGATACGTTTCGGATCCACATCACTCAGCGTGAGAAGAAAATCCACAGAACGGATCGAGTTCCAAGTTTGCAGCCCAAAGTTCGATTGCAGGCGAAGATCTGCCGCAGCGCTGTAAAGCCCGAAAGTGCCCAACTCCTCACCGTCAAGATGAGCACGCCTGCCACTGCGGTGCTCCCTTATCTGCTTTGAATCCGCGTCCCCAAGCATGTCGTAGTGAAACACCACGCAACCCATCCGCGCCAGCTGCACGCAGCGTGCCTGCAACGGAGATCGTGCTCCACATTCCCAGCGCTCCGCCCCTATCGCCAGCTCGCTTTCTGGGTCCTCGTTCGCGTAGAAACGACCGTTCTTCCAGTGCCCATGAGGGCAGAGAATGCCGGGCATAGGCTTTCCGGGACTCTTCTTGGGACGATACAAACTGCCCGTTACAAAATGCCCAGGAAACGATTCAAAAAACACGCGCTCGATGGTGTAGTCGTCACGCTCCACCTTGCCATGAATCACTGCATTGAGCGGCGTCTTGCTCGGAAGAGGGAATAGCCCCGCCGCCAGCAGAATCCGTTCACGAATCTCCTTCGCACGCGCGGGCCAACCCTCTGGCAATACCAGCCCGTCCTTCATCATGGGGAAGTACGAAGTGTAAAGATCGCGCAGCTCCCTCGGATAGGAAGGTTGCGTCTTCTCCTGGCCAAACGCCACGCCACCCAGAAACAATAACAGGACTCGAATTGCTCTCATGCAGGGTGTTCTAGCACAGGGCCGAACCTTCACCGAAGAAAAAAGTTCATGGGGGCAACCCGTTCACGTTCAATGCATCACTCTCACCCACCCCACCCTACCCGCATGGTGCATCCAAACATGGGCCGCTTCTTGCTCACCACAGCGTACACCCCCAGTTAAACCATGCCACACTACCCCGTCGAATCCGCCGTCCGACGCGATATGTCTGCACGCGTCGTTGCGCTCAGAGAGAAGCTCAATCTGCGCCAAGCCGAACTGGCACGCTTGCTTGGTGTAAGCCGCTCTTACATCACCCACATGGAAAAGGGAAAACCCTGCTCCTACCCAGTGCAGAAACTCATCGAAAAGCTCGAAGCCGAAGCGTCAGCCAGGGAGCAGCGGCTCAAGTGGCCAGTCGCCACTGCCGCAGCAGCTCCCGAACCAGAACCCACGCTGCCGCCAGAACACCAGGCCTCAAGTGCTGCCATACCCCTTCTCTCCATGAGCGAGGCGTGCGCCCTCGGGAATGCGGATGACGCTCCCAGAATCACCTCCCTTCACCTCACCGTCACCGTGGCCGACAGCCACGCCTTCGCCGTGCGGGTGAATGGGGACTCCATGCAGCCGCAGCACGTGGATGGTGAACTGGCCATCGTTTACCCCAGCGAGGCACCGCACACCGGCGACCGTGTTCTTGCTCGCTTACACGATGGGAACGGAGGGAGCATCCTTTTTCGTATCTTCAACGCCGTGGATCGTGGAGAAAAAGTGGTCCTCTCCAGCCCCAACCCTGCCTATCCTACCCTCCAGTACCGAATCCAAGACTTCGCATGGATTCATCCAGTGGCGGCCACTTTAAGGCATCTGCGCTAAGAGAGCACTCAGAATGGTAAGCGAAAATATGCAAGATTTTCTATCTAAGTGGGTATAAGTAAAGGTATGACATTTTCCTCGTGAAATGTTTACACCCTCCCGCTATATGTCAAACTCTGCACCGTCGCAGCTGCCGAGGGCCGGCGTTTTCCTTTTCTTTGGAGTAGCCTGTCTCGCAGCCTTCTTTACTCTCCTAGGCGCCTTCCGCAGCGTAAACCCGTGCCCCACACCTCCTCTGCAAAGCGTCCACAGCTCCCAGGAAAAGCCCACGGATGAACCCAGTCCGCTCGCGGAGGAGTGGAAGCGGGATGAGATTAGAAAAATAGCTGCGCGACGCCGGAGCGAACAAACTGCGAGTCAAATAGCCGCCGTGGCACTCATAGGTCTGGTCCTGTTCCTCATCTATTTCGCCTGCACTCGCTGAACGCCAGCGGTTCAAACAAAGTGCGTCAGAAGCGCTTCAGCCGCTGGGCTCAGGCTTGCCGCGCGGCGCTTCACTAAATTTACCACCCTAGTAGGATGAGGCAGTTTGAAGGGCAGTATCTGCACGGTGTCATCATGCCCCTGGTGAAGCGCCGCAGCCATCTCGGGAACGATCCCTATGCCTTGCCCCGCGCCCACCAGTGCGAGCAGCGTTTCAAGCTGCTCACACTCCAGCCGGTCCGCACTGCGCTTCAACCGGCAGACGCTTAGCGTCTGATCCCCCAGACAATGCCCGTCACTGAGCACAATCACTTCACTTTTCGGTATCTCATCCAAGCCAATCAGATCACGGCGAATCGCCAGAGGATGAGCCTTCGGCACGGCAAGCAGGAGCCTCTCCCGGAACAGCTCTCTCACATGCAAGGACCACCGTTGACGCTCCGCGGGCGTGATGTCGCTCACAATCGCAAAATCCAGTCGGCCAGCCACCAACTCTTCGATCACTCGGCTGGTCCTCCGCTCTCGCACTTGAATTCTCACGCCAGGATGCGCCTCCCGAAAGGCTCGGATCTTCGGCGGCAGAAGATACGGAGCCACCGTGGGAATGACACCCAGCTCCACATTTCCCTCTACCAAGCCTGACCTTCTCGCCATCTCTGCTCTCAGTGCCTGCTCCTCCAGCAGCATGGCCCGCGCCCGACGCACCACCTGCTCGCCCGCCTCGGTCAGCTCCACCCGTCTCGGATGCCTCACCAGCAAGGGCTGACCCAGTTCCTCTTCCAGATTGAGGATTTGCTGGCTCAGGGAGGGCTGCGCCACCGCACAGTGCTTCGCTGCGGCAGTGAAGCCGCCCTGGTCCACCACCGCACACAGATACCGAAGTTGCCGCAGTTCCATCGTTCCATTCCATAGGTAGCAACGATGAATCCAATCGTAAAACGCTATTTCACCTATCGCAGAGTCGAAGCAATCTAACAGTGGTTAGCCACCTTCCGGCCTGTTCTGCCCAGAGACAGGACCACACCGGACTCGCACCACACCAGCTTTCTCTCTTTCCAGAAGATCCAAGGTCCGCCAACGCAATGGGAGTCGCTTAGGCGGCCAAAGATCCTCGGAATGCTCCGGCCCGGGTGGGTCGGATCCGGGCGGATGTGTTCCTCTCACAAAACCCCACGAACACATCCGCCCACCCTCTTCCTCAAAGAAGCGACGGCGCACAACATTCCCTTCGATTCCGCGCAGAATCGGGCTAAAGCACCACCAGATTGCCATGCTTCGTCTTCTTCTCTGCCTTACCCTTCCGCTCTACATCCTTGATCAGGTATCCAAGCACTGGATTGTGGCCAACTATGATCTCTATGGTCGTGAGGATGAAATCATTCCCGGCTTTTTTTGGATCCACCACGCGGCCAACACCGGTGTCGCGTTTGGACTGGGAAACGGTGAGTGGTGGGCCAACTGGTTTTTCGGCACCGTCGCATTCACAGCAGCGGTGGTTCTGACGATCCTCTACCGCCGTGGTGCCTTCCCGGGCTGGATGTCCCGCACTGCCGTGGCACTGCTCATGGCAGGTATCTTCGGAAACCTCACAGACCGGCTGCTGCACAACTACGTGGTGGATTTCCTCAAGTTTGACCTCAAGTTCATGATCTGGCCCAGTTTCAACGTGGCAGACTCGTGCGTGGTCGTCGCAGCCGCGCTGTTGATGCTTTCGTCCTTCTTTGAAACGCCGCCCGCAAAGCCACAAACCACCTCAGCTTCCTGAGCTTCATCTGGCAATACAAGAACCTCCGAACAACCAGCCCTGGCTCTGGCGAACAGGTGCGCCGCTCACAGGCACCCATCCCTTGCGAAGAAGGGTGCCATCTCCCATAGCGGCCTTCGTGTCTGGGACAGGTGCTTCGTTACTTGGAAGCCAGCACCTTCTCCACGCCTGTCACGATCTCACGAATGCGGTAGGCCAAGCCATCGCACTTGGTGACGGACTGGATATGCGGCATGGCATAGGCAGCACGCAGCAGCATGGCAAGCTGCCCATAGCCATAGACTCCCTGATCGTTGATTTCGACAACGATGACATGCTTGTAGTTCTTGAAGGCGTTCTCCAAGCCGTGTGGTAGCGGGTGAATGTGGCGAATGGCCATGCAGCCGACTTTGTGCCCTTCAGCGCGCAGACGTTCAGTGCTCTCCTTGACAGGACCAGTGGTGGAACCCCACGCGATGAGAAGAACGTCACCTTCCTGGTCGCCATAGATGGCGGGAACGGGCAGCTCTTTGGCCAGCGCCACGAGTTTCTCCCGCCGCTTGTTGGTCATGGCGGTATGCATTTTCGGGCTGCCGGAGGGGTGTCCCCACTCGTCGTGCTCAAGACCGGTGACGATGGGATATTTGCCACTCGCAATCTTGGCTCCCGGAGGTGCATGACGTGTGATCTGGTCCAGGGGGTAGGGCTTGAAGTCCTCTCCCCGGGTAGAGAGATCCAGCTCCGGCTCGATCCAATGTTTATCCAGATCCGGCTCGTGGAAGGCCTCGATGCGTGAGGAAATGGCTTGGTCCGAGAGAATGATGACCGGGCAGGAATACTTGCGGGCGAGCTTACACGCTTCCACACCGATGTAGAAGCAGTCCTCCACGTCAGAGGGTGCCACTACGATGCGTGGGCTGTCACCATGCGAGCCGTAGATGGCCTGCAGGAGGTCTGACTGCTCCATGGAAGTGGGCAGGCCAGTGGAAGGCCCTCCGCGCTGAACGTTCACCACGATCAGTGGCAACTCTGCCATGGATGCGTAGCCCAGGGCCTCCATCTTCAGACTCAAGCCCGGACCCGAACTACCAGTCATGCTGAGATGCCCGGCAAATGCGGCTCCGATGGCCATGGACACGGCTGCAAGTTCATCCTCAGCCTGTACGAAGATGCCGCCATACTTGGGGAGTTCGGCACGCATGGTTTCCATAATGGGCGACCATGGGGTGATAGGGTAGGCAGCACCATAGCGAACGCCGCCAGCCAGCAGGCCAAGCGTCAGCATCTGATTGCCGTCCGTGGAAATGCGGTGTCCGTCATCGGGTGCCTCGCCAGGAGCGAAGGCAAACTTTTCAAGATCGCCAACCGGGTAGGCATATCCCGTGTCGAAGGCGAGCATGGCGTTTCGCAGTACGCTCTCATCCTTCTTGCCGAACTGCCGGGCCAGGATGGAGGCGATCTTTTCCTTGTCGAGGTTGAATGCGGCACACAGCAGCCCCAGCACAAAAATGTTCTTTCCACGGTCGCGTGCCGAGCCGCCGGTAGCCTCGATGGTAGCCTGCGTGAAGGGAACACCCACGTGCGTGATGCCGCGCTCATTCTTGAGTTCGGTGACGTCACCGGATTCATAAATCACGATGCCGCCATCCCGGACAGTGTGGAAGTGATCATTGTAGCTGTGCTGATAGAAGGCTACAAGCACGTCTGCCTGATCTCCCGCCGACAGCACTTCACCGGAGCCGAGATGAACCTGGAAAATGGACGGGCCGCCGGAAATGGTGGACGGAATGGTCATGTAAGTCATGACCTCCTGCTGAGTGCGGCCGGCAAGACGTGCTAGGATGCCACCAATGGACTGGATGCCGTCCTGGGAGTTACCAGCGAGGCGAATGACGGCGTTGCGGAGGGTGGTGGGCGAGGCGGAGGCAGTGGACATGTGGGTTGGTTGGAGAAAAAGGAGCGGGCGTTAGAACGTGAGGTCAGTAGGTTTTTTTAACCACGAATCAACACAATCGGAGTTCAATGGCGCATGGAGCGGCCAGCGTAGCCGTCTTCATAACCTTCCTGAAAATAGCTTTCATAACCGCGGCCAAAGCGTTCGTACGCGCGGCGGTAGTCGCGGGGGTAACCTGTTTGGCGGTCACGCGAGCCAATGTCCCAGCCGTTGCGATACTCCTGGCTCAGGTGCGGAAGATAATCACTCTGAGCAGGAGATCTGCTGGGCTGCTGAGCAGGCGGAGGCGGTGGGGCCGGAGTGTAGCTTCCTCCGTAGCCGGGCTGGTATGCACCATTGGACCCGACACTTTGGGGATAGGGATAAGGGGAGGCGTAGGGATCCGGGCCGAAGCAGGACGTCAACGCACTCAACATGAAGGTGCCGAAGAGGGGCAGTCCAGCTTGGGGGAGTGACATACGAACAGAGGGCATGGAGTGTCGGCGAGGAACCGGGGGCGGGTCAAGCGTCTTGGCGCGTCAGATGAAGAGTTTTTGACTTCCGCCGCACTTGCCAGCCTCCTGGCAGATTGCTGCGAGAAGGGGCCTTTCCCTTGAGAAGCTCCACTACAGCGCTGATGTGACCCTGTGTCAGGCTGGGCACCGAGCAGCGCTGAAGCCAGGCCTGAACCACCCGGTACTGAATGGCAGTGTGCTCCTGGGCCAGGATACTGCCCGCAAGTGCGCTGCCGTCCGGCGCGAGCACTCTGTGCATGACTTGTTCCGTCAGTTCACTGAGGCAGTCATCGTCCATCCGAGCCACAATGGACAGGCGATGCAGCAGCGGCACGACGTCTCTCTCCATGATCTCGTTCAGCATGGGCAGAGCCTGCAACCGGAGCCGATTTCTCGTGTACACCAATTCCTGGTTGGACGCGTCCTCCCTCCAGCGGATCTTCTTTTCAGACGCCCACTGCTCCAACTCGGCGCGTCGGATGTGAAGCATGGGCCGCAGGATGTGCAGCCCGTTGTTCAGCTCGATTTCCGGACGCATCCCACCCAGCCCTGCCAGCCCTGTTCCCCGCAGCAGATGATGCAGCACCGTCTCCGCCTGGTCGTCCGCATGATGGGCCAGGAAGATCATGCTGGTGCGGAACTCCTTCGCACACTCGGCAAACCATTGTTGCCTCAAAACCCGCCCGGCCGTCTCCAGTGACAAACTGTGTTCCTGCGCGTATTCGGCCACATCAATGTCTGCACGAGCCAGCGTGCAGTTCAGCCGCTCAGCCAGTCGTTGCACAAAGTCAGCATCCGCCTCCGACTCTGCTCCACGCAGGCAATGATTGAGATGACACACGATGAGGTTTCGGTAACCCAGATCCACCAGCGCGTGCAGCAGGCATACAGAGTCCCTGCCACCCGACACCCCTACCAAGTAACGTCGAGAAACTGGCAAATGCACCAATGCGGTTTGAAGTGCGGCAAGCATCTCTCACAACTCCAACTGGATGCCAAGCTCAATGACCTGCCGTGGCGGCAGCTCGAAGTAACCAGTCGCAGGGCGGGACATGCGAGAGAAGAAGGCGAACACCTTCTTCCTCCAGGCCGCCATTTTGCCCGGGCCGGAGGTGAGCAACATTTCCCGGCTCTGATAGAAGGAGATGGCAGCCGGCTTGACCACTGTCACGCTGCCAAGAGCGCGGACCAAATCCTGAAACACATCGGGCGACTGGGCGAAGCCATAACGCAGGACGATGCGGTAGAAGTCCTCATGCAGTTTCTCCACCTCACTCCTCTTGCTCGGCGGGATGCGTGCCTGCTCCTCGAAGCGCACCGTGAGCAGCACGACCTGTTTATGCAGGGCTTTGTTATGCTTCAAGTGATGGAGGAGACAAAGAGGAAGGCCCTCCGCCGAGGCAGACATGAAGACCGCCGTGCCGGGCACACGAGTGATGCGGTTGGCCTTAATCTCATCAATGAGAAAACCCGTGGGCAGTCTGCCCCTGAGCATGGCGTCCCGCAGGATGACTCTGCCATCCGACCAGGTTTTCATGAGCACCCAGATGGCAAGGCCCACGGCGAGAGGGAACCACGCGCCATCCAGAAACTTCAGCAAGCTGCCGCTCAAGTAGCCCAGCTCAAAGACCAGAAACAACGCCACCGGCAGCGCCGCCTTCCACCAAGCCCACTTCCACAACCCACGAGCCACCAGGAAGAACAGGCAACTGGTGAAAAACATGTCCAACGACACGGACAGACCGTAAGCGGCGGCCAGCGCGCTGGAGCTCTTGAAGCTGATCACCAGCGCCACACAGGCTATCATCAGCAGCCAGTTCACTTGTGGCATGTAAATCTGCCCCCGAACATCCGGCGAGGTGTGGACAATGCGCAGCCGCGGTAGATAACCCAGTTGCACCGCCTGCTGAGTTAGGGAGAACACGCCCGTGATCATGGCCTGGGAGGCAATGATGGTCGCGGCCGTGGCGACCAGCACCACCGGAATGAGCACCGGCTTGGGGACCAGATTGAAAAAGTGGTGAAACCCAGGTTCCAGGGATGCCTGCACGTCATGGAGCACCAGCGCGCCCTGTCCCATGTAGTTGAGAATCAATGCGGGAAAGGCCACGATGTACCACGCACGGACCAGAGCCGTACGCCCAAAGTGTCCTATGTCCGCATACATCGCTTCACATCCCGTCACAGCCAGCAGCACCATCCCCATGATGACCACGCTCTCTGCCCCATGATGAAGCAGAAACTGAAGACCATAGTGCGGAAGTAGAGCCTGAAACACGGCAGGATGCTGCCCGATGTTGATCACCCCCATCACGGCCAGGGTGCTAAACCAAAGCAACATCACAGGGCCAAAGGCGACCCCAATCTTCGCCGTCCCAAACCGCTGCACCGAAAACAGAGTGACCAGAATCACCACCGCTATCGGAACCACATAGTCCGCAAGGTCCGGATTCACCGTCTTGAGACCCTCCACCGCCGACAGCACCGAGATGGCCGGAGTAATCATGCCATCGCCATACAGCAGACACGCACCGAAGACGCCCAGGAGCACCACGAACTTTGCGTAGCCGGTGGGCACCGGTTCCTGCCGGGTAGAGCGGAAAAGCGTCAACAGCGCAAACATGCCCCCCTCTCCCTGGTTCGTCGCCTTCGTGATGAACGTCAAGTATTTGAAGCAGACTACCACGATAAGAGACCACACCATGAGCGAAATGGGTCCCAGCACATCCAGCGGCTCGGACGGATCTGGCCTCACGTGAGTCAGGGATTCACGCAGGGCATACAGCGGACTTGTGCCAATGTCTCCAAAGACCACTCCCAAGGCCAGCAGGGCCAAGGACCACTTATTTGACGATTTATCTTCGGACATCTGATGACCCCTGCGACGGCATGGGCGCGCTTGAACGCGGCACTATCTAGTAGGAGGAACCAGCTTCGCAAGCGACAATGCAATGCACCTCTTGATGCAGAACTCCAGATTCGCCTGTCCGAATGGACAACAAGGAGTCCCCACATGCCCGAAGATTCTGCACTCCTCCCTGCGTTCCGCCCTTGCTCACCGTGCCAGCCCGGATTCATTTCCTTGGTTCATGCACATCAGCGACATTTTTCAGGAGCAGCGGCCCACCCTCTCCTTCGAGTTCTTCCCGCCGAAGACGGTGGAGGCATCCAACGCACTACTGGAGGCAGTGGCGGAACTGGCCGCATTCAAGCCCGCTTTCGTCTCCGTGACCTACGGGGCCGGTGGCTCCACACGACAGCTCACTCATGACCTTGTGGTGCGCATCAAGCAGGAGACCGGCATCGCCACCGTACCCCACCTCACCTGCGTCTGCCACTCCGAGGCAGAGATCCATGGCATCCTGGAACGCTATGCTGCCGCCGGTGTAGGCAATATCCTGGCCCTCGGTGGTGACCCGCCCAAAAATCTCCCAAACTACAAGCGCTCGGAGGACGCCTTTCAGCACGCGGCTGACCTCGTGCGTTTCATCCGCCAGTTCAACGAGTCAGGAGTGCACCCTGACAAACGCGGGTTCGGCATCGGCGTGGCCGGGTTTCCTGAAGGGCACCCCGCCACCCCCAACCGCCTCCTCGAAATGGACTACCTCAAGGCCAAGGTAGATCAAGGTGCAGACTACATCTGCACTCAACTGTTCTTCGACAACCACGACTTCTTTGACTTCCGCGAGCGCTGCCGCTTGGCTGGCATTCACATTCCCATCATCGCCGGCATCATGCCGGTGACCTCCATCTCAGGCATGAAGCGCATGGCAGAACTCTCCGGCGGCTCCCGTTTCCCTGCCAAGCTGCTCAAAGCACTCGCCCGCTGCGGTGAGGATGAAGCCGCCGTGCAGCGCGTGGGCGTTCACTACGCCACCGAGCAGTGTGCAGACCTCCTGGACCATGCTGTGGATGGCATTCACTTCTACACCCTCAATAAATCCAGGGCCACCAGGGAAATCTATGCCTCGCTAGGCATCAGTGACAGCACCGCAGCCCGCCCACGCAGCGCCACATGAGCCAGCAGCCGCCCCTCATCGCCGGCATCGAGGCCGGAGGTACCAAGTTCATCGTAGCAGTGGGCACGGGCATCCATGACATTCGCGAACGCACTCGCATCCCTACCACCAAGCCCAAGGAGACACTGGACGCTGTGGTGCGCTTCCTCAACGATTGCAAACGCAAACACGGCCCCGTTCAGGCTTACGGTATCGGCAGCTTCGGCCCTGTGGACCTGGACCCGCGCAGTCGCACCTTTGGCTACGTGACCACCACCCCCAAGAAGGGCTGGCAGCACACCGATCTCATCACAGCGCTCTACGCCCACGCCAAACTTCCTGCCGGGTTTGACACGGATGTGAACGCCGCCGCCTTGGGTGAGTTCTGCTGGGGTGCCGGCGTGGGCCAGGATCCACTCGTTTACATCACCATTGGCACAGGAGTCGGGGGCGGCACCATCGTCAACGGCGCTCCTCTGCACGGCCTAGTGCATCCTGAGATGGGACATATTCACATCCCCGTACCCCCTTTCCCAGACGCCTTCGCACCCGCCTGCCGCTGCCCATTTCACAAAAGTTGTCTGGAGGGCTACATCAGCGGCCCAGCCATCGCTTCCCGCTGGGGCATGAAGGCGGAGAAGCTGCCACCGGATCATCCAGCCATCGAAGAAGCAGCCTGGTGCCTCGCCCATGGCCTCGCAAACATCATCCTCACCCTCTCGCCCAAGCGCATCATCCTCGGCGGCGGTGTCATGAAGATTCCCGGCCTTCTGGAACGCACACGCTCCCAAGTGCTCAATGTGCTCAATGGCTACGTGTCGGCTCCCGCCATCCTCCAGCACATTGACCAGTATCTCGTCCACCCAGGACTGGGCGATCACTCAGGCATCGCGGGCGCACTAGCCCTCGGCATGAAAGCGCTGCATCAGCGATAGACCATCTGCGCAAGCCGCCGGGCCAGCGTCAGCGGCGAGGACACGGGCGCATCGTTCTCCAGCTCCTGAGGAGGGCGCTCAGGATCCGTCTCCGAGAACACTCGCACTCGCATGTGCAGGCGCTTCCCATCGATCCACGTCAGCGCACCGACTGGCGTCTGACAACCCGCACCAAGCTGCTTGAGAAACTCCCTCTCTGCCAGCACACGGTACTCCGTTTCTTCGTGGTTCAGCAGACGAATGGCGTCATGCACCCGGTGCTGAGAGGTCAGCGTCTCTATGGCGATAGCACCTTGGCCCGCCGCAGGGAGAAACACGTGCCTGTCCAGCACATGCGCATTCAGTGAAACACCATCGATTTCAATGCGTTCGCGTACCCCAGACAGCAAACCCAGCCGCTCCAGACCCGCGGCAGCCAACAGTACCGCATCCAGCGGCTCCTCACCGATAACCTTGCGCAGACGCGTGGGCACATTGCCGCGTATCTCCACCACCGTCACGTCCGGCCTCATCCACTGAAGCTGGCGCATCCGGCGCACGCTACTGGTTCCCACGCGGGCACCTTTCGGAAGGTCATGGATGCCTTTGCACGGCACCGCAGTGATGAGCACATCTTCCACATTCGCCCGTTCCAGCACGGCAGCGATGCTGAACTGGGATTCAAGGTCTGACGGCACATCTTTCAGACTGTGCACCGCTGCGTCCACCTCCCGGCGCTCAAGAGCCATCTCAAGTTCCTTGATGAAAATGCCCTTATCGATCACACCGCCGGTGGCCTTCGCAAACTCCGCAAAGCGCAGGTCCTGGCGCTTGTCCCCGCTGGTCTGAATGATCTTCTGCTCGATCTGGTGCTCCGGCAGCGCCTGCCGCAGCAGCGCCTCCACCGTGCGGGTCTGAGTCAGGGCCAGTTCGCTGCCGCGCGTGCCCAGGATAAGGTGGTTAGGGGTGATGATTCTCATGCATTTGCTTCTCGCGCGCCGCCGCCATCCATCAAGGCACCGCTTTCCGGAGCCGATGAGGTTGCCAGCAGGCCAAACTTTTCCATCTGTTCTTCGATGATCTTCTCGCACACCGCCAGTTGCCTCTCCCGCTCACGCCGTCCGTCCTCGGCGATGGCGCTGAGCGCATCAATGTCATACAAATAGGCGTCCTCAATCTCGTTCACCGCAGGCTCAATGTCACGCGGCACAGCGATGTCGATGAGGAAAAGCGGGTGCCCACGGCGAGCCTTCATCACCCGCTCGATCATCTGGCGATGAATGACAAAATGCGGAGCCGAGGTGGAGGAGATGATGATGTCCACCTCATGCAAAGCGTGCTCCCACTCGTCAAACTTCATGGCACGACCGTTCATTTCTGCGGCCAGTTCCACCGCCTTGTCATACGAGCGGTTAGACACAATCACACTCGACGCCCCGCGTGAAACCAGGCTCTGAGCGCACACCCGGCTCATCTCCCCCGCCCCAATGAGCATCACACGGCAGTTCTTCAGGCTGCCAAACATCTTCTCCGCCAGTTCCACGGCCACGCTGCCTACCGACGTAGAGCCGCGCTGGATGGCCGTCTTCTCCCGCACCAGCTTGCCCACACTGAAGGCTCGCTGGAAAAGCTTGTTCAAATCCCTCCCCGTAGCGCCGGCATCCAGCGCCACCTTGTACGCAGCTTTCACCTGGCCAAAAATCTCCGTCTCGCCCAGCACCATACTGTCCAGCCCGCTCACCACGCGAAACAAATGCCGAGCCGTCTCTTCGGCAGGCAGGCGGTAACAAACCAGCCCTTCCGCCTGCTCCGGCTCCAGGGCAAAGTGATCCTCCAAGTACTTGCGCAAGATCGCGTGTCCGTCCGAAGACGCATCGGCACTCTGCGAAGCGTAGATCTCCACCCGATTGCAGGTGGACACAATCACCGCCTCACCCAGCCCCGGCAGGTTCTTCACCTCCTGCACCGTCTCCCGCAACTGAGACTCGGGAAAAGCCACCCTCTCACGCACCTCGACCGGCGTCGTGCGATGATTCACCCCCAAACAAATAATCCCCGGTTTCTTCATCTCGCGTTGACCAGCCAGAGTGAAACAAACGGCACCACAAAACCCACCACAGCCATCCAAGCCGTCAGCCGCGCCGAGACCACATGCCTCCACATCAGAAAGTTCAGCACCCCATACAAAGCCCACACCAGCCAAATAACCATGAGCTTGTCCTTCGCCGCCGGCAGATCCAGCGGCAACGCCGCCAAAAGCGCCACAGTAAGCAGCAGAAAACCAGAGAGCGCCAGCCGCTTGATCGCTAGCGCCAAGTCATGAATGGGCGGCAGCTGGCGGAAGAGCGCCACGATCCGGTGCCTCTTCAGCATCCTGGCCTGCACCAGATACATCACCCCCGTCACGCACGCCAGCGCAAAGGCCGCATAAGCCACCAGCGCCAGCGCCGCGTGCAGCTCCAGCCACACATTAGGAACCTTCTTCGCAGCCACCTTATCCTCCAGCAGCAGCAGAGACAACGCCTGCATCACCGCCACCACCGGTGCGGTGAAAGCCCCCAGCAAGGACAACCGATAAGCCCCACCCACAGCGAAATACAGCAGCACCACAGACCAACCGATGAAAATGAACACCTCAAACAAGCTCGTCATCGGACACCGCCCATGCACCTGCCCCCTAAGATAAAGGAAGGCAGATTGCAGCACAAAACCCACCAGCATCGGCACCCAGTGCCAACGGCTCTCCTGCCAGCTTCCCCTCCGCAGCGCCCAGACAGCATGAGCCAGCCCGCCCACAAATGCGAGCGTAGCCAAAAGCAGCAGCAGACGGTCAAGACTCATTCTTTCACAAAAGTCCACGAGTCCAGTCATTGCGCCGAACCCGTGACTGTGAAACCATAAGCAGAACTTCACTCTCGCCAAATGGTAGAATCACCCACCGACAAACTTCGTAACGCCGTCCGCGACGTCCCAGACTTCCCCCAGCCCGGCATCCTCTTCAAAGACATCACCCCCGTTCTGGCAGACGCTTGGCTCCTCCAGCTCGCCATTGACGGCATGGCCGCCTGCTTCCACGGCCAACGCATTGACAAAGTGGTAGGCATCGACGCCCGCGGCTTCATCTTCGGCGCCATGCTGGCCCAGCGCCTGCACACCGGCTTCGTGCCCGCCCGCAAAAAAGGCAAGCTCCCATGGCACACCATCGGCGTCGATTACAGCCTCGAATACGGCACCAACTCCATCGAGCTACACCAAGATGCCATCCGCCCCGGAGAAAACGTCATCCTCGCCGATGACCTCCTGGCCACGGGCGGCACCGCAGGAGCCGTGCTCGACCTCATCAAGCAAGCCGGCGGCAATCTCCTCGGCTCCGTCTTCTTCATCGAACTCACCTTCCTCGCCGGCCGAGAGAAAATAGGTCACCACGGTCCCGTCCACTCCCTGCTCACCTACTGAGTCAGCCCCCCGACTCCATGCCCGCCCCCACGCAGAAGCCCATCCTCAAGGCAGGAACCCCACAGCCCACCAGCCGGTCCGAACTGCTCAAGCACTACCGCGCCTTCTTCAACGTAGAGGATGCCCGCCTTCAACTGCGCCACAAGAGCACCAGTTCAGGCCTGGAGATATGCCGCGCGCGCACCGCCGTCATAGACCGCATCATCTACAACCTCCACCGCGACCTCCCTCCACTGCTCAACCCGCCCATCACCACCCCCATGGAACTCTCCCTCGTGGCCACAGGGGGCTATGCGCGTGGCGTCATGAATCGCCACAGCGACATCGACATCACCTACCTCATCCCCGGAAAAAACCGCACCCCGAGTGAGGACATCAGACGCTTCATCTATGAGTTCAACCTCTTCCTGGGAGACATGCGTTTCGATGTGGGACACGCCACCGACTCCGCCCTAGGGCGGATGGACTTCGCCAACGAAGACTACCCCACCAAGACCACACTCATCACCACCCGCCTCGTCGCAGGCACCGACAAAGCCTATGACGAACTCACCGCAGGCTTTCACAAACGCTGCATCAAAGGCCAGGAAACCGCCTTCCTCGCCGAACAGATGGAGGAAATCACCAAACGACACAGAGACCACAAAGACACCCCCTTCCTTCAGAACCCCCAAGTCAAAGAAGGCTGTGGCGGCCTTCGTGATTATCAAAACCTCATCTGGATCTCCTACGCCAAGCTCGGCATCACCGACCTCGCAGACCTCCAAAAACACGGCGTCCTCAACAAACGAGGCTGGAATGAACTGCGCCGCGCCTACGACTTCCTGCTCCGTGTGCGCGACCTGATGCACTATACCGAAAAGCGCGCCCAAGACATCCTCACCCTCCGCCTCCAAGGACCCGTAGCCACCAAGCTCGGCTACAAAGGCCGCCGCATGGCAGACCGCATCGAGGCCTTCATGCACGACTACTACACCCACGTGCGCAACGTCCTTCGCCAGTCCTCAAAGGTCATCGACTTCTTCAACCTCCAGGTACTCGACCGCCCCAAGCAGACAGGCCTTGCCGCCCGCCTCCTCGCTCCCCTCCGCCGCACCGACAACAAAAAGCCCACCGCCAAGGTCGAGAAAATCGACGGCTTCGAAATCCGCCACGGACGCATCTTCGCCGAGAACAAGCGCATCTTTCAGGAAGACCCTCACCGCCTCATGCGGCTCTTCATGTACACCCAGCAGCGGAATCTGCGACTCTCGCCGGAACTTTTCGACATGGTTTGCGACACCTCCCTGGTCAACGCAGAGTTCCGTTATCACAAAGCAAACCGGGAAACCTTCGAAGCCATCCTGGAGCAAAAAGGAGACGTAGCCCGCGTCCTGCGCCAAATGCACCGCTGCGACTTCCTGGGCCGCTTCCTCCCAGAGTTCGGCGCGCTCACCTGCCGCGTGCAGCATGAGTTCTTCCACGTCTATACCGCAGACGAGCACACACTCCAGTGCATCGACCACCTGGATGAACTCGCCGGCACCAACCAAAAAGGACTGGAGTTCTACCAGCACATCTTCCGTGACCTGCATGATCCCGCCGTCCTCTACCTCGCCCTCATCATGCACGATACCGGGCGCGCCGCCAACAAAGCCACCCACGCAGACGAATCCACCATCCTCGCAGACAAAGTATGCCGCCGCCTCCAGATCAAAGGAGACCGCCGCTCCCGGCTGCTCTTCCTCGTGGACAATCACCTGCTCATGTACAACACCGCCACCAAAAAGGACTCTGATGACCCCAAGGTCGTGGCGGAGTTTGCCAGCATCGTCCGCACCCGCGAGAACCTCGACGCCCTCACCGTCATGACCATGGCCGATATCAAAGGCGTCGGCGAGACCAGCTGGAACGGCTTCAAAGACAGCGCCATCCGCACCCTCTACGTCAACACCCTCCGCTACATGGACTCGCCCGCCGACTTCATGGAGCGCGCCACCATCCCGCTGGATGGACTCAAAGCCGAAGTCCTCAAAGAACTAGACAAAACCTACGCCACCGAAGTGGACCAGCACTTCGAGCGCATGCCACGCGCCTACTTCAACTTCCGCAAACCCTCCACCATAGCCAAGCACCTCAGACAGTTCCGCCTCTGGCATCAGAGCAGCACCCCCCACATCCCCGTCATCGGCTGGGAGGATAAGCCCGCGGAAGGCTGCTCCAAGTTCGTCCTCACAGGGCAGGATCGCCGCCTCCTCCTCGGGCGCTGCGCCGGCGCACTGGCCGCAGAAAACCTCAACATCATCTCCGCAGACTTCTACCGCCGCACCGACGGACTCGTGCTCGACGTCTTCCGTGTCACCACCCATAACCACAGTCCCGTCACCCAGGAGTCCACCCGCCGCCGCGTACACCAGTCCCTCGTCGAAGCCTTCAATACCGAAGACTTCCACTTCAGCGACCGCATCAAAGCCATACGCCACCCCCTGCGTACGAACCTGGACCTCGCTCCCGACATCCCCCAGTGGGTCCACATCAACAACCGCCTCTCAGACACCAACACCGTCATCGAACTGCAAGCCATCGACCGCATCGGCCTGCTTTACGACCTCTTCCGCGTCATCGGCGCCCACAAGCTGGACGTCACCCACGCCCGCATCAGCACCGAGCGCGGCGTCGCCATTGACTCCATCTACATCCAGACACCAGATCGCAGGAAGCTCCTCGATTCTGATGCGTTACAGAGCCTCGCCAACGACATCGAACAAGACGTCCTCTCCAAATCCACACCCGCCAAATGAAAGCCACCAGCATCCTCGCCTGCATCCTCCTCGCCACACTCGCCCGCGCCGAAAGCGACTGGCAGCCCCTCTTCGATGGCAAAACCTTCACCGGCTGGGCGCAGGCAGACGGCTCAGCGCCCGCCCCCGGCTGGACCATCCACGACGGCATGATGCACCTCAATGGCAAAGGCGGAAACCTCCTCTCCGCCGAAAGCTACTCCGACTTCGAACTCGAGTGGGAGTGGAAAATCGCCACCAACGGCAACAACGGCATCAAATATTGGGTCACCGAAGTCGGCCCCAAAAAAGAGATCCTCGGACTCGAGTATCAGATGATCGATGACAACGGCCACGCCGACGCAAAAAAGGAAAACGGCAAAAGGACCACCGCCTCCATCTACGACATCAAGGCCCCTGCCGCCGACAAACCCGCCAAACCCGCCGGCGAGTGGAACACCAGCCGCATCGTCGTCAAGGCAGGCAAAATCCAGCACTGGCTCAACGGCCAACTCGTCACCCAAGCAGACACCACCACCCCCGAGTGGAAAGAACTCATCGCCCAGTCCAAGTTCAAAACCAAAGACGGCTTCGCACCAGGCCACGGTAAGATCATGCTCACCGACCACCAGGACGAAACCTGGTACCGCAGCATCCGCATCCGCAAGCTTTAGACCCAGGGCACACCTCTTCAGACCGACATCCACCTACCTCACGGATACAGCAAGTAAGGTTGCCGTGTGCTGCGAAAGCCCTGGCAGTAGCGCTGCCATGACGCCACCAATCCACTCACCGAGCGCCCTGCAGAAATCGTCCGGTAAAGTTCATCACTGCCCACCACCTTGTTGAACAGACTCAACTGCGTGCTCGTCATCCGCATCACCTTGCCACCGCTCAGTCGGTTCAGTTCCGCTGTCAGGTAAGCATCCAGCGCCGTGAGATCACCAGCGTAACGAGGATCAATCGTCAGCGACACCCCACCAAAACCGGGCTTCGAATACGGTCGAAAACGCACCCCCGGCACATTCAGCCGCTGGCAGAAAGCATACATCGCATTCGCATCCACCCCTCTCGCACCCGCATAGCCGAAAGGGTTTTCCGTTCCTATGCCCACGTCCGCAGATGCCGCGCTCCCCAAGATGCCCGTCGCCACATAATAAGCCGGAGAAGACGGATACGGAATGTTCGGGCTCGTGCGGTACCAGCGCAGTCCCGTATCCGGCCAGATCATGTTGCGCGTCCAGCCCTGCATCTTGATGACTTGAAGGCGGGGCACACCGCTGATGAGACGTCTCCCACTGCACAGCATAGCCAGTTCTCCCACCGTCATCCCATGCACATACGGCACGGCGATTTGACTCACAAAGCTCTTCCACCTCCCATCCAAAGGCGGCCCCTCCACACGATTCCCTCCCAGCGGATTCGGACGGTCCAGCACCATAAACGCCTTTCCATTCTCCGCCGCAGCCTCCATGGCCACCGCCATCGTGCTGATGTAAGTATAGCTGCGGCAGCCTATGTCCTGCACATCAAACACCAGCACATCCACATCCCTCAACATAAATGGCTGAGGTTTGCGGTATGCTCCATGCAGCGAGTAACAGCGCAGCCCCGTCACCGGATCCCGTTGGTCGCTGATGTGCGCGCCCGCCTTTTCATTCCCATCCAGACCATGCTCCGGCGCGAACAACGTTGTCAGCCCCGGACCCAACGCACGCTTAAACACCGCCCGCGTCCGCTCACCACGGCTCGTGTAGCTCGTGTGGTTCGTGATCAGCCCCACCCGCTTCCCCCTCAAAATGTCAAAACCCCGCGCCTCCAGCACATCCACACCCAGCATCACCCGCCCACCGTAGGCCCCCGCCTGCGGCACCGTAAAACGTTGCGGCACCGGTGCCATGCACATGGTCAGACCCAGAACGGAGGAGAGAGCAAGCAAGAGTCGTTTTCCCATTCGTCACCCAATCAAAACCTTCCACCTCCCGCAACCGCCTTTCCACTTTCCCGATGCATCCCTTCATCTACACTCACCCATACACCGTCCATGCCCTCTGATTCCAACCTCCTCGCTCAGCTCCTGCTCACCGGCGTCCCAGGCCCCGAACTCGACCCCGCCACCGCCACCCGCCTCAAAAAACTCCAGCCCGGAGGATTCATCCTCTTCGGTCGCAACATCGTCTCACCCCAACAGGTGCGAAAACTCATCGACGACTTGCGCGACCTCTCCGACATCGAGCCCATCATCACCATCGACCAGGAAGGCGGACGCGTCTCCCGTCTCCGCCTCATAGGCGATGAACCACCCAATGCACAGTCCCTGCGCGACAAAGGCGACCCAGGCCTCATCGCCACCCATGGCCGCCTCACCGGCCAGCTCCTCCGCCTCTTCGGCTTCAACCTCGACCTCTGCCCCGTGCTCGACATCTCCTATGACGACGCCGCAGACAACTCCCTCAAAGGCCGAACCTACGGCAAAAACGCCCAGCAAGTCATCAGCAACGCAGGCATCTTCAACGCCAACATGCGCCGAGAAGGCATCCTCTCCTGCGGCAAGCACTTCCCCGGTTA
The DNA here is from genome assembly GCA_964538625.1 of uncultured Verrucomicrobiaceae bacterium. Taxonomy (GTDB): domain Bacteria; phylum Verrucomicrobiota; class Verrucomicrobiia; order Verrucomicrobiales; family Verrucomicrobiaceae; genus JAEUHM01. The sequence continues at coordinate 75,590 of CAZIGH010000008.1, forward strand.
CGGCCCGGCCGAGTGCGACCCCCATGAGTTCCTCCCCGTCATCACCAAATCCCGCGAAGCGCTCGAGCGCGAGGAACTCCTCCCCTACTCCGCCCTCCTCCCAGAGCTGGACAGCGTCATGACCTGCCACAGCAACTACACCGCCTTCGATCCCGATCGCGGACGCTGGCCCGCCTCCCTCTCCCACAACATCGTCACCAAACTCCTCCGCCATCAAATGGGCTTCGAGGGACTCGCCATCACCGACGACCTCGACATGGGAGCCATCCTCAACGAAGTCACCTTCGAGCAGGCCATCCAAGAAGCCGTCCGCGCCGGCAATGACATCGTCATGATCTGCCACCGCCTCGAAATGGTCGAGCTCGCCCACGATCACCTCAAAGGCGTAGAGGAACCCATCCTCCACGACGCCCTCCGCCGCATCGAGCGAACCAAAAAACGCCTCCGCAAACCCGACACCTTCTCCCTCGACCGCTTCGCCGAAATCAACCGCCAAATCCTCCAGCTCCGCATCGACACCCTCGGAGCCGAGAAGGCATCCATCCTCTCCGTCGAAGACGGCAAGCGCTCCCCAGTCGAACTCTACTGACGCCCAATCCCCCGCCTGAACCCACTCCATCTGCCAGCCATTTGCGCACTTGTAACCAACTCACGGCAGCTCTAAAGCTCCGGTCCGCTTCCCCCTTCCACGCACCATGCTTCCATCCATCGCCTCCCTTCTCCAACTTCAAGAACGCGATCAACGGCTGCGTGCCCTCACCAAGGACTTCAAGGACGTCCCCCTCCTGCAACAGCGCGCCAAGCTCCAGCTCGCCGACGACCAGGCAGCCACCGCCGCCGCCCTCGCCGCCATCCGGGAAATCGAAGTCAAAATGAAAAGCCTAGAGCTCGACATCCAGACCCGGCAAAACACCATCAAGCGCCTCGAAGAACAAAAGTTCAACACCCGCAAAAACGACGAGTTCGTCGCCCTCGGAAACGAAGTCGTCCGCTACCAAAAGGAAGTCCATGACCTCGAGGACAGAGAAATCGAGTTCATGGAGCAGATCGAGGCCGCCAAAGCCATTCACAAAGCCGCCACCGACAAACTCGCCGAAACCGAAAAACGCGTAAACGAAGAAATCGCCCAACTCGAGGAGCGCGGAAAAAATCTCGCCGCCCGCATCGAGGAAATCAAAGCAGACCGTGCCAGCGTCGCAGCCAACATCTCAGCAGATGACCTGGGAATCTATGATCGCCTCATGAAGTCAAAGGGCAACGCCGCCATCGTACCAGCCGAAAACGGCATCTGCGGCGGCTGCCACATGAAACTCGTCACCGCCACGCTCAACGACCTCCGTGCAGACGACCGCATCGTCCACTGCGAGCAGTGCGGCCGCATCCTCTACTTCGCCTAGCCCCAGTCCCCCCCACCTTCCCCACCAATGGACCTCGTCAAAATCGTCGAAGCCCTTCTCTTCTCCTACCAGGAGCCCCTCAGCACCGAGCACATGGTCCGTGCCATCCGTGAAAATGCCAAAGACATCGTAGAAGCCGAAACAGAGGACTCCGAAGCCGCAAAGACCCTCGTCATGGTCACCGACGAGCAGGTCAATGAAGCCGTGCAAAAGCTCATCGAACACTACCAAAAAGACGGCCACTCCTTCACCATCGTAGAACGCACCCACGGCTGGCGGCTCTGTGCCAGCCCCGACTTCGCAGACTGGTGCCGCTCCCTCTATCCAGGCCGCAAACCCCAGCGCCTCTCCCAGCCAGCGCTCGAAACTCTAGCCATCATCGCCTATCGTCAGCCCATCACCAAAGCCGGCATCGAGGCCGTACGAGGCGTCTCCGTGGACGCCATGGTCCAGCAACTCATCGACCGCGGACTCGTCAAAGTCGAAGGCCGTGCCGAACTCCCCGGCAAACCCCTCCTCTACGGCACCACCGAAGCCTTCCTCGACCACTTCGGCATCAAAACCGTGGACGAACTCCCCAACTCCCAGGAACTCCGCCGCGTCCAACTGCCTAGCGAGCCCACCACCACCGCAGAAGCCCCCCCTCCGCCCCAGGAAGTCCAGCTCAACCTCGCACCCGCCTGACCCCCACAAGCATGACCATCGAGGAAGCACGCCAGGCCATTGACAGCATCGACCGCGAGCTGCTCCGCCTGCTCAACAAACGCGCGGACCTTGTCAACGTCATCGGAGAAATCAAACTTCGCGAAGGCCTGGAAATCTATGCCCCCGAACGCGAGGAAAAACTTCTCCGCAAGCTCGTGGAACTCAACGCCTCCCAAAACGGCAAGCTCCCAGAAAAATCCATCCGCGCCATCTACCGGGAAATCATGTCCGCCGCGCTCGCCATCGAGCACCCCCTCCGCATCGCCTACCTCGGCGCACCCGGCACCCGTTCTCATCAAGTCGCGCTCAACAAGTTCGGTCACGGAGTCACCTACATCTCCCACATCGACACCTCATCCCTCTACAACGCACTCAGTTCACAGCAGGCCGAATACGCCGTCATGCCCACAGAGTTCACCGCAGACGGCACCGTCCAGCACACACTCGACTCCCTGGGCGAGACCACCCTCAAAATCTGCGCCCAAATCAACGTCGCCACCGGCCCCTCCGCCATCGTCCGCTTCCTCATCCTCGGACGCCGACCCAGCCCCGCCACCGGGGACGATTCCACCCTCCTCTGCATTCGCGTCCCAGACCACGTCGGTGCCTTGCAGCATCTTCTCGAACCCTTTGTCCGCTATCAAATCAACGTACGCCAAATCGAAAACCGCCCCTCCGCCGAGGGCGACTCCACCGTGCGCTTCATCCTCGAAGTCGCCGGCCACCCAAGTGACTCCAACCTCCAGTCCGCGCTCGACTCCCTGACAGCCGAAGGCACCGACCTCAAGGTCCTCGGCTCCTACCCCACCACCGCCTGGGTAGAGCCGCTTGCCTGAGCGCCGTCCCTAGCCTCACCCACCCAGCACTTTCCACAAGGGATCCCCTTCCGGCCCAGCCACCGGGACACCCTACCCCATCGTCTTCCTCCGACCATCTCCTTGACACCGGAAAGCCGCACCCGAGTGTCCCCAGACCTCCCCAGACACCGTCCCACCCCACGCCTCGCCAGCCGATTTTATCGAATAGGTCGGAGCCCAAAACCGTCTTATGATGCCTCACAAAGATTCTGGAAAACCACTTGAGGTTACTTAGAAATCAGTACATCCATTTCATCGGTATGAAACGTCTCGCGCTCCTCTCCCCCCCACGCACCACGACTCTCGGACTCGGAGTCCTCAGCGCCTGCGCCCTCTCAGCCTGCCAGCTCGCAGCCCAGACCGGCGGCTACTACCAGCCCGCAGCGCAGACACAGAACCCCGTGGACACCTTTTACCAGCGGGGTGATGCCATGAGCGAGCGCGTCAGCGGTTTCATGCGCCGCATTTTCGGCGGTGGCCAGCGCCAGCAGCCCACCTACAACCAGCCAGTTTACACCCAGCCGCCAGCTTCCGGAGCCTACCGTCCCGCCCCAACCAGCCAGCCTCCGCCCATCAGCAACTACGAGCGCCCCTCCAGCAATCCCTCTACCGGTACCGGCATCTACGGCTACAACAGCCAGCCTGCCACCAAAGCACAACAAAAGCCGGCCCAGCCCGCCTCCCGCACCGCCGCCACCCCGCGCAAACCCCTCTTCGGAAGCAGCGCCCGGACCACTCCGCCAGCACCAACCCAGTCACGCTCAACCACCTACACACCACCCCAAATCAACGAGCAGCCTGCGAATCCAGCCAAGCCGCAAGCAGAGACCCCACCTCAGCCAGCACCTGCACCCAAAAAGGAAACCACGGACGTCAATGACTTCCTGCCCCCAGGCACCGTCGTGAAAAACGCCCCAGAGCAGCCTAAATCTACCGACTCATCCCTGACCAAACCCTCCGAGCCTGCCAAAGACAGCGCTCCTCCACCCCCACTGCCACCTGCGAGCACCACCACCTCAGACGGCACCCCCGTTGGGAAAAAAGGCAGCAAGCCAAACCGCGTCATCAGCCCCTATCCACCCAACAACGAGCTCGACGTGACCGGACTGGAGAGCGGCTCCCTCGCCCTGGACCCCACCACCAACAAGGTCTTCAAGGTCCCCTGATCGCCCCCGCAGACCCTTCCCCTCACCTCCGACGCTGGCGGCTGGGTAGCTCATCCCTGCGCAAGAGCGAAAACATCCTCTTGCCAGTCGAAGAATCCCCTTGCTGACTGCCTCGTCAGCGCGTTACTACCGGCCCACTTTTCCCCACAGCCATGCTTGAGTTCTTTCGTCGCCATCGCGGCCCATTCCTGATCGGCCTCACCATCCTCATCATCCTCGCCTTCGGCGTGTGGGGTGCCGTGGACCCGCTCGGCAAAAGCCCCAATGACCCCTTCGCTCAAGGTTCCCAAAAGGCATTCAGCGTTTACGGCGTGGACTACACACGGAACGACGTCGCCCGCATGAGCCGCGCCCTCCGCCTCGCCTACAGCCTTCAGATGTTCGACATCGCATTCAGCCTGCCGAACATCGCCCAGCGCCAGCGCTCTATCGGCGGCGGAGAACCCACCACAGACTTCGTGGCCAACCTCCTCGTACTCCGGGAACAGGCACTCAAGCACGGAGTCGCCGCGTCGGATGAAGACGTCATGCGTCAGTTCGAGTCCCTCCAGCCCTTCCAGAAAGACGGCAAATACGACCCCGTCACCGCCGAGAACTACCTTAACAACCTCCGCGCCAATGGATACATGCCCTCGGATGTAAAAGACCTCATCCGCGACCAGATCGTCTTCGAAAAACTTCGCGAACTCATCGGTGCCAACTACGTCGCCTCACCCCTGGAAGTCGAAAAAGCCTACGCCTCTGAGCAGCAGACTCTCAAAGCCAGCACCCTGCTCCTCTCCCTCGAAGAGTTCAAAAAGAATGCCGAGGTCAAGGATGACGAAATCAGCAAATACTACGAAGAAAACAAAGAGACCTACATGACCAGCGAAAAGCGGTCCGCCCAGTACGTCACGTTCACCCGTCCCACTCCCGACGCCACGCAAAAAGCCGAGGACAATGCCCAGGCAGAAAAGGAATGGGAGCAAATGGTGGGCGACTTCTACACCAAGTTCAGCGATCCCAAGGCCGACCTCGCCAAACTCGTGGAAGACGTCAACAAGGTCATCACAGACAAGGCCAAGGCCACCGAGGAGGCCAAAGCTGCCAAGAAAAAGGAGGAAGAGGCCAAGGCCGCCGCAGAGCAGGCCAAAAAAACCGAAGACAAAAAGCCGGAGGAAAAGAAAGCTGAGGAGAAAAAGCCCGAAGAGCCCGCCAAGCCAACCGCACCCACCCTGGTGAAGCTCGAGACCATCCCTCTCGTGGACCAGGAGTCCCTGCCCGAAGCCTTGAAAGGTGAGCCCGGCATCACCAAGGAACTCTTCCGCAGCACACTCGCCGTGGGGCAGCCCAGCGACCCGATCGATTCCAGCAAAGGCTACACCTTCCTCCGTGTCACCCAGATTGAGGCACCCAAGCAGCAGGAACTCAAAGACGTCACCGCCAAGATCAAAGAAACCCTCGTCACCCAGAAAGCCACCGAAGCCCTCTCCAAAGCAGCGAAAGAGGCCAAGACCGCCGTCGCAGACGCCCTGAAGGCCGGCAAAAAGTTGGAGGAGATTGCCAAGGAAAAGGGCTGGAAGCTCGAAGTGCTGCCGGAGTTCAGCAAAAACGCCCCGCCAGCGAGCAATCCCAACGGCAGCCAAATCGCCGAGCAAGCCGCCAAGACAGCCATCAACGGCGTGTCAGACCCCGTGGCCGTCACAGATGGTCAGTTGCTAGTCGTCGTCACAGGCAAAGAACTGCGCAAAAACGAAGCCAGCGTCTCCATGAAAGAGGGCCAGCTCAGCAGTCGCACAGCCCAGGGCAGAGACGCTTTCTTCCGCTCCTGGTTCGGCAAAAAGCGTGACGAAGCCAAGGTAGAACTCTTCTTCGACCCTGTCAGGGCAGGTGAAGCATCCTAGCCTTGGGTCCACCGAACACCGCATGAGTGAGCCTACCGTCGAGGATCTTCTGGACGAAGCCAATGGGCACGTAGCGGTAGGTGAGCTGGAAGAAGCTCTTCCCCTTCTCAAAAGGGCAGTCAGTCTGGACGCGCAACACTTCGACGCCTGGCACGCCTACGGAATGGCGCTCATGAAGCTAGGTCAGACCAAAGAAGCCATCGGCGCAGGCCTCATGGCCGTTACCCTCCGCCCCAACGACCTCCTGGCATGGACCGCCCTCTCCCAAATGTATGTGAAAGAGGGGCGCATCGCCGATGCGGAAGACGCCAAAAGCAAGGCCCGAATCCTTTCCCTCGGGGGCAGAGTCGTCAAGGAATCTTGAGTCATATTGACGCAATGCAAAATGCGTCATTCGCATCCTTTTAGAGCCATATAATCACATTTAAGGTTTGTGTAGCTTTGTTTAGTTTGCCGCCTGAAACCTTGATTTTCAATGGCTCCAGCGTATTCGACGGTCATCAGCGCGAAGTGGCAGGCATTCTGCAACGGTCAGTTCTCATCCCAACCCAACCCATGAACGCAGACCGCTTTACCGTCAAAACACAGGAGGCTCTCTCCTCCGCTCAAACCCTCGCCACCCAGCTTGGTCACGCCGAACTGAACACCTCGCACCTTCTCTCGGCACTTCTTCAACAGGAACAGGGCATCACCCTGCCCTTGCTCCAGCGCGCCGCCAGCAACCCCACCGCCGTTGCAACGCTACCCCAGCAGCTCAAGGCCAAGCTCGAAAAGCAGCCTCGAGTCACCGGCAGTTCCAGCCTCCACCTCGGGAACGATCTCCGGCAGGTCATCGCCGAAGCCGAGAAACAGCAGACCGAGCTCAAGGACGACTACCTGAGCGTCGAGCACCTGCTCCTCGCCATCGCTAAAACCCCAAACGACGCCTCAGACCTCCTCAAGCCTCTGGGACTTACCCACGCCAGTGTCCTGAAGGCACTTCAGGCCGTTCGGGGCGCACAGCGCGTCACGGATCAGGATCCCGAGGGCAAATACCAAGCACTGGAGAAATACGGAACCGACCTCACCGCCCGCGCTCGCCAGGGAAAGATCGACCCCGTCATCGGCCGAGACGACGAAATCCGCCGTGTGATGCAAGTACTCTCTCGCCGCAGCAAAAACAACCCCGTCCTCATCGGTGAGCCAGGCGTGGGCAAGACGGCCATCGTCGAGGGCCTCGCCCGCCGCATCGTCGCCGGCGACGTTCCAGATTCCCTCAAAGACAAAAGAGTCATCGCCATGGATCTCGGCTCCATGCTCGCCGGTGCCAAGTACCGCGGCGAGTTCGAGGAGCGCCTGAAGGCCTTTTTGAAAGAAGTCACCGCCTCCGAAGGCAAAATCATCCTGTTTATTGACGAGCTGCATACCATCGTCGGTGCTGGCAAGTCGGAAGGAGCCGTGGACGCATCCAACCTCCTCAAGCCTCAGCTCGCACGAGGTGAACTCCATGCCATCGGTGCCACCACGCTTGATGAATACCGCAAGTACATCGAAAAGGATGCCGCACTGGAGCGTCGCTTCCAGCCCGTGCACGTGGGAGAACCCAGCGTGGAAGACACCATAGCCATCTTGCGCGGACTCAAGGAACGCTACGAAGTCCACCATGGCGTTCGCATTCAGGACAGCGCACTCATCGCCGCTGCCACCCTGTCGAATCGCTACATCACAGACCGCTTCCTTCCAGACAAAGCAGTGGACCTCGTGGACGAAGCGGCATCTCGCCTGAAGATCGAACTCGATTCCCTGCCCACCGACATCGATGTGCTGGAACGTCAGATCATGCAGATGGAGATGGAGCGCCAAGTGCTCAAGAAGGAAACAGATGCCGCCTCCAGGGAACGCCTGGAGCGCCTCGACCGCGAGATCGCCGAGCACAAGGAGAAGAGCTCCGCGCTCAAAGCCCAGTGGATGAAGGAAAAAGAAGCCGTCCAAGCCTCCCGCAAGGCCAAGGAGCAGCTCGAAACCCTGCGCACCGAACTAGAGCAAGCCCAGCGCCGAGGAGACTTCGCCCGCGCGGGCGAGATTCAATACGGCTTGATTCCAAACCTGGAAAAGGAACTCTCCACGCAGAACACCGCAGCTGACGCCGGAAAGAATACCCTCCTGCGTGAACAAGTCACGGACGAAGACATCGCCCGCGTCGTAGCCGCGTGGACCGGCATTCCTGTCTCCCGCTTGCAGGAGGCGGAGCGTGCCAAGCTCACGCACATGGAGCAGCGCCTGGGAGATCGCGTCATCGGTCAGAAAGACGCCATCAAGGCAGTCTCCAACGCCGTGCGCCGCGCCCGCGCGGGCCTCCAGGATGAGAACCGCCCCATCGGCTCCTTCCTCTTCCTTGGCCCCACCGGTGTGGGCAAGACAGAGCTCTCCAAGGCTCTGGCTGAGTTCCTTTTTGACGACGAAAACGCCATCACTCGCATCGACATGTCCGAATACATGGAGAAGCACGCCGTGGCTCGCCTTATCGGAGCACCTCCCGGCTACGTGGGTTATGAAGAGGGCGGTCAACTCACAGAAGCAGTGCGGCGGCGCCCGTACTCAGTGGTACTTTTCGACGAAGTGGAAAAGGCGCACCCAGAGGTCTTCAACGTTCTGCTCCAAGTCCTTGACGACGGGCGCATCACGGACGGCCAGGGTCGCACCGTGGACTTCAAAAACACCGTGCTCATCATGACGAGTAACATCGGCTCTCAGCACATCCTGGACATCGAAAACAAGGAGCAGCGGGAGGCCCTCGTCACCGGTGCCCTGCGGCAGCACTTCCGCCCAGAGTTCCTCAACCGCATCGATGAAACCATCATCTTCGACAGGCTGGACACGGCACAGCTCGACCGCATCGTGATGATCCAGCTCCAGCGTGTCATCGACCGGCTGGCGAAGCAGAACATCACGCTGAAGGTCAGTGATGAAGCCACGCGCCTCATCGCCGACCAGGGTTACGACCCCGTCTATGGTGCGCGCCCCATGAAAAGGGCCATCCAGCGTCTGCTGCTGGACCCGCTCAGCCTAGCCGTGCTCGATGGCGAGATCCGTGAAGGGCAGACGGTCACCGCCAAGGTGGATGGCAGTCGCGTCATCTTTGAGTAACCAAGTCACTCTCTCAGGCTGCGCTCGTAGTCCTCGTTGATGAAACACAGGTCTGGGAGCGCATCCTTGAGAGGGTCCATCTCCGAGGCACTGTATCCGAGATGAAGATGCCGCCTCCAGCCCTCCGCATACTCGAATCGTTTCGACTGCTCCCCCACCCTGCGTGAGGCTTCATCCATGGACACCAGGTAAGAGTCCATGCCCTGGCTCACATCCAGCCAGTGCTTCTGGCTCTCGTGAGCGGCCAGCGCTTCACGCTTCCGAGCATGAACGGAGCTGGTATCCACGTAAGCCCCCGCCACAATCTTCCTTCTCAGCGGATCGCACAAGCCGTGCGGCATGGCGTGGTACACGGTCACATCCCCCTCATACGGCTCCACCGGTGGATCTGTCTGCCAGTTCGGCATCCCATGGGTGAAGGCCGCCGTCGTCGCCAGCCGACACGTGTTTTCATGGTCCTCCATGTAATCCTGCGGGCTATGGGTCAGCACGATGGATGCTTTTGAAATCCGGATGGCCGCCGCCACCTTGCGCATCAAGTCCGGTGTAAACTGAACTTCCATGTCGTTGACGATGGGGCCATGAAACACCGCCCCCAGGATCTCCGCAGCGCGCCTTGCCTCCTCAAGCCTTATGCGAGCAGTCGTCTCGGAGTCATACTGCACACTTCCGCAGTTCCCGCGGCACACATTCATGTAATGGATCTCCCAGCCGCGCTGCTGGAGAAGCAGCAGCGTTCCCGCAGCTACGAACTCAATGTCATCTGGATGGGCAAAAATGGCGATGGCGGATTTCCTCATAGCTCAACCTTCCCAAAGCATCGACCTGTCCGCCAGCTTTCCTTCAGGAAAAGTGACGCCCTCCTTGCGCAGCATCTCCACCTTGCGCCGCACGGCCTCACCGCCAGTCTCTCCAAAGAACCCTCCCACGCTCAGATCTCCCTTGATCACACGATGGCAGGGCACCTCCGGAGCATACGGATTCCGCTGAAGCGCCTGCCCTATCGCCTGCGCCGAACGGCAACCGATGATGCGCCCCAGAGTGCCGTAAGTGGTCACCTTCCCGCGCGGAATACAACGCGTGGCTTCATACACCTTCTCCTCAAAAGCGGTGGGCTCACGGTCCATGACAGCGTGGTCAATACGTGGCCCTACCCCCTGACAAATCAAAAACAGCCCCGGTCGTGAACGAACAGTCCTCGCTGCACAGCCAGGCCACCATGGCCGCAGCCTCTTCCGTGCGTCCAAACCTGCCCATCGGAATCTTGGACAGCATGTAATCAATGTGCTGCTGCCCCACCTGCTTGAGAATGTCTGTCTCGATGACCGCCGGGGTGACGCAGTTCACCACAATGCCGCTCTGGGCCAGCTCCTTGCCCAGTGACTTCGTCAGCGCTACCACGCCCGCCTTTGCCGCACTGTAATGAGAAGCATTCGGATTCCCCTCCTTGCCTGCTATGCTCGCTATGTTCACGATGCGACCGTAACCATGCTCGAGCATCATCGGCACCACCGAGCGACAGCAGAGATACGGGCCTATGAGGTCAATTTCTACCACCTTCCGCCACTCCGCCACGGGTAGTTCCCAGAGTTTCGCCGTGCTGCCCGCTATTCCCGCATTGTTCACCAGCAGGTCGATGCGCCCCAGGGCGTCCTTCGTTTTCTCCGCTGCCGCCTGCACGCTGGCCTCGCTCGTCACATCTACCTGAGCAAGATGCACCGCACCCTTCTTCGAAAGCTCAAGGGCCGTCTCCGCCGCCGCTTCCGCATCAAGGTCCCAGAGGCTAACCTTCGCTCCGGAGACCACCAGCCGCTCGGCGATGGCGCGCCCGATGCCACGCGCTCCACCTGTCACGACCGCACACCTTCCTTTCAAGTCGATTTGATTCATCACCAGATGCTAGAAGCCCGGCTTCGAAACGTCAACTCTCCTCCACGGCGAGCCAGCGGCGTGGCATCTCCCACGGAGCCAGCCGTTCACAGGCTTTCGCTTTGAAATCCTGAGTCAACTCACAGGCAGGTAGCGGCACGTGGGCCGCCAGCTCCTCGCAGCGCTCCGGATCACGACTCTTGAAGCCCGAAATCGTGATCGCTAGGCCCGTACTTAGACGCATCTTCGCTGCCACTTCAGCAGGGCTGAGCTTGCGCCCGGCGACGTTGATGCCTGCACCACAAGTGCCATGGAGAAACAGCCGCCCTTCCCGCACCTCCCCCAGGTCCCAGGTGAGATGGCACCCCGCATCAAACACGTCTCCCGCCTCTCGCTGGTCGTAGCTCAAACCCACGGACGAACTCCGCACCTCCACCCGCCCCCCATTCACTGCCGCCTCGACTCCAGGTAGCAGCTCGCCTGCATCCTCATCGCACTCACGAAGGCAGTCCGTCATGTCGAGAGACACTGCGCCAGACTCGCTGGTGCCGTAAAGCGTTCGTACCTTCAGCCCGCAGGCCTCCCGCAGTCTGCGCTCCAGCGCCACCGTCAGCCGCGCACCAGCGCTCAGCCCGGTGTGAACCGCTGACATCTGGACACCACTCAAGCACCATGCTTTCCAAAGAGAGGGCACCCCGGCCAGAAGCACCTCGCCGCGACCTTCCAGCGCCTTGGAAACGGGTTCTGGAAACGGGTGCGGCAGCCACACCAAGTGAACCCCATGCCGCAGCACCTGAAAGACGCCTATGGACAGCCCGTAGCTGTGCCCCATGGAGATCGGCGCCACCACCGCAGAGTGCTCACCTATCTTCACCGCCGCATGAATACGGTCCACGTCCGCCATCACTTGGTCCAGAGTGAAAAACTGACATCTCCGCACGCCGCTCGCCCCCACCGTCTGCTTGATCAGTGCAGTGCCAACGGGAGGGCGGATGGCCGGAGGATGCGGTGAGCGGTCCGCCTCCAGCACATGGACCATCCTTCCCGTAGTCCAGCCCGCGACGAGCGCCGCAGCTACATTCACCGCATGACCACTGGCATACACCACCTCGCCGCCGCACTTCCTCAGAGCGTTGGCGCGCTCCTCCAGCTGGCGGAACGTCACCACACCCTCAGGCGTGGTGATGGCAGGTTGCTCTGCCTTTTGCGCCACGAGTTGCCTCCATCCGTCACCAAACATTTGAATCTTGAAGCCGCTTCAGCTAATCCACAACGGGTACCTGGCGGTGCCCGATACTGCCAGCATTCCTTTTCGGATCAAGTTTCCCCTTTCGTTTCTCCCTCGTAGATTTCCCAGTGCCCAGACTTTTATCACAGCGCACCTTCATTACCGGTATGGGGATCGTCTCGCCCCTCGGCTTGGGACAGAGAGAAAATGAGGAAGCGCTGCGGGCCAACCGCACTGCCTTCCGCCCGGTCACGCTCTTTGATGTCAGCCATCGCATCGCCAAAACCGCTGCCAGCATCGACCTTCCGGATGAGCGACTCTTTCTCCGTCTTGGGCGCAAGGCCGCCTTTGCAGATCGTGGCACCACCATGCTCATGCTCTCCATTCGCGAGTGCCTTCAGCACGCCAGCTTGGCTGACTTAAGTGGAATCGACGCGTTGGTCATCGGCACCTCCGCCGGAGCCATGCCACTGGGAGAGGACTACTTTCGACAGGCCACCTCGTCCTCGAGCAGGCGACGCGGCCAACTCCGGCGCGTGGACTCCTACATGCCGCACCGGCAAATGGCCCTCATCACCGAGGAGTTTGACTGGCGCGGGCCCGTTACGCTCATCTCGAACGCTTGTGCCTCTGGAGCCAACGCCATCGGCCACGCACTTGGCATGATACGCACTGGCCGGGCTAAGCGTGTCCTCGCTGGTGGCTACGACGCACTGGCAGATCTCGTTTTCGCTGGATTTGATTCTTTGAAGGCGCTCGCGCCTTCCGGCATCCCGCGCCCCTTTGACGCCGCACGGGACGGCCTGGCCATAGGTGAAGGGGCTAGTGTCATGCTCATTGAGTCCGAGGAAGCCGCCACTGAGCGCAGGGCAGAGGCCCTTGCCCGTCTCTGCTCGTACGCTACGGCCACCGACCTGCATCACCTCACCCAGCCTGACCCCGCAGGCAGCGCCGCAGTAAGGACGATGACAGAGGCCTCTCGCTTAGCGAACCTTGAACCCGGCCAAGTTGGATACATCAACTCTCACGGAACGGGCACCCCTCACAATGACGTGGCAGAAGCAAATGCCATCAGCCAGTGGGCCGGCAGTGCAGCGGCTGGCATTCCAGTCAGTTCCACCAAGTCTGCCATGGGCCACCTGCTGGGCGGCGCGGGTGCGGTGGAGGCCTCCATCTGCCTCATGGCCCTCTTGGGCCAGTGGCTTCCCGGCAGCCTCAACGTCAGGGAGCCAGATTCAGCCGTGACTTTTGACCTAGTGCGCGAGTTCCGCCCCGCCAAGCTCTCCCATGCACTGACCAACTCCTTCGGATTTGGTGGCACAAATGCCACTCTCATCCTCGGCACCATGGAGGGTCACTCCGCATGAACTGGAAAACCTTCGATCTCGGAATCTTGGGCACAGGGGCCGTCACGCCCGCTGGATGGCTCACCCAAGATTTCATCTCCTGCTGTCTGGAGGAGCGGCGGCTTCAGTGGGTGGAGCCTGCTCGCTCACACGGCGTCGAACGCGGCTGGAAGTGCCGTGTGCACACCGTCCCCGGAGCCGCACCCGCAGAGTTGCTCCCCAAGTCTCCTCGGCTCCGGCGTGCCAGCCCGCTCACCAAGTTTGAAGTGGCTGCGTCCATGCAGGCACTGGCTGGTGCAGGCCTCCGTGCGGAAGAAATCGCCAGTCGGCTGGGCATCATTCACGTTCTGCAAAACGGCTGCGTCCAGTACTCCGACCGTTTCTTCGCCGAACTACAGGTTCAACCCGAGCTGCCCAGCCCTCTCATTTTTCCTGAGACCGTGTTCAACGCTCCCGCCTCACACCTGGCCCAGTGCCTTGGAGTCAACGGCATGGTCACGACCCTGGTGGGAGAACCCAATCACCTCGTGGAAGCAGTGTTCACCGCGCGTCAGTGGATGGACGAGGGCTTGGTGGATTACTGCCTGGTCATCGCCAGCGAGGAGATGGACTGGCTCACAGCGGAAGCTCTTAGCTACTACCACCCCGACCTCATCGGCAGCGAAGGGGCTGCCGCCCTGCTCTTTGGCCCCCGCGTTGGAGGCCGGCCTGCCCTGGCCGCCACAGTGTCGCCTCAGGCGCATCACCTTCCCACCGAGCGAGCAGCGGTCATTCACGAGCTTGCGGCAGAAGCTCGCAGTAAGTGGCCGGAAGGGCTTCTCGTGGACCATCTCTGCGGCGTGGACAGAGTGGATCATGCAGAGTCCAGCGCCTGGAGGAACTGGCCCCAGGATCGTTTCTCCCCCCGGGCCATCACTGGCGATACCCTGGGGGCTTCCACCGCGTTGCAGTGGGTGCTGGCAGCTCATCTGGCCGCCTCCAGTCAGCGGCCCGTCGTGATCTCCATGCCCGGCTCCACGGCTTCCTCCATCGCAGTCATGGCCTGAGCCTGCGGCAGCCCGCAACTACTCCAGGCAAAATAAGGACAAAAAACGCTTGTCTTTTTGGCTGCTGGTTTGGCCAAAAGTGTGGTAAGACTCCCGCCACCAACCTACAGACCAGCTTCGATGACCAGCGCCAACCTACCCCAGAACGGCAACCCACTCCCCAGCATCAACGATTGGAAGGCCATAGTGGCCCAGTATTCCATCCCCTCCCTGCCGAAGGCTATCTGGCAGATCGTGAACACTTTCGTACCCTATTTCACGCTCTGGTATCTCATGTATCTGAGCCTCTCGGTCTCCTACTGGATCACACTCGCCCTGGCAGTGCTCGCAGGCTTGCTCCTGGTGCGTGTCTTCATCATCTTCCATGACTGCGGCCACGGCTCCTTCTTCAAATCCCGCCGAGCAAATGACATCCTGGGTTTCATCACGGGAATGCTCACCTTCACACCTTACGGTCACTGGCGCTGGCAGCACTCCGTGCATCATGCCACATCAGGAGACCTCGACCGGCGCGGTGACGGTGATATCTGGACTCTTACCGTGAAGGAATACCTGGAGTCCTCTCCCAGCCGCCGGTTCTTCTACCGCATCGCTCGCAATCCGTTCGTCCTCTTCGTTCTTGCACCGCTGGGGCTTTTCCTGATTTATCAGCGTTTCCCCTCAGCCAATGCCAAGGGCAAGGATCGCCGCTCGGTGATCTGGATGAACATCGCCGTGACGGCCATGGTCGCCTTCGGCTGCTGGCTCTTCGGCTGGCAGAACTACCTTCTTATGCAGCTCCCTGTTACCATGACGGCGGGTGCAGCCGGAATCTGGATGTTTTACGTTCAGCACCAATACGAGGACACCTACTGGGAGCATCGGGATGAGTGGGACTACACCACCGCCGCACTCCAGGGCAGTTCCTTCTACAAGCTGCCCAAGATCCTCCAATGGTTCACCGGCAACATCGGCTTCCACCACATCCACCATCTCGGGTCCAAGATTCCCAACTACAACCTCGAGCGTTGCCACAACTCGCATGAGATTTTCCAGCAGGTCAAGCCTCTGACCTTCCTTGAAAGCCTCAAGTGCATCTCCCTGCGTCTGTGGGACGAAGAGTCACGCCGCCTGGTGGGCTACAGCCATCTCAAAAAACTGCGGGCAGACTCCTGAGCTTCTGGCTAGTCACACTCCTCCACGAAAAACGCGGCTCCCTCCGGAGCCGCGTTCCATTTTGGGTAAAAGCTGATCGTCGCAGACGGACTGGCTTACTCCTTCTCTCCTGTCCAGGCACCCATATTGGCCCCTTCGTCGATCCACTTCTTAATGATCTCCTGCTGCTCCTTGGTAAGGCGGTCACCTTTGGGCGGCATGGCATCGTCAGCGTCATCAGGGAGTGTGGTCATGGTGTAAACCTTGCTCTTCGAGGCATCACCAACCACCACGTTGTCAGGGGCGCTGCTGCCGCTCTTCAAAAGGAACTCAGCTCCATCCATGCGGAACTTGCCCTTCGGCTTCTTGATGCGGCCGTTCTCGTCGGTGTATTCCTTCTTATGGCACTCAAAGCAGCGCTCCTTGAAGATGGGGAGCACCTGCTTTTCAAAATCCACCTTGCCGTCTGGGGTCTGGGCGGAAACGGTGAGGCTGCCCAGGGCAAGGACAGCGGCAG
Source organism: uncultured Verrucomicrobiaceae bacterium (assembly GCA_964538625.1). Taxonomy (GTDB): domain Bacteria; phylum Verrucomicrobiota; class Verrucomicrobiia; order Verrucomicrobiales; family Verrucomicrobiaceae; genus JAEUHM01. The sequence continues at coordinate 91,864 of CAZIGH010000008.1, forward strand.
TAGAGGTGAGGATAGCTTTAATCATTGATTTGGGGGGATGGATGGGTTGAGGGATTTGGACAAGGTAGACATTCAAACGTGCTCGCTGTCCTGCTACGGGTCAAGCGGCTTCAAGGTTTCATCGGTGCGTTAAAGGTAACGCGGCTGATGATCTCATGCAGTTTGTCCCGGGTTTTGATGACACGGTCCTTCTCCGGCGGGGCCTCGCTCAGCCAATAGCGCGCCACGGTGTCGATAAGCGTACCCATGGCGCTGATGCGCTCATGCGCCCGCACGGATTCTCCCAGGTGCGCGTAACGACCCTGAAGATCCTTCAAAAGAGCCTCAGAACCAATGCAGAGCGGATACAACCCGGCATCGTCGGACTCCGCAAGGATGCAAGACACCACATGCAGCAGCCGCACCCAGAGTCCTATATCGACCAGTGTGGACAAATCCTCATCCCGCTGCTCCTTAAGCAGTCGGCAGAGTTCCTGATGCCCATCCACCACCTCTTGGCGCAGTTCCGTCCAGTTTTCCATCTCTGCCAGCTTGCCCTGGGACATCAGCCGCGGGGTGAGCTTTTCCCCCAGTCCCAAGGTACGGCAGTAGGCCAGCACATCCTGGTTGGTGTTGCGGAACTGCTGGGCATCAGTGGCTTGCAGTGAAAGAAAACTGTCAGCCAGCAGACTGCCGAGCACAAAGGCACCGCGCTCCCGCTCGTTCGGCGGCACGGGCGGCGCATCACGGTAGTGCTGCCGCCAGCGGGCTTTGATTCTCGAGCCGATGCCGTCCAGAAAGTCTGCCGGCGTCTGATCCGGAGCCCAGCCCACTCCGCGCAAGTCATCAATGCGCGGCTCCACCATGAACACCCTCAGTTGCGGAGGCTGAGGCAACGCTGGCTGAGACGGTGGTTTCTCCTGCGCATCCGCTAGCGCACGCACCGCGAGACAGGTGGACAGGATGGCGATGGAACGAAGCACACCCATGATCTTCACTCCACGGTCACGCTCTTCGCGAGGTTACGTGGTTTGTCCACATCACAACCGCGGGCCAGAGCCACATAGTAGCTCAGAAGCTGCAGCGGCACTACGGTCAGCAACGGCGAAAGGATGGACTTGCAGCGCGGAATGTAGATCACGTCATCCGTAATGCGCTCCAGCTCGTGGCAGCCCTCCGTGGTCACGGCGATGACCGGCCCCTTGCGCGCCCGCACCTCCTCAATGTTGCTCACATTCTTGTCAAATACCGCATCGTCCGGCGCGATGAATACACTCGGCAGGTCCGGCTTCACCAGTGCGATGATGCCATGCTTGAGTTCAGCACTCGGATGGCCTGAGGCGTAGATGTAGCTGATTTCCTTCATCTTCAGCGCGCCCTCCATGGCCACCGGGAAGTTGATCTGCCGCCCCATGAAAAGCATCCCTTCAGCGTGCGCATACTTCTGCGCAATCTCCTTGATCAGCGGCGCCTGCTTGAGAATGGCCTCAATCTTCTCCGGTATGGCTTCCAGCTCATCGATCATCTCCAGCCCGTCTGTGCTGGACAAATGGTGCATGCGCCCAAACAGAAGGCTTAGCAGCGTCATGATAGCCACTTGTGAAGTGAAGGTCTTCGTGGCCGCCACGCCAATCTCCGGGCCGGCATGAATGTAAACCCCACCGTCACTCTCCCGCGCAATGGTACTCGCCACGTTATTGACGATACCCAGACAGCGCAGCCCCTTGCGTTTGGCTTCACGCAGAGCTGCCAGAGTGTCGATCGTCTCACCGCTCTGGCTGACCACGAACTGGAGCGTGCTCTTCGTCGTCGGTACGTTCCGGTAGCGAAACTCACTGGCAAACTCAATCTCCGTGGGAATGCGCGCCAGTGCCTCTATGAGATACTCACCCACCATCGCTGCATGATACGCCGTCCCGCAGCCGCTGAAGATGATGCGGTCGATCTGCCTCAGCTCCATGGGAGACATGTTCAGTCCCCCTAAAATGGCAGTGGCTTCATCCCGATTCAGGCGACCACGCAGGGCATTGCGAATGGACTGCGGCTGCTCATAGATTTCCTTGAGCATGAAATGCTCAAATGCGCCCTTTTCGGAATCCTCCTCAGTGAAGTCCACCCGACTCACCTGCACGTTGGCCGTCCGTGTGGTATCCAGTGAACTCACCTCGTAGCTGTTGCGCGTGAGCGTCACCAGATCGTAGTCATTGAGGTAAATCACGTCCCTGGTGTGCGCCACGATAGCCGCCACATCGCTGGCCAAAAACTGTTCATCCTTGCCCAACCCCACCACCAGCGGGCTGCCCAGTCGAGCCCCAACGATCACTCCCGGCACGTCAGCGTGCATCACCGCCACGCCAAAGGTGCCCTTTACCCGAGCCAGCGCCTTCTGAACAGCGGTCACCAGACGCTGCCTCGGATCGCTCACCTCCGACTCGTCGTAAATCATGCCCGCGAGATGCGCCAGCACCTCCGTGTCTGTCTCTGACTGGAAAACATGCCCCGCTGCCTTGAGCGAATCCTTCAGCGACTGATAGTTCTCTATGACCCCGTTATGCACCAGCGAGAGCTTGCCAGACTGGTCCAGATGCGGGTGCGCGTTCTCGTCCGTAGGCGCACCGTGCGTGGCCCAACGGGTGTGACTTATCCCCATCTCCCCCTGCGGATTGGCCTCACTCACCGCCTTGCGCAGGTTCTCAATCCGGCCCGCCTTGCGGAACACATTGATTTTGCCTTCAGCCAGCAGCGCGAGGCCAGCCGAATCGTATCCGCGATACTCCAGACGCCGCAACCCATCCAAAAGAAGAGGACTTGCCTGGCGCTTACCTATGTAGCCTACGATGCCGCACATTAGAAAAAAGAGAGGTTTGGGGGTTGGGCGATACCATAACCTCCATAAGACGCGTCCGCTACTGCGGATTTCCTTTTCGAAGCACCACCGGCCCTCTTATTCCGTCGTCGGCTAGTCATTCCGTCCGCGTCTCCACCTTTAGGCAAAGAGCTGCGTCAAGGGCCTGCCTTTGTCCGCGATGGTGAATGGGCGCTTCGTGGGACTGTAGATCACCGTATCAAGCGGCAGCCCCAGAGCATAGGCGATCGTGGCATTGAGGTCAGGGACGCTCACCGGAGACTCGGTCACTTCGATCCCCTTGTCCGTCTTACCATGCACGTAGCCACCCTTGACTCCTCCACCCCAAAGAACGGAAGTGAATGCCTTCGGGTAGTGGTCACGACCACCGTTCTGGTTGATGTCTGGCGTGCGCCCGAACTCAGAGGTCAGCACCACCAGCGTGTCTTCCAGCAGGCCACGCCGCTCGAGATCTGCGATCAACGTGGAAAGCGCCTGGTCCAGTACGGCAGCCTTCTCGGGCAGGCGAGAGTAGATGTCCTGGTGCATGTCCCAACCGCCGAGCCCCACCTCCACGTGGCGAATGCCATGCTCGATGAGACGACGGGCCAACAGACAGCCCTGACCAAAGTTATCCGCGCCATAAGCCGCCCTTGTCTCTGCGGATTCCTGCTCTAGGTCAAAGGCCACCAAGTCCTCGCTCTTCATTACCCGCACTGCCTGGTTGTACACCTCAGAGTAAGCCCTTACCGTAGCGTGCTGATACGTCTGGCGGAAGGCCCCATCCAGCCGCGCAGAAAGCCGCAGCCGGTAATCCAGATCCGCCTCGGTCAGCGAGGCGAGGCGGTGACTGTTCGCCAGGCCAGCCGTCGGGTCATTGATGACTAGCGGCTGGAAGTCCGCCTCAAAAAAGCCAGCTCCCGGGTGTCGGCTGTCCGCAGAGATCACGATGCTGCCGGGCAGCGCATCATTCCCCTTCCCCTGGAACTTCTGCAACCACGCTCCCATCGTTGGATGCCGCGTGGCACCGCGCGGCGTGTAGCTGGTATGCATGAAGTAGTTCCCCTGGGCGTGAGCGCCCTGCGTAGAGGTCATCGAGTTAATCACCGAGGCGTGGTGCATGGTCTTGGCCACGTTTGGCAGCAGCCCCCCCACCTGAATTCCGTCCGCGCTCGATCCTATGGGCGTGGTCTCCCCCATGGTGGGTGCACCTGGACTCACGCCAAACGTGTCCAAGTGCGTCATGCCTCCGCTCATGTAGAGGTAGATCACGTTGCGCGCCGTGGCCACCTGCCTTGCCTTGGAGGCATCCTCAAAGGCCACCGCGTGCAACCGGCTGCCAGCACTGCCCAGCACGGAGACCCCCAGGCAGGTTTTGGCTACATTGAACGCGAAGTCTCTGCGGCTCAGAGGATCGGCTTGAAAAAGGAGCTGTTTCATAGATGGGTCCTCGGAGGGTGGTCTCGATTACTGAATGAACAAGAACTGGCTGCTGGTGAGCAGCGCATGGATGACGTCTTCCACGGCGCGGTCACCGCGCTCACGAATCACCTCACTGAGGATGTCTTTCTCTGCCTTCGTGGGGGCACGACTGAAGAAAGCCCTGTAAACCTTCTCCACCTGTGCCGCTGGGCCGGACGCCTCAGCCACCTGCTCCTGGAGCAGTGAACCAGGACTGGTCAGTATCTCAACAGCAGGACCATTCAGCAAGGCGAGTGCCTGCGGCACCGACGCATCCCGATTGCCATTCTCTATCTCTTCCCGATCTGACTGACCAAAGGTGCGCAAAAACGTTCCGGGCTTGGCTGGTGAGGGCTGCTCTGACGCCCGAATCCTAGGATTCAAGCCATTGAGTTCACGTGCGGCGTTCATTTTCTGCATGGCCTGCCTCCTCTCCTGCCGAGACATCTCCATGAGCTTCTCCTTCATCTCTTCGGTCAGCATCGCGGCCATGCCCTTCTTGCCCGGCTTGTCATTGTAACCCTGCCTCAGGTCAGCGGCCCGCTCCTCTCCCATGATCTCCACCAGGATGTCACGCTGCCGCTCCCGGCGCAGTGCGGCGGCCTCACGAGCCAGGTCCTTGGCAGCCTCAGCATCTTTCTCATCTCCGGACTCTGCCAGAGCCTTTCGTTTAGCCTCCAGCGCTGCCAAGTTGGCCTCATTCGTAGCGTTCGCCTTCTTCGCTATCTCCACCAAGCCCTCCACGCCCTTGTCCTTCATGGTGTTCATCAGGAACTTCAGATCATCCAGATAGCGGGCCAGCCTCACGTTCTCCTCGTCCACGGTAGAGTCCGTGTTTCCGCTGATGAGCGTGGCCATGGTGTCCCAAATCTGCTCGGCACTCATGCGGCGTAGCAAGGGGCCGGTAAAGTGATAGGTCTCCCCGGGCAGCACCTCAGAACGGCTCGCCTCGCGTTGGTAAGCCTCCGTGTTGTAGAGCACCCGCAAAAAGCTTTTCAGCGAATAGCGTTTCTCTATCATCAACTGGGTCAGGTAATCCATCAGTTCAGGGATGCTTGCCACCGTGCTGTCCATCATCTCATCCACAGGCTCGATGAGTCCCATGCCAAAGGCCCGTTTCCACATGCGGTTGGCCACCACGGTCGTGAAACGCGGATTCTCAGGCGAGGTCATCCACCGCGCAAAGGCCTCCAGCCGCGTCTCGCTCCCCACCGGTATGGCATCGTGGCCGAACATCGTGCGAGCAGGCAGCACCTCACCCGGCTTGGCGTCATTGTAAGCATAATCGTGGGGCAACTTGGGCATACGCCCCTCGTTGTAAGAAACATTGGTGTAGCGCAGCGGCTTCATGATGTCCTGCATGGCCTCGCGCACCTGCTTTGCGTCATCCCGGCTGATGCTCGTCTCCTTCATCGCAGCTTGGCGCGCTTCCGCCACCTTGCGCTTGTATTGCTTCATCAGCCGCGCCTTCTCCGCGTCTGACTTCCCCGTCAGGTCAGGGCGCGGCAGACTGTCCTTGATGTCTGACCGCTTGCCCACTGCCGCGAAGTTGTAGGCCTTCGTATCCATACCATACGTGTAGGCCGCCATCTGGTAGTAGTCCCGCTGCGTCCACTTGTCGAAGGGGTGGTTGTGGCACTGGGCACACACAATCTGCGTCCCCAGGAAGACCTGCACCGTGTACGCCAAGTGATCCAGCTGGTTCTCGTCCCGCATGTAGAACCCTATGGCCCCGCTGTCCCACACGCCGCCCTCCGTCGTCAGGAGCTCCCTCACCATCTGGTCAAAGGGCGTGTTCGCCTTCACCTTTCCCTTCAGCCACTCTTCGTAAGCCTGCGCCGTTACCCTGCCCTTCACATTGTCCGTGAGCCGCAACACATCCGCCCAGTAGTTGAACATGTGACTCGTAAACCCGTCCCCCGCCAGAAGCTGGTCAATAAGCTTCGTACGCTTCAGCGGATCGCGCGAGTTCAAGAACGCCTCCGCCTCCTCCACCGTCGGCACACGACCTGCAATGTCCAGATACAACCGCCTCACCAGCGTCTCCTCACTGGCCGGTGCATTCGGCTTCGCACCCTGCTTTTCCCAGTAACGGGAAAGCAGTTCGTCTATCTTCGTGCTCTCGGGGAGCACAGCGGCAGGGGAGAAAGTAGCCCACACAGTGAGGGCTAGGACAAGCACATGTTTCATGGCGGAAGAGAGGGTTGAGTCAGCGGGCCGGCCAAGCCGAACCCCTTCTGTGGCGCTGAAACGCACTGCCTTCTCCAATGTTGCGAAAAAATCTTTCAGCCTTCTGAAGCCGACGCGACCTCCCATTTGCAAAAATCCGCCAGTTGCCTTTACTCCCCGCCTCAGACCCACCTTCGTGACCTACCCATCCAACGCTACAACACGCCCGTGAAAATCGCACTCGACGTCATGGGCGGCGACCACGCCCCTCACAACAACATCGGCGGCGTCAAGCTCGCCCTCGAAACCCTGCCGCAGATCGAGACCCTCTACCTCGTCGGCACGCCAGACATCGTGCAGAGCGAACTCGAGAAACAAGGCGTCTCCTCGCCCAAGCTTGAAATCGTCGCCTCACAAAGCGTCATCAACATGGAGGACCCCTCCACAGACGCCATCCGCAAAAAGCGAGACTCCTCCATCTCCGTAGCCATGGAACTCGTCAAGAGCCACCAGGCCCAGGCCGTCGTTTCCCCCGGCCATACCGGAGCTTCCGTGGCCGCAGGCACCTTCATCCTCGGACGCCTCGAAGGCGTGGAGCGCCCAGGCATAGCCAGCCCCTTCCCCAACGACCACGGCACCTGCCTCCTGATCGACGCCGGAGCCAACACAGCCCCCAAGGCCAGCCACCTCCTCCAGTATGCCATCATGGGTAGCGTGTACAGCCGCTACATCTTCGGAAAGCAAAACCCCATCGTCGGCCTCATGTCCGTGGGTGAAGAGGAAGGCAAGGGAAACGACCTCACCCGCGAAGCCTACGACCTGCTCAAGACAGCCCCTGTCAACTTCCGAGGAAACATCGAAGGCACCCACCTCTTCAACACCGCCATCGACGTCGCCGTGTGTGACGGCTTCACCGGCAACATCATCCTCAAGACCGCCGAAGCCACCGCCAAAGCCATGCGCTCCTGGATTGAGAAAGAGATCCGCGCCGGCATAGGCACCTCCATCGGCGGCCTCCTGGCCAAGCCCGCCTTCAAGCGCGTCAAAGCTCGCTCCTCCTACGAGACCTACGGCGGCAGCCCCCTGCTCGGCGTTAAAGGAGTCGTCATCATCGGCCACGGCTCCAGCCCCCCGCTCGCAGTCATGAACGCCATCCGCGTCGCCAGCGAAGCCGTCCACCACCAGGTCAACCCCCACATCGAAGCCGCCATAGCCACCTGCGCCACCTTCAGCGGCCAGCCCGCATGATCCCCTACCCACCCTTAACCCGCGTGGCCCGCACCGTTCGTCAGACGAGTTCATCCGCGTCCATTTGTGCTTAACTCATCACCTCCAGCACCCATGTCCCTTTCCCACTGCAACGCATCCATCATTGCCACCGGCAGCTACATGCCGGAGAAAATCCTCACCAACGACGACCTATCCAAGCTCGTGGACACCTCAGACGAGTGGATCACCACACGCACCGGCATCAAAGAGCGTCGCATCGCCGCAGCAGACCAAGCCACCTCAGACCTAGCCGCAGAGGCCGCAGGCCGCGCACTCGCCCAGGCCGGACTCACCGCCAACGACTTGGACCTCATCATCGTGGCCACCGTCACGCCAGACATGTTCTTCCCCTCCACCGCCTGCGTCGTGCAGAAAAAAATCGGGGCCGCCAATGCCGTCTGTTTTGACATCTCCGCCGCCTGCTCCGGCTTCCTCTACGCCCTACAAGTCGCCCGCCAGTTCCTCAACAATGGCGCACGCAGCACCGCCCTCGTCATCGGCGCAGAAAAGCTCTCCTCCCTAGTCAACTGGAGTGATCGCAACACCTGCGTCCTCTTCGGAGACGGAGCCGGAGCCGCCATCCTCCGCAGCGACAACGCAGACAGCGCACCCGGACGCCTCCTCGGCAGCGTCATGGGATCCGATGGCAATCTTACCGACCTCCTCAAAGTCCCCGGAGGCGGCAGCGCATGCCCCATCACGCCGGAAAATGCTGCCAGCCGACCCAACACCATCCACATGGAGGGGCGGGAGACCTTCAAGCACGCCGTCACCCGCATGTGCCAGGCCGCAGAGCAGGCTCTGACCCAGTCTGGCCTCACTGCTGCCGACATCTCACTTGTCATACCCCACCAAGCAAATGCACGCATCATCACCGCCATTGCCGACCGCCTAGGCCTCGGAGAGGATAAGGTTTTCATGAACCTCCAGCACTACGGGAATACCTCCGCCGCTACCATCCCCGTGGCTCTGGATGAAGCCAACCGCGCCGGGCGACTCAAAAAGGGTGATGTCATCCTTCTCGTAGCTTTTGGCGGCGGCTTCACCTGGGCCTCCACCGTTCTCGTGTGGTGACCCCCCTTCCCTCATCAGAACAACGCTCCACCGCAACCCTGCATCAAGATGTAGGCTGAAGCAGGAACGGTCTTGCGCATCAAGTGCCCACTGAGCAGCGCAAGACACTCCACTCCGCACACGCATTCATCGTGGCGATCAGCCCCGTAAATGAACCCCATCACCGGTATCATTTACTTTTGAGGAAACAAGTCCCCACTTCCCGTTGGACGCCGTCGCCTCCCACGCTATCTCCCACCCCATGCCCAAGCCCACCGACATCCGAGTCTGCGAAGCGGAAACCATCTTCATCCCCGTCACCCTGCGCGTACCGCTCAAGTTCGGCCCAGAAACGGTGCGTGAAGTCGTCTGTCTCCGGGTGAAAGTCACCGTGGAAGACCGCTCCGGCAACCGCGCCGCTGGCTGGGGGGAGACCCCACTGAGCGTTTCCTGGGTTTGGCCCGGCTCGCTCAGCGTGGCAGAGCGCACCCAGCGCATGACCGCTTTCTCCGGAGACCTCGCCCACATGCTCGTCTCCTCCTCGCTGGAAGGGCACCCCATGGAAATAGGGCATGACTTCCAGCACAGCCACCTCCTCCCCGCACTGGACAAAGCAAATGCCGCCGCTGCCGGAGAGCCCATGCCCTACCTCGGAGCACTCGTCGCCTTCAGTGCCTTCGACATCGCCATTCATGATGCCTTTGGCGTACTCCACGGCGTGGACACCTACAGCACCTACACCAGCCACTGGATGAACCGGGATCTCGCCGCCTATCTCCAGGGAGACGCCAGCTTTTCAAACCGCTACCCCTCTGACTTCCTCGTTCACCATGCTCCCAAAACGCTGCCCGTCTGGCATCTCGTCGGCGGCGTGGACGCACTACAAGCGCAAGACCTCAACGGCTCAGAACCCCACGACGGCTATCCTGTCCTGCTGGAAGACTGGATCGAACGAGACGGACTCAAATGCCTCAAAATCAAGCTGCGCGGCACTGACGCAGACTGGGACTACCAGCGCATGGTTCGCGTAGGACGCATAGGCCTGGCCAAAGGCGTCCGCTGGCTCAGTGCCGACTTCAACTGCACAGTCAAGGAGCCCGCCTACGTCAACGACATCCTCGACAAACTGCTGCGCGACGAGCCCGACATCTTTGCCCGCACCCTCTACGTGGAGCAGCCGTTCCCCTACGACCTGGAGGCCAATCAGATCGATGTCCGCAGCGTCGCCGCACGCAAGCCTCTCTTCCTGGACGAAAGCGCCCATGACTGGGAATACGTGCGCCTAGGTCGTAGCCTGGGGTGGAGCGGCGTGGCGCTGAAGACCTGCAAAACCCAAACCGGTGCCCTGCTCAGTCTCTGCTGGGCAAAGGCACACGGCATGCCTCTCATGGTGCAAGACCTCACCAACCCCATGCTCGCCATGGTGCCACACGTCCGCCTCGCCGCCCATGCAGGCACCATTCAGGGAGTCGAATGCAACGGCATGCAGTTCTACCCCGAAGCCTCCAAAAAAGAAGAAGCCATTCACCCAGGCCTCTACCAGCGCCGAAGCGGCATCGTGGACCTTAGCACCCTCAGCGGTCCGGGATTCGGCTATGCCATGAACATGGGATAACGAGGAGGGAGAGGAGAATCCCCCTCATCCTGAGACTACGTGCCTACGTGCCGTCACCATCACCGGAGCCGGTGCCGTCCCCACCTCCGCTCGGACCACCGGTGGTGCCGCCAGACGTGGTGCCGCCTCCGGTAGCTGTGCCCGTACCAGTTCCAGTTCCAGTGCCGGTGCCGCCTCCGTCCCGCTCCACAAAGCCCCGCCGCTCCACTTCCTTGACCACCTCTGCAAAGGCACGGCCCACATCTCCCCCTTGCGTGCGGTTCATCCGCTCCGTCAGGTCGTCATCGAACTCCAGCTTCATCTCGGAGAACTCCACGAATCCGACGGTGCCATCCGTTTCTATCAGCGGATCGCTCGACTCGTCTTCCGAAGCCTGGGCGTAACCGCGCATCGTCTTGGCAGCCTTCACCTTGATCGTCACCAGCTCGCTATTGATCGTCAGACTGTGATTCGACTCACCAAACGCCTGCATGGAGAGCACGGCGGAGTTTCCTCCTGGAGTACCATTGCCCATGGCCACCACGGAGAAGCGCTTGTCACGGCTCTTGGCAAAGTAAAATGCCACCGAGTTGGACGCAGCCACATACTCTTTTCTTCCTTTGTCCACCGCCGTCAGCACCGCCCCACCTACTCCGCCCGTAGCTGGCACCACCACGTAACCACCGCCCCAGAAGTCCACGTTGAAACCTTCCAGATGCTTGAAGTCCAGCTTGTAAACGAACACCCCTATGCCCGTCGCAGTAGAGCCCGCAGTACTCGTGCCCGCCGTGGAAGTGCCGCCGGTCGTCCCCCCGCCTGCGGTGGTCCCACCACCCGTGGTAGCTTCCTGAGCAGTTGCGGACGAGATCAGCCCCAGTGCGCAGAGCGTCGGGATGAGAGAGTTGGTACGCCAAGCGGCTTTCATAAGGTTCACCTTAGTTAGAGATTGTGATGCTGTCCACTATTCCGTTTGACCTCCACGCGCCGCTTTCGTTGCAAAAACGTCTCACATCCTCCGCATGAAAGTGGGAGCGAACGTGCCCCGGTATTCCCTCACCCACCAGGCCCCCGTCTCGCGACGCTCCTCCGCAGTGCTGAAACGGTATCGCCAAAGCGTGGCCCGAGCCGCCACCACCTTGTCACGCTGCACGAGTGAGTTCTTCTCATCCACCAGCGCCCATACAGGTGCCTTTTGTTCAATGAGGCCCTGCAAAAACGCACCAAACCAATACATCGGTCCGCCCCCAGCGTCCCGCTGCGGCACGTAGCCAGGATACAAAGCGGCGAACCACATTTGCCAGTCCAGACGCGGCTGGTACGGCGCTACGAAACGCGGGCGCTCTTTCTCGTCATCCACCTTCCAGTGGAAGGCCAGCGGATAAAACGTGCCGCCGTCCTCACTCACTTCCACCGCCACCTCCAGCCGCTCCTCCGTCATGTCCTGAAAGAGACCATAAGCGTTCACGACCTGCCAGGGATCCACCCACTTTTGGCTCCATGCAGCCCATGTCTGCGGCAGTCGCGCCTCATAGCCACGCAAGCGAACCGCCAAGAACGAGTCCGCCGAGATGAGACTGAAAAATACCATCACTGACGCCACCGCCGGCATGACCCATTTGCCAAACCCAAACCCGCTCGCGTGCCCGCAGGTCACCCGCTGCCTCAGCCAGCCCGGCCACCAGCGATCCTGTAAAAGCCCCACCGCAATCAACGCCGTAAGCAGATTGAAAAACGTGTAGTTCCCCGTCAGTGCCACGCCGGTCATGAGCGCGATGAAACTTAGTCCAGCAATCAGCCGCCCCCATCTCCCGCACCAGATGAGGAATGGAAACCCTATCTCCACCACGTACATGCCCCAGCAGCCCCACTGGAGCATCCACCGTGGCCACTGATGCGCCCACCATGCCAGCGGCGTCGGTATCGGCTGCGTCTCAAAGTGGTGATACAAGGCCGTACCGTTCTCCCACACTTCGTCGCCGCCCCAGAGTTTCACCGCGCCACTTAGCAACATCAGGCGGAAGACCAGCCAATGAACCAAGAACACCGCGCCCGGGAGGGCGCGATCCGTGACACGGAACTGCAACCAACTTTTCCAGTCCACCAGAAAGAGCATGAGGAACCCCGCTTCAAGCAGCAGTGCATCCCACTGGTAACCGAGAAAAATCTGTCCCGCCGAGATCACTGAGCGGTAGCCTACCCAGAGCAGCAGGAGGCCGGGACCTTGCAATACACCCACCATCACCAGCAGCGAGACCACCACACCAGCCCAGCCCACACTCACCAGCGCCGCATCACTGCTGGCGAACCGAAACACGGAGGGGAACTCCCTGAGGAACAGACGCCCTTCCCGCTCCTCCGCCGCATGAACCGCATTCACCAAGCTGGAGACAGGCAGGATACCACTCTCGCCCACCAGCCCCTCGCACTGCACCGCCCACGACCAGAAGGCTAGCGCGTAACATAGCGCCACGCCGCGAGGCAACAGCCAGCGTACCACGCCCCAGCCGTCGCGCCCCTGCGGCGGCTCACACTCTACTGCGGTTCGTTCGGTTGCTTCTTCCACCCCACTATGGTGACGAAAATCAAACCGCTTTTCCAGTGCGGATGTGGTCGCACTCGCTCCGCAAAAGACTCGCCTTATCGGCTCTGCCCAAGTGAAGCGGCTGATCTTCGCTAAGGTGCCGGACCAGCCATGGCCTTCAGTGCTTCAGCGGCGCAGGCGGCTAAGGCGGGGCTTTCGACGCGGACGGCGAGTTTGGCCAGTGCACGCCGTGCAGGTGGGTTGCGGATTGCGGCGATGGTGCGAAGAATCTTTCTCCCCTGCCCTGCCTGGGTGGACGCCTGCCAGTGCATAACTTCCAGCGTCTCCACGGTCTCGCTCTGAGCCAAGCGGGCGATGGCGTCTGAGATCTCATTGAAGAGGGTATTACCGCGTCCGTAGTTCTCCAGCAGTGCAGGCAAAAGCACCGTGAGCGCTTCTGGGCTGGACACCGAGCGGAGTTCTTTTGCAATGGCGGCGCGCTGTGACCACTCAGGCTCAGTGGTCATCCGATGAAGGATCTGACGCACCTGCTCTTCAGGCTCCATTTCCAGCACCTCGGGCGTTGGCTGGCTCTGCCCACCCATCGCCACCGGTTTCACCAGTGGACGCCCCAACTCGGCTACGATCACGAGCGGTGCGTGCTGTTCCGCCTTGTGACCTCCGCCCAAGTCACTGCCGAACTGCATGGCCATGCCCACCGCCAGTAGCACACTGACCGTGGTAAGGATGATCTTCGCTTTCATGAGGTGATGCGGTCTGCTGTTCACTGAACACTGAGGGTGTAGCTACCGACGTCGCGGGAGGAGTAGCCTTCCACTGCGATGAAATACGTCCCCGCAGAGAGAGTGCGGGTGATGCTGAAGTTCACGTCACTGCCAGTGTCATCCGCCTCGGTGAGAATGCTGCCAGTGCTGCCGTAAAGCGTACCATAAGTGTCCACGGGCCCGGTGGTCCGAAGCGTCACGCTGCGCTGGCTGGTAAGCGTAAAGCGGAATACGTCGATGTCGGTACCGCTGTGAATGACTCCGGGAGTCAGGCTGGGACGCGCCACCATGGTTGCAGTGGCCAGGGTGTTGCCATGGTCGTCAGCGCTTGTAGCCGTTCCGCTGCCCGTCAGCGTGATCTGGTAGGGATTCTCATCCGGGTCATTACTGGTGATGCTCAGTGTGGCAGTGAAACTCCCTGACGCAGCGGGCCGGAAGGTGACGTTAAAACTGGTCTGCGCTCCTGCAGCGAGTGTGGCGGCAGGTTGCGTATTCACGGAAAAGGCCCCACTAGGTGAAATCGACACGCCATGGATGGACAGCGTCCCATTCCCACGATTCAGAAGAGTGATCGTCTTCGTGACCGCAGTGCCATTCACCACAGCGGAGCCGAAGGTAAGTGTGCTGTTCATGGCAAGTGCCGTACCTGCGCTGTTGACCTCTATGTCACCGTAGGTCACCGGCTGTCCAGAGAGGGTTACATTCAATCCGTATCCACCCGTGGTGCTGGTGGTCTTGCCTGAAACCCGAACGAAGAACGTGCCACCGGCGGTGAGGGTGCGGGTGAGCCGGAAGTTCGGCGACCCAGCACCATTGTCGTCAGTGATCAATACGGTGCCGGATGCGTTGAGCAAGCTGCCCACCACGTCCGTGCCGCCCGTGGACTGGATGATGAGACTGCCAGAGGACGGAGCCTGAATGCGGAAGACGTCGATGTCCCCGCCACGCTCCAGGTTGCCAGTCGTATTGCTGTTAATGGCGAGAGCAGTGGCCGTAGCCGTCGTGTTGCCGTGGTCATCTGAGGGCGTGGTGCTGCCTATGTGGCCCTGTATCCAGGACTTGACAGCGAGCGTGTTGCCGTAGATGCCGTATTCACCGGGCCTCGCGCATCCATTTCCGTAGCTCACCGTGCCCCCATGGGCCCACTGTCCAGCGGCATTGCGCACCATGAGCGGTCCGCCGCTGTCTCCCTGGCAGCTGTCGATGCCGCCCGCAGCGCGCCCGGCGGCGAGATGGGAGGCTCCCAAACCAGCGGCTGCCCCTCCGGCCGTAGCTAGGGACACGATGGGAATATCCGCCTGCATCAGCACGCTGGAGCCAGAGCCGCCTTCGCGCGTGGCACCCCAGCCGATCACGCGGGAGGTGATGCCCGCTGCCACTTGAGATGCCGTTTCCACCAGCGGTAGCGTGGTGCGCTCGGTGACCGCACGCGAAAGCTTCAGTAGGCAAAAGTCATACACCAGCGCTCCTTGCGAGTTCTCACCGTAGCTTGGGTGCATGATGACCTGCGTCACACCGACTCGGATGCCCTCAGCCGCATTTCTCAGATCCCGCCCTCCTATCCAAACCTCCACGGCTGACGCCGGGGTCCCCTCCATGCAGTGGCCCGCAGTCAACACCCACTGCGGCGCCACCAGCGCCGCCCCGCAGAACTGACCATTCGCAGGTGAGGAACCTTTTTCAATGAGGGCCGTCATGTAGGGATAGGCCCCTGCGGCGCTCGCAGTGCCGCCGACGATACGCGTCTGCTGTGCATGAGTTGTGACCGCAGAGAGCAGCAGCGTGAGGAACATGGTTTTCGCTTTCATGTATTTGGGTGGGTTGGGTTGTCTGAAACTGAGGCCGCTCTCTGGCCACTGCCAAAAAGCGTCTCCATGCTTGTCTTCGGCGTCTCAGATCATCCGTGACAAAGAATCCCAAAAATGTTTCCCTCCCTTGCCGACCATGACGGACGCCACGCCCCACAGCCCCTTCCCCGCCACCCGCTGGACACGCGTGAGCGTCCTGCGTCTCGAACCAGACTCACCACAGGGCCTCCAGGCTCTGGCCTATCTCTGCCAGGCCTACTGGTACCCGATTTATGCTTTCGCCCGCCGGAAGGGCAAGTCCGTTGCAGATGCCCAGGACTTGACTCAAGGCTTCTTCGCCAAAGTGCTCACCGGCAGGCTCTTCGCTCATGCCGAAGAGTCCCGTGGCAAACTGCGCTCTTACCTGCTCACCGCCTTCACCCGCCACATGGCCGATGAGTGGGACAAGACGACGGCTGAGAAACGGGGCGGTGGCGTGGATACCCTGGATCTGAACTTTGAAGACGGCGAGCAGCGATTCCTTGAGGAGCCATCCTGTGACGGCGACCAGGCGCTCAGCTTTGACCGTGCATGGGCGCACTCCCTTCTGGAGCAGGCGGCCAGTGCTTTGGAATCGGAATGCGCACGACAGGGCAAGTCCGCTCTCCTCACCCATCTTGGACCGCTTCACGCAGCAGCGCCGGAGAGGGAGAGCTACGAACAAATCGCCGCGCTCACTGGTATGTCGGTAGAGGCTCTGCGCCAGACGAAGCGACGGCTCATGATGAGGTTTCGCGAGCTGTTGCGCCAGGCCGTAGCCGACACGCTGGACCACCCGGATGAGGGTGCTGTGGAAGAGGAGTTGCGAGCACTGCGCTCCGTCCTTTCATCATGAGTTCGTGTCACGCCGCGGCAAGTTATCCGTAGCTGAGTCTTATGTCATCCTCTCTTCCAGGCCAGCGTCCGCAGACCACACGCAAGTGGATCTCGGACGCAGGTGCGCTCTTTGACCTTGCGCTGGAAAAGGACCCACCTGCGCTCGGCATGGCTGGTCCCTACCGGTTGCTGGAACCACTCGGAGAAGGAGGTCTAGGCGTCGTGTGGCGAGCGGAGCAAACACAGCCCGTAAGACGCATCGTTGCCCTCAAACTCATCCGTCCAGGCCTCCAACTACACCCGGATGTGTTAGCCCGCTTTGAACTCGAGCGCCAGACCCTGGCAAGAATGAACCACCCCGGCATAGCCGCCATGTACGACTCGGGAACCACGGAAGACGGACGTCCTTGGTTTGCCATGGAACTGGTGGAAGGTGAACCGCTGACGACGTTCTGCCACCGGCATCAACTGCCGTCTAGCAAGCGCGTTGCGTTGTTCATCCTGGTCTGCGAGGCCGTTCAACACGCACACCAGAAGGGCGTCATCCACCGAGATCTGAAGCCTTCCAACATCTTGGTCAAACAAGCGGATGGCAAACCCATACCAAAAGTCATAGACTTCGGCATCGCTCGTCTGCTTGAACCCTCTTCAGACAACTTGTTCGCGACTCGCATCGGCCAGGCACCCTCAGCCACCTATGCCTACATGAGCCCGGAGCAGGCGGCACGGGACAGCTCCTCCATCGACACCCGCTCGGACATTTACACACTGGGCGTCATTCTCTTTGAACTGCTGTGTGGCAAACTGCCCATGCCGCAGGAGTTGATCAAGTCTCAGGACTTCGTTCGCATGGCGCGGTGGATCCTCGAGAGTGATCCACCACGCCCCACCTCACCCCAACTGCGTGGCGAGCTGGGATGGATTGCTTCCAAAGCCATGGCCAGGGAGCCAGCACGCCGCTATGCCAGCGCAGCAGCACTGGGCGAAGACCTCTTGCGTTATCTGGAAGACAAGCCTGTCCAGGCCAGCCCACCAAGCGTGGCCTACCAACTACTCAAGTGGATAAAGCGCCACCGCGTGATCGTCGCGGCAGCGGCCATAGCTCTGACAAGTCTTGTGACAGCACTGCTTTTCAGCCGAGCGGCGCTCAAGCGCGAGAAGTTGGCTCGGAGCGAGGAAATCGCTCAGCGTATCGCCGCAGAATCCGCAAAGGAAGTCGCCATAAACGCTCAGCACCAGGCCGAAGCCGCACGGGATGAAGCGCAGACCGCGCGCCAAGTCGCTTCCACCGCACGCGCTCAGGCGGAGTCACTGATGAACCAGATGCTCTTCGATCTGCGTGACAAGGCCAAACGCATCGGTCGGCTCGATCTCCTGGATGAAGTGTCCCAGAACGCGGAAGCTTATTTTGCAAAGCTGCCCGCCGAAAACGAAACAGCGGAGCAAGCAAGACAGCGAGCCGCCATGCACCAGAACCGTGGGGCCGTTCTCGCCGCACAGGGCAGAGCGGATGACGCTTTGAAGCACTTCAGGACTTCCGTGGAAATCGTACGCCGTCTTCTCGACGAGACACCCTCGGATGCTTCGCGACGGACAGACCTAGCCATTGCCCTTCAACACCTGGGAGATGCGTGTCAGGAGCTCGGCTTCACAGAGCAGGCGGAGGCACATTACTTGTCCATGCTTTCCGTGCTTCAGAATCGTGGACGCTCAGACCCCCTGTCCACCGCTCACGAGCGTCTCGGTGACCTGGCGCTTGCACAACATGACCGCGCATCCGCAAAGAAGCACTACGAGGACGGACTGGCCGCCACCCCGCCGGAATCTGAGTTGCACATCGCCATGCTGGAGCAACGCTTGGGCGAAGTCAGCCAGCACCTGGGTGAAGCTACCGCTGCAGAGCGCTGGTTCACCTCCGGACATCAGCGGCTGCAAGGCCTCCTAGAAAGCGCTCCAGACGATGCCGACCTGATGGCAGCGGAGGCAGTGGCCGCAGGAAAGCTCGCCAACCTTTCCACAGGCAAGCTTGCTCTTAATCTCCTCGCCCATCAGGTGGCAGCGTTTGAGGAACTTTATGAACGCGACGGCATCAACCTCGCTTGGCGACGAGGTCTGAGCGTTGCCCGCTTTCAAGCCGGGTGCTTCTTCGATGACTCAGGCTCGCACCGCGACGCAGAGCGGCACTTCCTCGCCGCCCTCGAAACCAGCGATGACACCCGCCAGCGCATCGCCATTCATCTGAGGCTGGCTGCCTGTTACTTGAGACAGGACAAAAAGGCCGACTCTCAGCAGTCGGCACAGAAAGTGATTGAACTCATCGAATCCCTCCCGCAAGACAGCACACTACAAGAGTGGCTGAAGACCGCTAAGGCACTGGCACGATAGTCACTCCTCTCCGCCGCCACCCGCATCAGGTTCATCACCGCCATCGGCGTCGCCCGCATCATCCGCTTCATCATCGTCCTCCAGGTCTTCATCATCGAGTCCATCCAAGTCATCCAGCTCACCATCGCCGTCCAAGTCGTCGATCTCTCCGGCCACTGCCGAGTGCATCAACTCCTCCGGCCGCGCATAGACAGTTGCATCCCGTGAACCCACTACCGTATCTCGCACTCCTCCGCCAGAGTCCCGACGTTCTTCAGCCTGATCTCGTGCCGCCTTTACCACGAGATCCTTCGTCGGCAGTGCATCAAACTCTCTCCCCGCCAATAACTGCGCAGTGGACACGAGGCGCTCAAGATCGATGTCCAGTGGCTCGGGCAGTGCGGGTTCGACCGGATTGAGCACCAGCATCTCGCCTGCCCGCAGGGTGATCTTTTCACGAGACAGAGATTGCAAAGACAAGGTCATCCTCCCTTCAATCACAGCGACCCGCAGCGACTTGCCTGGCACATAGTCGATCTGAGCCGTACCACGCACCTGGAAGCGATGCTGCGGCGTCTGCACCGTCACGGATGGCCGGAAGAAGCGCGGCCTTGAAGCGACCACGGCCAGCCCCTGATCCAGCGCCACCGAATCCTTACCTTGCGCGCGAAGGGAAGTATGGGAACCCGCACGCACCAGACCATGATCAAGTGACACCTCGCCAGCGCTTCGCGCACGGGTCCGAAGTGAAGCTTGATCTTCGCCATTGGTTACCGAAGTCTGGCCCGCCACATGGCGGCCCACCGGCTTGGCATCACTGGATGCCGGAGTCAGCGCACTGATGAGCAGCAGCAATACAGGAAGGGTTTTCATGAGAGTCAGAACTTGATTTCGAAGCCGAGGAAAGCGCCGGCAAGTTGGTTTCGGTAGTCAAAACGGCTCTTGCTGGAGCGGTTCCACATCATGCTCGTAGTGGCACCCACGCTCGCCCAGTCATTGATCTCATAAGTAGCGCTCACTTTCGCCATGTAGTTCCAGTCCTCACGCTCTGCATTCGGGCTTGAGTAAAAGGACGCCCGCCCTGCCAGCCGCAGCGTGAGTTTGTCCATCACCTTCACCGACCAACCGGCATGAACGCCGTTCTCATGCCTCACCGCTAGGTCTGGATCCGCAGTCAGATCCGGTTCCGTGACCAGCCCGAGATAAAGCCGCTGCCCATCTGCCATCTTCCAGGACTTGATGAGGCCCGCCGTGATGGAGTGGCTGTTAAGGATGCGCCCACTCCACCCCGGCTCCGCCAGATACTCAAACTGATAGCGCACCAGCAGGGTCGTATCCCCCAGCCAGGCCAGCTTTGAGGACAGCCCAAGTCCGGCTCTCGTCATCTCGAAGTCCAGGGAATCGAAGCGGTCATAGCGAATGGAATCCTGGCCGAAGAAGAACTCCGCATTCCAGCCTCCCGCCAGCCTGTTGAGATAGCTTACGTCCAGCCCGGCGCGGAAAAACCAGTCCTCAACCCGTCTCGGTGCCAACGCCACATTGTCCGTGTGATAGCCCTGCAAATCCACCTCGACGCGCCATGGTTCAAACGCCGCCTGCTTTTCAATGACCACCACCTCGCCAAACTCGGAAGACGCGCCACCCGTAGAAGACGCGGACCGAGCCACCGGTGTCAGGCCCGGCTCTTTGACTACACCCGAAGCTGCGGCAGCTTCGCGGGCGATTTCGCTGCGTGCCTCTGTCTGCGCTTGAACAAAGCTCGGGCTCACGGCGGCGCACGCCATGCTCACCACCACCGACGGGATACGATAGAAGGACATTGACTGCGTTTATACCATCACTCTTCTTTGAGCGAACACCTCTTTTTGATGGGCTGCCGTTTTCTTCACATCGCCGCTACAGGTCTGGCAGTCACACTCCTTCCGTGTTGCTCAGCTCCTGCCACCAAAACGCAAACCCTCTCCTACACGCTCACCGCCTCCGGCCCAGTAGAGATGCGTGACCTCCAGCGCGCTGCAAAGGTCCTGGCCCGCTACCGCACACTCACTCCTCAAGAACTGGCCGCCGCCACCGCAGAGCTGAACTCCATCTTTGACGCCATGGTCACGGTGGAAAGGGAAAACATGCAACGCATGGAACGTCAAACCGCCAAAGCTCAGCGGCGCCGACCCCGCCTTATCACCCCTGAAGAGGCACGGCAGCAGTTGCTCCAACGGCTCGGTCGGGACCTTGCACTCCCCGTGCTGCGGAATGAAAGCCGTTCCACCGTGGTGTTCGGTCGCGTAGATGAACGTGGTGTCACGGTCTCCGGAGACGCCTGGACCACAGATCAAAAGGTCACCGATCTCCCTCAGGGCAGCCGCATCTCTGCCCCAAAAGGCGGCGAGGCTTCCTTGCTCTCCCCTCCTTTACCATGAATCCCACCCTGCCAAATCCAAGCGCTCAAGGTTCACTCCCCCCGCCCTCATCCAGATGGAAGTGGTGCAAAACACGATGTGCCACAGGCGCTAGGACGATGCCAGTGATCGTAATGAAAACCAGGCCGCTAAATAGCGCATAGAAACTGGCGAAGAGCTTGGCCGAATCACTTTGAAGCTCCCCCACTGGCCCCATTCCACCCAGGATCATCGAGGCGTTCAAAATCGAATCCACCCAACCAAAGCCCGCAATGTAGCGATACCCAAGAACTCCGACACCGAGTCCCAAAAAAGACAAAACCAGCGCAAGCAGCAGAGCCGCCGCCACACGCACCACGAACACGCGGCGAGGGGCAAGCGGACTCTCCCTTCTCTCAAACATCCTCGTCAGCATCAGCACACTTTTTGCGCTTCACCACTGTCCTCCGCCACCGCCACAGACTGCACCACACGCATGTAGCGCATGCCTTCCACAAAGTCGGGCTTCGGGCGCGGTGCCTCCGGGTCCATCACGGCTCGGATGAAGTCCCGCTCCACCGTCCATTCCCTCCGCAGATCCTCCGGCACAGGCACTTCCTCCAGGCTCCCGCCCAGTTTGCCCAGCATGATCCTCTCTCTGGCGAAGTCATAGACCAGCGTTCCCTCCGTGCCGAACACAGTCAGTTCATCTGGTCTGCCATGGGATGCCACTCCGCTGAACTGCATCACGCCCTGCAGTCCACTGCGAAACCGGCACATCACATTCAGAAAGTCCGGCACTTCGATCTGGTAACCTCCACGATTTGGTATGGCTACACCACTGTCCGCCTGCACGCGCACGATGTCGCCAAACCAGCGATGCAACACCTCCACATAGATGCCCAGCGTGAGCACCTGTAAACCGCTCACATCCACACGCTGACGCCAGTGCGGCGGCTTGAGTGGGTCCAGCCATGAGTCCGAGAAACTGTGCAAACTGAAGTGAATGGGAGTCCCTATGGCGCGCTCAGCCAGCAGCTTCTTCACCATCTCCCCCCCCGTCATGCCATGGGGAGCGGGGCAGATGGCCGTAACCAGCTCCGGGTAGCGCAGTGATGCTTCCCACATTTGCCCCGCCTCCGCCAGATCCCGGGCCATGCGCGCTTGGCAGAAGACATGCTTGCCGTGATTGAGCGCCATGATGGTGGCATCTCGGTGAAGCCAAGGCGTAGCACCCACCCAGACCACATCCACCTCCGCATCGCTCGCCACCTTTTCCCAGGCATCCACCGCTCGTGCCTCCGGCACATGCTCCTCACAGAACCTTCTCGCACTAGCTTCAGTGTGGTTCGCCACAGTCACTATCTTCACCCCTGGCATGGCCAACAACGCAGGTAGATGCCGCTGCTTCACGATGCCGCCTGCTCCAATAATGCCAACTTTAAGTGGATTTTCTGCGCTCCATTTCATGCGACTTGAATCCATCACGAATACCGACTCCGTGCAAGGAGATGCCTTGACTCAGATCAACTCCGCAAATCTGGACTCCTGCCCGTAAACGGTAATGACATCACCGGGCTGCAACGAATCCTCAGGCCCCGGTATTCCCGGCTTCTCCTCCCCGCCACGACGCAGCGCCAGAATGACGACCCCGTGATCCCAAGGGCGAGAAACCCGCAGCGCCTTTCCCGCCAGCGGAGAAGTCTCCAGCACCTCGATCTCGCTCACACTATACCCACTGCCTATGCGAAGCAGCAGCTCATAGTCCAGCGCCTTCACCAGCCCTGCCTTGAGTAGGGTGTGGCGTATGGCCCGGTCGAACAACTTCCTAACCGAGGGACGCCCGATAATGAAAATCAGCAGCAACACCGCACCTACCAACCCCGCTAGGATGAGCATGGGGTGTACCTCCGATTCATTACCCATGACGGAAACAACCAACGTAGCCAGTGCAGAGGTAAGGCCTATGTTCCCCGCCAAGATGAGGTCCCGAATAATGCGGCGACGCACCGGATGATTCACCACCATCTCTGCCTCCCGCGTGGTGAAGCCCACTCCAAAGAAAGCGGAGTACGACTGAAAGTTCGCCGTATCCCAGGTCAGTCCTGTCAGAGTGAGCGCGATGCTCCCGATGCGGACCGCGAGCAGGGAAATCAATGTAATAATGACGAGAGCGATGAGGGATGCCATGCCTCAGTGTCCCCGCGCAAGGCAGCCCTTGCAAGCCGCCGCCGCAGTGGAATCTTTCCGCTCGATGAAGGCCATCCAGATTACGGGAACGGAAGGTTTTGCCTCCCTCCAGCTCAAAGAAGTGCCCACTCCGCTTCCCGGACGTGGCGAAGTCCTCATACGTGTGCGCGCCGCCAGCCTGAACTTTCGCGACTACATGAATGTCATGGGCATACGCGGCGTGACTGGCCCCATCCCACGTGTGCCCGGCTCAGACGGCGCGGGAGAAGTCGCAGCGCTTGGCGAAGGTGTGGCCAACTGGAAGGTCGGAGAACGAGTCGTCATGCCCTTCATGCCCGAATGGCAGGAAGGTGAGTTCCTGCCTTCCCATCAAGCTACCGCTTTGGGTGGACTGGTAGATGGCCTGCTCAGAGAGTATGCCGTCATGCCGGCCTCATGTCTGCTGCCCATCCCGGATTACCTCAGTTTTGAAGAAGCCGCCACCCTGCCCTGCGCCGCCGTCACCGCCTGGAGCGCTCTCATGGTGAAGGGCAATCTCCGCCCGGGCGAAAGCGTCCTCATCCTCGGTGCCGGAGGCGTGTCCATCTTCGCACTCCAGTTTGCGAAACTGGCCGGTGCCCGCGTACTGGCCATCACCAGCAGTGACGAAAAGGCATCGGAACTCCGCAAACTCGGTGCCGATGCCGTACACAACTACAAGGCGGACCCAGCCTGGGAAGACTGGGCGCTCGCACAAACCGATGGGCGCGGAGTGGACAAGGTGGTGGAAGTGGGCGGACCCGACACGCTCAATCGCTCACTCAAGGCCGTGCGCTTCGGCGGACATGTGGCCATGATCGGCGTACTCAGCGGCATCGAGGGTCAGATCCAGACCGTCCAGATCGTGCGCAAGTCCATCAGACTGGACGGCGTGTATGTCGGATCACGCGCCATGTTCGCTGACATGCTCCGCTGCATCACACTCCACAAAATGCGCCCCGTGCTTGACTCCACCTTTGAGCTCGCAAACACGGTGGACGCGCTCAAACGCATGGAGTCCGGCCTTCACATTGGCAAGGTGGTCATCACTTGCTGACCTTCTCCAGCTCATTGAGATGCTGTGAAATCACGTCGCCACGCGGCGGCAGCTCCTTGGCTATGGTCTCCGGGAGCCGCAGATAGTCATCAAACAACCCGGTGTAGTCCTTCGTCTCAGAGGCCTCATACCAGTCGAGGTGCGCCTGCACGTCCGTCGCCTGCTTCAGCGCCGCTTCCCGGGCTATCTTCAACTCTGCAAGCGCCGCAGCCACATCCTTGGTGCGCCCTTCACCAACGGCTCCTATAACACCGATGTACTGGGCGATGATGGGACGGAACAAGGGGTGCGCCCTGCGATTAAGCGCTGCGAGGTTGTTGATGGTGGCAGCGCAGATGGCCTTCGCATCCTTACGAGCGGCCACTTTCGCAAACTCCTCCAGCGGCAGCGTGGAAGGTGTGGCTGGGGCGGGTGCCGACTTGGGTCGCGGTTTGGGTTCTGCAACTTCGGGAGCAGGCTTTGGAGCCGCCGACACAGCTTCCTTTTTCTCCTCAGGGGCTGGCTTTTCTTTCTTGGCCTCCTCTGCATCCTTCATGGCCTTTTCTTTATCGCGGGCGGCCTCGCGCTCCGCCTTCTCGGCGGCTTCCCGCGCACGCTCCTCCTCACGGGCTTTTGCCCTCTCCTCTGCGGCCTTCTTTTTCGCGGCATCCTTGGCTTCCTCCTCAGCCTTACGCGCTGCCTCCTCCTTCGCCTTCGCGGCTGCCTTTTCCGCCTTCGCTTTCTCCTCGGCTTCGATCTCCTCTGGCGTCTTCTTTTTGCCAAACCCAAAGATGCTCACCACGGGCCGGGCGTGCCCCTGATCGTCCGCAAAAAGCGCCTCCACTGCCAACGCAAGCAGAGGTGAGGCGAGGTGCAGACCAGCCTTTGGCAAGTCAGCAGCGGCATCCTTCTTCTTGTCCACCGGTGGCACCTCTTCTGAGTCCTTTTTGTCCCCCCCGAACCAGCGCCGGAACAAGCTCGGCCCACCCTCTCCCTCTTGCTTGGGTTCCTCTGCGGCGGGTTTCTTCTCAGGTGGTGCAGGCTTGGCGGGAACGGGCGCTGGGACAGGTTTTTCTTCCTTCTTCGGAGCAGCAGGCTTTTCCTCTTCCTCCTTCTTGTCACCGAAGCTGAAGAGTCCCCTTAGCAAGCCCTTTTTCTCCGGTTCTGGCGCAGGTTCCTCCACCGGCGGCTTGGGCGTACTGCGGGCGGCGCTGCTGCGGACGGGGGGGGGCGGCTGAGGTGCAGCGCTGACGCGGAAATAAAGCGCCTTTTCCAGCGCCTCCAGCGTCTCCGCAGGCCCCAGGGTTTCAAAGACGGACGGGCGGGACAAGTTCGCCATCTGGAGACTCCACCACTTCTCCAGAGAGGAGGCGGTGAGCGCCAGTCCAGGAAACCACACCTTCAACAGCTCCCGGTTGCTCCTGTCATCGACAGGCAAGGCATTGAGAAACTTTCGAAAGGCCAGCGAGCCGTCCGGCTGCTCCAACAGCGTCAGAATGAGCGCACAGCAGGACGTGTCAAACACCGCCCGCGAAAGCGCATCCAAAGACGTCACGTCCGCGTCCAGAATCTCCTCGATGCCATACACCCGCCCCGTGCCAAACACAGTCGCGAACAACGCGGAGGGCCTCGTTCGGGAGCGGTAGTCCAGCGCCTCATGCACACCGATGAGCAGCCAGTCCGGAAGCACCTTGCCTTTGGGGTCTATGGATTGATGCCCACGCAGGATGCGCTCCACGAGAAGCATGCGAATGAGTTCCTTGCGCAGGTCTCCGGGGTTGAAGTCCTGCCTCGCCTGCACCGTGATCTGAAGGTGAAAGCCACCGTGGGCAAGTTGTGAAATGTTCGGCACCACTGCCGGGAGATTAGGGTTCAAATCAGGTGCCGTCCGAATGGCGATGACGATGGGAATGGCTCCCTCTTGGGAATCCTGAAGCAGCCCTCTCACCTCCGCTGCTACCGCCTCACACCGCCGTGTGATTTCCGTGCGCACCTTCAAGTCCGCCCCATGCACCACAAAAAGCCCGCTGGCACTGGTGGAAGAGGCAGCCGGCTTCGCAGGTTGCTGCGCACGGATCGTCGAGGGCGGCGGTGTCGGATCCTGTGCCGCCGTAGAAGGCGCGGGCTTGGGAGACTGGGCTGGCGACGCTGGCGCATCCTTCGGCGCAGAGGGCGGTGGTGGCGGCAGCTCCTTCAGCGGAGGCAGGCTCAGTGCAGGAGGCGTGTCCTCGATGCGCGGACGCGTATCCTGGGCATGGGACACGCTAGCGAACAGAGTGAGGACGGCGAGTCGGCGAAGCATCATGGAGGAGGTTAACTGGAGTATCTCAGAAGGTGGGGTCAAGCACCAGCTTCTCTTTTGCAACGCTGAGTCGCGGCAGAGTGAGCAGGGCCTGAATCTCCGGCTGGCAGGCCTCGGCCAGGCGCTCCAGCGCCGGCCTCAGTGGTGAAAGCAGTACGCGTGGCACCCGCAGGGAACCATACTGGCCACCAGTGATGTCGAAGACCAAGTTCTCCCCCTGCCTGGAGACATGCAGCTCCACCGCCGCGTGGACGGCGTGACGCCCCAAGCGCCACATGAAATGAATGCGCGCTGCATCCTCCGTCAGGTCACACAACACCCGCTGGGGAGTGGCCCAGCGCTGAGTGAGCCCTTCCTGACGCGCGGCCAGAGTAGTCGTGAGAAACCGGTTGATGTCAGCCTCGTCCACAGTCTGCCGACCAGCCTGTTTGATGACCACCTGTGAGATCATCTCCACCAGATCCGTGGCATCCTTCTCGCTGGCTTGCGGTGGCAGCAGGTGCTCCAGCCGAGGTGCCTTGTGAAACGCCAGCCCAGCACCGAGCATGGCACTCAGCACCACGAAACAGACCAGCTGGAGCAGCCTCGCCATGGCACTCATGAGCCCTGTGAGGAGCCTCCACTAGAGCTACTCGTCGCAGCCGCAGGTGCCGCAGACGACGCGCTGCTTGAGGAGCCACTGCCAGATCCGCCAGAAGCCGCTGCGGACTCCGCTTTAGCCGCCGCCTTATAGGACTCACTCCGATAGTCCGTGATGTAGAAGCCGTTGCCTTTGAAGATGAACCCGGAGCCGCGTCCGATGAGACGCTTCACCGGGCCGCTGCACCCGGGCTGCGGGCACTCGGTGAGGTGCGGATCCTTCATGGACTGGACAGCTTCGAACTTGTGGTCACAGGTCTGGCACTGGTAGTCGTAGGTAGGCATGGTTGGGGTTGATTACGGATTTTGAAACAAGGACCCTATACATGCTCCATGGCAGGGCAGCGAGCAAGGGCAGATGCTAGGTTCTCTCTCCAGCCCTGGCCAATCTCGAAGGCCTCAGCCAGGTTTGTCGAGTAGGTCACAACGGACACCGGGAGGAAAAAGATGCTTCCGCCATTGTCTGAAATGGCCCCCTGTGTTATCCAAAAGGCTCCTTGTCCACGGCGTCCCGAATGCCAGGAACAAGGATCCCCCTTCGCTCTCTTACCACTCTCCACGGCCACATCTCCCCCATGCGTTGTTTTTTCATCCTGCTCGGCAAAGAGCTGCGGGCGTTTTTCGTCTCGCCTGTGGCCTACGTAGTGCTGGCGCTCGTCATGGTGCTCAACGGCTTTTCCTTCCGCGCCGCCTTGTCCATCCTGGAGGGGGAGCCAAGCGGCGGCAGCATCGTGACCTGGACCTTCTACTCCCGCTGGTTCTGGCTCTCATACTTCTTCATCTTTCCACTGCTCACCATGCGCCTCTTCGCAGAGGAAAAAAAAATGGGCACCCTCGAGACGCTGCTCACCGCACCAGTGAGAGCTTGGCACGTAGTGGCGGCCAAGTTCACCGCCTCTCTCTGTTTCTACTGTCTGCTTTGGCTCCCCAGCCTCGGCAACTTCTGGCTCGTCCACTGGCTCACTGCCGGGCAAGTGGCCGTACCGCTCGGCGCACTGAATGGCAGCTACCTCATCCTCTTCTTCATGGGCTGCTTCAACCTCGCCCTGGGCTGCTTCGCCTCTTCCCTGAGTTCAAACCAAATCGTAGCCGCCGTCGTGTCTTTCACCCTCTCGCTCCTTCACTTCCTGCTTGGCACCTTCATCCAGGTCGGTCGCAACGTACCAGAGCCATTTGTGGACCTGGTCCAGTACATCTCTTCCACAGATCACATCCGCACCTTCACCTCCGGACTCCTGGATACGAGGCCCATGGTCTATTACGCCAGCCTCACCCTGCTCTTCCTTGCACTCACTCACCACGTCGTCGAGTTCCGTCGCTGGAAACCCTGACCCCCCTCTCTCCTCCACCTCATGCCCCGTGAATCCAGCACCGCCTCCTCCATTCCAGGCCGTTTCGGCATCGGGCTTAACGTGTTTCTCCAAATCCTGCTCAGCATCCTCATTTTCCTGGCCGTCAACTACCTCAGCCAGCGCTACTACTGGCGCAAAGACCTCAGCCCCTCAGGCACCTACTCCCTGAGCCAGTCCACCCTCGGCTACCTCCGAAAGCTCGGCAAAGAAGTCCAGATGACCGTCATCTTCGTCCGCGGCTCCCCTTTGCATGAATACCTCCAGGGACTCACGGACGAATTCCGCCGCAATGGCAAGCGCCTTATCAAGGTCGAGTTCCTTGATCCCGTTCGGGATGTCGAGCGCACCGAGCAGCTCAAAGCAGAGAACGGTCTCACACTCGACCAGAGCGGAATCTTCATCCGCGCAAACAAGCGCAGCCGCTTCATCAAAGAAGAAGAACTCCTCATCACCACCCCGGGACCGGACAAGGATAACCCCCGCGTGGACCTTCGCGGAGAGGATGCCATCATCTCAGCCATCGACGGACTCATGTCAGGCACAGACCGCACCCTCTACCTCGTGTCCGGCAAAGGCGCACGCCCAGAGGCAGACTCCGAGATGGTACTCCAAGCACTCACCGAACTCGGAAACCAGCAGAACTTCAGCGTCAAGTCGCTCAACCTCGGCGTCGTACCCTCCATCCCAGAAGATGCCAGCGGCGTCCTGCTCATCGGACCGCGCTACGACCTCTCGGAGCGCGAGGCGGCATCGCTCCGCGCCTACTGGGAACTCAAGCGTTCCGGCCTGCTCGTCATGCTGGACCCCGCCTCCAACACACCGCAACTGGACGCACTTCTGGAGTCGGCAGGCATACGCCCATCCGGAAACCGCGTACTCTACGCCGAATCCACCGCCGCCGGCCCGCGCAAGCAGTTCTCCGTCGAAGCCAGCTTTTCCAGAGAAGCCACCCTCACCAAGGCCCTCCGAGACGCTACCACCACCTTCAGCTCGCAGACCCAGTCCCTCGACCTCAGACTCGAAGACTCACGGCTAAGAGAACTCTCCATCACCCTCACTCCACTCCTCTTTGCAGACAGTCGTTACTGGGGTGAGGTGGACTACTTGGACGACCTGCCTCAACCCGGCCCCGACGACGAACCACCCCCACTCGTCATCGCCGCCTCAGCAGAGCGCGGTGCCGTATCAGACGAGCGCCTCCGCGTGGACAGTGCTCGACTCGTCGTCGTAGGCAACGCCTCCCTACTCGACGCCCGCACCAGGCTAGCCACCAACCAAGACTTCATCGCTTCCGCCCTCAACTGGATGATGAACCGCGAGCGCCTCATCGGCCCGCCACCCAAGCGAAAAGAAATGTACCGCGTCCAGCTCACCCCCAGGCAGCATGACCTCATCTTCTGGATCACCGCCTTAGCCGCCCCCGCACTCGTCCTGCTCATCGGCTTCTCCGTCTGGGCCGGCAGACGCGCCTCCTGACCGCAGCCGCATTCCACCCACCACGCCATGCGACCACGTTCCACCTTCCTCCTCCTCATCCTCGCCTTCATCTTGGGCGTGGCCGTTTATCGCCTGGAGGAATGGGTGCCCACCACCGCAGAAGCGCAGGCGCGCGAATGGAAACCTTTCCACTTCACCGCTGATCAAGTGGACGAAATCCTCATCGAGTCCGACCAGCAAACCCTCCGCCTTCACATCAGTGACCTCTTCTGGCGCATTGATGATCCCGTCAATGACGCCGCAGATCCCGAACGCGTAAGCCAGCTTATCAAATCCATCAGCGATGCCGAATGGCTTGAAAAAGTAAGTCGTGACGACCTGCGGGATGAGGCATGGAAGCGCACCGGACTCGCCGAACCCATCCACCACCTCACCCTCAAAGGCGCAGGCGTCACCCTCGCAGAGTGCTGGGTAGGCACCGAGTCCGTCATCGAAGGCGCTTGCCATCTCTCCGTCCCATCGCTGAAAAAAGGCGAGCGCGGTCATTACGTCGTACGCACACCGGTCTCAGCCCTCCTCAAAGCACCGCCCGAACAGTGGCGAGACATGAAACTCATCCACATCCCACTAGAAAGCATCTCCACCCTCACCCTCCAGAACGGGCATGGACTCATCGAGCTTCAACGCGAAAAACCCAAAGCCCCCTGGGCGCTGACCAAGCCCCTCGCCACCCGAGCACACGACGAGCGCGTCAACGCCCTGCTCGCCACCCTCATGAACTTGCAAATTACCCACGCCGCCGCAGGCTCAGTCACCGCCGCAGCCATCCCCGCAGAATCCCTCCAAGTCTCGCTCCACACCCCCGAATTGACCGCACCCCTAGAGATCATTCTCCAAACCCCAGAAGAAACCAACCGCACCAGCACCGTCGCCACCGCCTCCCACAGAAAAGGCACCTTCACCATCACCAGCGAACGCCTTCCCGAACTCTGGGCCAAGCTCAACGACTTACGAGACGACCACATCGCAAGAGTGGACCCGGAACAGATCGCCGCACTCTCCATCCACAGCGAACTGGCAGGCACCGCCTCCCTTCACCGCGCAGGAGACTACTGGGTGCTGCACCGGCATGGAGCCTGGGTACCGGCCAATGGCGGCAGAGTACTTCGCCTCTTCGAAGCGCTCAATGAACATCGCGTGTTAGAGTTCGCCTCAGATTCCGCCGCCAACCTCGAACTCTACGGACTTCATGACCCCTTCGTCACGCTCGGCTGGCAGGAACTCCCCTCCGGAGTCACCCTCACAGCGCCGGAAATACCAGCCACCCCGCCAGACACCTCCTCCATGCCCCGCCAGCTCAGCTTTGGATCCAATACAGAAGGCCGCTGGTTTGCAAAATACGCCCACGAACCGTTCGTGTATCGCGTACCAGCAGAAGTCATCAACGAAATCCCACGCGACAGCGCTCGATGGAAATCCCTCCATCCAGCCAGATTTACCCAGTTCGCGCTCAAGCAGATCTCCATCTCCCTCGGCACCCAGCCACCCGTCATCCTAGACTACGATCCCACACTCGCCACCTGGACCGGCTCCGTCGCCGGGCGAAGCATCACCGACCTCATCGACCGCGTCAAAGCCGACGCCATGGCAAGCAAAATAGGTGGACTCGAAGTCCAGGACTGGCTCCAGGACCGCACCAACGCAGCCAAAGCCCTTCTCACTCCCGCCATCACCCTACGCGTCACCCTACTCATCGACCCCCTTCAGCCACAGGGCAAAACCCGCACCATTGAATACAACTTCGCCCCCACCCAGCCAGGGGCAGACACCCCCATCTATTACGGCAGAGTCAATGCCGAGCCAGACGTATTCATCATCATGCGCGACCAACTCCGCCTCATGCTCGCCTCCGTTCTGAAATCAGGCGGGCAGGCCGAAAAATAACATTCTAGGATAGAAGTCCAGGCCTCAGAAGCCATCGGATGAAATCCTTTATGCAGCAAAGCGCTCGGTCACCCATCACGCCTCCACCTCCCAGCGAAGTCCCACGACTCCCTCCACG